>SIAJ01000015.1 GCA_009691845.1 Gemmataceae bacterium
CCGGCCTGCCAGCCCAACTGCATCGCGATTGGAGCCGTGAGGCCTGGCAAGGACGAAGTCTATCTCGACCGTTCGGCCAAGGTCGCCTTGCTCGTTCCCGCAAGTGCGACGTCATCCTCCAACGCGATTGCTTGTGGAGCCGCCTTGCTCCTTCGAGAAGCGATCGAAGTGTCTAAGTACGATTGGAAGAAAGACGGTGCCAACCTGCCGGAAGCGATGCTGGCGATTTTTCAGAAAACGGGTGTCGCCGTTCTCGACCCGGCGAGCAAGCAGACCTTTCGTCGCATCGATGTGAAGGGCGCGTTGGATGCGGTTTTTCGACCTGCGAGATGATCGGGTTACCTTCCGCGTCCGAGTCGTGCATGTTGGAGTGAGAAACAACAACACTCAACCGCCAACGCGTTTCACCTGATACCCGAGCCGTTCCAGTTCCACGACGATGCGCTCGCGTTGGTCCCCCTGGATTTCGATGCGGCCGTCCTTCACGGTGCCTCCGGTTCCACAACGTTGTTTGATTGTGGTCGCCATTTCTTGCAACGCTGCTTCGCTGATCTTCAGGTCGAAAATGGTCGTCACCCCTTTTCCACGCCGCCCGGCGATTTCGCGACCAACCTTGGCGATCGGCTTTTTCGCGGGTGGTGCTGCATTGGCTTCCGTAATCGGCACCGGAGGTGCCTGTCCACCGCCGAGGATGCGTGCGACCAGAGCCATCACTTCTTGCTCGATCAGCGGCAACACGCCAGGCTTGTCTTCCACGTGCCAATACTCAATTTTCTCGCGCCATTCGACGAAGTTGGCTTGCACCATCGGCTCGTGCTCAGCCTTCTGGAGTGCGATGACACGCTCGGCCGCCTCCAAATCCGCCAGGGTGAGCGGCACCGGCAATCGCGTCATGGCCTCGACATTTCGAACGCCGAGGGTTTCCAAAATCTGCCGGGCCGTTCGCGACATCGGGCCAATGTTCCCGGACGCGGGATCAATGCCCAACCCGCGCGAAGTCGCTTGCCATGGCAAACCCATTTTGGTCGCAACGGAATCAAAAAGAATCTCCGCGAACCGGCTGCGATAATAGTTGCCGGTACACAGGAACAGTACCGTCTTCTTTGTGCTCTTTGCCATTCAGCCACTCCGTGAATCTCAGTGCAATTGGGCTCGATCTCGGGTATAGTACAGGAATGGATTTTGTGTTTCACGGAATGTGCTCATGCCAATGAATGCCGCTCCCGCAATCTCACCGAATACGCTATCCCGGCGTGGGTTTCTCACGATCGGCTCCCTCGGTCTTGGCGGGCTCACGCTGCCGCAGGTTCTTCGGGCCGACCAGGCTTCCGGCACACGCTCGTCGCACAAGTCGGTCATCCTCATCTACCTGGTCGGTGGACCGCCTCACCAGGACATGTTCGACCTGAAGCCGAACGCACCGAAGGAAATTGCTGGTCCGTGGAAGCCGATCGCGACCAACGTGAACGGCATCCAGATTTCCAATGGCCTGCCGCAACTCGCGAAGATCATGGACAAACTGGTGGTGGTCCGATCGCTGGTCGGCAACCAGGCCGACCACGACGCCATCCAGGTTTACAATGGCCACAACCCGAAAAAGCCAACTCCTGCCGGCGGTTGGCCGCAGTTTGGATCGGCCGTGGCGAGGTTGCGGGGGCCAGTCGATCCGTCCGTGCCGCCATTCGTGAGCGTTTGTTACACGTGCACTCACGGGCCTTACAACGAACCTGGCCCCGGGTTCCTCGGCCAGGGGCTCGCCCCGTTCCGAGCGATGGGCAAGACCCGCGACGATATGGTTCTGCGCGGGATCACGGTCGATCGGTTCGCCGACCGCAAGACACTGCTTAAAGGTTTTGACGACATGCGGCGAGACGTGGACGCTTCGGGCACGATGAAGGGGATGGACACATTCACCGAGCAGGCGTACGGTCTGCTCACGTCGTCCCGAATGGCGGACGCACTGGACCTGTCGAAAGAGTCTCCGAAGGTCCTCGAGCGTTACGGCACGGGCGACCCGAAGGTGTTCATGGATGCCAACGGCGCCCCACGGGTTCCGCAGAGCCTGCTGATGGCTCGGCGCTTGATTGAGGCCGGTGCCCGCGTCGTCACTCTCAACTACAGCAAGTGGGACTGGCACGGCGGCAAGAATGCAGAGGGCCGAGCCGACAACAACATCTTCCTCCGCGAGGAAGAGGACTTCCCCGTATTCGACAAGTGCGTGAGCGCTCTCGTCGAGGACTTGCATCAACGTGGGCTGGACAAGGATTGCACGGTGGTGATCATGGGCGAGTTCGGCCGCACGCCGAAGATCAGCGCCCAGGTCGGCCGCGACCATTGGCCACAGGTGAACTGCGTCTTGATGGCGGGTGGCGGCATGCCGACCGGACAAGTGATTGGCGCGACCGACCGCATCGCCGGCGAAGCGGCCTCCCGGCCGGTGACATGGGGCGAGTTGTTCGCCACACTCTACCGCAATCTGGGAATTGACCCGAAATGTGCAGTTCTCTCGGACCTGACCGGCAGGCCTCAATACCTGGTCGAGGACGGTGCTGACCCTCTGAGGGAACTCATTTGAACCGCTGAAAAGCAACCTCTGGCCAATAGTTTTGTGGGGACGGACCTCCGGTCTGTCCGAGGAATCGCTCGAATTGGGCACTTTGAGAAGGGACAGACCGGAAGTCCGTCCCCACGAGTTCTGTGCTTGAAGCCAGCAATCCTGGCGAGACCCGGAAAAACCAAGACTCTGCGCAAAATCGGGTACATCGCGACGACTTTGCCAACGTCGCTGCGGCCGGGATACAATCGTCTCTCTCACTCAATCCCAGGAGTAACTGCTGTGATTCGACTCTCCCTCGTCGTAGGCTTCACCGTCTGCCTGTTCGCACCCGGTGCCATCGCCCAGGAAAAAGATAAGCCAACGCGGATCGGCATCATCGGGCTGGACACTTCGCACGTCGTGGCCTTCACTCAGCTTCTCAACAATCCCAATGCGAAAGGCGACCTGGCCGGGTTCCGCGTCGTGGCCGCGTTTCCTGGCGGCAGCCCCGATGTCGTGGCGAGCCACACAAGAATCGAAGGATTCACGAAGACCCTACGCGAGCAATACAAGGTCGAGATTGTCTCGAGCATCGACGAACTGCTGAAACAAGTGGATGCCGTTCTGCTGGAAAGCGTGGATGGCCGGCCGCACTTGAAGCAGGCTCTTCCCGTGTTCAAGGCGGGCAAGCGGATGTTCATCGACAAGCCGTTCTCCGGTTCCCTTGCGGACGCCATTCAGATCGCGGCTCTTTCCAAAGAGCATAAGTCTCCGTGTTTTTCGAGTTCTTCGCTTCGCTACTATCCCGGCGTGCGGGCGACACTCAGCAATCCCAAGGTAGGCAAGGTGATCGGCTGCACGACCTGGGGCCCATGCTCGCTGGAAGAGCACCACCCGGATTTGTTCTGGTACGGAATTCATGGCGTCGAAACGCTGTTCACAGTAATGGGAACGGGTTGCGAGAGTGTGTCTCGAGTTCACACGAAAGGGACGGATGTCGCCGTTGGTACCTGGAAGGATGGTCGGGTCGGTACGTTCCGGGGCATCCGCGACGGTAGTGCCGGATACGGCTTGCTCGCGTTTGGTGAGAAGGGCATCGATCAGCCGCCGATGCAAGGGGGCTTCGAACCGCTCGTTGTCGAGATCTGCAAATTTTTCCGCACCGGCATAGCACCGGTCAGCCTTGAGGAAACCGTCGAACTGATGGCCTTCATGGAAGCCGCCGACGAGAGCAAACGCCTCGGTGGCGGGCCGGTCAAGATCGCTGCCGTCATGGAAAAGGCCAGGAAGGAACTCGCCAGTCGCGGCGGGAAATGATGGTGCGGACTCATGTCCGATTGCTCCCGCGTGGCTGCTGGAGTACCATAACTTTCGTCACTACCTTCCGACCATACTCTCAGCCCTTGCCCCTCGCTTGTAATGATCGACCTCGAATCCTGGCGGATGAAAAAGGTCTCCGGTGACACGAGTACATCCATGCCTTCCAGTAAGCGATTGTTCGTTCTCGCCTTGGTTGCCGTGATTGGTTCCGCCGCCGAGTTTCGCGGCGAGGAAAAGCCCACTCTCGCTATGGTCGGGTGCGCTGCGGCGAGTGACCATTCCTTTGAAGCCGAACTCTGGGCCAAGGTTGCCGCACGAACTTGCCTGACCTGCCACAAGGCCGGGGGCGATGCGGAAGCGAGCAAGTTCATCCTGATCGACCCGCTCAAGAGCGAGGGGGCCAAACGAGACGCGGCAATCCGGCAGAACTGCGAGACATTCGCTCGCATGGCCCGCCTCAAAGAAAAAGATCAGTCGCGGATTCTGCTCAAGGTCGTCGGCAAACTCGATCACGGCGGCAAGGATGTCTTGAAACTCGACTCGGCCGGCTATCGCATCCTTGCCGATTTCGTTGTTCGAGTAAACAACCCCCAGTCGGCCAAGCTGCCCGACATCGCGGATCCGAAAGCTCTGCCGTTCTTCGCTGGCGTCGTGATGCTGGACGATCGCCGATTGCTCCGTCGTGTGACCCTGTCGCTCGCGGCCCGACTACCGTCCGCCGCCGAGTTTGCGTTCATTGCGAAGGACGGTCTGAAAGGGCTGCCAGCAATTCTCGACGCGATCATGAAGGAAGACGCCTTCTATGATCGACTCCGCGAAGGCTTCAACGACATTTTCCTGACGCTTGGCGTGGATGGGAACGCGGATCAGACTGTCCTGTCCTACGAACACTTCGAGAAGACCCGGCACTGGTATCAGAAGCACGACCTGAGCCATATCAAGGACGAAAACGAGCGGCGAAAGGCTGGCTATAAACTCGCCGACGACTACCGCAAGGCTTTGCTCGGCGAGCCGATGAAGTTGATCGAGCACATCGTCCGCAATGACCGGCCGTTCACCGAGATTGTGACGGCGGATTACATCATGGTTTCGCCTTACTCGGCTCGCGGTTACGGCAACTTCGAAGAGTTGAAGTCGAAGTTCAAGAATCGGACGATCCGTACGAGTTCATTCCGGTGAAGCTCAAGGCTCTTATCGGCCGGAACAAATCGGAGAATCAGGAATCGACGACGGGGTCTTACCCTCACGCCGGCCTGCTAAGCTCGTTTCAGTACCTGACCCGTTACCCCACAACGGAGACCAACCGTAATCGCCTTCGGGCCCGAATGTACTATCAGCATTTCCTCGGAGTCGATGTGCTTGAACTCGCCGCCCGCGTGTCCGACGCTGCAGCGGCCACGGCGAAATACAAGTTGCCGACGATGGAAGCGTCGGAGTGCGTCGTCTGCCACAAGACGCTCGACCCCGTCGCAGGAATGTTCCAGGACTACTGGAAGTTCGCCGACGCGGGAGTGTATGGACGGCGAAAAGGGGGCTGGTTCACAGACATGTTCGCCACGGGCTTCGAAGGGGAGGACATGCTGAGCCGCGAACGTTGGCGTTCTCTTCAGTGGCTTGGGGAACGCACTGCGAAGGACCCTCGCTTCGCCGTTGCGATGACCGAACATGTCTACTACATCCTTACTGGCCGCAAGGTGCTGCTGCCGCCAAAGGATCTCGAAGACACCCTTTACCCAGCGAAATCGCGAGCGTTTTCGGAACAACGCCGTCAGACCGAAGCGATAGCCGCCAAGTTTGCCAAATCCGGCTTCAATCTCAAGACCGTGTTCAAGGACTGGATTGCTTGCGATTTCTACCGAGCCGATGGGCTGGGAACCGCGGCCAAAGACCCGTGCCGTCAGGCCGAGTTGGACGACACCGGAATCGTGCGGATGCTATCGCCCGAGCAGATGGAACGCAAGCTGGCGGCCGTCTTCGGCGAAAAGTGGGGACGCTTGAACGGAGAGATGGCGATGCTCTACGGCGGCATCGACTCGAAAGAGGTCACCGACCGTGCCACCGACCCGGGCGGAGCAATGGGCGAGATTCAGCGAATCCTGTCGAACGACGTGGCCTGCAAGAGTGTAGCCCGCGACTTCGCTCGCCCTGCCGGAGAACGACGACTCTTTCCGGGCATCGAGTCGAGCGTGATTCCCGGTGCTTCAGCAGACGGCGACAAGGCGATTGAGAAAGCCATCGCGAACCTGCACGAAAAGATACTGGGCCGATTTGACGCCGTCGATTCCGTCGAGGTCAAACGCACGTTCAAACTGTTTGCTGGTACCGTGGCGGACGCGAATGAACAGAAGGGGCTGGATAAGCGCGAGAACTATTCGTGCCGACAAGGCGGTGCAGTGACGGATGACCCGCACTACACGATTCGGGCTTGGCGAGGCGTGGTCACGTACTTATTGAGGCGATCCGAGTTTCTTTACGAGTGAGGCTAATGCGACGCGACTTCCTCAAAACATGTGCAGCAGCCGGGCTTGGCCTCGCCGTTCCTCTGCGCCCCGAGGCCGCCGAGAAGAAGGATGAGCCCTATGGAGGCCCCTACTACGTCGTCTTTAATGCCTCCGGCGGGTGGGATACTACCTACCTGATGGACCCGAAGGGAGTGAATGGCATCAATCGCCTCTTCAAGGAAGGGGACATTCTCACGAAAGGGGCGCACAAGTATGCCCCGCTCAAGAAACACGCGGTCGGCGGGATGTGCAACGAGGATTTCTATGCCGAGTTCGGCGACGAAGTGCTGACATTCAATGGGCTCGATTACTCGGTCAACAACCACTCGCCTGGTGCCCGCTACATGGCGACTGGCAAGCTCGATAGCCTTGCGTACCCGACGTTCGCGGCACTCGTCGCTGCCTGTCGCGGACCGGAGTGTCCGCTCGCCTTCCTCACATTTGGAAACTACTCGGCCACGGGCAATCTCGTGGCGATGTCCCGTGTGCCCTATCTTCCCTCGCTTCAGCGAATCGCAAATGCCGATGCGATCGAGGGCAATGAACGCTCGCCGTACCACGATAAGTTCGCCCTCGACCGAATTGAGGAGGCACTCCGCGAGGGGAACGTGGCGAACGCAAATCAGCCCCGGTTGCCTCGGGCCGAGCGCGGCGAAAATATGCTCTACGCCGCGCAAATCAACTCGAAGGCACTTCAGCGAGTCGCTCAGTACATTCCCAAAACGAGTCCGAAGGAACGAATGTCGCAGCAGGCCGAGATCGCCCTGGCATCGTTCAAAGCGGGCGTGTGCGTCTCCGCGAATTTGACCATCAGCCAGTTCGATAGCCATGCGAACAACGACCCCGACCAGATGAAGCTCATCCCCGAGTTTCTGGCCGGCATCGCCTACACGATCCGCCGCGCCGGGGAATTAAAGATCCGCGACCAGCTTGTGGTGGTCATCCAGAGCGAGATGGGCCGAACGCCAAATTACAACGCCGGCAACGGCAAGGACCACTGGTCGATCGGCTCGGTCATGTTCCTCGGTCGCGGTATCAAGGGGAACCGGGTGATCGGTGCGACGGACGAGAAACAGTTCGCAATCTCCCTCGATCCGACCGCACTGAAGCTGGACAAAGAGAAAGGCATCCGTGTGCGGCCCGAGCACATTCATGAGTCGCTGCGAGAATTCGCGGGCATTGCAGAGCACCCTTTGAGCAAGAAGTTCCCGCTTGGCGTGCCCGATAAGGAAAAACTCCAAAAATTCTGGGGATAATCGAGTCGGCACACTTTCGGAGCCTGGTCATCATCTCCTCCAGGTTGCCGACTGGGTGTCTGCTACGTTCCCAAAGAAAAATCTCAAGAATCTTCCAAATTTACTTACCTTTTGAACCGCTCCCTAATACAGGTCTATTGCAACGAGTCACTACAGGTGAGTCGTGCGTGAGGAGGTGTCCCAAAATGTCTCGTCCAGCAAACGATGGTTTCTTCTTCTCGCCGCCCATCACCATTTCAGGAGTTCCCACATGATTCGCTATCCCCTCATCCTGCTAGTCGCAACTCTCGGGCTCAACGTCCGCGCAGCTGAGCCGCTCTCCCCGATCCAAAAGGACATGATCACGCATCTCGATGCGATGCAGGCCGATCTGGTGACCATCAATCAGGAGATCTGGAACTTCGCTGAGCTGGGGCTGGAAGAACATCGCTCCTCGGCACGGCTCGTTAGCGTGCTCAAAAAAGCGGGCTTCAAGGTAAAGGAAGGCGTCAGCGGCATGCCCACCGCGTTTGTGGCGGAGTATGGGTCCGGCAAGCCGATCATTGGCATCCTGGCCGAATATGATGCGTTGCCGGAACTTTCGCAACAGGCCAGCGGTGATCGCTTGCCCGTGGGAGGGCGAACCACGGGCCACGGTTGTGGTCACTCGGCACTGGGAACCGCAGCCGTGGGGGGCGCGATTGCCGTCAAGGAGGTTTACGAGAAACACAAATTGAAGGGGACCATCCGCGTGTACGGCACGCCGGCGGAAGAAACGCTGATCGGCAAAGTCTACATGTCGCTCGATGGCCAGTTCAGCGACTTGGATGCCTGCTTGCACTGGCACCCCGGTACAAAGAATCGCGTTTGGTTCAGCAGTTCGAAGGCATTAATTTCGGCCAAGTTCACTTTCAACGGCCTCGCGTCACATGCCTCGGGAAGTCCGGACAAGGGGCGCAGTGCTCTCGATGGCGTCGAACTCATGAACGTGGGCTCGAACTACATGCGTGAGCACATCAAGGAGGATAGCCGGGTGCATCACGTCACGACGAATGGCGGGCAGCAGCCGAACGTCGTGCCGGCCACTGCCCAGGTGTGGTACTACGTCCGTGCGAACTCGCACGAGGATTGTGGGAAGAACTTCGATTGGCTCACTGAGATCGGTGAAGGGGCTGCCAAGATGAGCCGAACGAAAGTGACGGTCAAGATCGACACGGATTGCCATGAGATCGTGCCGAATTTGCCAATCTCGAAGGTCATCTATCGCAACTTGCAGAAGGTCGGTCCGCCGAAGTTCGATGCGGCCGATCTCAAACTGGCCGGACAACTCCAGGCCCCATTGCGCTCCAGTTTCGAATTGAAGGAGGCCAAAGCTCTGAACGACACGATTGAGGAGATGACCGACAAGCCGTACGCGGCCGACGGCGGATCGACCGATGTGGGGGACGTGAGTTGGACCGTGCCGACAAGCGGTTTTGGGACAGCCTGCTTCGCGGCCGGCAGCCCCGGTCATAGCTGGCAGAACGTTGCCGCCATCGGTTCGCCGATCGGGCACAAGGGGATGATCATGGCGGCCAAGGTGATGGCGCTGAGCACGGTTGACCTCTTGCAAGACCCACAGGTCTTGAAAGAGGCAAAGGCGGACTTTGACGAGCGCATGAAAGGGCGGAAGTACACGACCAAGATTCCGAATGGGCAGAAGGCTCCGAAGTCGATTCGCTAATGGGGATTAACCAAAATGTGGCGGTAGGCCTTCAGGCCTGCCGGAGGGCGACTGCTCAAGATTCGTGACTACTGCCAAAAAAAGGAACAGGCCTGGAGGCCTATTCCACATTCATCGGAGCGTGCTGAAATATGCTACTTCGCGACGCGGCCGACGTATTTTTTATCTTCGGTTTCGATCTTGATCAGATCGCCCTTGTTGATGAAGGAGGGAACCTGAATGACCAGGCCTGTCTCCATCGTAGCCGGCTTTGTTTGAGCAGCGGCAGTAGCACCCTTGATGCCGGGGTCGGTTTCGACCACCGTCAACTCGACGGTGCCAGGCAGTTGGAAGTCGAGCGGCTTGCCTTCAAACATGGTCACGAGAACTTCGTCATTCTCTTTCAGGAACTCGATCTTGTCGCCGACAAAGTCTGCGCGAAGCGGAACCTGGTCGAAGGTTTCCGAGTCCATGAAAATGTAGTTGTCACCTTCGCGAAAGGAGTATTGCATCTTGCGAGTATCGAGGAACGCCAGCTTGACCTTGTCGTCCGGCTTGACGCGGTTTTGCGTGATCGAGAGGGTCTTGAGATTTCGCACCTTGAGCTGCAAGATCGCACGCCAGTTTCCTGGGGTATTCAGATCGCGTTCCAGGCACTGTAGCAGCGAGCCGTCTTCGGCGATGAAAACCATGCCCTTGCGAATGTCGATGTTCTTGATGTCAGCCACCGGCAGGTACTCCATTCGAGCGTGTTGAGCGAATTCCTCTTAGTCAGTTAGTTTAGCGAATGTGCCATCTTAAGGGTAGTAGCCCTCTCGCTCCGCGAGAGGGCGGCGTGATGCCCGTGGTATTTAGACCTTCAACCTCGCTTCGCTTCGCTTCGGGCTCATCAGGGGTGCCGGTTTCGCAGAACCGAAGTGAAACGAGGCTGAGTCACTGAGAAGGCATAAGCGATTGGGCGGGACGCAGCCGTGATCTCTGCCACGTCTCTTGTGGCCCAGCCATTGCCTCCCTCTCGCGGAGCGAGAGGGCTACTCTGCAACTAGCACCAATTTGATTGCAGTACCCTCGGCGGGCAGAACCTTGGGATCGGTCTCCAGCTTGTAGTTCGGTTCATCCTTCATGGTCAGATGAGTTTGCAGAACGCAGCAATCGGTCACGGGGAACAGCGAGAAGAAAGTGCCAGTCAGGTCTGCCCCGTACACCATGGCGTCTTTTTCAGGATCGGGCTGCTTGACTACCGATCCCGTGAAGTGCCAGGTGAGTGGGACCATTGGCTTGCCGGTATCCTTATGCACCAGGCATTTTTCGATCGGCACACGGGTTGACTTGCCATCCTTACCCGTGAGTTCGATGAACACCTTGATCTTCGGTCCCGCTGCCTGTGTCCCTTCGCCGTAGGCGGGTTTTCCTGGCTTCAACGCCAAAGATTCGAGGGCTTTATGCACATCACTAGGCCGCACTCCCTTGAACGTCAGCACGGTTTCGTGGGCCTTTTGGCCACGCGGGGCCGGATATGTACCGAGCACTTCGATCGGATACTTCTGATCCAGGTTCGGCAGCTTGCGAACAGCAACTACACCGTTGATCGTCACGGTCTTGGTTGCCTTGTCCACCTTGAGAGCGTTCGGATCGAGTGGCTCCTCCGAAACCGTCTTCGGAATCAGTGCTTCCTTCGGATTCGCCACCACGCTCGTTTTGGGTGGTTCCTTCTTGTTGGGCCTCGGCACCGGTACCTGAGCGATCAACTCCAGATCGAAGTACATGTCGGAACTTTGAGCCTTGTTGCGCACCTGAACGGCGATCACGTTCCTGCCTGGCTTCAATTGAATTGGCTTGAGTTCGATCTCGCGATTCCAGTATGCGAATTCGTGATCCACCTCGGGATCTTTATCGATCATCCGGCCATTCAGAAAGACCGTTGCCGAATCGTCGCTGGCAACGCTCAAGCGGTAAGTCGCTCCGATAATGCTAAGGACGCTGGCTGGGAGATCGACAATGCGGCGGAAGAGCATCTCCTGGCCTTTGTCTTCGACCTCCGTCCCCTTTTTCTCAACGATTTCCGGCTCGCCATAGCCCAACGGTGCAGTGCCCGATTTCCATTTGGAATCGTCGAAGTCGAGATCGAGCCACTTGCCCCCGGTCGCACCAACGGTCTTGGCATTCGCATAGCGCCACGGGCCCGTGGAGGCCTTCACCAGTTCGGTCGTTTTGAATTCCTCAAAGTCTTCGCCATCGCCACCCCAGCCGACGAAGTCTCTCTTCGGGTTGTAGTCCTGTTTCTTGAGGCTGACCTTCAGGCGTTGCAACTTGCCCTTGCGCTGGTGCAGTTGTTCCTTGCTGCCGTCGGCCATACACGAGACAACCACCTCCTCACCTTTCAAAACGCGCATACAGATCTCGGCAAGTTTCTCGGCGTCGCCGTAGAAAGTCCGAAGCAAAAAAGGTTCCGCGTGGGACATGCCCCACCATTCGCCTTCGCGGTAAGCCTGGTACCAGTAGGTGCCGATGCACGTTTCGCTGGCGTCGCCGTTGTACATGAAGACTGCCTTCTTGCCGACCACCGCCCAGGCCATGATGTTCTTCCACTCACGCTCGTGAAAGCCTTTCTTGCCAATGTTGTGCTTGATCTCTTCGGTCGGATGCTTGCCTTTGATGTCCGCTACCTTCTTGAAGATAATGAGGTTTTTTTCAGCGTTGATCTTGGTGACTTCCATCAAGACGATCGCGGTCGAATCCTGCACGCACTTACCGAGCGAGTGCGGCGCCTCGATGTATGCGTGGACGGGAGCGGAGAGAACGAGGAGGGGCAGGGCAGTGAGCAACAGTCGACGCATGATGCAAGATCCTTTCAGCGGCTTGGATACTGCTGGGTGTAGTTGAAGGATTCTAACTGGACGGGGCCCGCTTCGCATAGGGGAATTCTGGAATTGACGTGGCCTCCGTTACTCAACAGGCCGTCTTCCGGGGAAGGTTTACTCCGAAGTCGCGATTGCCCGAACACTGAAGAATTGGCATGGCCTTCATTTGTGGTGATGGACCAAGCCGGAGGCCGCCCCGTTTCCCCTTGCAAATTCTTCCAGACGTGCCTATGCTTCGCCTCCCGCCTGGGCAGCCAGGCCTCGCTATTCGCAAGGATGCGACGCATGATTCGGTTTGTTATTCACGCGACGTGTTGCGTCGCTCTGCTCCAAGCCAACCTGAACGCCCAGTCGCCCCGCGATCTAGGCCCAGCCCCGGCGATTCCGGAACCGCCAGCGGAGTTTGTTTCGCCACCTTCGGGTTTGCCGAGGATTGAAGTCCCGACGAGAACCGTGCCCACGCTTCCGGACGAGCCGGTTATTCAAGATCCCCTGAAGAAAAGTACGTCAAGCAGCGACCTGACGCGCGGATCCGCAGAATTTGCAGCCAAACGATATTCCGAAGCAGCGGCCATCTTCGCGGAGGCCCAGCGGCGTGGTGGAAAGTTGACCGACACCCAGCGCGACGAATGGGCGTACTGTCGTCTGCACATCGTGGCGACTCGAATCAACAAGGGAAGCGAATCTCCCAGTGCGATTGCGGAACTTGGCAAGGAAGTGGCAGACGCTTTGCTTTTGGGCTCCGATCGACTGATGCCGTTCGGCAAGCAATTGATGGATGAGCTTGGGCGTCGCGGAACCTCGAAAGCTGATGCCGTTGAAGCAGGCTGGGAAGTGATCGAGGCAGCCAGTTTCCGCGTGCTCTATAAGGGTTCGCGCGTGATGCCGGACGAAATCGTACAGACGGCCGAGGCCGCCCGGCGTGCGATGTATGAACGTTGGGCCGGACCGCCCGCCGCCGACTGGACGCCTCGTTGCGATATCTATCTGCACTCTACGGCTGCCGATTATGCCAAGGCGACAGGTAAAAACGCGGACAACGCGGGGCATACAACCGTTTCGATCAAGAGCGAACGGGTGCTGAGTCGCCGCATCGACTTGCGAAGAGACGATTCGGCCATTCTGGATGGCACTCTTCCACACCAGGTGACGTTAGTGATCCTGGCCGAGATGTTCGCGGAGCAACCGTTGCCACGCTGGGCACTGTTGGGCATGGCCGTCCTGGCGGAATCTCCCGAAAGTGTCGCGAGCTATCGTCGAGCCGTGCCGGCATTGCTAAAAGAGAAAAAACTCTTCGCGGTCGGCCCATTCATGGAGAAGGCCGATTATCCGACAGCCGAGAACATGACCCCCTTCTATGCGGAAAGCGTCTCGCTTGTGAGTTTCATGGTCGAACTTCGCGGCCCGAAAGCGTTCGCGGCCTTTCTGCGTGAAGCACCGCGACGCGGAATCAGCAAGGCTCTCGTCTCCCATTACGACATCAAGAGCCCGGCCGACTTGCAGGACCGCTGGGTGAAACATTCGCTGGGTGGTAAGTGATGAGAGGTATGGCGAAACTCGGCCAGCTCCCTAGAACACCTCTCCCCGATCGCTCATCCCGCCTGGCCGGAGTTTGCAGCCTTGTCACCCCTCGTTCGCGTTCTGGTTGTGGTTGTTGCCGCCATCGGCTTCCTCTTCGACACCTATGAACTGCTGATGTTTCCCGTGATCGGTCGGGAAGCGTTGAGTCAGCTCTTGGGCGAGCCGGCCAATAGCGATGCGGTGCGGCTTTGGACCGGTCGAATGCTCTGGATCGCGGCACTTTGCGGCGGGGTCTTCGGTATGCTCGGTGGCTGGATGATCGATCGGTTTGGTCGAAAGACGGTGATGGCAGCGAGCATACTGATCTACTCGTTCTCGCCACTTTGTGCGGCCTTTAGCACGGAACTATGGATGCTTGTGTTGTTCCGCAGCACAACCTTCATTGGCGTATGCGTGGAAATGGTCGCGGCCGTGACCTGGCTGGCCGAGTTGTTCGACAACAAGCGCACTCGGGAAATGGTGATTGGCTGGACATTGGCGGCCGCATCGGTCGGTGGGATTCTTGTGACGGAGGTTTACAACCTCATTATCGAGCATGCGAAATCATTGCCCGCTTTGCCGGTCCCGGATCGATTTGATGGTCATGCCGCGTGGCGATATACACTTCTGACAGGCTTGATCCCCGGTGCTCTGATCTTGTTCTTGCTGCCGTTCGTGCCCGAATCGCGTGCGTGGCTGGAACGCAAGCGAGCGGGCACACTTCGCCGCGCCCGATTCGCGGAGTTGTTCGCGCCGAACCTTCGCCGGACTGTTGTGGTGACCGCCGTGCTCTCCGCCTGCGGCTATGCCGCCGCCTTTGGTGCACTTCAGTTGACGCCGGCACAAATCGCACCCGGCCTTCCGGACCTTGCCGCCAAGCAAGACGTCATCGCAGCATTTCAATCGGAGTTGAAGAAGATGCCTTCAGGCACACCCGAGCACGCAGCACTGGCCGCGGACGCCAAGAAAGCCCAGGCCGAGTTGGCACAAGCCGCGAAGGCGCGTGGTGGAAATATTCAGCGCTGGCAGGAACTGGGCGGCCTCACCGGACGAATGCTCCTCGCGATCCTGTTGATTTTTGTTCCGAGTCGCTTGCTGCTGCGAATCTTCCTCGTGCCGGGTGTGATTCTGTTCCCGCTCACGTATGCCAATTTCGTCACGGGCGACTACGCGATCTTTGCCATCGCCATCTTCTTTTGCGGCCTGCTAACGGTCGCGCAATTCAGTTATCTGAGCGAGTTACTTCCCAAAGTGTTCCCAATCCACCTTCGTGGAACCGGCAGCAGCTTTGCCACTAACCTTGGCGGCCGCATGATCGGAACCATGGCCGCGACTGTGAACACGGAACTGCTTTCGCCGTTGTTTTCCGGCTCGAATTCGATGAAGGTGGCAATGGCGGCGGCCGTGATCGGTGGCAGCGTCTATCTCATAGCTCTGATTGCGTCGTTCTGGCTGCCGGATACAAAAACCGAGGAGCCGCCCGCGAACCCACCGACGTCAAATTGAGTCCTTAAGCACTCGAGGTCTGAACTTGTCAGGCCTTGGACGGAAAGATATATTTTCATCACACTGGGGAATGGTGTAACGGTAGCACGACTGGCTCTGAACCAGTTAGTTTAGGTTCGAATCCTGGTTCCCCAATTCGCTGGCTCATAAGGACCTATCGAACATCCACGATTTGTCACCTGCCCTAGTTGGGCAGGGTATCGGGCAGACGAAAAACAACCCTGGCCGCTACGAACGACCAGGGTTCCGAAAGAGCAAGCCTTCTCGCTCACTCCCTGCTTCCAAGGGAGGTTTGCTGATGCGTCAACCACAACCTCAGTTCCCCAACTCGAAAAACGCCTCGTCCGACGGCCCACGCCACCCGAGAGTGGCAAGACTGGCTGGAATCCCCTCTGAAATCCGTGAGGGCGTACCGCAGGTTGATATCGCAGGTCCCGGTACGCCCCTCCGACTCCCTCTTCACGGCACAACTTTGTGACCTTTTCCTTGAATATGCGAAAACGCACACCGAACCGCGAATGTACAAGAGGTATCGAGACTTTCTCCAGACGATCCCCGAGCCAAGTCAGCAAGGTACGCTGATTCGCTACGAAAATGCAAGCCTGCTGAAACTCGATCGGCTTCAAACGATCTACGCGAGCATGCAAGCAATTGGTCGAAAACGGGATACTCACTCGGCCAAGACGCGAAATATTTCACGATGTATTCGAGAGCCTTCCTCTCGTCGTACTGCCTGGCAATCACGAGCATGGCGAGATCGACGCGGTAGTGCTTCCTGTAGAAACCTTGAAGATTCTTGATGGAAACGCGTGCTTAGCAAGCGGACGATGGTCGGTCGCCGTTTCTGGGCAAGTCGGTCGGCGAGACTCTCGCCCAGGTGCGGGCGTCGCCGTCGCGCTGCCAGAAAAGCGGCCCGCTGGAGCTGGAGACGCCTTGCCTGAAGTGCATGCGCCGCGGGGGAGTACAACTGGCGAGGGGGAATATCACCTCGCTGCTAGCGGATGCGGAGACAACCGGGCGGCTTATGCGTCAACTCTCGTCGCGTTCCATGACGATGATGTAGCGCAGCAGTCCGGCGATAAGGCCGAAGCAGGCCAGGCTGGTCAACGCCGCCGGCCAGATGAGCGTGTCATCCCCGCCCATGTAGCCGTTCATGGTCGCAGTAAGCAACCATAGCTGCAGGACGACGATGAGCAGCACGATGCACAGGATGCCGTAGATGATGGTCGTGCGTTGTTCGCGTGTCAGCGGTTGTTTCATACGGATCGCAGTTCCACTCCCGTCGCATAGACGATACCATCGCGAAGGTCCAGGATGATGCGGGAAAGCGGCCGACGCGGCGGCCCCGACAACGCTCGTCCCGTGGCCGCGTCGAAAGTGCCCTCATGACAGGGGCAGTGAAGCTGGCCCTTGTCCATCACGGGCACCACCGCACACGACAGATGCGTGCATTTCTGGCCGTACGCCAGGAGCGTGTGCTCGTCTGGACGCAGCAACAAACATGGGTCGTTCTCATCGGGATAGGCGAACGTCAGCGCCCCGCCGACCGGGATCTGGTCCAACGTCACGATGGGCTTGATCGGCGGCTGGCCCTTGCTCCTCCGCATCGAGTTTTCTGCTACAATCCAGCCCTGCCCAACGACGAACGCCAGGCTGGTCAGTCCCAGATACTTGGTAAAGTCGCGCCGGGCCACATAGTTGTCCTGCTGCACTTCGAGCGGAAATTCACGCCGCCAAGCCGGCTGGTGGGAATCGGGCTGGCCGTCCGGGGCCGTCGTTCGCTGCTGCGGGTCGGGCTTGCTCATGCTTCATCCTTAGCGTTGTAAACCGCCGTGAGAATGTTCAGGGAGATCGATTTGCCGCCGCTGCCCTCGTTCATGGCGGCAGCGACATCGATATGTTCGATCCGGGCCGCATATTTCGGCACCATCATGCTGACCTTGGTGGTGATCGTCTGCGTACCGAACTGGAACTGATTGACGGGTGTTCCGCGGGGACGCATCGTTTCGATCCGCTCCCGGGTGCCGAAGAACAGCGCTCCGCTTGGGCAGACCGTGGCGCACATTGGTTTTTTTCCGGCGGACGTGCGGTCGTAGCACATGTCGCACTTCATCATCAACTCGAAGTCCGTCATCATCTTCGGCACGCCGAACGGGCAGGCCAGCACGCAGTTGTTGCAGGCGACGCAGCGCGGCTTGCGGGCCGTTTGCACCACGCCATCGGCGGTTTTCTTGATGGCATCGGCGGGGCAGACTTCGGCGCACGTCGGCGAGTCGCAGTGCATGCACACCACGGGGACCGTCTGCGTGGAATGCCCGCGGTCCACGTACTCCAGGTGGATCATCGGCACGCCTTTGTGCGTGTCGCATTCGCCACACGCCTGAACACATGCCTGGCAGCCAATGCAACGGCTGGGGTCGATGAAGAATTCCATCTGATCGTGGACTGGCATTCGGCTCCAAGGAAAAAGGAAATCAATACAGGCTTCTCCGACAAAAGTCGATTTTCCGTCGGACTTTTGTCAAAAGCGTCTTTATTGCTGCGGCTCCAATTCTTTCAAATAGTCCGGGGGATCGTACTGGCGAATGAGGCGCACGGCGCACACCTTGTACTCGGGAATCTTCGAGATTGGATCCTGGGCAGCGATCGTTACCTGGTTGATGCTCTTGCGACCGGCCCAGTGGTACGGGACGAAAACCGTGTCCGGTCGGATCGTCGTCACGATCCGTGCTTGCAGCGTGCAAACACTGCGGCGTGATTCGATCCGCACCCAATCGCCGTCCTCGATGCCGTGTTTCTCCGCGAGGAGCGGGTGTATCTCGATCACTGGCTCCGGAGTCTGATCGACCAGCGGTCCAATCCGCCGCGTCTGGTTGCCGGACAGGAACTGGCTCACCACGCGTCCGGTGGTCAGGATGACCGGAAAATCCACGTCCACGTCCTCGGCGGGTGGTGAATAAGGAGCGACATTGAAACGGGCCCGCCCGTCTGGGAAATAATACGGCCCGGCGCCCTTGGCGATCGGGTTCCACGACCCCTTCTCGAACAGGCGTGGGGTGCCCGGGTGGTCCTCGCTCGGGCAGGGCCAGAAGACGCCCATGTTCTGTTCGATTTTCTCGTAGGTGATACCGGAATAATCGGCGATGCCGCCGGCCGAGGCCCCGCGCAGTTCCTGAAAAATCTCGTTGGGACTGCCGAAGGTGAAGCCTCGTTCGCGCCCCAGAGCCTTCGCGATGTCCTGAATGATGCGCCAGTCCTGTCGCGCGTCGCCGGGGCAGTCGATTGCCTTGTTGATCTTGATGACGCGGCCTTCCGCACTGGTGACCGTGCCCTCGTCTTCCTCATGCAGCGATCCCGGCAGGACGATATCGGCGTGTCGAGACGTCTCACTCATAAAGAAGTCGATGACGACGAAGAACTCCAGACGTTCAAGCATCCACTTGACGAAGGTAGTGTCCGGCAGAGACACCATCGGGTTGAAGCAGATGCTGAGCATGCCCTTGATCTCGCCGCGACCAATGCGGCGAAACATCTCGTAGGCATCCACGCCGGCCCGAGGGAGCTCCTCCGGTGTAATGCCCCAGAATTGAGCCATGTGGGCGCGATGCGAGGGATTCTCGATGTCGCGTGCCCCCGGAAGCTGATCGCATTTTTGACCGTGCTCGCGCCCCCCCTGCCCGTTGCCCTGGCCCGTGATCGTGCCGTAACCGCAGCCTTCGCGGCCGATGCGGCCGGACGCCAGAACGATGTTGATCGCCCCCAGGCAGTTTTGAACGCCATGCGTGTGATGTTCGATGCCGCGGGCGTGCATCAGAAAGCTGCTCGAGGCCGTACCCCACCACTCGGCCGCCTGCCGGATGGATCGTTCGGCTATGCCGGTCACCTCCGCCGTTTTCCGCGGAGTCCACTCCCGGACGTGTTCGGCCGTTTGCTCGAAGCCGACGGTGTGCTGTTGAATGAAGTCGTGATCGAGCCAGTTGTTCTCGATCATCAGGTTCAGGATGCCGTTGAAAAGGGCGATGTCACGGCCCGGCTTGACCGGCAGGAATAGATCGCAGGTGCGGGCGATCGGCGTGATCCGCGGATCGACGACGATCACCCGCGCCCCGTTCTCTCGAGCCTGCCAGATGTAGTCCGTCAGGATCGGGAAGCACTCCGCCACGTTGGAGCCACTGATCCAGATCACCTTGGCTTTGAGGATGTCGTCCCAGGGATTGGCGGCCCGGTCCACGCCAAAGGCCTTCTTGTTCGCGGCCGCGGCGCTGACCATGCACAATCGGCCATTGTAATCGATGTTGGACGTGCGCAGGCAGACGCGGGCGAACTTGCCAAGCAGGTACGCTTTTTCCGTGGTCAGGCTGGCCCCGCCCAGGACGGCGAAGGAGTCGGGACCATGGGCCTTTTGAATGCGGTCGATCTCCGCGGCTACCCGTTTGATCGCCTGGTCGTAAGGGAGTGTGCGGAAACCGTTCGGAGAGTCGGGGTCGCGTTGGTAGGCCGTGAGCAGGCGGTCCGGGTGCGAGCCTTGCAGATAGCGTTTGACCCCCTTCGGGCAGAGCATGCCCTTGTTGAAGGGGAACTCCTCCCATGGCTCGAAGCCAATGACTTCATTACCCTTCACTTTGAGCTGGATGCCGCACTGCATGCCGCAAAAACAGCAATGTGTCTGGACGAGGCGATCGGGTTCGCTTCCGCTCTCGAGCCGCGCCCCCTTGGAATACAAACGGTGCGGACCGAAACGGTCGATAATCTGAAGCTCGGGAACGGGTTCGATCGCCATGCGGCATCCTCAACATTGAGTATCACGAGCCGGGTCGCATGAGCGCCCGGAGGCTTATTCGCTATTTAGGGCTGACTCCGGGCGACGCCGCCCACAGGCTGCCTTGAGCCAGGCCCAGCAGCGCCCGCCGACAGCGCGGGCAGATCCATTGGTAGTGTTCCACGGGCGAGTCCGGCATCTGATAGTTGTAGCCGAGTTGCTGTTCGACCGCGATCAGATCCCGGATGTGCATCATCGACGCGAATGGCTCGCCGCAGCGACGGCACATGGCCTGCTCTCCTTGCCGGCCGACATCCTTGTAGAACGCCACGCCGATTTGCGCCGAGCGCTGGAAGATGTGGAAGAATTTGCCAAACGGCAGCCACAGCAGCGTGAAGATGACCGTGATGGCATGGAGGATGGCCAGGAAGTCGTAGGAATATCCTTTCATCCATGTATAACTGGCGGTCAGCATCAGGCCGGTGACGCTGATTGCGAAGAGCAGAAAAAGCGGCAAAAAGTCCTCGCCAAACTGCTGCTTGCTGATCGCCCCGTGATCGCGCAGCCGCCTCCGCAACGCCAGCAGGACTCCGACGATCACCATGATGGCGGACCACACCAGGGCGTGGAAGATCATGAAGCCGATGAACGATTGGATCGGGAAGGCGAACGTGGGGTAGCCGACAACGTAGACTCGATACCACCCCGGATCATCGGTGATGGTGCCAAAAAAGATCCAGCCGAACACGAGCGGAAACGTGACCGCCGATGCAGTCAGGCTGCCCCACATCGTAAACCAATGGGCTGCCCAGCGCAACTTCCCGCGCCGCCAGATAAAAGACGTAAAGGCGAAGTCGATAATCAGGCGGCGGAAGAATGTGATCAGGTTGCCGACGGCATAGCGTGGGCGGAACATCCGAAAGAAGACGCTCCAGCCACGCTTCCAGTAAATGGACGTTGGCGGGCGTTGTAACCAAAGGGCGTAGCGGCGTGTGATACCGAACGCCGCGAACAGCGTTGCGAAGGTGTAGCCGACCAGAGCGGCGTCGAAGTTCGTGAGATTATTAGAGCCAAGTACGATCAGCCGAGCCAGGACCGCCGTGACGAGCGTGGCCCAGATCGTCGCCTTGATTTTTTCCGTGCTCATCTTTCTCCACGATCGGCGGTCGGCAATCACGACTGCTGCTCACTCGCCGCTTTAAGTTGCCCACTCTGAGCCAACCCGCCTTTCGCGACATAGACGCCTTCCCAGCAATGGCCGGCACTGACCAGCACGCCGATGCTGACAAAAGCGATCAGCGACAACAAGAGAAACCCGCCGCTAAAGCTGCCCGTCAGGTGACGCACGCTTCCCAGCAGAGTCGGCAAGAGGAAACCGCCCACACCGCCCGCGGCGCCGATGATCCCCGTGACAACGCCGATCTCTTTGGAAAACCGCTGAGGCACGAGTTGAAAAACAGCACCGTTGCCAAGACCCAGCATGGCCATGATCGCGACGCACAGAATAAGCGTCCAAGCCAAGGGTGCCGTCGTGGCCAGGTCGAGCGTCAGCAGTCCCACCCCCGCATAGATCACCGTCAACAGACTAATGCCTCCGATGCGGTCGGCCAAATAACCGCCGACCGGGCGTAGCAATGATCCTGCCAGTATACACAAAGTGGAGCAAGCCCCCGCGGAGCCGCGGCTCAGGCCGTATTGGTTGACGAAGTAGATACTCAGGTAACTCGCCAAGCCGATGAAACCGCCAAAAGTGACGCCATAAAAGAAACAGAACCGCCAGGTATCGATCTCTTTCAACATCGCAACATAGTCCGAGAACTTCTTGGGAGCGGGCTGATTCGAACTGTCCTTGGCGAACAGGAAGAATAGGACCAGCATCACCAGGACCGGAACGAGCGCCGCTCCGAAAACAGCGTGCCAACCAAACGACGACGCGAAGTATGGTGCCACGCCGATGATCACGGCCGAGCCGATGTATCCCAAACCGACGATGCCCATCGCCAGCCCCTGGTGTCGAGCCGGATACCAGCGGCTGACCAGCGGCAAGGCCACCGCGAAACTGGCCCCGGCCACGCCGAGAAACAGACCGACCACAAGCAACCGGTTGAAACTATCGGCCCATTGCCAACCCAGCAGCAGCGGCACCACGGTGAATATTAAGCTTAGCAAGCCTGTGCGCCTCGCCCCGATCCGGTCGGTCAGCACGCCCAAGACCAACCGCAGCAGCGCTCCGCCCAGACTCGGCACGGCGACCAGCAGGCCAAGCTCCAGGTTCGTGAGACTGAACTCATCGCCGAGCGTACTCGCCAAGCCGCCGAACAGGAGCCAGACCGTGGTCGTGACGCCGAAATATAACGTCGCCGTCAGCAACGTAGGCGAATGCCCCACCTGGCGAAAATCACGCGAAATCATGCTTTGCACCTTGCAATCGCTTTCACTTAGACCGTTTGTAATTCGTGATGACATGCCTTGTTGCACGTCTTGTCGGTTGCCAGCACCGCATCCATTACTTCCACGTCTGGCAGTTGCAGGTACACGTCGTCGCCATCGATCTTCACGGGGAAGATCTCCACGGCAGACGTTTCGCCCGTCAAACACTCACCCGATTCCAGGGAGAACGTCTTTTTGTGCAACGGGCAAGCGACCTTCGGCGTTCCGTTCTGGTCGCCGATCATGCCGCGACTCAGCACGAATTCGCGTTTGTGCGGGCACATGTTCTGGCAGGCGTACCACTCGCCTCGGCTGGCGAAGTTGAAAACGGCGATCTGCGTTTTGCCGTGGCGAACCGTGGCACCGCCCTCGGCGGGAAAGTCCCAGACCTTGCCCACGGACACCCAAGCCGTCGGGAGTTTCACAGCCAGCGCAGTGAAAGCGGGCGCGGAACCTGAGGAACGATCGCGTAATTTCAATTCACTCGATGGCACAAACGACGAGTTCCAGTCCGCCGGGCGATTCTGCTCGCGTTCCTTGACAAATTCGATGGTGGGTTCCGACTCGTCGGTATTCATGAACTGCTTGAACAGGCGGCGCTTCTCGGGATCCCTCACAACCTCGGCCCATTCGCACTTGTAAGTGTCGGCCAGGAATTGCATCTGCCGTTCGAGGTCCGCACCGATGCCAAGACGGTCGTTGACGATGACGTCTTTGAGATAGTCGATTCCGCCTTCCATCTTCTCGAGCCAGACGGAGGTGCGCGTCAGCCGATCGGCGGTCTGAATGTAGTACATCAGGAAGCGATCGATGTAGCGGAGACAGGTTTCGTCGTCGATGTCGGCGGCGAGCAGATCGGCGTGGCGTGGCGTGGCGCCGCCGTTGCCACAGACGTAAAGATTCCAGCCCTTCTCGGTGGCGATGATGCCGAAATCCTTGCCTTGCGCCTCGGCACACTCGCGAATGCAACCGGACACTGCGGCCTTGATTTTGTGTGGCGAACGCACGCCCTTGTAGCGGTTCTCGACGCGGACCGCGAAGCCGACGGCATCCTGCACTCCGTACCGGCACCAAGTTGTGCCGACGCAACTCTTCACCGTCCGCAGGGCCTTGCCGTAAGCGTGGCCGCTCTCGAAACCGGCAGCCACCAGTTCTTCCCATATATCGGGAAGCAGATGCACCGGCGCGCCGAAGAGATCGACGCGCTGGCCACCGGTGATCTTCGTGTACAGGCCGTATTTCTTGGCGACTTCACCGAGGACGATCAACTTCTGCGGCGTGATTTCGCCGCCCGGCACGCGCGGCACCACCGAGTACGTTCCACCCCGTTGGATATTGGCGAGGAAGCGATCGTTCGTGTCCTGGATGGTCGTATGGTCGACGATGTTCTCGTTCCACAAACTTGCGATGATGGACGCAACCGCCGGCTTGCAGATCTCGCAACCGTGGCCTTTGCCGTGACTCTTGATAAGATCGCCGAACGACTTGAGCCCCTTGATTTTGACGATCTCGAACAGTTCCTGACGCGTGTGCGCGAAATGCTCGCAGAGCGCGGAGTTCACCTTCTGGCCGGACTTCTTCATCTCGGCCTTGAACAGGTCGGTGACCAAGGGCAGGCATCCACCGCAGCCCGTGCCGGCTTTCGTGCATTTCTTCACTTCTTCGACCGTGCATAGCTTTTGCTCGCTGATCGCCGAGCAGATGGCTCCCATACTGACGTTATTGCAGGAACAGATTTGCGAATCGTTCGACATCAGGCCGAGACTATCTGCCGCCGTGCCGGAAGAAGATGGGACGAGGAGTTCGCCGGGCGTCATCGGCAGTGGTTTGTCGCTCTTGGCGAGCATGGAGAACTTGCTGTACTCCGCGGCATCGCCCACGAGAATGCCGCCGAGCAACTTGTCGCCTTCGAGCGAGAAGAGCAGCTTCTTGTACGTGCCCTTGAATGGGTCTTCGTAAGTAATCGCCTTCGAAGTTTTCTCGTCGGGGAAGCAGTTGCCGAAGCTGGCGACATCGACGCCCATGAGCTTCAATTTGGTGCTCATGTCTGCGCCGGTGAACGTGCGTGATTCGCCCACAAAATTGGCCGCGGCGATTTCGGCCATCTCATTGCCGGGCGCGATTAGACCGTAGATCATGCCTCCGTACAGTGCCACCTCGCCGATGGCGACAATGTCCGGATCCGAAGTTCGCAGACGATCGTCAACAACGACACCGCCACGCTGACCCACCAGCAAGCCGCACGATCGCGCGAGTTCATCGCGTGGCTTGA
The DNA here is from genome assembly GCA_009691845.1 of Gemmataceae bacterium. Classification (GTDB taxonomy): domain Bacteria; phylum Planctomycetota; class Planctomycetia; order Gemmatales; family Gemmataceae; genus SIAJ01. The sequence goes on from SIAJ01000015.1 coordinate 24,683, forward strand.
TCCCCGCCGAGACGATCACCATTTTGACATCGAGTTCGGCCCCGTCGGCGAACGACATGCCTTCCACTTTGCCGTTCCCGAGAATCTGTTTCGTATTCTTGTTGAGGTGGACCTGTACGCCGAGCGCGTTGATCTTGCCAACCAGAACGCGCGAACCCGACTCGTCGATCTGCCGGGGCATCAGTCGTGAAGCGAATTCGACGACGTGCGTTTCCAGGCCGAGATCGTAGGCCGCCTTGGCCGCCTCCAGACCGAGCAACCCTCCGCCGATGACGGCCGCTTTCTTGACGCCCTGACCGTAGGCTATGATCTTCTCGAGATCGCAAATCGTGCGATAGACGAAGACGCCCTTTTTATCCACGCCCGGCACCGACGGAACGAACGGGGCCGAGCCGGTCGCCAGCACGACGGCATCGTAGGCGATCTCGCGGCCGCTTGCGGAACGAACGATCTTTTTCTCGCGATCGATAACCGTTACGCAGTCGCCCGTGTGGAGCGTGACCCCATTCTTTTCGTACCAGCCCGGTTCCGAAAGGGATAGTTTTTCGGCCGTGCGGTGCTCGAAGTACTTGGTGAGGTTGACGCGATCGTAGGCAGGACGAGGCTCGTCACCGAACGTGACAATTTGCCACTCGCGCTTGATATCGAAATCGATCAAGCGCTCGCAGAAGCGATGTCCAACCATGCCGTTACCGATAACGACAACCGTCTTTCGTGGCTTGCGATTCACACCAGACCTCGGAAAGAGCGGGCATAGGCGCATTCGGATTCGGTCGATCAGGTAGAACGCAAGTCGAGTGCCGCCCGATGAATCGTGATGCCGGATTAGCACGTAAGTGCAGATGCAGTAATTGATTAGAGGTTGTGAAAATTAGCCGATTCGTTCGGAACTTTGCTTCCGTGGTGAGTGTTCTGGGCAAAAGGTGCTTGGAATTGTGGCAACCATACGCCGCGATCGTCGGTCGTAGTTCACTTAATATGCTGCACGAGGCTCTTCATCTGGAAACCTTTCGAGGGAGACATGTCGGAGAGAGCGCCAATCTCGATTAGCTGATCCATGACGATCGGACCGACGGCGGCGACTTTCACCTTCGTCCATCCGGGTGTCAGGGATGGTTCAGTTTGTGCACTCACGCGACTTCGCAGAGTCGATCGACTGTGGAGAACTGCTCAAGACGATGCAATCGACGATCCATTTGCCATCTTGGTAATGGGATTCACTTTCGATTCCGAGTCGGCAGGAGGTGCAGATATGAAGACAAATCAAAGGTGTGCCCGCGTCCGGATCGTCGGGAGTCGCCTTCCGATCATGTTGGAATCAACGCTGGGTTCCGCCTCTTCACCTGTTCCTATAATCCTCCCGAGTGGGAGGCGGTGAACTGGCCCGCCACCCTACCATCAAACACTCCATCGTTTTCAAATTTTGCATGACAAATACACCGAGCACTGGCGAGTCTCTCTTGCTCCGAAGAGTTCGAGGCATGGGCCGGGGAATGTTCGCCGGCCGAAGGTTCATTAAAGGCGAGATCATCGAGATCTGTCCGGTCGTGCCGGTGAGTAGGCGTTTCACGAAAAAATGCGATGGTGAAGTGTTGGAGCACTATCTTTTCCAATGGGGTCGTCACGGAAGCGCGGTCATTCTGGGTTATGGCTCGATCTATAACCATTCCAGCAGTCCGAACGCATCGTTTCGCCCAAGGACGGCCAAGCTGGAATTGGTGTTCCGAGCCCTACGGGACATTGAGATCGGCGAACAGATACTGGTTGATTACGAATGGCCGGATTTTCATAAGGAGCTTAAAAAAGCACGCCCAATGGAACGTCAGTGAGAAAGCATGAACGTCAGGGTGGGAAATGCAGAGAGAAGGCGGTCCGGTCTACGCCGAGCAGGGTGTCTTCAACCTTTATCCGATTTTCGTCACCACAGACTGGAAGCGGCTGGCCCGCACTCGCAACGACATCGTTCACAAGACACCCCCGGCATGTGCTTGGCCCGATTTTCCAGCACATGCCTTGGCCATCGGGGATAATCGTGCCTGATGACCACCTTCTTTGCTTGCCTGACCGGCACACCTCGATTCGCGGATGCTGATTCTTGGTGGGATGATGAAACCGGCGAACTGGAGTTGGCGGCGGACGGTCTTGCAACCACTTGATAACTAGACGGCCATTTCACATGTCACGGGGCAGTTCTTGGGATGGTAAGGCCACTGCCAATCCGGAGAACCGCTCACCCTCATGGCTCGGCAGGATCTCGCCGCCCCAAGCACCGGCCTTGGTGCATGCTCATTGATAAAAATTCCCGCTATACTTCGCTAATTACGCCGGTGCTTGAGCCGAACGACTTGGCCTCGATGTCCATTTGCTGAATCATCCGGACGAACAGATTGGAGAACGGTTTGTTTTTTTGGCGATCGAAGGCGACGTGCCCCTGATGACGCAAACCACCGCCGGCGAGAAGGATTGGCAAGTTGTTGGGCGAATGCCCCGAGCCATTGCCCAGATTGCTGGAATAGCAGACCATCGTTCGGTCCAGGAGCGTCTCGTCACCTTCGGTCGAGTTCTTGAGCTTGGTCAGGAAGTCGTTGAACACGCGTAATTCCGCTTCTTCAATCAACGCCAATTGCTCGATCTTGGTCGGGTCCTGGCCATGATGCGAGGCGTCGTGATGGCCGATGCTGACTTTGTCGATTATCGGCTGTTCTTGCGAATCGAGGGAGAGCGAGATCACGCGCGTTGAATCCGTTTGCAGGGCGAGGTGCATGAGGTCGTACCACTGCCTGGAACGCGCGATCAACTGGCCGGGCAGGAAAGCCTCGTTTGTCGGTATCGGTGCGGTGACCTTCGGCTTGGGCCGATTGACCCACGCTTCATCTTGTTGCAAGCGTTGCTCGGCTTCGCGAATCGAAGTCTGAAGTAGGTCCAGGCGTTGACGATCGGCGGCGCCGAGGCTGGCGGACAACGTTCGCGCCTGAGCACGCAATTCGTCGAGGATGCTGCGGCCGTCGCGCAGCCGGCGGACTTCGCGGGCGACTTCTTCAGGAGTGCCCTGGATGAAAAGCTGGCGAAAGACGCCGCTGGCCCAGTGTTGGGCAGGCACGCGCAAGCCGCGACGATTCCAGGAATAAACGGTGCCGCCCAGAACGAGCGAGGCAAAGCGTGTCTCGCCGCCGATGTGCGAGGCAACCTCTTGGTCGAGGGAAATGGTGTTGTGGATGTCGTTGAGGCGAATCCCTTCCGGCGGAGCACCCGTGAACAGAGCGATGTCGTTGTGGTGCCCATCGGTATAGCCGCGATGCGACATGCCGGAGAAGACGGTGAGTTGCTTGCGGTGCGCGTCGAGGATGCGCGTGTAGCGCGTGTGTTCGTAATCGGCTCCGGCTTTCTCCGGAAACAGAAGCGGCGTATGCAAGCCGAACGGCCGGCCTATCAGCACCATTCGGCGTGGCAGCACGGCCCGCTTCTCTTTCGAGAAGACAGACGGCTGCATGGCATCGAGCAACGGCAGCCCGACGCAGACGCCGGCGGTGCGGAGAAAGGTTCGACGGTCGAGTCGCTTGAAGGCCATGCTCTTCTCCGTTTACTTGCTCAAGAACAGCCGACTTTGCACCACTTCATGGACTAGCGTACGGAATCCATAATTCTTCACACGCAAGGCCGCCACGATCTGTTCGACAACTTCGCGGTCGGCGAACTGGATGTCGGCGCCGGTCGAGTAGATCAACAATTTCTCGGTCAGGTTGCGGGCCAACTGGTCCTTATCCTCGAGCAGGATCTTTTTGTAGTCGTCGATGTTCTTGAATGCCTTGCCGTTGGGGGTCACGCCGCCGAGTTCGACATCGGGGCCATGGTAATAGCGCTGGCCTTTCACGACCCCCTTCTTGGTTGGCGCGGTCGCGCGATAAAAATCGCGCCAGCCGCCGAGGGCGTCGAAATTTTCCAGCGCGAATCCCGGCGGATCGATGTGAACGTGGCACGTCGCGCAAGCAGGGGTGTTTCGATGCTTGTCGAGTTGTTCGCGGATGGTGGTCGCGCCGCGTATGTCCGGTTCGAAACTCGGAGTGCCGGGAGGTGGCGGTGCAGGAGGCTTACCGAGGATGCGATCGAGCACCCATTTGCCGCGCAGCACCGGCGATGTGCGCGTGCCGTCCGCAGTGACCTTGAGAACGCTGGCATGGGTCATGACGCCGCCGCGATGGCTCCCCTCGGCAAATTTCACCGTGCGCAATTCCTGACCGACCACGCCCGCAATCCCGTAATGCCGGGCCAGGCGTTCATTGAGGAACGACCAGTCCGAATCGACAAATTCCAGCAGACTCCGGTCGTGGCGCAAGATTTCCTTGAAGTACGCCTCGGTTTCGCGTGGCATCGACCAGAACAAATACTGATCGAATTCGCCATACAGTCGTGGGTCGGGCGAGGTGTCATTGATTTTGCGCAGATCGAGCCATTGACCGGTGAAGTTTTCCGTGAATCGCTGGGCTTTCGGGTCCTTCAGCATTCGTTCGACCTGAGCGCGCAGTACGTCTGGTTTCGTCAACTCCTGTTTCTGCGCCACGTCCAACAGTTCCCGATCGGGCATCGACGACCACAGGAAATAGGCGAGTCGATTCGCGAGGGCGTAATCGTCCAGACGCGTGGATTGAAGGTCCTTTTGCGGCGTTAATTGAGGCGAGCCCGGCTCCAGCAAGTACAGGAAGTGCGTTGACAAAAGGACGGACTTGTACCCATGCACCATCGCATCCACAAACGTGTAGTTGTCGTCGAGCCGATCATGCACCAGCTTGACGTAGTGCTTTTGCAACTCCTCGCTCGCCGGGCGGCGTAGGGCGCGCGGCAGAAAATCGCGGATCAATCGCTCGGCGTCCTCCTTGGGCTTGGTGGACACTGGCACGAGCGGGTCATGAACTTCCCAGAAAGTTGCGGGGCGATTGCCAATATTCGGAATCGGGCGTTTCTCGGCCGCTGCCCGGGCGACCGAACGCGCCTGGAGCGGCACGTCCTTGAAGACGCGCTGATAACTTTCCGGCGGCCAGGGTCCAAGTGGGCCTTCAATCTTGATCCACTCGACGACTAGCCCTGGCCCCGCGTACTCTTCGAGAGGACTCTTCACTTTTTTCAAGAAGAACTCGTAGCGATCAGGCAGGCCCCAGGCGTGGATCCAAACATGGCACTCGCGATTGATGTCGAACTCGGCTTCGAAGACAGTCGGCTTGTTCTCCGGAACATCGCGGCAGGTGCGCAACTCTTGTGCGCCGCGCTCGCGGATTGGCCGGCAACAGAACGCGATGGTCAGCGGCTTGCCCTGAGTGCCAACTGCGTAAAGTGACGCCGTGACCCGGTAGCGGCCTGCCTGCGGTGTAAGCGGCGTGGAAACGTTGATGTAGTGGTCCGGCAAGCGCGCCAGTTGCACGAGCGCATCGTCCTTCATGTAGCAGTTCTTGCCCAATGTTTCCTTGAATACATAGGGGGCGGTCTTTTCCACAAGGTCCTTGCCAGTGCGCTTTTCAGTGAACGGCATGAGCGGGGCAGCGGGAATGGCCGCCAGAATCGCTCTCTCCGCCGCTTGCTGGTAGAGGAGCAGATGGGACGACGAAGTCTCCAACGCGGCACTGACGTTGTCGAAACCAGCCGCCGTATTGTCCTCGGGTAGCTGCATCTTGAGCTGGGCGTTCGCATTGATCGACAGTAGATCACGGAGCGTGTTTTCATACTCGACGCCGTTAAGCCGGCGCAAGACGACACGCCCTTCCTTCTTCTGTTTCTCCAGCGAAGCAGCATGCAATTCCTTGTGCAACCCTTGCGTCATCCGCTCCAGGTCGCGTTGCGGTGGCCGATCCCGATTCTTCGGCGGCATCGCGCCAGCAACGAGCATGTCGTGGGTCTTTATCCAGAGTTTGGCTGTCTTGGGATCGGCAAAATCGGGTTGCAACTCATCGAGACGCAGGTTCGCCTTTTTGACCTCCGGGCCGTGGCACTCCACACAATGGGCGTCGAGGAATGGCTTGATCGTGGATTTGAAAGATACCGTCAAGTCTTGTGCGTAAGCACTTTGCGCGAACAAAAGCACCGCAACCGCAAGCAGCGGTGAAGGAACAACTCGGCTCATGGCAGCACGTGGCCCCGCATAAAACGGGTGGAGGTAGGAGATTATGGACTTTACTGGAAAGAAGCGGTCAACGCAACTATTGCCTTGCTCCATTCGAAATCGGGTCGCGACCGACGAAGCAAGCGGGAAAACTGCATAAGCCGCGTTGTTGAACGGCGTATGGAGCCTGACGTGGAAATCCCTCAAAACCTCGTGGAGAGCATTGAGCAAAACAATTTGCCAGGGGCGCAGAGGCCATACGGAATCCGGCGTAAGAGGATCGTGAGACGTGTCTCTCGGCCCTCCGCGTGTGTAACTTTGTGTATCTCTTCCCCTTCCAATAAGTAAGTCGGCCGATTCTTTCTGCATGGTTGGAATGTGAGGTCGCCGGCCGAGACCTTGGGTGCCTCGGGCCCACACACCGACGCGTGCTTGTCTACGAGAGCGATGGCGAAGGAAGATTCTTCGGAGCCATCCGGCAGGAACGAAACTGATGACGGTATTAGGCCGTTTGCTAGCCTCAGAGTTCTTCCGTGCCTAGCTTGCGGCACGCAGTTGTGCCATAATCTACGAAAGCCATGACCCGTTTCCAAACCCGCCTCGAACCCGTCGGCCGTCTGCCCTCTCGCCGGGACTGGCTCCGCTTCAGCATGCCCGCCATGCTGGGAAGCTCTGGTCTCGTCCGCACCGCGCCGCCGTCGGCCTCCACGCTCACCGGATTCGGGCAGGCGAAGTCGGTGTTGGTCGTGTTCACCAGCGGTGGTCAGAGCCAGCTCGACACCTGGGACCCGAAGCCCAACGCCCCGGCGGAAGTTCGTGGCGCATTCGGCACCATCCCGACGAGTGTGCCGGGCTTCCGCGTTTGCGAGCACATGCCGCGGCTGGCGACGTTGCAGCACCGCGTCACGGTATTGCGGTCCATGACGCACGACGATCTCGACCACGGATCGGCGTGCTATCTCGCCCTGACGGGCCAGTCCCACCCACGCAAGTCGTCGAACCCCCAACCGAAGGGCACCGATGCCCCGGCGTTAGGCGCCATTCTCCACCGCGTGCGCCCCGATCGGAGGTTTCCCCACTCGGCGTTCCACGTGAACGGCCCAATGTTAACGCCGAGCGAACCGGGCCCCGGTCAATTCGGCGGCGTGCTCGGTCGCGGGTACGATCCACTCGATCTCGGCGAAGTGACCGACGGCACCGCCCTGCTGACTGGCATGAACCTGCGTCCGGACTTGCCCGCCATGCGGCTCGGCGATCGATCAGAACTGGTGAATCGACTCCAAGCCGCGACGCACGCTGGCTCGCGACTTCCGGCCACCGATGGCCAGCGGGCCCTGGTGAGGCAGGCCTACGAGTTGTTGCACACGCCGCGGGTGCGCGACGCTTTCGATATCGCGCAGGAGCCCGCGAAGGTCCGCGACCGGTACGGCCGGTTCCGGGCAGGGCAAGCGTGCCTGATGGGGCGACGCCTGATCGAGGCCGGGGTGCCGTGGGTCACGGTGTTTTTCAACCACAGCATACGTGGACAAGACTTCTATGTAGGCGAAAGCGACCAGTACGGCTGGGATACACACAACGACATCTTCGAGGACATGAAGGGCCACCTGCTGCCGCGGTTCGACCAGGGCTTCTCGGCGCTGCTCGAAGATTTGCACGAGCGCGGCCTGCTGAAGGACACACTCGTTGTGTGCATGGGCGAGTTTGGGCGGGCACCGCTGGTAGCGAACGAGAAGAATTTCGCTGGTCGCGGGTCGCCTGGGCGGAAGCACTGGGCTGCATGCTACTCGGTGGTGTTGGCCGGGGCGGGTATCACGACCGGTGCGAGTTATGGACGGTCCGACAAGCAGGCGGCGTACCCACTCGCCGACCCGGTCACGCCCGGCGATCTGTCGGCGACGCTGTTCCACGCCCTCGGCATTCCCTCCGACACCCACTACGAGGACTTCACCGGTCGCCCGTCGAGGATCGTGACGGGCACTCCGGTGACGAAGTTGTTTTCGTAGAGCGTCCGGAGTACAGCGGACCAAGTTTCGAGCCTCTGGAGGCTGTCTTTTCCGCGGCCCCCGCAACTGGGAGGTAGATCATTCCTGGGAGGGAGTCGACTCCATGAAATCGAGGTAGGGGAGGGCTCAAGGTCATGTACCGGATGTCCGCACCGTTGATACAGCGGCGTGTTATTCGGCCGCCCCGGCACAAAGTTCAAGAGCTGGGGAACGCCTCAAGAATTGGACGGACATATGAGCCTGTGCATCGGCGTTCTTTGCACCCTCGTAAGTGGAAGCTTGTGACTGTTGCATCGAGCCATTGCAAATGGTAAAATCTGATTGTTGAAAAAGTACTTTCACATGGCCTTGTGCGGCTCCTGCCTGGCCCGAGTCTATTTGTAGTATCTGCACGTTGAGGAGATCCGATGACTTCCATCGCAAGGGGGGTCGGCTTTCGATTGCACTTCATTTTTTGCATCTTCGTTTCGTGCGCGTGTTCAGTGGCCCGGTCCGAATCGCCCAGTCCAGCCCTCCATTCCGTATTTCCAGCCGGCGGTCAAGCAGGGACGTCCGTTTCAGTTGCAGTGACCGGAGTGGCACTGGATGGCCTTCGCGATATTCGATCTACCGTTCCGAATTTAATCGTCAAAAAAACGGAGGGGAACCAATTCCTCCTCACCATCCCGGTGGAGACTCCGCCGGGAGTGTACGACTTACGGGTGGTGGGCACACATGGGATGAGTTCGCCACGTACATTCTTTGTCTGCAATCGTGCGGAGCACTTGGAAGCCGGACCGAACGACACTTTGGATGCGCCCCAACGGCTTCCGTTAGACGTGGTCGTGAACGGGCGAGTGGAAAAACCGGGCGATGTGGACTGCTATCAGTTCGATGCGAAGGTCGGTCAGCGCGTCGTGCTTGAGTGCTGGGCGCGGCGGATCGATTCGCAGTTACGCGCGGTACTTGAGGTGTACGATGCCACGGGCAAACGGCTGGCTGTGAATCGAGGCCATGCAGGCATCGACCCGCTCATTGACTTCATGGTACCTGCCGATGGCAAGTACACGGTTAAGATTTTCGACCTCAGTTATCTGGGCACAGCTAATCACTTTTATCGACTCGACATTGATACCAAGCCCCGAGTGGAGTTTGCGTTCCCTTGTGTGGTGGAACGTGGCAAGTCCACCAAGGTGAAGTTTTTTGGCCGCAATCTCGTGCCATCGGGAATCAACAAACGGAAGCCAGAAAACGCACTGGAATTGGACAGTATCGAGGTCGAGGTCACTCCGCCACGCTCCGATCAAGAACAGCGTCTTCCGCTGCCGTTGCAGCCGGCGCAGATGGTGCTGGACGCATTTGCGTACCACTACCCTGGTAGCCATGCACCGGTGTTGATGGGCCTGACTAATGTCCCAGTGGCTGTCGGCATGGGTCAGCATCAGCCGGATCGGGCTCAGGAAATCAGCGTTCCTTGCGAAGTGAATGGTCAACTGGCCGAAGGCGATGAGCGGCACTGGTTTGCCGTTCAGGTTCGCCGAGGTGATGTGTTCTGGCTGGAGGCGTTTGGCGAACGAATCGGATCGCCCGTCGAACTCGGCGTGGCAGTACTCGATGCGTCAGGCGATCGGGAATTGTTGAAGCTGTCCGAATGTTTGGAAAATCTTGGGGGGACGCGCTTTCCCACGGCCCATTCCGATCCGAGCGGTCGCTGGGTGGCCCCCGCGGATGGCCGTTATCTAATTGTGGTGCGCAATCGGATTGGCGGAATGAACCGGGACCCTCGCCGCATCTACCGAATGAGCGTTCGACGCGAGGAACCGGATTTTCACTTGGTGGTGACTCCCAGGCGAGCCGACCAGGCAACGGGCCTGAATGTCGGGATCGGCGGCCGAGAGATGGCGGAGGTGATCGCGATTCGCCGACGAGGCCTGAACGGCCCGATCCGTGTCACAGCCCTGGACCTGCCAACCGGAATTCAGTGCCCCGATGTTTGGATTGGTCCTGGGCAAGACCGCGTGCCTCTCATCGTGAGCGCCAATCGTGACTGCCCTTCGTTCGCTGGCACTCTGAATCTCGTTGGCCATGCCGATCTCGGTGGTGTCGAACTCACCCGACCCGCCCGTGGTGGAACGCTGATTTGGCCCGGACAATCGACTCCGTTCGCCCGGCTCACACAGGACGTGCCGTTGGCGACCGCTTCGGAAGCAGGCGTCGTCTTGACGGCCTCGGCTCACGACAAAGCGATCTTTCAAGAGAGTATTTTGGATCTCGACTTCGAACTCGAACAGCGAATCGAAGGAACGATGGGCTCAGTTCACGTGAGTGCGGTTGGGCTTCCACGCGGGGTGGGGAACGCCTTCGTCACCATTCCCGCTGGGAAAACGAAGGGGAGCATCAGCATCTTCCTCCCCGAGTTGATGGCTCCCGGTTTTTACACATTTGCCCTCCAGGCCGAAGTAGAGAGTCAGGCCCCGAAGAATGCGAAAGGAGCAGTCGTAGGTAAAACTGCTCTTAAACTGGTGAGTAATCCGATCACCGTGAACCTCAAGCCGGCACGAATCAAATTGGAAAGCGATCCGCGGATGCCGCGGACGATTGGTCGAGGGAAGATCATCCAGCTTCCGTTCACTGCTCTTCGAAAAAACGGCTTTATTGGCAAGGTGCATGTGGAACTGGTCGCCCCGGAAGGCGTGTCCGGCTTGCGGGCCCGCGGGGTCACGCTTGTCGGTCAGACGGATTCGGGATCGCTTCAGGTGATTGCCACGGATAATGCTCCATTGGGACGACAAATTTTTCTCCGGTTGGAAGCCGTCGGCACGGTGGAGGATCGACCGGTTTATCGTGCCAGTCGGTTTGTCGAGTTGGAGATCACCGAATGAACATCAAAAACGCTGTCGCCGCCTTCGTGGTCATCTTGGTGATGGGTTCGTGCGCTTTGGCCCAACCAAATCAGTCGCAACAGGTTTTCTTCAACACCGATGTCGTACCGATTCTGACCAAGCTAGGCTGCAACGGCGGCGGTTGTCACGGCAAGGCGACGGGACAGAACGGGTTCCGGTTGTCGCTCTTTGGTTACGAACCGGATCTGGACTATGAGGCGATTGTCCAAGAGGCGCGAGGCCGCCGAATCTTCGCCGCCGCGCCGTCGCGAAGTATGCTCTTGCTCAAAGCGAGTGGGATCCTGGCGCATGGCGGCGGCAAGCGAGTGGAGCCAGGTTCCGAGGATTGGCTTACCCTCTCGCGTTGGATCGAGGACGGCGCTCGGCCCGCATTGTCAATGGACCCGGTTTTGACTCGAGTCAGCGTCTCGCCCGATAGACGCACTTTCGATGTGGAGGCACGTCGGCAGCCCCTGCAAATCACGGCGCATTTTTCGAATGGTGCCACCCGTGATGTGACCCGACAGGCTGTGTATCAATCGAACGATCCCGAACTGGCGGAGATCAGCGACGCGGGCATTGTGCAGGTCAAGAACCGCAGCGGACTATTCACCGTCATGGTTCGCTACGCGGATCAAATTTCGGTCTTCCAGGGCACGGCGCCTCACACGAAGGTCACCAACGCACATGCGGCGTCTCTGGTCGCGTGGGAGAAGGCCAACGGGCGATCCTTCGTCGATCGCCATGTGGCTGGCCGATGGAAGCAGCTTGGCATTCTGCCGTCGCTGCCGGCCGATGATGGTGCGATGATCCGCCGGCTCAGTCTCGACATCTGCGGCACGCTTCCCACGGCAACCGAAGTGAACGAGTACCTTGCCGATGCGCAGACGGATAAGCGTGCTCGACTGATCGACCGTTTGCTGGATCGGCCGGAGTATGCTAGTTACTTCTCGCTCAAATGGGCCGACATTTTGCGCAATCGCGGTCGAGGCTACAGCACGAGCCAACAGCGTCCGGGTACCGCCCTGTTCGCGGGTTGGATTCGCGACAGCATTGCCGCCAACGTACCGTACGATCGGTTCGTCACAGAAATCCTCACGGCGGTCGGCAGCCAGGAAACGAACCCGCCGGCCGTGTGGTATCGGACGGTACGCACAACATCGGATTACGTGGAATCGATCGCACAGGCGTTCCTCGGCATCCGCATTCAATGCGCTCAATGCCACCATCATCCGGCCGAACGCTGGAGCCAGGCGGACTACTACCAACTCGCAGCGGTCTTTGCCCGAGTCGGCCGCCGGGGCGGTTTTTCCGATGCGGAGGTTCCGACATCCGAAACGATCTATTTGGCCGAAGAAGGCGTGGTGGTTCACCCCCGCACGGGGCAAACGATGCAGCCTCGTGCGCCAGGCGGACCGGAGTTCAAACTTGGCAGATACGATGATCCTCGACGCAGCCTGGCACGCTGGATGACATCACCCGAAAACCCCTACGTCGCCCGTACCATGGCCAACCGCATGTGGGGTCACTTCCTCGGCCGAGGCGTCATTCACCCTATCGACGATGCCCGTAGCACGAACCCGCCGAGCAATCCCGAGTTGCTCGATGCGTTGGCTCGAGATTTTGTGGACCATAAATTTGACGTCAAGCACCTGATTCGGACCATTTGCAATTCATCCACCTACGCGCTGAGTTCAAGGTCCAACGAGAGCAATCAGGACGATCTTCAGAGTTTCGCTCGGTATTATCCTCGCCGGTTATCCGCTGAAGTCCTGCTCGACGCCATGAGTCAGGTGCTGCAAACACCGACAAAATTCCGAAGCGTCTCGGGCGACTTTCCACCAGGTACCAGGGCCATCGAACTACCGGACGAAGCCGTGCCCAGCAACTTCTTGGACGTGTTCGGCCGCCCTTTGCGCAACTCGGCGTGTGAATGCGAACGAGTCGACTCGCCCGCTCTGGGGCAAACACTGGCCTTGGTCAGTTCCCCGGAGATTCAGGAAAAATTGGTTGCGGACAAAGGCTTGGCGGCGAGGCTGGCGACTAACATGAAATCAGACGCCGAAAACGTGCGAGAGATCTTTATGGCGGTTCTTGCACGGTCTCCTCGGCCTCGTGAACAGATCGTCGCCCTGAGTTTTCTCGAATCGCAGAAGGACCGGAAAGATGCTTATGCTTCATTGCTCTGGTCGCTGGTGGCGACCAATGAGTTCTTGTTGAACCACTAACGGCCGATGGCAGTGATCGGATCCGGAGATCGTATATGGGCGGCATCAAAGCAACACGCGTGAGCCGAAGAAACGTCCTGGAGTTGGGGGCATCCGCCCTGGGCCTGGGCCTCGTGGATCTGTTGCGGCTTCGTGCGCTTGGTTCGGGCTCCTCGCGCGCTCGTGCGAACAAGTCGCTCATTGTCTTCTGGACAAATGGCGGACTCAGCCAGCAAGACACCTACGACATGAAGCCCGACGCGCCGCCCGAGTTCCGCGGTTCCTATCGGCCGATCGCAACGACTGTGCCCGGCATACAGATCACCGAACGGTTCCCTCGGCAAGCCCGAGTGATGAAGCAACTGTCGATTGTCCGTTCCGTCCACCACGAGAACGGGATTCACGCGCCGTCGGCCCACTGGATGCAGACGGGATATTTTGGACCAACCCTGGCTCGAAACGCCCCGCAGAAGCCTTCCTTCGGTTCCGTGATCGGCCGAGTTCGTGGGGCCAGTGAGGGACTGATTCCGCCCTATGTCGCCATCCCGCAGGCGGAGGCGTTCGGATATCAGGGTGCGGTCTACCTCGGGGCGGCGTACAACCCGTTTGAGTTGGGGGCCAACCCCAACGCGATGGATTTTCGAGTGCCGAATTTGGCGTTGCCACGAGAATTGCGGTTGTCGAGTGTTCGCTCACGCACGCAGTTGCTTCGCGAGTTCGATGCCCTGCAGCGAGAAGCGGATCATGCGAGCGTTAACGACGACTTGAACAGTTTCAAGTCTCAGGCACTCGAGATGGTGACGGGCGAAAAAGTGCGGAACGCCTTCGATATCAGCAAGGAAGATCCACGACTTCGCGATCGGTACGGCCGGCACCAGTACGGACAAAGTGCCATCCTGGCCCGGCGGCTGATCGAGTCGGGCAGCACCTGCGTTACGATCAATACCGGTTATTGGGATCACCACGACGACATTGACAAAGGGTTGGAAACGCAGCTCTCGCCGCTCGACGCGGCCATCGGAGCCCTGGTTGAGGATCTCGAAGACCGCGGCATGCTCGATGATGTGGTGATCTATTGTGCCGGGGAATTTGGCCGCACCCCGCTGATTAACGGCAATGCCGGACGCGACCATTGGGCCAATTGTTTCTCGGTACTTCTTGGTGGAGGAGGCCTCAAAGGCGGCATGGTCGTCGGGGCCAGCGAATACCGCGGTGGCAAAGTCCGAGAGCGACCGGTTTCCCCCGGCGACTTGTTGGCGACTATCTATCAGGCGCTCGGCATCCCATTGGATACACATTTCGAAGACGCCACGGGACGACCGGTTAGCATCGTCGCCGGTGGCAAGACGATACACGAATTAGTGTAAAGGGCGATCGTTGCCGACCAAGAAAGTGCCTGCGAACCGGAGTCTCCCCATGTCGCTCGTGTACCATCCCGAGGGAAACTATCGGTTTCTGCCGGGGATCGCGCCTTACTCTTGCGGTGCCGTTTCCTTCCCTGGCTTCGAGATCGTGCACGCGGTGTTTCAACAGCCCCTCCCGTATCGAGAAGGGTTCGCGCGGATTGCCGGGCACTTGGCTGCCGTGGCCCGACCGAAAGCGACGCTGTGCGGCGTCGAATTGCGTTCTCCCGCTCCGTTCAGCTTTCCTGGCTTCGCCGTGTTCAATGGCGAATATGCCGCGATCCTCAGGGAGTGGGGATTGTTCGTCAACGGCATCAACCCCGTTGCCCGCACGAACGTGGCTCCCGTGGTTCGTCCGCCCGCCGAGCCAGTCCTGTACGGCTTTTCCTACACCCGCCCCTGCGACCATACGCAGCCACTGACTTTCGTCGTCGCCGGCGCGGGAGAACTTCCTGAAGGGATCCTCGCCGCCGATAGCATCGTGGCGCGGGGCGATACGTCGCCGAATGGGATCGCCACGAAGGCTGTCTTCGTCATGAACTTGATGGAACGCCGTCTGCTTGGACTGGGGGCCGACTGGTCGCTGGTGAACGCCATCGATGTCTACACGATCCATTCTCTCGATAGCATTCTTCCGGAACTCGTGCTGAATCGCGTCGGTCCGGCAATCGCCCATGGAGTCCGCTGGCACTACACACGGCCACCCATCACCGACATCGAATTTGAGATGGACTTGAGAGGTACACGAACCGAAGAGTATTTGAATTAACAGAGGGCCGACCCAGACCTGGCACCTTTGAAAAAGAACCAAGGGATCGTAGCTTTTTTCAGCCGTCTTCCCTCCTCGGCCGGCCGTGTGCCCGCATCGTTCGTAATCGCCAGTAATCCTTGCCATACGTTTGGCCTCGATTGAATGACAGGCGCAACGGATCGAACTCAGCCTTCGTTTCTGCCCGATTCGTTCGCTCGACCCGGCTAACAAACCGTGGCGATGCTCGTCGCTCGCGACCGGGAATGACTTGAAACGACCCTGGTTGATGTGGCCAGTCCCGACAGTCTTGTCATGCGGGTGCGTGAGCCAATGCCAAAAGTCGGATCGATCTGCCAGCAAAGCAATTGTTGACCTCCCCTTCTCCAGGGTGTAAGCTGCATGTGAAGTTGAGCGATCGACTTCACCCTCACTCAGAACCCGTGCCCATGCGACGCATCTCACGATCTGGACTCTCCTCGCTGTTCGTCGCGTTCGCCGCACTCTCCCCAATCGTTTCTGCCGCCGAACCGAGCCCTGACACTGCGACGATCGCGCGGTTGATCGACGAGGCGATTCAGAAGCGGCTCGACTCGGAGAAGGTTTCGGCTTCACCATCAGCGTCCGATGCCGAGTTTCTGCGTCGCGTCTACTTGGACGTTGCCGGGGTGATCCCGTCTGCCGATCGAGTCGCGGCGTTCCTCGATAGCAAAGAGTCGAACAAGCGAAACGAACTGATCGAGGCACTGCTTGCCTCGCCAGAGTACGCTCGGCGAATGACCGACATCTGGAAAGCCCTTCTGATCCCGAACACGGCAGCCAGTGCCCGACAGAAGCACGAACCCATGGTTCAATGGCTTGAGGCCAGCTTCACGGCGAACAAACGACTGGACATTCTTGCTCGCGAGGTGCTCAGCGCCAATGGCTTGCAGGATGAGAATGGAGCCGTTACCTTCTTCATCACCCACGAGACAGTGGACGAAATCACGGACCGAGTCGCCCGTGTATTCCTCGGGGTGCAGATTCAGTGTGCCCAGTGCCATAAGCATCCGTTCGGAGACTGGACCCAGGCCGAGTACTGGGGCATGGCCGCATTCTTCACGAAAGTGAAATCGGTCTATGTCAAAACAGGGGACACGCAACGCTACGGGGCCAAGGAAGACGCCACATCCAAGTCGAAGCCCCTACTCATGCTGCCTGCGTCGGTGAAGGCGACCACGCCAACTTTCTTGCGTGGGGATCGCCCTAAGGTGTCGGCAGATGGGCCAAACCTCCCGGTTTTGGCGGACTGGATCACTTCACCGAAGAATCCATATTTCGCTCGGGCGGCAGTCAACCGAGTTTGGCACCAGCTCTTTGGCCGAGCGTTGGTCAGTCCTGTCGATGACATGACTGAAGCCAACGAGGCTTCGCACCCTGAACTGCTGGCCGCGCTCGCGCGGGAGTTTTCCGCGAGCGGCTTTGATCTCAAGCAACTGATTCGGGGCATCTGCCACAGCAAAGCGTATCAGCGCACGAGCAAGCCGGGCGGGAGCAATGCTGCCGACAAAACCCTGTTGAGCCATATGGCAGTCAAGGTGATGACGCCTTTTCAGCTGAACGATTCGCTCGAAGCGGTATTTGCACTCGCCATCAACGAGAAGACACCTCCGCCGACGGCTGTAACCCGCAAGACCAAGGCAGGCGAGCGAGGTCGGTTTGCCACATTCTTCATGGGCGAGGACGATCCCGACCCCACCGAGTTCCAGGCCGGCATACCCCAGGCACTCTACCTCATGAACTCCGGGCACCATTACGCAATCGCCCGAGCGGCGAACGAAACCGTGAGCCGAAAGAAGACCCCGGAGAAGGTTGTGGAGACGATGTTCCTTGCCACGCTGACACGCCCACCGACCGACAAGGAGTCGACGACGATGCTCACGCACATCGCCAAGGCGACCGACAAGCGGGCGGCCTATCACGACATTCTTTGGGCTTTGGTCAACAGCACCGAGTTTCTGAGCAATCACTAATTGGGACCCTGAACATGTTTGGAAGTTCTTTCGATACTAGACTGTCTCGCCGAGACGCATTGCGGCTCACGGCGGCAGGTGTAACCGCTTCCTCGCTGACCGGTTGGCTTCCGATCCTGGCTGCCAGCGAGGCTGAGTCCGCGTCGAAGGCGCGGGCCAAAGCGTGCATCGTGCTGTGGATGGACGGTGGACCGCCACATACCGACACCTTCGATATGAAACCGGATTTGCCCGAATGCGGGATCTACAAACCGATCTCGACCACCGTGCCCGGCATTCAGATCAGCGAGTTGTTGCCGAAATTCGCGGGCCAGATGAAGCATGCTGCAATCGTTCGCGGCATGAGCACGATTGAGAACGAGCACCTGCGTGCTCGCGTTCATCTGCGGACTGGGTACCAGTCAGGACAGGGCGGGTTGACGTACCCAAGCATGGGTTCGATCGCCTCGGAGGCCATCAGCGTTCCCGACTTCCCCATTCCAAGTTATGTCGCCATATCCGACGTGAGGGACCGTAGCCACGGCCCAGGGTTCCTCGGACCGCGACACCAACCCTTGTTCGTCCACGATCCCTTGAAGGGCGTTCAGAACTTGAAGGCCATGGTTACTGCTCCCACCGTGGAGGGCCGACTTGGCTTGTTGGACGAACTGGAAAAAGGCTTCGCCGGCGAGTACCAGGTTCCACTGAGCCAGGCACACGGCAGCGTGTACGCCCGGGCGGTCCAGTTGATGCGGACGGAGAAAGCCAAGGCCTTCAACCTCTCTCTCGAGCCGGTCAAGACCCGTGCGGCTTACGGGGATAGCACGTTTGGACAGGGATGTTTGCTTGCCCGCCGATTGGTCGAAACCGGCGTGAAGTACGTCGAGGTCGGGCTAGGAGGGTGGGATACACACTTCGAAAACAACGAGGCCGTCAAGAAGTTGTGTGGCACGCTCGATCAGTCGATGACCACCCTGATCTCAGACCTTCAGGTACGTGGTCTGCTTGACAGCACGCTCGTGATCTGGATGGGCGAGTTCGGGCGTACGCCGATGTTCAAGAACAAAGGTCGAGACCACTACGCCAAGGCGTGGTCAACTGTATTCATGGGTGGGGGTGTGAAGGGTGGGCAAGTCATCGGCCGGACGGACAAGTCCGGGGCGACGGTCGCGGAACGCCCTGTCTCCACAGCCGCTTTTTTCGCCACTGTCTGCGAGACTCTTGGCATCGATTACAAGGTAGAACGAGACACACCCGGCGGTCGGCCGTTGCCACGCGTTGAGAAGAGCGGAAAGCCGGTTTCAGAACTGTTTGCATGAGGATTCCCATGTTCGTGAGCGACACCGAACTGGACAGCCGCCACGAGTGACCGAAGAATCAGAGCGAACTGCATGACTCGACTCTGCTCGACACTCATTTTTTCGATTTGTGCCGCGACCGCTTGGGGCCAGGGCTATGCCCCAAATGTCGCCGCGTCGAAGATGTCCGTGCCCAACGGCTTTCGCGTTCAACTTGTCGCCAGCGAGCCCGACGTCCGTCAGCCGGTGGCCATCGACTTCGACGAACGAGGCCGCCTGTGGGTCATGCAGTATTTGCAATACCCGAATCCTGCCGGCCTGAAGCGAGTAAAAGTCGATCGCTTTTCGCGGACCGCCTACGATCATGTCCCGGAACCACCACCGCGTGGACCCAAGGGGGCAGATCGGCTCACAATCCTTGATCCAGATCCAGAGCGGCCGGGAAAATTCCGTAGCAAGGATTTCATCAGCGGGCTCAATCTCGCCAGCGGCTTCGCCTTCGGACACGGAGGTGTTTTTGTTCTTCAGGTTCCGTACCTGCTCTTCTATCCAGATCGCAATCGCGACGACGTTCCCGACGGTGACCCGGATGTACTGCTGACCGGTTTCGGCATGGAGGACGCCCACTCGGTCGCCAACTCGCTGACCTGGGGGCCTGACGGCTGGCTCTATGGCTGCCAGGGAAGCACCGTCACCGCGAACATTCGTGGCGTTGAGTTCCAGCAAGGCGTTTGGCGTTATCATCCCCTTACACGCAAGTTCGAACTGTTTTGCGAAGGAGGAGGAAACTCCTGGGGCCTGGACTTCGACAGGCACGGCAACTTGCTCTACAGCACCAATCACGGCGGCTACGCGATGCTGCACGGCGTGCAAGGTGCCTACTACTGGAAGGCATTCGGCAAGCACGGAGCCTTGCACAATCCCCATGCCTACGGCTACTTCGACCATGTGCCGCACGAGAACTTTCGCGGCGGGCACGTGACTGTCGGCGGCCACATCTATCGTGGCGACAACTTTCCGCTCCCATTTCGCGATCGTTACATCGGCGGCGATCTGCTGGGTCATTCGGTTTATTGGCATGAGCTAACTCAGCGCGGCTCAAGCTTTCGCGCTCGAACCGCCGGAGAGCTGCTGCAGGCGAACGACACATGGTTCGCTCCATGCGATGTGTGTCTTGGACCCGATGGTTGTGTATATGTAGCCGACTGGCACGACGCACGTACCGCTCATCCCGATCCGGATGCGGAATGGGATCGTCGCAATGGCCGCGTTTATCGCATCTCACACGGCGAGCCACCAGTCGCGAAGGAACTCGACCTTGGCAAGCTTTCTTCAAGCGAACTGGTCAAGCTGCTGAGTCATGCGAATGAATGGCATGCCCGCACCGCTCAGCGCATTCTTGCGGATCGTCGTGATCCGGAGTTAATCCTCCGTTTACGAAATCGGGTTCGGGAAACGAACACGGACGATGTTCTTCAATATCTTTGGGCATTACACGCATCCGGCGGTTGCTCCGAGTCATTCGCTGTCGAATGCCTGTCGCATGCCAACGAACATGTTCGACGTTGGGTATTACGCTTTCTCGGCGATGAAGTTCGTCTGGGCCGAGCAACAATCGTGACGATCGAGAAGTTGGCAACGGTGGAATCGAGTGTCATCGTCCGCAGTCAACTTGCGTGTACCGCTCGCCGACTGTCGGGCCAGGACGCAATCCCGATTCTGCACATACTGGCCTCTCGACGCGAGGATGAAGCCGATCCGCATATTCCGATGCTCATCTGGTGGGGAATCGAACAACATGCGGTTGCACAGCGAGATCTGGTTTTCAAATGCTTCTCGGCCGAAGCGTCTCCGATCGTGATTGCGACGATCTTGCCCCGATTGATCCGACGCTATGCGGCTGAGGGGACCGATGCGTGCGACGCCATTTGTGCGAGATTCTTGATCGGCCGCGAACGGCTTTGGGGGCCATTAGAGCAAGGCTTGAGCCAGAGAAGCCATCAGGCAACGGTTGCGGAAGTCTTGAAGCGCGTAGTTGCCGAGCAAGCTGTCAAGTTCCCCAACGATGCGGCTCTCAATCGCCTCATGGCTCGATTCGGGGACAACGCAGCGAAGAAACGGCTTCTCGAAAAGGGGCTGGATGCGAAGCGAACGATTCAGGAGCGAGTTGTGGCAATCGCGGCATTTGCCGAATTCTCCGAATTAGGCGTAGGAAGTCCGCTAGTTGAAATTGCGAAGGGCGATCATCCCACGGAAATCCGGCGTGCAGCAATTTCGGCTTGGTCTGGCATCGGCACGGTTGCGGAGGCTGTCGCGTTGATTGACGCATACGAGAAATTTCCTGCCGGCCTGCGTTCACAACTGCGTTCGACGCTGCTGGGCCGCAAGGCCTGGGCCTCGCTACTTTTGACAGCCGTCGTGGGGCGTCGTATTGCCGCGACAGATTTCACAACCGATGAGCTTCTGCCAATCGCAACGTTTGCAGATCGCGAAATCGATGCCATCGTTCGCAAGCAATGGGGCAATGTTCGCGGCGCCACGCCCGAGGCCAAGCTGGCGGAGGTCCGCCGGTTCAACAACGATCTGCGTGCAGGTGGTGGAGATATCAGGGCGGGCCAAATCCTGTTCACCAAGCATTGTGCCGCCTGCCACAAGCTGAACGGCCAGGGCGGTCCACTGGGCCCGGATCTGACTCATGCCAACCGTAGTGACCGTGATTACCTGCTCGTGAGCATCATCGACCCCAACGCCGTGATTCGCAAGGAATTCTTGAGCTTCACGGCCGAGACCAAGGACTTGCGTCTTGTTACGGGTCTGATCACGGCACAAACCGGAACGAGTGTCACGCTCACGAATGCCAAGGGAGAAGCGACGATGTTGAAACAGGAAGACATCTCGTCCCTGCGAGAATCGGCCGTGTCGCTCATGCCGGAAGGATTGCTAACCCCGCTGAAGCCTCAAGAGCTACGTGATTTGTTTGCCTACCTGCAAGCACCTGCTGCGAAGAAATAATCATCGGAGACTGCCATGCGCATCCACCTTCTGCTGATCGTCCTCTGTCTGGTTCATGTCTCAGTCTCGCTTGCTCAAGGTCCATCGCGAGTCTACGAGAACAAGCTAACACGCCTGAAAGACCCAAAGCCACTGCTCGCGGATCATCCGGAGTTTGTGGCTCCAGTGAAGGAACTGACTCGGTTCGAAGCCCGCATCCTGGTGGACGACGAAGAAGCCGACCTGAGCGTGCGGGCGTGGCGATTCTCTTACAACGCGCGCGGGATCGTCGAGATGCCGAACCGCCTGAAAGCAGCAGAGACGGCCATCATCATGGTGCATCCCTGGGGCATCGACGATGGCCAGGGCTGGGAAACTCCCGAGCCCGCGGGAGTGTGCGATTTCTGCACGCCGGAGAAAAACGCCCTGGCTGCGCGTCACACACGCGAGGTAATTAATCCATTCTTGAAATCGCTTCGAGGCAAGGTCGGATCGGTCATGTACAGCCTGACCGGCGATGAAGATCCGATTCGCAAAAAGCTTTATCGATCGATCGGTGGTACGCCGACGGACGTAGAACGCAAGGCTGGAGCCACCGAACTGGCAGACAGGCTGAAGTCGTTCAAGTACCGCGGCGAACCCTTGTCGGGAAAATTGACGTTGTCAAGAGATCGACCCGTCATCGATTACTTCAAGCAGTTCCCTGGACTCGATGCCGGGCCGAAATTCAACGGGGCAGGGTTCTGGGACCTGCCGGTTCCTGTGTGCAAGGATGTCGACTATTTTCCCAACGACGTCGTGATTTACGACAAGCAGGGCTACCAGGTCCTGAGGGACTTTCTTCGCAAGAGCAAGATTCGGCACATTATTCTCGTTGGTTACGCAACCGATATGTGCTTCTGTCGTACCACGGCCGGGTACGAGAACCTTTCGAAAGACTTCAACGTGTTTCTGGTGGGCGATGCGACACTGGCCACGTTTCCCGCGAACGATTCGCCAAAACATGCCACCAACGCGGCCATCTCTTTTGCGTCTCTCTCGCACCTGATCACGCAAGTGTCCTGGGTGAAGCTGGAGCGCGTGGAGAACAAAAAATGAACAGTATCACACGTCGCCGATTCCTGACGGCCGGTGCATCCGGTGCGATCGGGCTCGCTGCGTATCACTCGGGTCGTGCCGAGCCGAATCTCGACGGCAAGGCCCTGGTCGCGATCACGCTCGACCTGGAAATGAGCCGAAATTTCCCGAAATGGGAAGACACGCACTGGGACTACGAGAAGGGCAATCTAGACGACGCGGCCAAGAAGTATGCGGTCGAGGTTTGTCGCCGAGTGAAGAAGACCGGTGGAGTTGCCCACCTGTTCGTCGTTGGCCGGATGTTTGAGCAGGCGGATGTCACCTGGCTGAAAGACTTGGCCCGCGATGGCCATCGCATCGGCAATCACACATACGACCACGTCAACGTGCTCGCTAGGAAGCCGGAGGACATTCAATTTCGGTTTCAGCGATCTCCCTGGCTCGTGGAAGGCCGCACGCCCGAACAGGTGATCGTCGAAAACATTCGCTTGACCACGGCGGCTCTGAAAACACGGGTCGGAGTTGAACCTGCCGGCTTTCGCACGCCTGGCGGATTCGCCAATGGTCTGGCCGACCGGCCTGACGTTCGCAAATGGCTCCTCGATCAAGGATTCACCTGGGCCAGTTGCAAATACCCCGCACATCCCAACAGCGCGGCCATGCTAGAACCGAAAGAGGAGGTCATCAAGGGAATCGTTGCCGCCCAGGAAAAAGCTCAGCCGTTCAAGTATGCGGATGGACTGATCGAGGTGCCGATGAGTCCGATCAGCGACATTGGCGCTTTTCGTACGGGCCGCTGGAAGCTCGATTGGTACTTGGCGGCGATTCGCAAAGGGGTCGAGTGGGCCATAGAAAAACGAACCACGTTCGATTTTCTCGCACATCCGTCGTGCCTCGGGATCGTCGATCCCGAGTGCAAGACGGTGGAGATGATTCTCGATCTGGTGAAACGCTCGGAGGGCCGGGCGGTAGTCGTTGGCCTGGACGAATTCGCGAAGCGTGCGAAATGAAGTCGGCTTCATGCGACTTGTCCGCGATCGAGCTGCAATCGCAGGGTTACCGTTCGAGGCAATTCCCTCTCATCGTGCGTAATGAACAGCACCGTTTGCTCTGGAGAAATCCGCTCGTCGATCCATTTGCGGGCCAGTTCCTTTGTTCGTGCATCGAGAACCTGGAACGGCTCATCCAGCACGAAAAGTGGCGGATTCTTTACGAGGGCCCGAATGAGCAAAACAATGCGTTGCTGGCCAGTGGATAGTCGAAAGAAGTGATGCTCACGCAAATGGCCGATTTCAAAGTAGTCGAACAACTCACGCACGGTCACATCCTGTTCGGTCGTGGTCCGACGCGGGACAAGCACGTCCGAGAAGCCGGTCGCGGCTGTCCGGTCGGCCGTGAGCGGTTCCGAAAAATACAAATGCAGTTCGGGCGAGAAGAAGCCGATGCGCCGCTTGATTTCCCACATGCTCTCACCGTCGCCGCGCTGCCGGCCAAACAGTCGCACATGGTTGCTGTACGCCTGCGGATGATCGCCACAAATCAGACTCAGAAGTGTCGTCTTGCCGGAACCGTTCGGCCCGAGAATCGCCCAGCGTTCGCCGGCTAGCACAGTCCAGGAAATGTCGCGAAGGATCGGCTTCCCCGAGTACAAGACCGAAACGTTCTTTAATTCAATGATGGGCGTCTCATTTGTAGTCGGCACACTCCGTGTGTTGTTCGGCGACGGCACATGAAGTGTGCCGACTACGTAGTCTTCGCGACGGCCCGAGTAACTGACTCGACGATCGGTCAGTTCGAGCACATGCGTCACGCAATCGGGAATGGCGTCTGCCGGCAAGATCAAGATCAGACGTGACCCCTCTGCCACCAATTGCTGCAAGATGGCTGTAACCTCACGGCGTCCTTGGGTATCCAGTCCTACCAGAGGCTCGTCGAGTACGAGGATCTCAGGACGAGAAAGCAATACCTTCGCGATGCGAGCCCGCCGAGTTTGGCCGTTCGAGAGTTTGATGAACGAGAGCGGACGCAGTTGTTCGATACCCAATCGAGTAGTGATTCTGATGAGTTCTTCGTCGGTTCCCGTCGTTCCGGCGCGCAGATATTGATCGAGCGTCAGGTCGTCGTCCGGTTCGATGAAGTTGAATCGTTGTTGATAATAATGCCTGGAATACGAGAAGAGTCGGGATTCCTCCTTGAACGCGACACGGCCAATGATCTCCGCAGGCCAGTTGATCGTGTGCCCGGTCGCACGCAGACGATCGATGAGCGGCCATTGAATTGGCTCATCGTAGTCCGCACACTCCGTGTGCAGACTGTTAGAATTCGAGGACTGCCGCCCTTCATCGAGTGGACTGTCGGCACACGGGGTAAGCCGACTACTATGGCGCCCCAGCAACACCTCCGTTAGCGAACTCTTTCCCGAGCCGACGCCGCCGACGATGGCCCAGGTCTCACCTTCGCGGATTGTCCAGGAAAGTCCCTCGAAAATCGTCTCGCCGGCAGGGCGAAGAATGGTCGCATTCTCAATTCGGAAGAGAATCGAACTCGTCAACGATGGCGGCGTCATGTATTCTCTGCGGAAGATACCACTGCTCCCCGGAGGAACTCCATGCTCTCCCGAGTCCTGTTCGCGTTCGCGATTCTCGTTCCAACTTTGCAGGCGGACGACGTATTTGATCCGAAATCCAAGCTGAAAGTCGAGGCCGAAAAGGGCGTGGCCGGCGAAGGCCCTGCCTGGCACCCGGAACTCGGCATCCTGACCAGCGGAAACGGACACATCAATCGCCTTAGCAACGACGGCAAATCCACGGTTTATCGCAAGGATGCCGGTACGAACGGCCTGCTTTTCGACGCGAATGGCAATCTGCTGGCTTGTGAATCGGACTTACGGCGGGTCACGCGAACTTCGCCCGATGGCAAGCTGACCGTGCTGGCCGGGACCTACGGCGGCAAGAAATTCAATCAGCCGAATGACATCACCGTTGATTCGACGGGCCGCATCTACTTTTCCGACCCGTGCTATGGCGATCGGAGCAAGCTGGAAATCAGGGACGAATCCGGGAAGACGGTTGAGGGGGTCTATCGCATTGACCCCGACGGCAAGGTGACGCGAGTGATTGGTCGCGAAGTCGAGCGAGCCAACGGCGTGCTCGTGTCCGCGGACGACAAGTTCCTGTTCGTGGCCGACAACAACAACGACGCGAAGGGGAGTGCCCGCAAGCTCTATCGCTTCGACCTGAAGCAAGACGGCAGCGTCGATCTCAAAAGCCAGAAGCTGCTTTACGATTGGGGCGACGGCCGTGGTCCCGACGGCTTGAAGCAGGACGTGAAAGGCAGGCTCTACGTGGCAGGTGGATTGAACAAGCCGAATCCGCCTTTCGAGCCAGCCGAGGACAAGAAGGGGGGTATCTACGTGTTCGAACCAGATGGCAAGTTTCTGACGTTCCTGGGAGTTCCGACCGATGAAGTGACCAACTGTGCCTTCGGTGGCGTAGATCGCAAAACGCTATACATCACCGGCGGCGGGGTGCTGTATAGCATTCGCACGACGACGGCTGGACGGCTGGTTGATCCAAAATAATACGGAGCCTCGAACGTTAGCGAGCGCCCAGCACCGAGGGGTCGATGGACCGCTCCCTTACGGTCGCGGGTCTGATTTGCTTCCAAACATGGTCCAAGCCCCCATCGCAATCAGGGCCGCGATGGGGGCCAGGCCCGTGACCACCAGCGGAAAGTCGTACGATTTGCTTTCCTTGATGTAGTTCCCCATCTCTCCCTGCATGTAGCCCACCGCAAACCAGGATGTTGCAGCAAGCAAGCCGGACAATACCCCCATGTGTCGAGCCGGCAAGTCTTGTACCAGTGCGTAATACTGCGGGTGAGCGCCGAGTGCCCCGGCACCCACTGCGACGAGGCAGACCAACAGGATTGGACCGCGATCCAGCAACGGCACGAGTGCCGAGAGAGCGATCAACACCGTGCAAAGCGTGAAACTGACGAGCCTGGCCCAGCGAACATGGACGTTCCGCCAGGTCAACACGCTAACTACCCCTCCGAAGAACAGGCAGCCGAGATCGGCAACGATGTAGTAACCCGACGTAAAGTAGTTCGCCGTAGACTCCGAGTAATGGTGGTACTCTTTCAGATATTTCGGCAACCACGCTCGCTGAAACTGCCAGGCGAGACTGATGGTGACGACAATCGTCACGAGCACCACAAGCTGGAAGAGCATTCGTCCGAGATGAATCGGCGGCGCATCCTTGGCTTTCTCGACGCGGACGTAGGGCAAATCGTTTCGGCGAACCAGTGCGAACCACATCGGCACCCAAAGCATGCCGATCACGCCGATGATCAGAAACGGAGCTTGCCAGGGAGCACCCGTCGCTCGAATCGCCTGAATTACCAGCGGGGTCAGGAGAGCGCCCAGGGACGCTCCACTCTGGAGAATGCTATTGCCCAGCGGGCGTTGCTCGGCACTCAGCACGTTCCTTGCTGTCAACAGCGCGCAGGGCCAGTGTCCTGCTTCGAAGAAACCCAGCGTCGTTCGACATACAAACAGCCAGCGGAACTCGCCCGATCCCGGATCGTCCGGGCTGGCAAACATTTCGAGCACTTGCGGATTGATCGCCAGCGGCGAGGCCAGTCCGGCTATCGACCAGCCGACTAGCACGAAAGGATAGAGTCGCCTGGGACCGACGCGGTCGGCAATGAAGCCGAAGAAGATACCGCCGGTTGCGAAGGCGTAACTAAACCAGCGTTCGAGATGCCCATACCGTCCGTCGTCGAGATGAATCTCAGTCTTCAGTTGCGTGGCCGTCAGCGAAAGTGTTTGGCGATCCATGTAGTTGAGCATGGTCGCCAGCAGAAGTGCGGCGCAAACCCACCATTTCCATGAGGCCCCTCGCGGTGGGCTCATACGTCCCACTCCCGGCCATCCCAGGCGACGACGCGGTTGAGCATGGTCGCCACCGCCTTCGCGAAGCAGTTGAATAGTCCTTCGCCCTTTTCCGGCGTCGCATGTCGCGAGAAGCCGATGTGGCCGGGCGTGCTGCGGTCTTGCATCACCCAGGCCCGATGGGCCGGTTCAAAGGCGCGACCGAACTGCACGTCGGGAACCTTTGTAACGTCGCCGACAACCAGGTGCGGAGCGAGCCGCATGATCATCGAGGTTTCCCATTCGCAAGCGTGGCCCATGCGATCTTGCTTCAGGCCCGCCACGTCCTTCAAGGGTTCCGCACCAAGGGTCCAGTAGGTGGCCGAGAGAAGCAGCAAATCCGATTTGGCCCGATACTTTTGGCGTAACTCGAACAACGCCTGTTGTGCAGGCACTATGTTCCCACCGTGGCCATTCACAAACACGATCCGCCGAAAGCCGTGATGCAGAAAGTTCTCAGCCATGTCGCGGAGTGAATCGAGATAGACGCGCGGTGACGCCGTCATTGTGCCAGGGAAATCGAGATGATGTTCCGAATTGCCGAGCCAGTAGAGCGGAGCGAACAACACGCGATCCGCGACTTCCGGCTTCGCGCGGCGTAGGACCTCGCCCAGTAGCAGGCTATCAGTAAATACAGGCAGGTGATGCCCGTGTTGCTCCAGGGCGGCAATCGGGATGACCACCGGAGTATCGCGGTTCAGTGCCTTGACGGCCGGCCACGCGAGTTCGAAAAGTTCCATAGGTCTTTCTCCGACTTTCCGCTTCGGGGAGGCGGCAGGGGCGAGGGGTGGCTTGTCACCAAAAAACCCACCTCCTAACCCCCTCCCCGAAACGGAGAGGGGGAACAATACAGGTCAATGCTTATGCTTGCCGCCGTGGTTGTGCCCGGAGAACAGTGGGTGCTTTTCGTTCCCCTTGGCCACGATATACGCAATCAAGTCCAGAATCTCTTCCTTGGTCAGCTTGTCGAGCAGGGCCTTTGGCATGATCGACGTTTTCGACTTGGTCTTCTGATCGATCTCGCTTTCCTTGATGATGATTGGATCCGCCTTCAACAGCGGGTTCTCAATTACCTTGTACACTCCGTCTTTCAGTTCCAGAATCATGCCGGTGATCTTCTTCTCGTTCTTCAGATCAAAAATCCACGACTGATATTTGTCATCGATTTTCAGCGATGGCTCCAGAATGTGCCGCAGGATTTCCAGCGGCTTATCGACCTTCGGATCGAGCTTAGTGAGGTCCTGGCCGACTTCGAAGCCGATGCCCCCCATCTTGTGACAGGAAATGCAGCTTGCCACGGTGAAAATTTGCTTCGCGGTTGCGAAGGATCGGTCGTTCTTCATCTTCTCGACTTCGCCGGCCAACTCTTCAATCTTCCACTCCTTGCGGGGCCGGTTGAACTTGAGTAAATCGTCTTTCATCGGAAGGTTCGCCTTGGCAAGATACGCTTCCGGCTCAGCAAGATACTCTTCCAGATCGGCAACCACATATAAGGCACCGTACATACGTCGCCAGTGGCCCGGGTAGGTGCAGACATACGGGTAGATGCCCGGCACGGTCGGGGCGTTGTAGGCCAACCGTTCCGAATTTCGTGGCTGCAGGAGTTTGCTCTTTAGCAGGACCTTGTTGGAAACCGGAACATACGCCCGCTCCATGGCACCAGCCTGGGTAGCCTGCGATTCAGCGAGCAAGCCGATTTCCTCAAGCGAGCCAGGCTGCACGATCACGAAGTTGTGCGGCATGATGTCCGTGTTCTCGAACAGGAACTCGATCGGCTTACCGGCCTGCACAACCATGCGATCCTTGTCGAAGAGCATCTGATCGGTCAGTGTGCCCACACGCAAAACCCGAACACCGATCTCACCGAGTTCCTTGCGGGTCGCACGACCTTGATCGGCAGGTAGCAATCGTGTGAGAGATTCGGCAAACTGCAACGCGTCAACGGCTTCGTCCGATGTTCGCTCCGTGACGGGCAGCTTCTTGATGTAGCCGACAATACTATCGAGCAACGGCCTGGCCTGATCGGCAGGCCAATCGGACGACGGAATGCGATTGAGTGTCGTGACGGCCGCGTGTCGCTCGGCATCGTCTTTCACGAACTTGGCGATCGCGAGGAACGTGGCAGATTCCTTGCCGCGAACGCTGGTCAGGCCGACCATGGCCGCCCGCCGAATAATGCGTTCCGGCGATTCGCTTCCGAGGGCGAATCGGGCCAGAACCTGGGGCGTCGGGTTCTTGGTTCTCTCGAAGATAGTGGCACGCTTGGCGTCCAGAATCTTGAGTGTGAAGTTGTTCAGCCGCGAGCCGAGGTTGCCGTCGGTGCGGTTATAAATCTCAACCAACTCGATGGGGTACTCTGCTCCGAGGTCAATTTCCCACCAGGGGCCATCCTCGCCTTCCTTGGAGTGCGTCGCGCCGTTATCGTTGAAAGCGCCACTCTTGTTGCCGTCGATCGCTCGACTTGCAACCCCGCCGGCGCCGACGCTCGATTGGGTTGCCTTGCCCTTGCGGGCGACGTTGCGTCCATCGCTGAAAATCTCGACTTCGGCGAGCGTCAGCGTCCGTTGCTTGCCTGGCAATTCGATCCGCACAAATCGACCCATCGATCCCGAGGCCTTCGGAATCGCTGAGGCCAACTCCGGGGGCAAGCCATCCAGCAGTGGCACGATTCGCGGGTAGAGAGCCAATTTCTGTCCGATGTCGCGTACCAGCGGCATGGCATTGACCAGGTCCTTGAGCGAATGCGCTGTCTTGATCGCGAGCGCCCACGCCTTGTCAGGCGTGCCATCAGCGGCAATGAGCGAGGCATAGCCAAGTTGCCGCGTGATCGGCGTGCGCGCTGTCAACGCAAGGGATTCCAGATCGGCACGGACATCCGGTAACTGACTGGTACGTTCCGTAAGAAGCCGAACCAAATCAAATGCGACGGCTTCGTCGGTATTTTGCTGGATGTCGTGTTCGCGAATCGCATCGAGAAGAACTTTGAGTTCACTCTTCTTGCTGGAGGCCGCGAGTCCGGTCAGGGCCTCACGACGAAACTCATCGCGAACGCCCGTGCGGAAGAGTAGTTCCATGTACACGCCGGATGTGCGTTTCATCTTCAGAAGGTCGTCCGTGCCGACGTTGCGAAGGAAGAAGCGTGCGCCGGCAGCGGTGGTGAAGTTGATCGACTTCCCCGCTGCGATTGCTTTCTTCACGTGCGGGTCCAAAGCTCGCATGGTCTCACTGCGAACGAACGTGATGTACTCGTCCATCGGCAAGCTCTCGGCAATCAGCGGGATTTCCACGGCCTCGGCCTCCGTGAAGAAACTCGCCGCCCGGACGGCTTCGAGGCGTACTCGTGGTGCGCCATCGGCAGCAAGTGTCTTGAAGATGTCGAGCGATCCGGGCACCCGATCACGCCAGTAGCACAAGACGCGAGCGCCCGCAGCACGAGCACGAAAATCATCGGCCTTCAGCACTCGCTGCAGCAGATCGACATCAACGACGTTGTGCTGCTGATGCACCCACAAGGCTTCGGTGAGCAGATGCTCGTAACCCTTGGTGAGAATCTCCATCGCCGCAATCCACTTGTTCGTCGCCGCAATGACCTCTTCGCTCCTGCGTCCGCTGAGTTCGATCCGGGTTAAATAACGGACGCGATCCTCGGGAGATTTCAAGAGCTCAAGCAACTTCTCGATCGGTTCACCCGCGATCTTGGCAGGCTTCAGAAGCGAGCGCTGCTCGGCCGTCACGCGGTAAATGCGGCCATGCTCGTGATCGCGATTCGGATCGCGGAGGTTATGTTGCATGTGGCCGATGATCGGGTTGTGCCAGTCGGTGAAGTACAGGGCACCATCGGGACCGACTTTCAAATCGGAAGGTCGGAAGTTCGGGTCGCTCGAGAAAAGCAGCGGTTCCATCTCCGTGCCCGTAAAACTCGCACCCTTATCGGAGATCTTGTAGCTCAGCAGGCCTTGAAAACCGATCACGTTAGCGAGAATCAGATTCCCGTTTATGGAGTCAGAGAAATGGCTACTCGACAAGTATTCGATGGCCGCACACGGCCGCGTTCGCTGCTGATACACCTGTGGCGGGCGGCTGTGCTTGTTCGGGTAATCCAGATGTCCGGAAAACAGGGCCGCGTGATACGGGTTGGCCCCGGTGCCATCGACAACGATGTCCTGACCCCACTTGTCGAAGATGTGGCCATGGGGATTGGCGAAGCCGTAGGAGACGTACACATCAAATTTCTGCGTGCGAGGCTCGTAACGGAAAACTCCCGCATTCGATAGCCGAACTGGCGGACCGTACGGCGTTTCCACCTGCGACTGATGAAACGTCCCTTCCTGGAAGTACAAAGCCCCGCCCGGATCGAGTGTGAAACTGTTCGCGGCATGGTGCGTGTCAGCCGAGTCGATGCCGCTGATGAGGGTTGTCCGCACGTCGGCCTTGTCGTCGCCGTTCGTGTCCTTCAGGAAGATGACGTTGGGTGAATTGGCGACGATCACGCCGCCGTTGTAAAACTCGAATCCGGTCGGATTGTGCAAGTTATCGGCAAACACCGTCATCTTGTCAGCCCGGCCGTCGCCATCCGTGTCTTCGAGGATGAGCAGCTTGTCGTTCATCGGTTTCTTGGGCGTCCAGTGTGGGTACGTTGGCCAAGTTGCAACCCACAGCCGGCCCTTGGTGTCCCAGGCCATCTGCACGGGGGCAACCAGTTCCGGAAACTCCTTCTCGGTGGCGAAAACATTGACCTTGAGACCCTTGGCCACCGTCATTTTGGTCAGAGATTCCTCGCCTGTAAGAAACAGGTGTTTTCCATTCGGCCCGGCCCCTGGCTTGTTGGAGGTGACGGGAATGAAATCGGGCGTGTTGCTGTCATCGATTTTTTGTTCCTGACCCACTGCTGTCGCCCAAACCTTCTTGTCGCGGTTGGCTGTCATGGCATCAAGAATTTCCAGTTCGCGTTGAGCGACGATGCGATTGGATTGCCCTCCGACGAATTTTAGATCGGCCCGGCCACCGAAAACCGAGTAGCCGTCCGTGGTGCGGTAACGGTTGAACCAATGAAAATTTTTATCTTGAACGGCCTTGCGAACCGCTTCAAGGGTCACGGTCGGGCGATCGATTTCGGAACCGAACAGGGCTCGGTCGATTTCCTGAGCGACCAATTCGTTACCTTTGCCAGTCAGATGGATGCCATTGATCGACAGCGGCTCGACTGCCTTGGCGTAAAGTTCCTGGGTTGGCTTGAACAGATCGACGAAGGGGACATCGTTCGCCTTCGCGACCTCAGCCATTGCGGCCGTGAACAGGGCCAGTCGCTTATTGTTTTCGACGCCGTCGGGAAGATTGGCGGTCTTGAGGTTTTCGTTCGCGATGGGGGAGAACAGTACCAGACGTGTCAGTTTCTGGACGTCGTACTTCTGCGCTCGCGTGTGCTTGATGAACGCCTCGAGATCTTTCTTGAACTTCTCGACACCGGCTTCGCCGGCGAACGACTCGTTGTAACCGAAGAATGCGAACACCACGTTGGCCTGAACGCGGGTGAGCCATTCATCCGGGCTGCCGAAGTTGGCCGAGCGAAGTCGTTGGGTCAACTCGTCTCCGGAGAAGCCGAGATTGCGGATGACGAGATCGTGCTTCGGATAGCGCGTGTGCAGAAAAGCTTCGAGCCAGCCATCGTGCTGCATACGATCGGCCAGCGTGTTGCCGATGATGCCGATGTGATCGCCCTTCTTGAGTTCAAGGGGATCGGCCGCCTGCAAGGGGAGGGCGGTCAAGCAAACAAACAATGCTAAGCGGGAGAACTTCATGGCGATGAACCCAGTGGATGAAGGGCTTGGTAGGCTGGCACAGAGAGTCTAGGAATTCAAGTTCCGAAAGCCCACGGACGGCCGTCCGCGGGCTTTCGGCTTCTTAATTGTCTTTCTTTGGCTTCTCGAGCAATTGGAACGAGTCGAAGAACCTCTTCTGATCCACCTTAAGTGATTTTTCGTGGGCCAGCATCACCTGGATGATTCGATCGTTCACGACATAGGCTCGTTGAATGATCGTGATCGACGTTTCGCCCTGCTTCTTGTCTTGGATGAACTCGGTACCCGAGAAGCCGTTCAAACTAATTTCGGTCTTCTTCTGCACGGTTTCTGCCGCGGCAAATGTGGCCATTACCGCCGCCGTCATTCCCTTTGTCTCCGTCACCATCACGAAATAAGCAGCCCGATCGCGGTTCGTCGGCAGCAGAAATTGAAGCTTCGGAGGGTCGCCGCCAGCCTTGTCCTGTTTGGGGACACCCGGAAACTGAACACGAAACCCGTTTTCTTTCGAGGCGAATTCGATCCAGACTTCCGGCCCTGTAACCCATTCGACCTTTGGAACCACGATCGCTAATGGATCGGCAACTTCGGCTGTGGTACTGGATGTCGAGACGCTTTTGACATCAAGTTCCAAGGTCCCTTTCTTCTCGGCCGTTTCAAACGCCCCTTTGCCGCGAATGACCTCCGTGTGCTTCACAATTCGTTCGGTGGAACTGCCATCAATGGCAACCTCCAGCGTACCAGAATGTTCGACAATAGCCGGGGTAGCGAATGTCACCACTTCGTAAGCACCGATCGCCGCGATCTTCGCTTCCACTTCAATGATGCCGAACTGCGATTTTTCTTTTTGCAGGACCTTTGTGAGTTTGGCGGTGATGGTCGATTTGGCCGGATCAAGTTTGTAGTCCGTGACATCCGCAAGTACGGTTTTGGGGTCCAGCTTCCATTCTTCGCCGACTTTGACCGGCCTGCCCGGAGCAAGCCATGCGACGATCGCATCCCAGTCGCTCTTCTGGTTGACCACGTCTGCCAGGTTCGAGATGTCGTCGGCTGCCAAGTCCGCCTTTCCGACCACGCCGATCCGGTATTGGCCGTCCTTTTTCTCAAACAGCAAGGTTCGGCCCCCGTAGCTTCGCGTCAAGTTCTTTCCGTCTTTCGAATACGACGCTTTCTTGTAAGACCGCAAGAACTTTGTCGCCCGGCCTTCTGGACCGACAGCCAACACCGTCGTGCATAATTCGATTACCGCAACTTCGGGTTTCACCTCATCGATGAGATTGCCTTGCGGATCAAGGAATTTGGCCGATCCCGAATCGGTGTCCGAATACTTATTAGTTGTCGTTTGCCCGACACCGGCGGTCATTTTGAGCTTGATGTCGTAGGTGATCTGAGCGTTCGCAGACGCGACCGCGAGCGGAAATATCAGGGCTGAGAGGATGAAACGCATGGCAATTTCTCCATCGGGTGGCTTGTGCTCTCCACTAACCCATAGAGATAGCGCGAGCTCTCAAAAAAGTAACCAAACTTTGAAGAATCTGGACGGATTTCACCAAAAAAAGTTCAAGGCGAAACTGGCTGCGTCCACGCACATTCCACATCCCCCTTCTGATACGGGTTTGGATGTGCCTTCGAGGAAGTCACCTTGGCCCGGACATACAATTCCTTACCAGAAAACTTGTATTTCGGATTGACTCCATCCACTTCCGCGACAACTTTGCCGACCTCGTCGCTGTACAGGCGTGTGACTTCCAGTTCCTTGCCGTCCTTGTCGAGATGTGGCTTCGACTCGAGAGACACATCACGCATAGTGGCGACAAATTGCGTCTTGTAGGTGATACCGGCTTTGCTGCGAATTGTGAGCGACAGCTCGTTGTCCTTGCGGCCAAAATCATCGAGTTTGACACCCGAGGACGAGTAAAAGTCACCAGCCTCCAGGCCGCGAACGATCGACTCCGCGGAGAGATGTTGCGTACGCACCATCACCCAGCCGCGGCCCGGATTTACTTTGCCCACGCCGAATTCGTGGTAGCCATGCGCATCGTCCGTGGCGACGCCGTAGATGATCGGCAGTTTGTGTTTCGCCAACCGGAGCGTGAGTACGATGTCCCAGATACGTTCGCAACTCGCATGAGTGGGGTCGCCGTAATTGCGGACGCCGGGATGGCCGTTGAAAATCTCGAAAAACTTCAATTCCTCGGACATCAGCATGTCTTCCGCCCGGACGCCCCAGCCAAAATTGGGGTGATTCAGAATCGCCAGCATCTTCCAGCCGCTTTTCTTTCGCTGGGCGGAAATTCCTCGAACATTCACATCGATCGTCTCGGCGACATTATTTCCCTTGGCTGCGGGAATTACATCGCGAAGATTGATGCCGTTCATGTGTACCGGCAGGTTCGCGTAAGACGATGAAAGTTCCTCCCCCGGGATCATGAGAAACTTGCCCGGCTCCTCTAGAAAGCTGCGGAACTCACGAAGTGGCTTGAGCCGAACCTGTTTCTTTTCCTTTTCCTCTCGGAATTCCACCCACTCACTCCCGAAGCGATCGACATATTTCTTCAGCCCCTTTTCGATCCTGGGATTCACGTCCACCCAACGTTCTGCATCGGAAAGAACATTGTGATCGGTCAGCGACAAGAAGTCGTAGCCGTGTGCCTTGTACCAGTCGGCCACCATTTCCGGATAGTCGTCGCCGTCGCTCCAGAGGGTATGCGTGTGGAGATTCCCTTTCCAGAACTTCGGGCCGGATGCGAGTTCCTTCGCTCCAGGCTCGACCTTCGGGGCATCGGCTTTTCGTTGCCCGAGAGCAACCGCTCCCAGGACGATGGCCATGCATAAACCGATTGTGATGGATCGCAACATGTAAGTCTCCGTGTGAATCAAGAGGGCCATTCGGGGTTCTTCTCGATGGTGACGATTTCGCCGTGCTTTGCTGGTCGCGTGGTCCAATCGAGTTCGGCCTCGATGGCTCGTGTCAGTCCTGCCGCTGCAGCCGGTTCGCCATGCACAACATAGCATGCGGCTGGGGGCCGTTGAAAGCCAGAAAGCCAGCGCAGTATCTCGCCTTGGTCGCCGTGAGCGGAAAGTCCTTGTAGACGGTGAACGCTCGCATTTACGGGGATATCCCGGCCGTGGATCTTCAGGGATTTTGCCCCGTCTTCCAGTTGGCGGCCACGTGTGCCTTCCGCTTGATAGCCGGTCAACAGGATCGTCGTTCGCTCGTCGGCCAATCGTCGGCCCAAATGGTGCAGCACTCGTCCCCCGGTTGCCATGCCGCTGCCCGCGATCACAATCATCGGCCCCTCAATGCCGTTCAACATTTTCGATTCATCGACTGTGTGGATCATCAATTGGCGACGGGTCTGGAGGGAACAGCCGGTCTCGGCTTGAAGTTGTGTTAGCGGCACATTGTGCTCGCGTGTGTGCCGAGAGTAGATTTCGGTCACTTCCAGAGCCATCGGGCTGTCGATAAACACTGGCAGAATCGGAATCCGGCCATCATCTTCAAGCTTGCGCACATACCACAGCAACTCTTGTGTGCGGCCAACAGCAAAGGCTGGAACGATGATCGCCCCGCCACGAGCGACGCCGGCATTGATGACGATTGCGAGTTCACTGATGGGGTCTGGAGGATGCAGTCGATCGCCATAGGTCGATTCAACTAGCAAGACGTCCGCCTCGGGCACGGGTTCCGGATCGCGCAGAATCGGGCTGGAATAGCGACCCAGATCGCCCGAGAATACCAGTCGAACCGGATCGCGCTTGCCAATCTCGAGATCGATCGACGCGGCCCCCAAAATGTGGCCGACGTGCCGGTAGGTGGCCCGCATGTCCCCGACGACTTGAAACGGCTTGGCAAACGGATGCGTGTCGATCAACCTCAAAGCGTCTTTCACATGCCCCAGGTCGAACAGCGGTTTAGCCGGCTGATGCTTCGTATAGCCATCGCGATTGGCACGCTCGGCATCCTCTTCCTGAAGACGGGCCGAGTCGGGCAGCAGAATCTCGAGCAAATCCTCGGTTGCGGCCGTGCAGTGGATTTTGCCGCGAAAGCCTTGTCTCACCAGTAAGGGCAGATAGCCGGTGTGATCGATATGGGCATGACTGAGTACTACGGAGGCGATTTCACGCGGATTGAATTCCGGCTTCAGCCAGTTCCGCAGTCGCAGTTCTTTCAAGCCCTGGAAGATGCCGCAATCGAGCAAAATCTGCTGGCCGCGATGCCGAACCAGATACTTCGACCCGGTGACAGTTCCCGCAGCCCCCAGGAATTGCAGCGTCGCTGGTTCAGCCATGGTGCGGTCCTCGCCATGTGTGCGAAGAGTGTATTTTCGACCATCTTCGTGCGAGAGTCAATTCAGGACGGCACATCGCAGACGAAAATTTGGTTCTCCTGCGAGATACGTCGTACGTAAGCGAGGTGACGACCATCCGGCGAAAACACGCAGGCTTCCGGGCGAGGGCCTTCTCCAGCGGAACACGGCCCTGTAAGCGGAGTGATCCGCCCATTGCTGACTTCTACGGTGCAGACACACGTTCCGATCACACACGCAAGAAAAGAGCCGTCCGGACTCCAGGTGAACGCAGAAGAAACATTCTCAGGGCTACATGTAAGTTGCATGAAGAGCCCTCCATTCGGCGCTACCGTCCACAGTTGAACGATGCCGGCATCATCGCGCATCAAGAAAGCGATGGCACTCCCGTCCGGTGATGAACGAAGCCAATGTCGCGGTCCCTGAATACCTGGGTGCTTTCTTCCTTCCGTGTGCGTGAGCCGACGTTGCAGGCAACCAAGTGGCGGACGTTGCCGCGTTGTGAGGGTTCCTTCCAGAGGGCCGTCGGATGGCCTGGTGAGATCCTTCGGAAGATCGACTATGAAGACTTCGGCCACCGTCGTGTTTTGAGCGGCCGCGACGAGTCCTTGAAATGCGATGGCCCAGCGCTGCCGGCTGCCGTCGGCTCGCAAGTAACCGCTCGTTCCCACCCAGGCGTCCTCGAAAGCCTTCGAGATTTCATCCGACCCAGAGCGAGGTCGATCCGTCGTTCGGGTCACGAGGACGCTAAATCCCGAACCCTCGTGATTTCGAGAATGTCGGGGCACGACAACAGGAGAATCGAGAACGCTCGCGCCGACGTTCCGCTGATTGAGTTCGCCCTTGCCCGTGGGGAGGATGTGGTCCTCATAGGTGAAGCCAACTCGTGAACCATCGCCCGAGAACACGTGTACGTGAGAACCACCGCGAAGTGCCCCTGGAGTAAACGGCGGCAGCAGATCACGAGCATCGAGACCGATGGCCACCCCCGGCGCGGATTCGTCCACTATCACGCCACGACGACGGGCTGGACCATACGTGAAGTGCGGTGTTGGATCTTCAGGGCCCAGGATGAACACGACACGATTTAGAACCGGATGAAACGTCGCCACTCCGCAGTGGGCACCGCGAGTTGATTCGTACACAACGCAAGTCTTGCTTGTATCGACATCGACCGTTTCGATTTGCATGCCGTCGAATTTATCGCCGGCCGGATCGGAACGTACGTCGTACACGATTCGTCGCCCGTCCGGCGACCAGACGTTCGCATTGGTCAAGATGTGGCCGTGCGGTGCGTGCGTGATTTGTCGTTCCACAGTCCCACCTTGAGCGTCGAATGAAACCACCATGGTCAAATAAGGCACGAAAACGCGCAGGAAAGTATGCTCTGAAAACTCAGTAATGCCGTAATGATCGAGGTCGATCCGACTGCGTCTGGTGTGAATTTTCGTGTCTTGTTGTGGCCAATCTAATCCGATCAAACTTGCAAGACGCCGGTCTTAAACACTCGTCCATCGTCGTGGCGAGTTGCCACTGCAAGGGCTTCGAGCAATGCGGCCCGTGAATCTTCGGGTTGTACAATCCGATCGACCCACATGCGGGCGGCCGCGTAGCGAATGTCCGCCTTCTCTTCGTATGAGGATTTTACTTTCTGACTCAACTCCGCCATCTCCGCCGCATCGATTTCTTTGCCGGCACGTTTCAATGCGGTCACCTGCACATCGAGCAATGTATTCGCGGCCTGATCGCCGCCCATGACCGCATATTTTGCCGTCGGCCAGGCAAAGATCAAGCGCGGATCGAAAGCCTTGCCGCAGAGTGCATAGTTCCCGGCCCCGAACGAACCTCCCGTGATGAGTGTAATCTTCGGCACCACGCTATTCGAGATCACGTTCACCAACTTGGCCCCAGAACGAATGATCCCCGCTTGCTCCGAATCCTTGCCGACCATGAAGCCATTCACGTTCTGAAGGAAAATCAGCGGGATGCGGGTCTGATTGCAATCCATCACGAAACGGGCAGCTTTGTCGGCGGAATCGACGTAGATCACGCCGCCGTAGTGCATCGGCCCCTGGGCCGGCTTCGAACGGATGCGTTGATTGGCAACGATGCCGACTGATCTTCCTCCGAGCTTGCCAGTACCGCATACAAGGCTTTGCCCGAACTCCGATTTGAATTCGTCAAAGGGGGTCTCATCGAGAATCGCCTGGATGAGTTCGCGGACGTCGTATTCGCCTGGAGCGGAGAATTTGCTCCAGGA
Organism: Gemmataceae bacterium; assembly: GCA_009691845.1. Taxonomy (GTDB): domain Bacteria; phylum Planctomycetota; class Planctomycetia; order Gemmatales; family Gemmataceae; genus SIAJ01. The sequence goes on from SIAJ01000015.1 coordinate 64,651, forward strand.
GGACAGCATCGGGCGGCTTACGCCACTCCGCTCGGCTGGGTCTTCTTGTAAATCGCCGACGAGCCTGCGAAGCCTCTCGATGCACAACGGTTCGTCCTTCTCGCGAAAGTCAATCGTACCGCTAATGGCCGCGTGCATGTGGGCACCGCCAAGGTCCTCGTGGCTAACCGTTTGGCCGATCGCCGCTTTCACGAGGGCGGGCCCAGCGAGATACAGGCCGCTCCCTTCGGTCATTAACAGCTTGTCGCAGAGCACAGGCAAGTAGCCGCCGCCAGCGACGCAGTTGCCCATGATGGCCGCGAATTGTGGAAGGGCCGAAGCCGAGATCACGGCATTGTTGCGGAATATGCGGCCAAAATCGTCCTCGTCTGGGAAAACTTCGTCTTGCAATGGCAGAAAAACACCGGCCGAATCGACGAGGTAGACAAGCGGCAGGCGATTCTCCATGGCGATGCGTTGGGCTCGCAGCACTTTCTTGCAGGTCATCGGGAAGAACGCCCCGGCCTTCACTGTCGCATCGTTGGCGATCAACATCGTCCGCCGATTGCTAATCTTTGCTACGCCGGTGATGACGCCCGCACTCGGCGCTCCACCCCACTCCGAGTACATGTTCCAGCCGGCCCACAATGCGAGTTCAAAAAAGCTGCCGAGATCAACCAACTTCTCGATCCGTTCGCGCGCGGTGAGCCGATTCTTTTCGTGCTGGCGTTCGATGGCTTTGGGGCCGCCGCCGAGACGGATTTGGCATTCTTGATCGTCGAATTCGTTCATGGAAGGATTTCCGCAGATGTATCTAAATGACAACGCCTAGCGTTTCGGTGCCAACGTCGACGCGTTCGACCCTTCCGGGTGCATCTTGATTCGCTCCGCATATTCCGTCGAAATACGATCCTGCACCAGTCCGCGCTTGATCAATTCCGTCTCCGGCACTTCACCAAGATCGTTGCTTTCCTTGACCCATTTGTCGAGGGCCGCACGAAGTTCAGTCAGCTTCACCGCTTGGGTGGGATCATCGGCGAGGTTCTTGATCTCATGAGGGTCGGCTTCGCAATCATACAGTTCTTCCTTCGGCTTGGTCGGGGCGAAGAAGAGCTTTTGGGGGCCGGTTAGTTTGCCCCCGGCGTTCAACTTTCGCGAGACTTGCATCGTGGGCATCTCGTCCATGTACAAAATCGTTTGTGCATAGGGCAACTCGGGGTAGTAGTTGCGAATGTACTTGAATCGTTTGTCACGCACGGCCCGGATGCGGTCGAAAGTTTCGTCCATGCGATCCCTGGCGGCAAAGATGTAGTCGCGCTCCTTTACACCTTCTCCCAGGAAATTGCGGCCTTGCATGCGGTCGGGCACCTTGGCACCTGCTGCCGTCAAGAACGTCGGTGCCAGATCGAGAAAGGCCACGAGGTCTTCGCGAACACTGCCTGGCTTGATCTTGCCGGGCCAGCGCACGAGAAGCGGTGCACGCAGGCCGCTGTCGTACAGCCAGCGTTTTCCCCGCGACATGCCCCAGCCGTGATCGCCGAAGAAGACGACCAGCGTGTTGTCCGCAAGTTTTTTGTCGTCGAGCCATTTGAGCACATCGCCAACCAGATAATCAAGGGCGCTGATATTGTCGTAGTAGGTTGCGATGTTTTGCCGCACTTCCGGCGCATCCGGGTAGTAAGGTGGCAGAGAGGCCTTTGCCGGATCGTGCCGATCGCTGTCCTTCAGCCGGACCGTGTTCTTCTGATAAGCCGCCTTGGTCGCCCGGATTTGGCTCTCGTGGGTCACGGTAAAGTTGATGTAGGCGAAGAACGGCTCTTTCAGTTCACCCTTATTGATCCAGTTCACTGTCGAGTCGAACGCTCCTTTCGGCACAGCGAAATTGAAGTCCGTCTTGCCGGGCCAGGCGACGAAGTAGCCCGCGTTCCGCAATTCCTCCGTGAACGTAACGGGCGGCTTCAAAAGGGTCGAACGCATGTGATGCGAGCCGATGGTCGTCGGGTACATGCCGGTGATCAGTCCCGAGCGACTTGGCGCACACACCGGTGCGTGCGTGAAACATCGAGCAAAACGCGCTCCTTGTGAAGCAAAGCGATCCAGGTTGGGCGTGATCGCGTACTTGTCGCCATAACAACCGAGATTCGGGCTGATGTCCTCGGCACCGATGAGAACAATGTTGGGCCGTATGTCGGCTGCGAGAACCGTTCCGAGGAAGAGCAAGGCGGAAAGAAGTGAGAGGAACCGCATGGGAAGCCCCGGGTGTAAGCTGAGGTCTGAGACTTCGACCCTGTACATATCCAATAGCGCGGAGCCATGCGGAAGTGAAGGGCATTTTCTAAAAATGCGCCAAAAAGCAGAACGGCTATCGGACAGCCACCCGAGCACGCCACGCCAGGATGCGACCGGGCATGGTCCAAGTGTTGGTTCGCATCGTCTCCGCCAGGAGTCTTTGTTGCACCACATATCTCGCCACAATCAGGAATCCACCGAACCATAGCCAATTGTGGCGGAATAGGTTGTGCCCAAAGTTGCCCATGAACAGCAGCAGAAACACGCTCATGGCCACGGCCGATGCGAGCAAGTATTCGAACGATTGCGGGCCAGCCGGATCGCGTTTCACTGCTCGCCGCATCCACTGCAAGTTGGCTGCGAAACAGGCGAGGATCGCCCCGAAAGTCATTACACCAAGCAGGCCCATCTCGCCACAAAGTTGCCCGTAAAGATTGTGCGATTCGAGTTTGCTTCCTGTGGCCGGCCGCCACGAGCCTGGGCCTACGCCGCTGATTGGATGCACGGCAATCAACTTCATTCCTTTGACGAACCCTTCGAGCCGCCCCAGGCCCGAGATGCGGGCATTTTCCGGTCCGACATCAGGATTGACGATAGTTTCGAATCGCGTTTGCAAGGAATCGGGCAGGGCCAGAAACAAAATCGGAGCCCCGATGGCCGCGGCTGTGAGCCCAAGCCAGCGATGCTGGCTTCGGAGAATGATCCACGATCCCCAGACGATTAGGCCGAGCAGCGAGGAACGCGAACCTGTAAGCAAAATGCAGCCAATCGAGAGGCCGACGAATCCAAGAATGGCCAGCTTGGCCCACTTCTGCTGGCACGACAACCAAAATGCCCGCGCGAAGGGGAGGGCGAAGACGATACTCGCTCCAAAGCTGTTCGGATCGCCCATCGAGGAATCAACGCCGATCATGCGTGAGATGCCCATACGAAACGTATAACGGCCGCCGACGTATTCACGCAGCGAGTGCAACATGTAGACGCCCATCACGAACAGGAAACCAGCTGCCAGGCGGCGCAATCCCTTCGGATCGCTGGCACAGGTGACGAGCAACAAATAGAAAACGAGAATCTTGAACCAATTTTCGACGACAACCTGCCCCTGATCCGCCCACGGCGAAATGGCCCAGCAGCAGAAGATGGCGGTCGCGAACGCGAAATACGCAAGGTGCTGAAGATTCGGAAGCCAGCGTTTCCCGGGCCACATGGCCCAGGCTACGAGTACGCACAGGATGTAGACACGCTCGACGTGCAGATCACCCAGGGCCGGCCAAACCTCAAAGGGCCGGTGGATGAACAGGAACATGTAGCCGATCAAGAGCCAGTGCATCGCGATCGTCCCTGATGCATAGTAGTCGGCCCACTCCGTGCGCCGAACACCCGCACAGCCGCACACGGAGTGTGCGGGGTACTTTGAATGTAATAGCCTACCTTTTCGCTCCACAGAATTGAAGCCCAATCGGATCGGAATGGACTCGCAAGCCCCCAAACCCAACAATTGGCGAAACTGGCTGCCGATCCTTGCGACCTACGCCTACGTGGCCGTGGTCGTGTTGGCGGCACTTGCGTTTTTCCGCTGGCGCGAAACACAGTTGCCCTGGTGGACCGATCTTCCCGTGGGGCTAATCGCGGTCGCCCTGATTGGACCGGCCCAGCATCGCTTGTTGATTTTGGGGCAGGAAGCTGCACTCGGCGTGCTCTTTCGCAATCGCTGGCTGAACGAACTGGTCGGCGACTGGTTCATTCACTTCCCGTTCGCCTCGGCCACGCACCATGTGCGGCAACAGATTTTGTCGCACTACGATCACCCGAACGACCCCGAACGCGATGCCGAACTGGTCATCGCCACGCGGGCCGGGTTTTGGCCGTTGCGATTCGGTCGACTGTTGCGGCTCTCCGCGATCATCAACTGGAACTCGCAACGAGCGAACTACAACTTTCAGACGAATCCGAACAATCCGTATTTCGAGCCGTCGCGGCCGCCTTCGAGGGCCGCTCTGCACATCGGCACGGCTTACATTCTGGTCACCTTCGCGGTGCTGCTCTGTCTCTACTTCTTCCGAGAGACGCTCGGTGACGATTTGATCGAAGCCACCCTCACATTCGTCTTGCCGCTGATGTGGCTCACGACCATGCTGATCTTCTGGATGCTGCCCGCTAACAAGTTCCATCGCGGCAAACTAGCGGGGGTCTATTCACCGAAGACGATGACGTTGATGCGCATCACCTTCGTCTCGCTCGTGAACGCCGGCCTGGGCTGGACGACGTTCATGACCGAACGCTCGGCCGTGCTGAATTACATCGCCCTGTGGATCGGCCCGATGTTTTCGATCACGCCGGCCCTTTACTTGATTCGCCAGTGGCGACAGCACGGCAATCTCGAACCGAGCCAAGTCGCGTGGTATCGCAAGCCGGGATTGTTAGGGAAATGGCTGTTGTTTCCATTCAAACAGGATCGGCATCAAGAGAAGCACGCGGAGCCGCGGCGGGCGTGGTATCGTTTGTAGACATCTTCCCTTTTCGTACCATTCGCTATACCGGCACGGCCGATTCCCATGAGCGAACCCACACGACGCGCCCGTAACTCGCTGCCGCCCCCTTTGCCTGTGAGGCAGCGCGGCTGGCGTCGATTTCCCCCGAATCTTCGCACGTTTCGCAGTCGCCTTGCGAACGATCTACTCGGCTGGGAAGTGCTGCGTGCTGGCCGTCGAACTGGTACCCTCGCGGTTGCACGTACCGCGATTAGCGGATTGCTCCTCGCCGCCATGTGGGCATTGTGGGCCGCACAGTTTCCCGGCGATGCCTCACTCGGGGGAACCGGCACCGAGATTGGTAAGAACCTCACCAGCTTTGCCGAGTCGTTCGCCGTCACGTTTTTCATTGTGCAAGCTACCGCGGTCCTCTTGTTGACGCCCGTTTTTGTGGCCGGTGCGATTTTCGAGGAACGCGATACGCGTTCGGGCGAAATCTTGTTGACCACGGAGCTGACTCGCCGCGAAGTGTACGTCGGCAAGGTCGGCGCACGGATGGTGCAGGTACTACTCGTTATCCTCGCCAGCATGCCGATCCTGTTTCTGACGCAACTCTGGGGGGGGGCGTGTCGTTGGAGATGATCCTCGTCAACTACTCGGCCACCTGCATCGCGGTGATCGGGGCCGGCGTGGTTACGGCCGCACTCAGTGCCTATGCGGAGATCGTGCGTGCCGCAATTCTTCGTTCGTATGGCTTGTTGCTTCTGTTGGACGTGGCATTTTTTCCGGCATCGCCATTCCTGATCATCTGGACATCCAGCTTTCATTGGGGCCTCGCCCTGGGCTTCATGGCCCTCTATCTGCCGTTGCAACTTACCATCGTGCTCATTGGCTACTTTATTGGCCAGCGCTGGCTGCGCATGGCCATGCTGCGTCAAAAAACGCGTGTGACGAAAAAAAAAGCGGGAAGTCCGCCACCGCTTCCCAGCGAGATTGCTCGTCGCCTGCCGCCTTTGCACGATGACGCGGATCCGCTGTTGTGGAAGGAACTCAACGTAGGCACCCGGGTGACTCCGCGCGAAGCCCTGAAAGCCTGGACGAAGTTTCCCGGCAAGAGCACGATTGATGACCGCATGGATAAGATGGGCGGCGTGCGTTGGCTGATGCTTTGTCGTGAGACCAGTGCATTTGTCTACCGTCTGATGATCGCCCTCATAGGGGTAGCTCTTTTCCTCCTGGCCGTGACGAACATGATTCCGAACGATTGGATTGCTCGTGTGTTGGGCGTGATGGCGGTCGCCTGGCTTTTATGTGCCGTGGGCATCTCGGCCGCGTCCGGAATTTCTCGCGAACGTCAGAAGCAATCGTTGATTTTCATGCTCATGCTGCCCGGGCCTCGCCGCGATCTCTTGAAAGCGAAGGCGTTGGGCGCGCTGTCACGTGGTATTTGGCCGGCCATCTGCAGTGCACTGCTGTTGATGACCGCCGTCATCGGCCTTCGACTTTCACTCATCGCGGTCGTCTGCCTGGCATTCACGGCCGCCGGCCTCACGGTTTTCTCGGTGGCCATCGGCATTTGGCTTTCGGCCCGCTGTTGCACGGCCCTGAACGCGACCGCCATCTGGATCGGCACCCTGTCGGCCTTGATCATCGGCACGTTTCTGCTGGCCGAAGCCAACGTGGACTTCGTTCGCAATGAAGGCGCGCGTCAACGCGAAGACTACCCAGCCTGGAGCCGTGTCCTCAATCCGTTGCTCGCATGGGGGCGGCTCTGTTTTCGCTATGACTATCGCCAAGGCCGCTACACGGTTGACCCGAGTCCCGATTCCTGGGCGATCACCATTCACGATGTGATTCCGTCTCTACTCTGCTCGGTTCTGTTTGCGACAATCGGGTACCTGCTGTGGCTCCTGGCCGTCCGACGTTTCGAGAAGGAAGGGCGTGCTTGAACAGACCTCCGCCATTGCCGCGAAAAAAGAGCTGGCGTCGATCTCGCTTCGGCAATGCGCTACTGGGCTGGGAATTGCTCCGCGTCAGCCGCCGAACCGGGGCCCTCGCCATCGGCCGCTTCGCGTTCGGGGCAACTCTCCTGGCCGTGATGTGGCTGCTCTGGTCCTCCCGTTATTCTCAAGACGACATCGTTTCCGGGGACGTGAACACCATCGGCAAGACGCTGAACCGGTTTGCCGAAGAGTTCTCGCTCACGTTCTTTCTCATCCAAGTCACACTTGTGCTTCTGCTCACGCCGATCTTCGTGTGCGGGTCCGTGTTCGAGGAACGCGACACACGGTCCGGCGAGGTACTCCTCACCACGGACCTCACGCGGCGCGAGATCTTCTATGGCAAGTTGCTCGCCCGTCTCGTGCAAGTCGGCATGGTGGTGGCCGCGGGTATGCCGATACTATCGCTCACGCTGCTCTGGGGCGGCGTGGCCATCCATTTCATTGCCGTCGGCTATCTGGTCACGTTCTTCTGCATTCTCTCTTCGGGAGCGATCGCGGCCTCGGTTTCCGGTAGTTCTGAAACATTTCGCCAGGCGGTCCTGAAGTCCTACGCCTGGATTCTGGTATTCGATGCGGTGATCTTCCCCGCCTCGCCGTATTTTCTGATCGTCGCAGCTCGAGAGGAAATCGGTTCGATCGTCTGTTGCGGAGCGTTATTCATTCCAATTCAACTCGTAGTCATCTTCGTGTCGCTCGCCCACGGCCTGCGTTGGTTGCGCCTCGCCATGCTGCGGCAACGCAAGCGTGTGACAGCCGAGTTGGCGTCGCAAATGGCCAAGCGAAAGCCACCCGTTCCGGAAGAAGATTCTCTCTTCTGGAAGGAGCGCTACGTTGTCGGCGGCGTCGAAATAACGCACCTGTTGATCGTGTCGCTCAGCACGACGACTGTGGTCGGCGTTGGCGTGCTTGCGATTTTTGGCATGCTCGTATTTCCGGCCGGCTGGGTGTCGGCCTACGTGGTCCCCATCATACTTACTGCGGCAGTAGGCGTGGTCGGTCTCGCGACGGCCGGCGGCGTGGCCCGGGAACGCCACAAGAACACGTTGATCGATCTGTTCATGATCCCCGGCGGACGACGGGAAATCTTGCGGGCAAAATTGTACGGCGCGTTGTGGGCCGCACGCTGGCTGATTCTCACCGTCCCGGCTTTGCTGATTCTCGGCATCGTGAGTGGCACGCCTGTGGTTGCGTTGCCGTTGTTGCTGGTGTCCGCAGTCGCCTTTCTTGCGTTCGGTGCCATGCTTGGACTCTGGCTCTCGGTACGTTGCCGATCGGCACTGACTGCGAATTCCGTGTGGATGAGCATTGTTTTCGGCCTGCTGGCTGGCACCTATCTCCTCGCTGATGCCTCGTCCCATCCCGCCGCCAACTCGATCGGCGGCACCAGGATCGTCTATCCAGAATGGAGCAGAGTTGCAAACCCGATCATGGGCTGGCAATCGCTGGCGATGACTCCGGAGGAAAATTCGAAGTCGATAAGCAACCAGGAATATCGCTTCCGCTTCATTCCCGATGTCTGGCCGCGTTTGTTGAACCCGCTCGCTGGTGTCGCGTTGTATGGTGCCTTGGCCTGGCTAGGTTGGGTGCTGGCACTGAGGACGTTCGAGCGGGAAGGGCGGGAGTAATATTTCGTAGCCGCACTCGTAAAAGTGCGGACAATCTTCCCAACCCGTCCTGCTTTTCCGCGTTCTCACGAATGCGGCTGATGCTAGAATGCTCGAAGACAAGGACGAGGCGAATACATGCTCCAGTTTCTCGGCACTTCTCGACGCTTGTGCGACGGCATTTCTCGCCGTGATTTCCTGACTATTGGCGGCTTGAGTACATTGCGCGTCCCCCTCGCCGATGCGGCACCTCAACCCACTGCGAAGGCCAAGGCCTGCATTCTGCTCTTCCTGTATGGCTCGCCTTCACAGCACGAAACATTTGACCCCAAGCCCGATGCGCCGCGGGAAATCCAGGGGGAGATGGGCTCGATTCCGACCAGGCTTCCTGGCATTCGTTTTTGCGAAGGCTTGCCTCGCGTCGCGGCCATCGCCAACGAATTGACCGTTGTGCGTTCGATGACACACCCGTATCCGGTTCATGGCGTGGCCTACGCGGTCAGTGGCATTCCGACATATGATCCCTCGCTGGAAAATCGGCCTCGCGATTCACGCCACTGGCCCTACATCGGTTCCGTCGTCGATCATCTCACGGGCAAAACTTCCACTTCTGCGGTGCCGCGAAACATCGCCTTGCCGTGGATGCTGAATTCAAAATCCGACAACCTGGTTAACGCCGGTCCGTTCGCGGCTTTCCTGGGACAGTCTCACGATCCGGTCTGGACAGATTACACAGGCAAGGGAACTCGCATCGTTCCCCATTTGTCCGACGGCCAGACGAAGGATTTCCACGACCCGTTCGGCGGCTGCACGGCCAATGGTCGATTCCAGCTTTCGGATGCAGCGGTCCCACCCGATGACGTGCATCCAGCCCGTCTCGGCGATCGACTTTCTCTGCTCGACCAGTTCGACCGAGCCAGGAGCGAAGCGGACCGAGAGGCCAAGCAAACGTCCTTCGATCGTCAGCGCGAGCAGGCCTACTCGTTGATCACATCTTCGAAAGTGCGAAATGCCCTGGATATTACGCGCGAACCGATCGGCGTGCGCGAGAGTTACGGCATGACTCTGTTCGGCCAGGGTTGCCTGGCGGCTCGTCGGTTGGTCGAGGCGGGATCGAAATTCATCACAGTCTTCTGGGATGGTTATGGCCTGTTCGGCGGTTGTGCCTGGGACACGCACAGCAACCACTATCCCCGTCTCAAACAATTTTTGCTGCCCGGATTCGACATGGCCTACTCGGGCCTGATCCGCGATTTGAAAGCACGCGGCCTGCTCGATGACACGCTCGTGATGTGCATCAGCGAGCATGGCCGCACGCCGCAGATCGACTCGAAGCCTAAAGGGGCAGGGCGGCATCACTGGTCGCGCGTCTACTCGGCCGTCTTCGCCGGCGGCGGCATTGCAAAAGGCAAGGTAATCGGGGCTTCGGACAAAATTGGCGGCGACGTCAAGGACTGCCCGGTGTCGCCGAAGGACGTGCTGGCCACTTCGCTTACACTTCTCGGATTCGACCCGCACGCGACGGTTCCCGATCCGCAAGGGCGGCCGATGCCGGTGGTGGGTGATGGACAATCGCGGAGTGAAATGATTAGTTGATTTCTAGTAGCGAAAGCGTCCTCGCTTGCCGTGAGAAACGGCAGGCGAGGACGCTTGGACTTACACGAACCACCGCTACCTAATGCACAAGCAAGAAATCCTTGCTATTGAGCAACGCCCACATCAAATCTTGCACAGCAGCAGTGCGGTCGGCTGCTCCTTCTTTCAGATAATCCAGACCCAGCTTTAGTTCCTTCGCATTCGGCGATCGCGCGATGGTCCACAGGTAGAGATCGATCACCATGCGTTCGTCGGTCGTCTTGGCTCGGGTTAACAGGGCCGGTCGTGCGGCCGCGTTTTTCACGCGGCTCAGGATGCTTTTGCCATTCAAGAAGTTCAGGGCTTGCAGCATGTTCGAACCGTTATCGCGTTCGCATTCGCAGGCGTCCATGCGTTGTGGCTTGCCGAACAAACGTAGAAAATCGTTTTCGCTCGTGCCATCGGGCAATTGGGCTGCACGAAAGCCGGCCGGGGCACCACTGATGTTTTCTGGAACGCCTGTCGCCTGAATGAGTGAATCGAGCAGGGCCTCGGCAGGCACACGGCGCGGGATCGAGTGCGAGAAATTCTGTTCGTCCAATCTGTTCGAATCGTTTGGAACACAGGTTCGCTGATAGGTCGCTGACGTGACGATCCGCTTCATGAGATGTCGGACGTCGAATTTGTGCTCCACGAAGTCCTTGGTGAGTGCGTCGAGCAGGGCCGGATTGATCGGCGGGTTCGTGCTGCGAATGTCATCCACTGGGTCGATGATGCCGCGATGCGAGAAGTAACTCCAGATGCGATTGACGAGACCACGAGCGAAGAGCGCATTCTTCGACGAAGTTAGCCAGGCAGCATAGGCCTCGCGACGATCTTGATTCGGAGCAAGGGTTGGTTCTTCCGCTCCAAGAAATCGCGGAGGCTGCGGTTTGCCCGAACGCGGATTCGTGGCAGAGCCGGCAGCCAGATTGAGCGAAACGATTTTGGCATTGCCGACACTCGGATAGCGGCCATCTTGCTTTGAACTCACCTGACTGAAGAAACTCGCGATGCCGAAATAGTCCGCCTGCGTCCAGTTTTCGAGGGGATGCGGATGGCAGCGGGCACAGAGCATGCGCACGCCACAGAAGACTTGCGTGACTCGTTCGACGGTGTCGTTCGTGTCCTTGCTGACCGCGAAGAAGACCGAGGCCGGGTCGTCCGTCATTCCACCTTTGGCCGTGAGCAATTTGCGGGCGAATTCGTCGATTGGCGTATTGGCGGCCACGGCACCACGGATGTGCTCGCGGAACAGGTACATCGACGGAGCACTCACTAGGTTCCGCGAATTCTGCAGCAGATCGCCCCATTTCAGCGACCAGTGATCCACATACTCGGGTCTTTCGAACAGCGAATCGATCAGTTTCTCTCGTTTGTTCGCGGCCTTGTCGGCCACAAACGCATTGATCTCGTCGGGCTTCGGCTGCACGCCGATCAGATCGAGATGGACGCGTCGCAGAAACTCCTCGTCGCCGGTGACGGGCGAAGGGGTAATGCGGATGCGGTTCAATTTCTCGACCACGTGCTTGTCGATGAAGTGATCGGTGGGCACAGGTGAAGGCTTGAATCCAGGCACAGGCTTCAGAACGGTCACGCTGGTGGCTGCGAAGGTGCGTTCAAAACGGGCCACGATCGCGGTCTCGCCGGAATCGCCTGCTTTTACGAATCCTTCGTCGTCCACGTTGGCAAACTGCGTGTTATTCGCCGCGAAGATGGCCAGGCGGGTCACATCGCGGGCGGTGCCATCGGTGTAGTCCGCGATCAGTTGCAGCCGATGCTTCTGATCGGGCTGAAGCGTCAGCGTTTCCGGAACGACTCGCACCCGCACTACCTGGGCAGGATCTTTCAAATCTTCCGGCGTTCCTTGAGCGACCCAACTCGTGAGAATACGATCCGCGAGACTATCCTTCGAGAAACGGATGCCCCCTTCATGCGGTGCGTCGCCACGGCCCTTGGCGATGAGCAGACTCGAATTCGGGAAGAGGCGATTCACGCGGCGGCTGGCAGCATCGCGAGCGATGGCAAGATAATCCGGATCGGGATCCTGGCCACGCAGCGAAAGCTTGAAGCCATTCTTGCCAAGCGAATAGCCATGACAGGCTCCAGCGTTGCAGCCCGCCTTGGTGAGCACGGGCATCACTTCGTGCCGAAAGCTCGTCTTCGATTCTTCCACGGGCATCGCCACTTTTACGGGCACGCTCTTGGTTTGCCCCTGAGCCGTGATGGTAATTTGCGTGGACCCGTTGGCGATTGGCGTGACCCAGCCAGACGCATCGACCGTGGCGATCTTTGGATCGGCGGTAGCGAACGTCGTGGAGGAACGCAGTTCGAACGAGTAACCATCGGCAGACGTACCGAAAATTTGAAGCGAGTGCGGATGGCGCTGATGGCGAATCTCCATGCTACTCGGTGAAACATTCCACGGATCGGCCGCGAGGAGAGGCGAGGCAATCACGGCAAGAAGTAGCATCGTTCGCATGGTTATTTCTTCCCCGCAAGCACATTCAATGTCAATTCCACATCCCGACTTCGCACCCGCACGGCGGGCAGTTTCGCATCGGGGGCCGCACTGGCATTCAATTTCAGCCCCTTGATCTCACCTGCGGCTGCGTTCGGCGGCAGAACAATTTTCATCACGAACTTCGATTGGAATGTCTTCACTGTTACCGCGTCTGCCCGAACTCCGGCAGGCAATCCTGTCAGAGTCAGTGCGACATCGCCGAAGAAACCGTACTGACGTTCGACGCGACCGACGACCTCAATCGTGGCTCCGGCTTTGGGATCGAGTGTGGCCTCCAGGCGTGGCGGGCTTTCCACCTTGATCAACACGGGTAGTTTGACCGCGAACGATCGCACCGGCGTGTACACGGTTGCCAGCACGGTTCGCTTGTCGGCAGTGAGGATCTCGGCCTGGACCGCAAGTTGATACGAATCGGCAGGCAGATCGGCTGGAACGAGGAGCGGCATGTCGCCATCGCCGACCTTGGCTCCGAGTTCGATCGCACGTTCCACGCGAATGGCCGCGTTTGGGTTGGGCTGGTTGTTGAGGATCGGCGCAGCCTGGCTGGAGAGCAAGGTCAGTCGCACCGGCGTCGCGGGGTCGGGCCGTTTCACGCTCACGGGCAGAGAGAGCTTGCCGGCGGGCGGCAGTCCCGCGTCGGCAGCGAAATTGCGCCAGTCGATCGAGAACGACTCTAGCTTCTCGTTCGTTGCGGCGATGGCCAACTCACTGGCTAACCACGGCTGTAACTTCTCGAGCGCGTGGCCGCGTTGGACAACCGGACGTTCAATTCCAGTGTCCCCACGGCCTTTCCAATTGCTGATTGTCGCGTTCCCGCCGGTCGAGAGGGAGACATTGATGAGTGTGCCGTCCGATCCGGGTGGAATAATCGTGTTTTCCAGCTTCGACCCCGGCGGCAAGCCTTCGGCAGATAGAACGATTGGGCCCTTGCTGCCACGCCGTTCCACGAAGACGGGCACGAGACACCTTCCACCGACCGGCAGCGAAATTCGTTGGCTCGGCGTGAACAGGCGGAAGTCGCCGGGACTGTCGAGCTGAATGATCTCCGCAGTTAGCCGATAAATTCCGCGTGGACTGCCTCGACCTTGAGAATCGACGATGGCCACCTGGATTGCTGTTACCTTGTCGGGAACTGTGTACTCGATAACCGGATCGAGCGTGCCTGGCGAATCTTCCGCTCTCACCAGGTCTGCCCCCAGCTCGTTGCGAATGACGAAAGCAACGTCGATTGGCGAACCGAGGCGTTCAGCGAAGACTTCGAACTTGACACGGCTATTCGGCGTCACGGGGAGTCGATAGCGATCCTCCTCGTTCGGTGCCGCAAGTCGACCGCTGACGCCGAGCGGAAGTGCCGGCAATTCCTGGGGTTTTGCGCTCGCGGGGAGTTCAAGAACCTCAGTTCGATTGCTGGATTGCACGAATGGACGCGGGCCGCTCCAGGAGCTTTCTTTCGGCCACGGCAGCATCGCATAGGATCCACTCACGGGCGGAACATCGACCCGCACTTGCGGGCCTGGACCAATCAGTTCGACTGTCTTCGTGTCTTTGCCGATCACCGGCGGAAAAAATTGATCGGCCGAGTTCCACTGGCCTAACTTCAGCCGAAAGTGGCCCGGCGCAGGCCCGGCATATTCATGGTCGTGGACGGCTACTGTGTAAGTGCCATCGGACGGCAAAGTGGCCTCGATGCGCGTATCGCCAAGCAGTCCCGACGCTGGCCAAGACCAGGCGACTTGCCGGCGCTGCGGGCCATACAGGTGAAGCACGGGCCGCAACTTGCCGCCGAGCCGCTGAGACTCAACTTCGATGATAATTTTTTGGCCGGCTTTCCCAGCGAAACTGGTTTCCGCGATGCTGCTGCCGGCAACGGATCCTGTTACTGCGATCTGCGACGATTCGAGTGATGGGGTGAGAGGCCGTTGAGAAAGCTTGTCGACGCCGATGAGCACAGGCAGGCTAACGCCCCCTTCAGTCACGAGGCGTAGGTTGTAGTAGCCAGGGGAAACCGCATCATCGAGTGTGACATCAATCGTGGCCTTCTTGTCCGTGCCACCCGGTTTGACTGTTTGCTTGGCGGCAAATGGGAGCAGCAGTTTGGGAGTCGTTCCGAAGCGGTCACCGTCGATGGTGAGGGTGGTGGTGCCGCCTACCTGCAGGCCACGGACGTTGATCGTTTGCAGATCGGGCTCTGCAGCGAAACAGGCCGACGTTGTGAACAACAGGAAAAGCCCGAAGCGTAGGCGAGGGGGAGAGATTTTTCCCTCGCTTACGCTTCGGGCTCTGAGTTGGAGAGTCATGGCGTTCACGCGAATAACTGCCGAATGGGCTCGGCATCTACGAGGCGGACCGGGCGATCGCCTGGGCCGGGCATCGTGGTGGCATCGAGGTCGATGCCCATTCCCTGGTAGATCGACGCGATAATCTGTGGCGGTTCAACCGGCGAATCGTTGGGTCGAGCCCCCGTCTTGTCGGTCGAGCCAACGACCTGGCCGCCGCGAATGTTGCCGCCGCACAGGAAGTTCGTCCAGGCGGCCGGGTAATGGTCTCGGCCGCCTCGCCCGTTCACCTGTGGAGTGCGTCCGAATTCACTCAACACGGCAACAACCGTTTCCTTGAGCAAGCCGCGTTGTTCCAAATCGGTGATCAGTGCAGTGAAGGCCCAATCGAACTGCGGGCACAGATGGCGTTCGTAATCGAGGTAGGTGTTGTTGAGCCCGCCGCCGTCCGCGTGCATGTCCCAGCACGATTGGCCGAAGACCGTGTCGAAGTGGTTTACGGTCACATACCGCACGCCATTCTCGACCAGCCGGCGAGCCATCAGGCAGCTCTGGCCAAACGTGTTGCGGCCATAGCGATCGCGAAGAGTGTCCTTTTCTTCCGACAGATTGAACGCCCGCTTCGCAGACGAAGAAGTCAGCAGCCGAAATGCTCGCTCGTACGAAGCATCGTGCATTTGCGTGCTTTTGGTCTCCGTGCGGCGTTGCAGTTCATCAACTTGGTTCAACAGCCGCGTGCGGGCATCGAGCCGTGTGGCCGATTCGCCCGCAGGAACTTCAAGATCAGCTACCTTGAACTCGGGACGAGCCGGATCGGAGTTCAGGAAGAAAGGTTCATGACCGCTTCCCAGGTAGCCTGCAGTTTGACCGTGCAGTGGACCAGCGCCCGTGTTGCCAATCGGTCCGGGCAGAATCACGTTCGCAGGCAGGTCGCCACGCGAGCCGAACACGCGGGAAACAATGCTGCCGACGTGCGGCTTGATGCTATCGGCATTGAAGTCGTGGCCGGTCATCATCCAGCGTTGGCCGTTTTCGTGCGTGGCACCGGTCTTGTGGTGCAGCGAACGGATCAACGCCACCTTATCCATCATCTTGGCCATGAGCGGAAAGTGCTCGCAGATGCGGACGCCGTTCACGTTGGTCTGGATCGGCTTGAACTTGCCGCGAATCTCGGCCGGCGCGTCCGGCTTCATGTCCCACGTATCGTGTTGTCCAGGCGAACCGACCAAGAAGATGGTGATGCAGTTCTTGATCTGCGCCGGCTTCTCCTTGATCGAGCCGTTGGCTTCGAGCTGGAACAGCGTGGGCAGCGACATTGCCGCCATCCCGGCCGTTCCCAATTGCAAGAAACTGCGGCGTGATACGCCATCGCACAGGGGAACTTTTTCGTTGCCGATGTTCAGCATAATCGAATCCTGAGAAAGTCGCCGTAGCGGGGGTCGGTCGAAGTCTCCCGCGTTCTGGCGAACGCGGCTACGCATCTCGCCGGTCAGACCTTCAAACTCACCTTGTTCGAAACCTCTACGAACTTGCTCTTCGTGAATTCGCCCGCAGGGTTCTTGGCATAGTCGAAATACTGCCACATTTGCAGCACGATTTCGTACTCACCGGGCGTCTTGTCCGAGAGTTCGTAGCTCGTATCGGCACGGGCGTTGACCGTGGCCACAACTTTGCCGTCGCGTCGCACGACCCATTGCAAACCCAGGCCCCAATCGTTAGTCACGTCGGAACGTGTGACCTTGCGGCCAGCGAGTTTGATCTCGGCTTTCGGTGTGCCTTCGTATTTCTGTTCCATGTCAGTCTCCGAATGTAGTAGGCACACTCCGTGTGCCGTTCGAGTTCAAGTGACGGCATATGGAGTGTGCCTACTACTAAAGTCCTACCAATGGTGCGATCGGTGCCCCCTTCGACAAAGCAATCGGCCGATCCATCTGATCGTGCGTCTCGCCCGAAGGATCGATTCCCAGGCAGTGGTAAATCGTGGCTGTGAAGTCAGCAGGCGTAACCGGATTGATAGCGGGATAGGCGGCATTCTTGTCCGATTGGCCGTAAACCTGGCCACCCTTTATGCCGCCGCCGGAAAACAGGACCGAGTAACATTCCGGCCAGTGTTCGCGGCCCGCATTGCTGCGGGTGATCTTCGGCGAACGGCCGAACTCTGCCGCGACGACGACGAGCGTTTCATCCAGTTGGCCGCTCTTGTCGAGATCGGTCATCAGGGCGTGAAAAGCCTTATCGAACGGCGGAACCAATTCTTCCTTGTGGGCCGAGAAATTGTTCCAGTGCGTGTCCCAGGCAAAACCATTCGAACCTTGTGCGCGTTGCCAATTGCACTGCACCAGGCGGGCTCCTGAATCGAGCAGCCGTTTGCCGAGCATTACCGACTGGCCGAACAGGTTGCGGCCATAGCGTTCGCGTTCTTCTTTCGAGATGGCCGAGAGATCGACTGCCTTCTTCACGGCGGGCGAGGACAGCACATCGAGCGCACGAGCCTGGTTGTCCTTGATGGCCTGGCTCATCGCCAACTCGTTCAACTGGCTAGTCTGAGCATTGAGTTGATCAACCAGCGATAGCCGACGCTTCATCACGCTGGATTCAAGAGAAGCCGCCAGCGGGATGTGGTCGAGCTTGAAATCGTTGTCGTTCGGGTTGCCGCCAGTGAGTAGCGGATCGTACTTGCCGCCGAGTGCTCCCGCGAACTGCCCGGCCCGGCGACCGCCGGCCACGTCCATGCGATGTGGCACGATGGCGAACGGAAACATCGGGCCTTTACCCGGCGCGAGCTTCGCCAGAACCGAGCCCATGTGCGGCATGTCGGCCCTGCTCATCGAATTCACATCCGGAACGGACCCCGGATACTGGTAGCCGGTAAACATCGAGTACGAGCCACGGCCATGATCGTTGTGATCGTGGAACATCGTGCGAACTAGGGCGGACTTGTGCATCCACTTGGCAGCGTTCGGCAACAACTCCGAGAAACGTACCCCGCTTAACGAAGTCTGGATCGTCTTGAACTCGCCACGAATATCTTCAGGTGCGTCCGGCTTGGGATCAAAGGTATCGAGCTGGGCAGGCCCGCCAGAGAGATAGAGGATAATGCAGTTCTTGGCTTTCCCGAACGATGCAGGTTTGCCAAGTGATTTCTTGGATTCAGACGAGAGTGCGGTGAGAGACGGCAGTCCGAGCCCCAAAAGCCCGAGGCCGCCCACGCGGATCACCTCGCGGCGGTCCCAGCCAGCACAGGTAGAATCGTTAGGAATAAATGGCATGTGGAGGTCTCAGCAGGCAGGCGGGAAGAACCAACGCCAGGAAGAAAGAATCGGCGATCCAGGCAGGAATCCTTGAGTTCCAACTTTTGACAGTGTAACATACCTCACGCCTGCTGCAATAGCCTGCCTCGTGCTTTTCCTCAAGCGACCTACCGTGACCCAACGCTACCTTTTCTCGTTCTTCGTGCTTCTGGTTGGCACGAGTGCGTACAGCCAAGGTTTTGTCGAGCGTATCGAGCCGCCAGTGGTCGAGCGAGGAAAGACAACTCGCGTGACTTTCGTCGGTCGGGATCTCCCCGGCGCGTCGAATGTATGGCATTCGCTGGATTCGACTGCGATTCAGGCCAAGGCCGTCGAGAGCGGACCATCGCGGGCTGTGTTCGATTTGATCGTTGCCAAGGATGCACCGGTCGGAATCTGCGGCGTCCGCGTGGCGACAAGAGACGGGTTCAGCAACGCCCATCTCTTGCTCGTCGACGATCTGCCTGTTCGTGCGGCTTCGAGGAAGTTAGAGTTGCCGAGTGCGATCTGGAACACGTTCCAAGAGGCCACGGTTGATCGCTACGAAATTCAGCTGCCCAAGGGCCGCATGAGCTTCGAGATTGTCGGCAGTCGACTTGGCAAGGACGCGGACCCGCTGCTCACGATCCGCGATGCGAAGGGGCGCCTTATTCTGGAACGCGATAACGACCCTGGCCTGTATTTCGACAGTCGCTTCGAACACGATTTCACGGAGGCAGGAACGTACACGGTTGAAGTTCGCGAGGCCCGCTATCGAGGTTCCGAACATCAACAGTACGTCTTGCGAATTGGCCGCTTCCCGGCCGGGCGAGTTGCGATTCCCTCGGCACTCCGCGTTGGGAAAAATGAACTTCGGTTGCCGGAAATCGCTGGCCCTGCCATTGCCGTGGAAGCGACCACGCGACAACCGGGCGCCTATATTGCGAACCTGCGTCGGCCCGGCGACGATGGCTCATCCTGGTTTCCAATCACCTCAACCGATGACGATGTGACGATTGGCAACAATTACAACGAGACGCGAGCGAAAGGTCTACGCTGGGCTTCGTCGCCCGCAACAACGCTGGCGTTTAACCTCTCGCCTCTGCGAGCGAATCCGTTTCTGGCACTCGACGCCCTGTTGCTCACAGGTAAAGCCCAGGCGACTCCGGCCAAGGTGCCCGGTGTGTTGTGCGGCGTCCTGCGTACGCCCGGCGAACGTCAGGCTTTTCAGTTCGAACTGGCGAAGGGGCAGAAGATTGCCGTGCGTGCCGAGGCGAAGTCCCTGAACTCACCTGTCGATTTGGATGTGGTACTGGTCGACAAGGTTGGCCGTGAACAGCGGCGAGCGAACGAGGTCAAGGACGAGATCACCTTCGACTTCACGGCCCAGAACGCGGGAACCTATGGCATCATGGTTCGCGACCAACTCCGCGATGGCGGACCGGCCTTTGCCTATCGAATCACGGTTGTCGATGGATTGTTGCCGCCAGGTCTTTCCGCCGAGGTCGAAGGGCTGACCATTCCGCAAGGAACGTATCAGCCGATTCCGATCACCGTCGCCCGCAACGGCCACGTTGGTCCGATTGCGTTGAAGCTGATCGGTGCGCCCCCGGGCGTCGTGCTCGTACCCGATTCGATTGCCGAAAACGAAAATGCGGTTGTCTGCCGAATCGAGGCGGTCGCCAGCACGCCTCTGGGTATCTATGCCCCGCAGATTATTGCCGAGGCGGGAAGCGTAAAAACGCTGGTGCGAACGCAGCCTCTCATCGACAAACGGCTCATTAATGTCGACTTGATTCTACATGCTCTGCGTGAGGATCAGACAAGGCTGCCGCCATCCCTGACCGATCGGTTCGCCTTGCAGATCATGCCGCCGAGCCCGTTCACGATGGAGTTGCCGGAGAAGTCGATCACCTTGGCCCGGTACCAAAAATCAGGCGTGCCCGTCGTAACCACGCGTGAGAAGGGATTTGCAGAGCCCATCACGCTCACGGCCAAGGGCGGGCAAATTGCGGACAAGAACGAAGGGCGGACGCGAGTCTATGCCGAGTTCGCGGACGCAACCCCATCGACGTTAAGCGTGAATGGCGTTGTCGTCTCAAAAATCCTCTCGAACATCGGCAAAACGCGAATCGAGGTTTCCGCTACGGCAATTCACCAGGGGCGGCGCGTGACGTTGACCCGCACGTTTGAGCTGGACTTGACCACGGCATTCACAGTATCGGGTGAGCCGAAGAAGCTAGCGCTGCTGCCAGGCGAATCGGCCAAGATGCGCATCGTTGCTACGCGGGTGAAATCATTCGATGGAGATGTCCGTGTGGAATTGCCGCGTATCAACGGCCTGTCGATACCCGAGACCGTTGTCATTCCGAAAGGACAATCGGGGGTCAATGTGGAGATCCGCGTGCTGCCCGATGCGATGCCGAACCGGCACAACCTTCAGGGACGAGCAACCAGCACTGTCGATGGATTTGAGGAAGAACAACGCGGCCAGTTTGTCGAGGTTGAAGTTCGTAAGGTGGAAGTACCGACGAAGAAATAGCTTTTCGCATATGGCGGCAGGCCTCCAGTGCCTGTCGGGGTTTTCGGGAGATTAGGAACAGACCTCGAGGTCCGTTCCCACGAGAAAAGGACTCCGAGATGAATCGTGTAGTAGCCTGCATCGTCGCATTGGTCATCACAGGCACACTCGGAGCCGCTGAGCCCGTCCAGTTCCGCACCGACGTGATCGCTGCCTTATCTCGCGCTGGCTGCAATCAAGGGGCCTGTCACGGCTCCCCACAAGGGAAAAATAATTTTCGCCTCAGCCTCCGCGGCTACGATGCCGACCTCGACTACTCGACCATCGTTCGCGAAATGGCTGGCAGGCGTGTGGATCGAGTCTCACCGGAACGCAGTCTGATCTTGTTGAAAGGCTCGGGCAAACTCGCTCACGGTGGCGGTCGCGTATTCGGAGCCGGCGAAGCGGCGTTTGAAACGATCAAGCAGTGGATCGCCGAGGGTTGCCTGGATAGTAAGCCCTCCACTTTGCAGAAGCTCGAAGCCAGCGTGAAAGAAACAGCCGGCCCAACTCGTCAACTTGTGGCCAAGGCTCTATTGAAGGATGGCACGAGCCGCGATGTGTCCGAGTTAGCCGTATTCACCTCCAGCGATATTAACTCCGCACCCGTCACTCCCCTGGGTCTCGTCCACTTCAAGCAGACGGCTGATACGTCGATATTAGTTCGCTATCTGGATCAGATCACCAGCGTGAGATTGACGCACGTCCAACACGATTTGTCATTCAAGTTTAGCTCGCCACGCGTGGCCAATTTCATCGACGAGCACGTCTTCGCGAAGCAGAAGGAACTGCAACTGCTGCCTGCGCCGATCGCGTCGGACGAGGTTTTTTTGCGTCGCGTCTATCTCGACACGATTGGCATGTTACCCGCGCCGGAAGAGGCCATCGCGTTTCTCGATTCAAAGGAGACCGATAAACGGGCGAAACTGATCGACAAGTTGCTAGGACGCGAGGAATACGCATCGTTCTGGGCTCTCAAATGGGCCGACGTTTTGCGAGGCAGCCCGACGACAATCAGCGAACGAGGCGTGCATAGCTTCCACCGATATCTCGTGAAGATCGTGGCCGACGATCGGCCGATGAACGAGTTCGCCCGCGAATTGCTCACCGGCCTCGGCAACACCTTGAACAAGCCGCAAGCGAACTTCTATCGGGTCGCCCGCACGCCGGAAGAGGCGGCCGAGAATGCGGCCCAGCTATTCATGGGGTCGCGGGTGGGTTGTGCGAAGTGTCACAATCATCCCTTCGAAGCGATCACGCAGGACGATTACTACGGCCTGGCGGCGTTCTTTGCCCGGGTGCAATTCAAGGGAACACAGTTCGGCCTCGACGACGAAATCGTTTATCTGGCCTCGAACCGCGAGATTCAGCATCCCAAGACTCGAAAGAACCAGCCGCCGGTTGCGTTCGGCACACCGGCGATCTTGCTCAATCCGGAAGATGATCGCCGCGAGAAATTCGTCGACTGGCTGACTGCCCCTGACAACAAATACTTCGTCCCTTCGCTGGTGAACCGCTTTTGGTTTCATCTGCTCGGCAAGGGAATCGTCGATCCCGTGGACGACTTCCGCGACACGAATCCGCCCAGCAATCCGCAATTGTTGAAAACTCTCACCGACGAGTTCATCCGCAACGGTCAACGCGTGAAGCCGATGATTCGTTTGATTCTTAATTCGAGTACCTACCAACTGGCCAGCACCGGCACTCCGGGGCAATCGAAATTCGCGGCCAAGCCTGACCGCTATTTCACCCGCTCGGCCATCCGCATGCTGTCGGCGGAGCAGATCCTTGATGCCACATCGTCCGCGACCGGAGTCCCCGAGACGTTCAAGGGTTTCCCGAAAGGAACGCGAGCCCTCGAACTTCCTGAAGGGGGCATCAATCATCCGTTTCTGCAGGCGTTCTCAAAACCAGTGCGCGATGTGACGTGTGAGTGCGCCCGGGAAGAGGACCCCTCGCTGCCGCAAGTGATTCACCTCTTAAACAACGCGGGCTTGCTGGCGAAGGTGAGGTCTCCCGATGGCCGCATCGGGACTTGGCTGAAGGAGAAGAAAGAACTGGAGTGGATTGTCGAGCATGTGTATCTCGCTTCATTGAGCCGACGGCCGACGGAACGCGAGCGAGAAGTGGTGCTGGCTCACTTGAAGACGATCAGCAGTACGGCCGAGGGGTTGCACGATTTGCA
>SIAJ01000074.1 GCA_009691845.1 Gemmataceae bacterium
TCCACTTCTGGCGGGCCGAACACGGTGTTCGATCTCTCCGTGGGTCGCAGCAACGATTGCCCGCAGGCGTTCCTGCGTGGCTTCAAGGGCTTTTTGCAAGCCGATGGCTATTCCGGGTGCGACGCACGTCGGTTGCTGGGCGCATGCTCGACGATGCTCGGCGAAGCGTTCACCTCTGCGTTGAATCAATGGCCGACGTGGACGGTGGACGTGACCGGCGGCCGCTTGAAGATCGACAACCATCCGGCCGAGCAGGCGATTCGACCGCTGGCAATCGGACGAAGGAATTGGTTGCACGTGGGAGGTGATGGCGGGCTGAATCCGACCGCGGTGCTGTTGAGCCTGGCGGCCTCGGCAAAGCGGCACGCCTTGAACCCGTGGGACTATTACCGAGTTGCCCGCTCGGCCGCCCAACGCCGACGTCGGCGACCTACTGCCCGACAACTGGGCTCGCGCCGGGCCTTCCACTCCGTCACCGGGCTGACTTCATTACCGGTCCGATTTATCGACCGGCCAACAACCGCCGCACGCCCATGCACCCGCAGTTGCAGGAAGCGAGGGGCTCACCGGACGCTTACACTAATCGCACTGTCGTGTAGGCACACCAATTCGGGCGGCATATTCGTTCTGAACTTCTTCCTTGGCTGGACTGGTTAATTCTGGGTGCTGGCGTTGATATGGGTCGTCTGGAATCACTCGCCAAGATACCAAGTTCATCGCCACTATCGCGGTTGAGTCAGATGAAAACCCGGCTCGATTCTCGCCACTTTTCGGCAGACGGCGACTAGCCATGGCCGATCCTGACAAAATATTTCCCCCGCCTCATCTTGAGCTGCGACACGCCCACGCGGCGGCGATTGCTGGAAGTAAGGGGCTCACCGGACGCTTACGCTTTTCTACAGGGCAGGTTGAATAATTTTTCACTTTAGCCAATCCCAGCCGATGTTCTTGTTAAACGCTTCCCCAAGGCCGAACGAGAGCAGGTTCGCAATCACGATGGCAGCGAAATCGCGTACGGTCGCTCCGCGTGACTGAGGCTCGGTTTTTCCGAATGCGAACCAAAAGAGCAAGCATTCCGCGATTGGGACGAACGTTTCACCCACGGTCAGGTACAGCACGTGCTGTTCGGGTAATTGAAAAAATTCTGGCAGCACTAGCCAGAGAATCGGATAGGTGCATGCCGTTAACCAGAAGCCAGTGAAGAGTCGATGCTTGATCGCATGTCGACGTGAGAGGCCGACGAGTAACGCGGGCAATTCGATCGCCACGGTGATCGCGTAGGCCACCGCCATCATTCGCAAGTACGCGGTATCCATGTCAGATCATCCGCAACAAGAAGGGGATTTCCGCCAGCACATGCAACAGTGCGACCACGAAGTAGATGTAGCGTGTCGTACCGTAATCCATCAGGAAGCATGCCCACAGCACGGCCACGACGAGCAGGCCGAAGAGGAGGAGCAGCAGCACGCCCGTTCGCCACGCCCCACCACGTCGGGCTGACGGGATCGTATTCAGTTCCCACGGCTTCGAACGATAACCGATGAGCGGGATCAGGATGACCCACACGCCGTAGTGAACCGTTTCCAGGAACGTGTGGGCGGCCACCAGGAAGTGATTCGACACACTCGTGAGCAGCCAATCGCCGGCATGTTGTTGAATCGCCAGCGACAACGGGTCATCGCCCGGAAGCGAAGGGGCATCGTGCAATCGCCAGAAGAGCACGAGCAACAATAGCGGCACGACGAGCAAGCCGGCGTGATAGGTGGGACGCCAGTCGGGATGCGAACGGCAAAGTTCGCGGTCGAGCAGCCAGAGTGCCATTAGCGGATGCAGATAGACAATCGCGATGCTGAATGCGAACGGATGCAGCCAAATGCCCGCCAGCAGCAAGAACGCCACGGGCCAAACCCAGCCGCCATCGAAGCGTGGGTTGGTTCGCGAACGCATCCAGATCAGCGTGGCAATCCAAATCACGAAAGCCGAATTCCAAACGCCGTAGAGCGTGTCGGCTTCCAGCACTTCGCTCGTGTTTTGCAGATAGGAGGGGATATACGCAAACGCAGCCGTCAGTCCGACGATGCCGACAAACGACAGCGTGAAGAACCCCCAGAGCTTGCCAGCCCGTGCGGGAAGCCGACCGAGAATGTAGCGAGCCTCGCACCAGTTGTGCGGACCGGCGAACAGGAAGACGGTGGCAATCGAGAAGACGATGGGCATCCAGCCCGCGAGCAGTGCGGAAGCAACCGCGATGACAACCAGCGAAACGGCAAGAAGTGCGCCTGAATCTCGTTTAGCGGGGAGGCCAACGGCCTCCCCGAATGAACTCGACATTACTTACCTTCCGGCTTCTTCGGCCCCTTCTTGATCGCGTCGTACGCTTCTTGGTCGAGCACAAGTTTGATCGTGTCCCCGCCGCGAACCATCTCAAGGGTCAGTTTGCCATCGAAGGTAACCGGCAACAGGATCGCTTCCTTCTTCTCCTCCGGCTTGCGGGGAGGACCGGCATTCGCCCAGACAACCGTGCTGGCAGCGAGTACTCCACCAGCCGCAACCAGCAGTGCCAGCCCACGAGCGGCCGAGCGGCCACCACGGCGCACGATCCAGATTCCGCCCAAGCCCAGTGCTAAGGTGAAGGCCACACCAGCCATCAAGAGATGATTGCGATTCCGGGCCGGTTCGACGGCGGCATCGTCCACGACTTCGTACTCCAGCACGGCCAAGCCTTCCTTGCCTGCCTTCGGCGCGGCACCAGGCCCAGGACGAAAACGAGGGTTTACGAGAGTTTGCGGCACGATCAGTTTCGAGCCCTTGGCCTTCTCGTCGAGTTCGACAACGAACTTTACTTCCTTCGCGGGCGGCGGAGGAGGTGCAAGATCGGCACGAGCGGCTGTAGGAACCAGGCTCCAGCCGAATAATGCCAGCACGGCAAGGAATGAATAACGCATTGGGGAATCCTCGTGGATGTGGAGAAAGGCATCGTACCCGAAAGGGACGTGGCCGTCAAAGAGTTATTACGCTGAGACTGTCTTGGCGATTGGCGGGATTCGAAAGACCTGACACACCGCTTCGTGGGATTTTTCAAGGTCCAGCTTGACCGATTGATCGTCGTTCAGCCAAATCGGTAGTGCTGAAAGTGGCTCGCCGACGCCGAAAGGAAAGCGGTGAGGTCCAGCATCGTCTTTGCCTCAGCGCAACGTTTGCGACACTTCGCTGCATAAATTGCCGGAATGTCACGAACGAATTTGGCATCCTGCAGGCTTTTCGCTCGCAAGAGTTCGACGTAGAGGTTGAAGTTTCTGATCGTGACGAGATCGACGATGGAAACGCAGACACTTTTTTGCAACTAGCTCAGACACTTCGCCACGAACATTTGTCGGCTCGCAGGCCGATCCTTGTTTGCGGGACTAACAATCTCGATTGAGATCAAGAACCAGCACCTCGTACGAATACTCCTCGGAAAACTCCGTCTCCAGCGTCAAAAGGGGCCGCGACGGAGAGAGCGTTGCCGTGCCTCCGTTCGTCGAGTCCAAACTGCCAGGGGAGTAGGTGCCGGTTTCCGTGTAGTCCTCGTAGGTGCTCACATCAATTTCGTAGGACTGGCCCAGATGAACGCGAGGCTCGGCGATGAATCCCGGCGGAAGCAGCGGCGTAAATTGTGGACCATTGCCATGGGCCAACCGCCGTGAAACCCTTCCCAAGACCAGTGTTTGGAGATCGGCAGGCTAAAGTGATCGCGGAGCGGCACGCCATCCCCTCAATCGCCCATTCTAAATGGCCATCGGGACGAACACCAATATGAACAGACAAAGGGACGGAAGGAGCTCATAAGCCCCTTCCGTCCCTTGGGTAATATCAATGCTAGCGTCGACTAAATCCCATCCCCAAACCCATCCGCCTTGCGAACGGTCGCCCCTTTTTCTTGCTGATTGATGTGCGTGCCTCGCGGTGCCGAGGCATGGCCACCATGAGCCCGGTAGGTCCCGTTCTTGGAGCCAGCAACCACGCCTGCGTAGCTTGGGCTTTCGTAATCGAAGTCGCCGCCATCGTAATCATCGTAGGTGCAAACATAGCCCGGCACCTTCGAGCGATCCCGTTCTTCGGAGAACGACTTGACGATCGCCACCTGCATGATTTCACGGCACGAGCTATTAATGGGATGCGCGATGTCCGCGTGCAACTTGGCTCGGCCATCGTGATCGCGAGGAGCACGATTCTCGTCCAGGTGGCCGGCACACGAATTACAGTAGCGTGCCCGTAAGTGATTCTTGGATCCGCACCGCGGACAGCGGTCGGTGAGCTTGCGCGATGGCATGGCCACGAACAAGCCCTTGGTGCCCTCGATGATCTTGAGATCACGGATGACGAAGGCGTTATCGAGCGTGACGGAGCAAAATGCCATCAGGCGCTCGTTGTTTTCTGCCACCAACTTGATGCGAACTTCGGTGATGACCACGGTGGTCCTCCTTGATCTTGTGGCGGTCTGTTACAGCCAGCTACGAACACGAAAGACACGGGTTGATAGTAAACCCTCGGAAGCCAACCCGTTTGACAGGTCATCATGCACCTGTTGGGCCTCCGAAGGACTTCGACACAAGGCAAACACACACGATCCCGACCCACTCATCAATACCCCAGCCGTTCCGAACGCCGACAACCGACTGTGCCAATCGGCAACCTTCGGCGAAATCTCAAATGCCGGCTCTTGCAGCCGGTTATGAATCGCCTGGCCAAGTGCTTCCACATCGCCAGACACCAGTGCCGCTTGAACGGCCTCGCCGGCAACCGGGTTCACCGGCACTCGCAGATGCCGATACACGTCCGCAGTCGCCAGCCCTTCCGGCGGCTTCACCAGCACCAAGTCAATTGGTCGCCCCATTGCGACCGGCGTCACTACTTCTCCGCGACCAGTACACCAGGCCGCGGGGCCATTCAAAAAGAACGGCACATCGCTGCCGATCTCCGAGCCAATCCGAGCCAACTCCGCTTGCGAGAGGCCCAACTTCCAGAGTTCGTTCAATCCTTCCAGTGCCGCGCCCGCATCGCTCGAACCACCACCCAGGCCGGCCGCCATCGGGATGCGTTTCCACAAATGAATCGTCGCCCCAAGCGTACAGCCCGTCTCAAGTCGAAGTCGATTCGCCGCCTTCAGCACGAGGTTTTCCGGCCCCGTGGAGAGTGCCGAATCATCACATGTCAAAGATAATCCCGGCCCGCTTCCAGGGCCGAAATCGAGCACATCCGCCAGGTCGATCGCCAACATCAAGGTGGCGATCTCATGGAAACCATCCGGCCTTTTGCCAAGGACCTCCAGGAAGAGGTTCACCTTCGCCGGAGCCAGCACACGCACCGTATAGGGAAAAACAAGACCATCAACCGCCGCAGCGGGGCCGTGACGAACGATCATCGGAGATCACTACGGATAGGGAGAGAGATTTCCCGTCCGTGGGTGGGCAGCGACATGTTTCCCGAACCGTCCTGGTTGGGTTGGCCATCTGGATGAAGAGCGGCCTTGAACCCGGGTGCAAATCACAATCAGCGTGCGGACTATACACATGTCGCAAGAGATGCGTCAAGTGCGTTTACGAACAGATTGGCGAAAATTAGAGTATTCGGGTTTCGACGAGCAGTCGAAGGGCCTCATCATGCTCAAGGTGCTTGTTTTCAAGGCTTTGGCAGGGTCTTTCGAGCTGGCTGACGCAGTCGCCAGGCGCGATGAAACTCAGCTGAACCCATCGGACGACCGTGGCTACCGGACTGCCACCGTCGAATTCCTGAGTCTAGTGGCCACCATCAGACATCCTCCTCCCAAAACTCCTGCGCCCCACGGAGACGGCCTCGTTGATGCTCCGACTCGCGGAGTTCAACGCGGCGGATCTTGCCCGAAACGGTCTTTGGCAGTTCGGCGAATTCGATCCGCCGCACGCGTTTGTATGGAGCGAGGCGATCTCGCAGGAAGCGGAAGATGGCTGTGGCGGTTTTCCGCGTCGGCTCGAAGCCTGGCTTGAGCACGACAAAAGCCTTCGGCACCGCAAGTCGCACCGCATCGGGGCTCGGGATCACCGCTGCCTCGGCGACGCCTTCGTACTCCATCAGCACGCTCTCCAACTCGAATGGGCTAATCCGATAGTCCGAACTCTTGAACACATCGTCTGTTCGACCCACGTACCAGTACCAGCCGTCCGCATCGCGTGACGCGAGGTCGGCCGTACGATACCAGCGGCGACCGCTTGCCTCGGCGATCGGCATCGCACCATCGACGTAGCCGGCCGACAACCCCGTCGGCGGCGGGTCGAGCGAAAGGACGATCTCGCCGTCGTCGGAGAGTTGGCCCTCGGCATTGAGCAGTGCCGCATCGTACCCCGGCAGCGGACGTCCCATCGATCCGACCTTCACCGGCTGGCCGGGCGAATTGCCGAAGATTGCGGTTGTTTCCGTCTGGCCGTAACCATCGCGGACCGTGATTCCCCACGCATCACGCACACGCGCGATGATCTCGGGGTTCAGAGGCTCGCCGGCAGCGACCACTTCTCGCAACCCCGTCTTGAATCGGCCCAGGTCCTCGAGAATTAGCATGCGCC
The DNA here is from genome assembly GCA_009691845.1 of Gemmataceae bacterium. Classification (GTDB taxonomy): domain Bacteria; phylum Planctomycetota; class Planctomycetia; order Gemmatales; family Gemmataceae; genus SIAJ01. Next base: position 6,579 of record SIAJ01000074.1, read on the forward strand.
ACACAGTCGGCGGCGCGCAGAGCGTCGTCACGCCGTGCCGTGCGAGCGCACCGAGGACGCGTTTGGCGTCGAAGCGGGCATAATTAAAGACGAAGACCGTCGCACCAGCATTCCACGGCGCGAACAGGTTGCTCCAGGCGTGCTTCGCCCAGCCGGGCGAGCTGATGTTCCAATGTACGTCGCCCGCACGCAGGCCGATCCAATACATCGTCGATAAGTGCCCCACCGGGTAGCTGGCGTGCGTGTGCAGCACCATCTTCGGCCTCGCCGTCGTGCCCGAGGTGAAGTAGAGCAGCATCGGATCGGACGCGTTGGTGTCGCCCTGTGGATCGAAGTCGGCCGGCCCCTCGCGCGAGTAGGACGTCCATCCGGTCGCCTGGCCGACGACGATGCGGGCCCGGATGCCAGTGACGTCGGCAAACTTGCCGGTGGACGCGGCATCGCAAACCACATGACGGAGGCCGCCGCGATCAATGCGGTCCTGCAAGTCGTCCGTGGTCAACATCGACGTGGCCGGGCTGAAAACCGCGCCGAGCTTCATCGCCGCCAGCGAGACCTCCCAAAGCGGGACGACATTGCCGAGCATGACCATGATGCGGTCGCCGCGTCCGACCCCCTGAGTACGAAGGAAATTCGCGACGCGGTTCGAGCGATCGCGCAACTCGGCGAAAGTGACGAACTCTTCGCGGCCATCTTCATCCACGATGTGCAGGGCCACGCGGTCATTCGCAGTCGCCATGGCGTCGAAGTAATCGATCGCCCAGTTGAACTGGTCGAGCTGGGGCCAACGGAACTGTTCGCGCGCGGCGGCATAGTCATCGCGTAAACGCAAGAGGAGATCACGCGCAGCAAGAAATGCCTCGGCACTCATGGCAAAAAAGGTGCTCCTTAACGCCTGCAAAACCAAAGGAGACGCGGCTAGTATTCGACGAAGGGAAACAAACTGGATACCCTTTGTTTTTCCGATTTTACCCTCAGTCAACCTGGAATCAATTCGATTCAAGGCGAGCCTGAGTTTGGATGTTGCCTTTTCGCTATAACGGCCCACATGCCTGAACTTCCGATGGTCCTGGTTACCGAAGACACGGATGCGAAGCCGCTTGCTTGGCTTAAAAAACGAGCCCATGTCATCGAGGCTCCCCCGGACTCCCCCGAATTTCATGCCGCGTTGCCGAATATCGTTGGGATGGTGGTGCGTACCTACACCAAGGTGAACGACACACTGTTGGCTCGCTGTCCGAAGTTGAAAGTCGTCGGCCGGGGCGGCGTCGGCATCGAGAACATCGATGTGAAGGCCTGCCGCGCTCGCGGTGTGGAAGTGGTCTACACGCCGGATGCCAACAGCCTCGCGGTCGGTGATTTTGTCATCGGCTTCGCCCTGCAACTGCTGCGGCCGTGGGCGCTTTTCAAGGATCGAGCGTACGAGCCGAAGGAGTTTCGGCACGTGCGTGACACGCTCCGTGGCGTGCAGATGAACGAACTGACGATCGGCATCGTGGGCATGGGCCGCGTTGGCCGGCGTGTCGGGCATATCGCCTCAAACGGCTTTGGCATGCGCGTGATCTATAACGACCTGCTCGACGTGCAGTCGCAACTCAAATTCTCCGCGACAGTGGCCGATAAGCCGACCATCTTCCGCGAGGCCGACATCGTGACACTGCACGTGGATATGAAGGCCGGCAACGAGCACATGGTCGGCACGCCGCTGCTTTCGTTGATGAAGCCGACGGCGATCCTGATCAACACCTGCCGCGGTGAGGTTCTGGACGACGCCGCGCTCGCGGCCGCGATCCGCACTGGTAAGATCGCCGGTGCCGCCATCGACGTTTTCGACCCGGAACCGCCCAAGGCCGACTATCCCCTACTTGGCTTCGACAACGTCCTGCTCACCCCCCACATGGCCGCCCGCACGCACACGGCAGTCGAGAACATGAGCTGGGTAGTCCGCGACGTGTTGGAAGTCCTGAACGGGCGGACGCCGAAATATCCCGCGCCTTGATCGTTTCTGTCCTGGAGTGAACACAATGGCCGGCAAGACGTCCAAGAAGTCGGCGAAAGTCGCAAAGAAGGCTGCCACTAAGCGGGTTGCTGCAAAGCCGACGCTCCTTTCAGGCGGCAACCCGCAAATCGCGAAGGCCTACGGCGACGCCCCCGTGCAGGCCTTCATCGCGGCCATGCCGGGCTGGAAACGCGATGTCGGACGCCGCCTCGACGCGATCATTACACGCACAATCCCCAACGTGTATAAGGCCGTGAAATGGAACACGCCCTTTTACGCAGTCGAGGAAGGGGTCTGGTTCCTCGGCTTCCATTGCATTACGAAGTACATCAAGGTGGCTTTCTTCCGCGGCTCGTCGCTGAGTCCTCTCCCCCCCGGCGAGTCCAAGCAAATGGAAGTGCGCTACCTCGACATCCACGAGGACGACCCGCTCGACGAAGCTCAATTTGCCGCATGGGTGAAGCAAGCCAGCCAACTGCCCGGCGAACGAATGTGAGCGTCCAGTGCGAGGTGCGTGCGTGGCGTGAGCGGGGTCCGATGTACCCGAAATCGAGACGAGACCCAACGTGATAAGCTGGTTAGGCTGGCGGCTATGCGAGCTGGGCCGTGTGCGACGCCGCTGCGCGCGCTCCGAAGTCCAACATTGAGGATTTGAGCATACTTGACGTCGCCGCAACTCCAACAACGCTGCAAGTTCTCAAGAACGACATCATTATGGTCGGACTGAACATTTCGAGGTCATTCGCCGAGCGATTTCGAAACTTCCACGATCCAAGCCCCAGCGCGAATGACTTCAAAATACGGTACGCTTTCACGGACACGGAGTACTACGGCGCGTACATGACAGACATCATCAAGAACGTCGAAATGGTGAACTCGGCCGAGCTTCTGAAGCACTTGAGAGCGTTTCCATCCCTCGTTCGCAGCAGCGTTGAGGCGTTCCGAGAAGAACTGAGGGATCTTGGTTCACAGAGGCCGACAATACTCGCCTTCGGTTCAGCCGCCCATGATTTGATCGCTGAGAATATTTCTCGGCACGAGTATTCGAGCCTTGTTCAACTGATCCACTACAGTCACCGAATAGGCAAAGAGAAATACAGAGAAACCGTGTTGGCGCAGCTCAGCTCGCACACTGCGCAAGTGACGGGCGAGCGACAACAACCATGAAGAAAGCGACAATAACCATGAAGACGACGAAGAGCGCTTCGAAGGAAGGAAAAGGAGACTCTCCCTCTCCGCTGATAGATGCGAGAATCGAGGAGCTGGGTAATTGGCGGGGCGAGTCGCTCGCTCGGATCCGAATTCTCATCCAGCAGGCCGACCCCGAAGTGGTCGAGGAGGTGAAATGGAGAAAGCCGTCGAACTCGATGGCGGGGGTTCCGGTGTGGTCGCACGCCGGAATGATCTGCACCGGTGAGACGTACAAGAATGTCGTGAAGATGACCTTCGCCAAGGGCGCCGCGCTCCCGGACCCTTCAGGCCTCTTCAACTCCAGCCTCGAAGGCGACACCAGGCGTGCCATCGATTTCCATGAGGGGGACAAGATTGATGAAAAGGCGCTCCAGGCGCTCATTCGCGCCACCGTGGCGATGAACACGCGAAAACAAAGGGCCAGGTCTAGACCTGGCCCTTTGTTTTCAAACCGCACTGGTCCCGATCACCGCACAAACAGATGCATATACCGCCGTCCATCCCGCCCCAGCGCGTAGGCAGCACCGGCGGTGGTGTATCGATCTTAGGTGCAGCACGCGCCCCAGCCCAAGGAAGGCTCCCAGGCGGCGCAGCCTCCAGCGGTGGCATGCTCCCCTGTCGGTAGGAAAGCAAAATCGTTGCTGGCATGGCCCTCAATCAGTCGGCCAGTTCGGTGTTGGCGCAGGCCTGGGCTCCTTGCGTCAGTCCCTCGTCGTATTGGAATGCCGGCAGCCCCGTTTGGCACGTGTGGCGTTGGCTTCGTCGAGGGCCTCGATGCCAGTTCCTGCTTGCGGGTTTGCCTTGTCCCACTTCGCCTTCTCGACTGTGTACTTGTCCCAGTCGGCTTGCTTGATCCAGATGAACGATCCGACTGGATATTCCTTACAATCCTTCGGCCACACCCCGTATGGCCAAGGGCAAGGCACAGGCTGACCGCAGAGATCCTCTGCATCATTCGTTCTCTCTCCAGAAGGGCGATTACAAGGGCGAGCAAATCATGGTGACGGGACCTTCTTAGTTATCCGGACCGCGATCGCTACTTTGATCCGGCCCTCTGTGATGGACCAGCCTGTCTATCATTGTCATAAGTCGTGTATATGTAACCTGTTATTAGCGTCATCAATCCACCGGCCACGGCGTTGCCTGCCGGTCCTGGGCCTGCTTGGAAAACCGAAGAAGCAAAAAAGCGGCCCTACATGGCCGCAGTCCAAATGGAGGACAAAGACAGCGAAACAATGAGCCGGCCAAGGTCGCACTTCAAATCGAAAAACCTCGAACAAAATTCGCAATGTCGGCTTTACATTTACCTGTTCCAAAATACAGGTCATATGGGCGTCGGTGCCCGAGGAGGGTTTTGCCATGTTCGTGCGACACAATGCAACAGCTTGGAACAAGGGAACAAGATGCTTCCAGCTAGCTGGAGGCTTTGGCACGGGGTTTCGTTCCCGCGTGGACCGGAATCTGCACAACGCGCGTGCCCAACGGGGAGCGTGTCACAAAATGGCTGCAAGCGTCCGCGCCGGTAAAAGATCGTTCTGGACCCGTTCGCCTTCATTGCGAAAGAACGAAATCTGCGCAACTCCTGTATGGCACGCCACTTTGTTTGAAAACCTCGACTTTGCGAAGACTTCACTTCAAGTTGGGCAAACTTTGTCGCCGATAACGACGTTAACGTTTATTCCGAATGTGCGGGAGATCAGCACCTTGATCCGTGCTCGCTGCCTCGCGATTGCTCGTACCTCCGCCTCGCTGGCGATCCTGATGATCGTCGCGGCCGGGTGTACGCGCCAGTTCTATCGCGATGCGAGCGACCGCGACGTGGAAGGCTTGCTCGAAGAGAAGAGCAGCTTTCAGCCCGACAACGTGGCTGGCTGGTACGTCTATCCGGACAAACGCGCTCGCTTCGCGGATTTCGATCGCCACATGGATCGACCACGGAAACCTCCCGACGATCCGACGGCCGCCGCCCTGGCACCCGACCCACAACCGTTTCGAAGTAAGCTCCATTCCCGGCCCGATCAGGAGGGTCAGGGCTACCTGGAATTCCTGCGGCACTGCGATCAAGCCAATCGAGATGAACTGGCACAAAACCCGATGCCGTCTGCGAAACTTGGCGACCCCACTCGACAAGGATCGGCAGTCTATGTCACGCCAGCCGTTATCGATCAGACGACCTTCGAAGCGGCCCTGAAAACGAACGAACCGGCCTTCTTGATCAACCTGGAGCAGGCCCTCGAACTGAGCCTATTCAATAGCCGCGAATTTCAGGATCGTCGCGAAGATTTGTATCTCTCGGCTCTGCCTGTGACGCTGCAACGCTTCAGCTTCATGACCCAGTTCTTCGCGGGGATGACGGCCGTCCGTTCGTGGACGGGGAGCGAGTTCCCCGGCGGCCCTGGAACAGCGTGGAATATCAACAGCACGGGTGCCGTCAACCAACTGTTTCCGACGGGTGCTTCTGCGGTTGCTCGACTCGCGAATCAACTGGTGATCGATCTGGGCACTGGCAACCCAACGGTCGGTCTTTCGAATTTGACGTTGGACATCGTGCAACCGTTGCTTCGCGACGGCGGCTGGGCCGTGACCCTGGAGCCACTCACGCAAGCCGAGCGCAATTTGGTTTACGGTGTGCGTTCTTACGCCCGCTTCCGCAAGAACTACTACGTGTTCATTGCCGGGGGCGGAGAATTATTCAACTCGCCGTTCTCCTTTGCGGGACTGAATCTGCGTGGCGTGGGCCCGAGTTTGTCGTCCGCGTCCCAAGGTTATCTTCCCACACTGTTGACGGCAGCCCTTGAACGCAATGAACGCGAGAACATCCGGGCACTGAACAACTACCTGGCTCTCTATCGCGAATACCAGGGGCGAGGCGATTTCTCCGAACTTCAAGTCGGACAGGTGGAGCAATCCATCTTGCGTGGGCAAGGGACCTTGCTGACCCGGCAGAAGGAATTGCAAGACAACCTAGACGGGTTCAAGCTGCAACTTGGGTTGCCGACGCGTTTGCCGCTGGAACTGGACGCAACGCCCACGAAGCCGATGACGAAGATCCTGGTGGACTTCGCCCAAGCTCGCACGGAGTTCCAGTCGCTGCGCAACGAGTCCGACCAGTTTCGCACGCGTTACCGCAACCCGCTTCTGGCACTTGCTGGTTCGGCTGTTTCCATCGTGCCCCTGGACATACCCATTAGGGAGATGGCCAACCAGCTTGTCCTGGACTCCAGCGTCACGCGGGCCACGAAGAAGTTCCGCACGGTGATAAAGGAGCGCTGGGATTGGTGGAAGACTCAGAGTCCGGTGCAACTGCAAGCCAACCTCAAGAGCATGACAGAGGAATTTCGCACCTTACAGGTCGAAGAAGCGCGATTCCAGGCACGGAACGAAACATTTTCAACGGAAACAGCGGCACGGTTGGCGTCACTGCCTCGGGACATCGCGATCGGGCAACTGGAATTTTCGATTCGCGAGTACGAGGCAGCCCGAGACAAGAAAGAGAATACGCCGCGGGGGACAGCCGTCCTCTATGAGAGCGTCGTCAACGATTTTATCCGCGTGATGAGCGAAGCCCGCGAGGAACGTCAAGAGTTACTCAGGGAATCGTGGCCGAAGTTGCCGGGTATGACGATTGAAGGGGCCGACTTGTTGACGGAGGACCTGGATCGAGCCCAGGCCATCGCAGCCCAAGTGGCACTTGCCAATCGTCCAGAACTGATGAATTCACGTGGACAGATGATCGACGCCTGGAGGCGGGTGGGGGTCGTGGCAAATTCATTGCTTGGAGTTCTCAATGTTGGGTATAATCTCAACACGAACTCCCCGGGTCATGCCAACGAGGCGTTCAACGTCGGTGGGTCTCGGGCCCGGCACCAGTTGATTTTGAATGGCGAACTGCCTCTCGTGCGAAGAGCGGAACGAAACGAATATCGAACAGCATTGATTGCCTACCAACGGGCCCGACGAAATCTGCAGGCCACGGAAGACTTTATTCTGAACGAAGTGCGGACGGACCTCCGCAACTTGCGAGTGCTTGCGGAAAACTACCGCATCCAGCAGCGGGCTGTGGAAGTAGCGTTCGATCAGGTGGAAAACTCGCTTGACGTTCTACAGTCTCCACCGATCCCTGACGGGGCGGCGGGCCAGCCGGGTCGAGCGGCAGCCCAGGGTCAGCAACAGGCGGCCAACGCGGCCTCGTTGACTCAGCAGTTACTCAGTGCCCAGAGTTCGCTGCTTCAGGCCCAGAACGGCCTGTATCAGGCCTGGGTGAATTTCTTGGTCGCCCGCATGACCATGTATCGCGATATCGAGCAAATGCCGCTCGATCCGCGCGGAGCTTGGATCGATGAGCAATTTACCTCTCCCGCCATCGAGCCCGATAAAGTCCCACAGCCAGGCGCTGTCGGAACTACCGGGGCTGGACGATTCGCCGAACTTCGGACCGCCGGAGATCGGTGACGTCGTCGCGCGGAAATTTCCGCTGACCCTGATTCTGGGTGGTGCCACGGTCGGCCTACTCGCCGTGGCCGCACTGTTCTACGTTTTCATGGGTCGCAAGAGTGTGGACCGGCCCGATCTGCTACTGCACACGGTCAAAAGCGAAGACATCGACCTGACCGTCGTCGAGCGTGGTGCCGTGGAGTCCGCGGACAATCGCGACATCATTTGCAAAGTGAAAGCCGGCTCGAAGGGGAACTATGCGACGACAATTAAGTGGGTGATTGATGACGGCACGCTGGTCCGTCGCGGCCAGCCGATCATGGTGTTGGATTCGTCGGCACTGGAAGACCAGTTTCGGGCGCAAAAGATCAAGCTCGACAAAGCCCAGGCTGAGTCGGTGGCGGCCGAATCGCAATTCAAGATCGTGTTGAGCACGAACGAAAGCGCCGTCGAGAAAGCACGCAGCGATATTCAACTCAAGGAACTCGATCTCGAGAAGTATGTCGGTCTACCAAAAGGAACGCTGAGCGGACGGAAGCGTGACCTGGCCCGCAAACTCTTGCACACTCTCGAAGCGGACCTGGAGTTGTTCCTGGCTCGCAGCAAGGACGAGTTTCCCGATCTTCAGGGCGAGTTTCATAAATCCCTCAATGACGTTGCCGGCCAAATTGAACTTGCCCGAGCCGATGTCGAAATGTGGAACGATCGCCTGGCTTATTCCCGGCGCATGGAACTCAAGGGATATCTCTCTCCCGCTCAGGTGCAGGCGGACGAATCCCGAATGGTTGGCTCCAAAGAAACATTGAAAAAACTCGAGACAGACAAGCTTCTGCTGAAGCGATTCCTGTCGCAGAAATCAGTAAAGGAAACATCGGCCGCGGTCCAGGAGGCCTGGCGTGCGTTCGATCGAGCCGTCAGCGAGGCAGAGGCCAATGAAGTCAAGGCAGACTCGCTTCGCCGCACGACACGCTCCGTTTATCTCCAGGAAGAAGAGAATCTCAAGGAGATCGAAGAGCAGATTCGCGAGTGCAAAATTCACGCGCCACAGGATGGCATGGTCGTGTACTACATTCCCGAATCGAGCCGATTTAGCCAGTCCGAACGCGGACTGATCCAACAAGGCGCGACGGTTCAAGAAGGCCAAAAACTGATGCGCATTCCGGACCTGAGCAAGATGCAGGTGGCTACCCGCGTTCATGAGGCCATGGTCTCGCGGATCAAGGGGGACGATCGACGCACCACGGGAATTCACGAATCGGTGTTGGCTGGGTTCAGCTTTAGCCCACGTCCTTATACGACGTTCCTGTCCCTGCACGAGCAAGTCATCGAGCAGCAACGCGACGAGTATCGCGCGCGGGAATATTACGAGGCCGCACGCGGTCAACCGGCCATACTTCGCATGGACGCTTTTCCCGAAAAGCCTGTGCGGGGGCACGTGAAAACAGTGGCCACCGTGGCTTCCTCCGGCGACTGGATGTCCAGCGACGTGAAGGTTTATTCCACGATCGTGGCCATCGACGATCAACTGCCCGGCCTCCGGCCTGGCATGAGCGCTGAAGTGACGATCCACGTGAACAGCACGCTGGAGAATGTGCTCGCCATCCCGGTGCAGTCCGTGATCGGCGGAGCGGAAAGTGGGCGCACTCGCAAGGTCTTCGTAATGACTTCGAGCGGACCGGAAGAACGTGAGATTCAGATCGGTCTGAGCAACGAGAAGATGGCCGAGGTAAAATCCGGCTTGTCTGCGGGCGATCAAGTCGTCGTCAATCCGAAAGCCATTATTGGCAATGCCGCCAAGACCCGCGAGGACGTCGCCGATCAAGGCAAGAGCGGGAAAGGCAAGAGCGGGAAAGGCAAGGGAGCCGTGACCGGTGCCGCTCCCGGGGCAGGAAAGGGAGACAAGCAATGATGAATGACGAACGATGAATCTTGAATCTTGCATTCATCATTCATCATTCATCATTCATCGTTCCCAACACATGCCCGCCATCGTTCAAGTTCAACGGCTCATCAAGAACTACTACCTGGGCGCCGTCACGGTCAACGTCCTCAAAGGTATTAATCTGGAGATTGAAGAAGGCGATTTCGTCGCCCTCATGGGCCCTTCCGGATCGGGTAAGTCAACGCTGATGAACATCCTCGGCTGCCTCGATCGGCCGACGAACGGCGAATATATTCTCAGCGGCCGCAACGTGGCCCTACTCAACGACGACCGCCTGTCCGATGTGCGTTGCCGGTATCTCGGCTTCATTTTTCAATCGTACAACCTGCTGCCGCAGTACACGGTCGTTGAGAACATCGAACTTCCGCTCATGTATCAGGGCAAGCAACTGAACGAGCGAACTCGTGCGCGGTGCATCGCACTCGCAAAATTGGTGGGCCTGGGCGACCGACTCGACCACCGACCCCTGGAACTATCCGGCGGGCAGCAGCAACGCGTCGCGATCGCGCGCGCCCTCGTGAACGATCCGCACGTGATCCTGGGCGACGAGCCGACCGGCAACCTCGATTCCACGACCAGCGTCGAGATCATGGAGATGCTCATCAGCCTGAATAACGCGGGCAAGACCATCATCATGGTCACACACGAAAACGACATCGCGGCTAATGCAAGACGTGTGATACGATTACGTGACGGGCAGATTGAGAGTGACGTGAGAAATCGCAATTGAATCCGTTTAGCGTTCGTCCCAACGGGACGAGCGTGAGGCCAAGCATGTTCGGATCACTGACCAAGTTCCGTCGCAATACCATCCTGGCGATCCGCAGCCTGTGGCTGCACAAGTTGCGCACGTTCCTGTCGATCCTCGGCATCATCATCGGCGTAGCGTCCGTCATCTCGCTCCTCGCTTTCGGCAAGGGTTCCATGAAGGAAGCCCTCGATTCCATCAAACGTCAGGGGGCGACGAACATTGTTGCACGGAGCCAAAAGCCGCCGGACGACTCGGCGACATCTTCACGCTCGTTCGTCGCGATCTACGGGCTGACCTATCGCGATTACGAAAAATTCCAGACCATCCCGTCGATCGGCCTGCACGTTCCCATGCGCGTGTTCCCGCGTGAAGTTCGCCGACACGAACGAATGCATAACGGTCGAGTCGTGGCCACGATTCCGCAGTACATGGAAGTGAATAAGCTTGAGGTTGCCGTTGGGAGGTTCTTGGTCGAGAAGGACAGCGAATTATTTCGCAACGTCGCGGTGCTGGCGGCACTGACCGCAGACAAGCTCTTTCCGTTCGACGACCCGATTGGACAGGCCATCGTACTGAATAACCAGGAATTCCTCGTCGTCGGGATCATCAAGGATCGCATGCCCACGGGCGGAACTGGTGGAAGCCAGGCGGCCGAGGACTTCAACAGCGACATCTATATTCCTCTCACAACCTCCCGCCGCAGATTCGGCGATGTGATCGTCCAGCGTTCGACTGGCTCGCGTGGTGCCGAGCGGGTTGAACTGAGTCAAATCACGCTAACGGTCGATGCAAACGTAGACAACCCGGAGGAACGCAAGAAAGTGAAGGCGGCCGGGGACCTAATCAAGGAAATGCTCGAACGCTCGCACCCGAAGAACGACTGGGCCATCACGATTCCGCTGGACAAACTCATCGAAGCGGAAGAAACGGAGCGGAGCTTCGAGCAATTGCTTGCACTGATTGCGTCAATCTCCCTCTTCGTGGGCGGGATCGGCATCATGAACATCATGCTGGCCACGGTGACAGAACGCACCCGCGAGATCGGTATTCGCCGGGCACTCGGGGCCAAGCGGCGGGACATCGTGTTTCAGTTCTTGATTGAGGCCATCGTGCAGACATCCGTTGGCGGTCTGCTCGGCATCGCGGCAGGTATTAGCGTCGTCTACGGCCTGCCGGCCGTCGCTAAGTGGTGGAGTCCTGAAAAGACGATACCGGCGGTATTGCAGATTGAGCCGATGGTGTATTCGTTTTTCGTGGCTGCGGGAATTGGTGTGCTGTTTGGGCTTTATCCTGCCTGGAGAGCGGCACAGCTTGATCCGATTGAGGCGTTGAGGCACGAGTAGGGAATCGGACCGATGAGGCCGATCGGACCGGTATTGGTCCTTTCGGCCTCATCGGCCCCATGCTTTTCTATCGTCTTAAACCTTCGGTTCCCACCCCTTCGCGTACTCTCTTGTCCAGAGTTTCATCGCCTCGGCATCGCCCAGAATATGGCCGTTCTTGCCATCGCATTTGAGCGAACGACCTGCCCGGTGGGCGATATTTCCCAGGTGGCAAAGCAGCGTACTCTTGTGCCCCTCCTCGATCTCGCTATTCAGCTTGGCTCCAGTTCGGATCGCCGCGAGCCAGTTGCCGAAGTGTTCCATTTGGCTGACCTTGTCGGGAGGCAATTTTTTGATCTCCTTGCCTTTCAGGTCATGGATCGTGTAACCGCCATCCTTGAGAATCATGCTCCCGTTGTCACCGTGGAAGACGATGTCGAAGGCCGCCCCGCCGGGGTTCGAATTACAGCTCAGGCCTTCCCAGGTGATCAGCTTGCGATCGGCGAATTCAAAGCCGACCGTGTGCGTGTCGGGCGTTTCCTGATCGTCCTCGTAGCGATAACGGCCGCCCGATGAACTGACGCGGATCGGGTAATCGACGCCCAGGCCCCAGCGACAGATGTCGATGGAGTGCACACCGTTGTTGCCGAGTTCGCCGTTGCCCCAGTTCCAGAACCAGTGCCAGTTGTAATGCAGGTAGTTGTCCTTGTATGGTCGATGAGGAGCGGGGCCTTCCCACAATTCGTAGTTGAGCCCGGCCGGCGGATCGCCTGCCATCCCCTTGCCGATGCTTGGCCGATTTGCGAAGTACCACGACTTGGCCAGATACGCTCGGCCGATGACGCCTTCACGAATCTGCTTGATCGCGTCGATGTAGTGCCCGTAACTACGACGCTGGTTGCCCATCTGCACGTGGCGTTTGTGCTTCCTTGCGGCTTCGATGAACAACTCGCCTTCACGCGGGTTGTGGCTGCATGGCTTCTCGACGTAAACGTGTTTTCCAGCCTGGCAGGCGAGGATGCCCATAATGGCGTGCCAGTGATTGCAGGTCGCGATCGTGACCCCGTCAATCTCCTTGTCTTCAAGAATGCGTCGAAAGTCCGCGATGGTTTTCGGTTCCGCGAAGCCGTCCTTCGCAACGGCACCCGCGGCCTTCTTCGCACGAGATTCGTCTACGTCGCACACAGACGCGATCGTCACGTCCGCGACCTTGGCAAGTGATCGTGCGTGATCGGTCCCTCGACCACCCACGCCGATCACGCCTAACCTAATTTTGGTCCCATCCATTGGCCTTGCCGGGTTTGCAAACGTCGCAGCCACTGCGGCCGACGCCAAGAATGTTCGACGAGTCACTGGTTCGATCATGAGAAAGACTCCGGAGAGGGGGAGCAATACAGATCACTTATTCAAGTCCATTGCACGTTCAATTAGGGCAGTTTTCACGTCTCGGGGCAAGAACTTCGACAAATCACCACCGAGGACGGCGATCTGACGGAGGAGTGAACTACTCACGTGGGAGAATTCTTCCTTCGCCATCAGGAAGACAGTTTCGATTTCAGAGTCCAGGTTCAGATTCATCAGGGACATGGTGAATTCGTACTCCATGTCGCTCAAGGTTCGCAAGCCGCGGACCATGATGCGAGCCCCCATATCGCGAACGAACCGCACGGCCAGGCCGGTAAACGGTCGCACCGTGACGTTCGGATATTCCGTTGTCACACGCTGGATGAGGCTCACACGTTCTTCAATCGTGAAGAACGGCGGTTTATCCGGGTTGATACCAACTCCCACAATCAATTCGTCGACGATCTTGCTCGCCCGGTGAATGATGTCCAGGTGGCCCAGATGGATGGGGTCGAACACGCCGGTGTAGACGGCAACACGCGCGCTGAGTTGGCCCATGAGACCTCCGGTACGCACTCCCCTTGCCACTTTGGCGGTCGGCCCGACTAGCTTCTGGAGAGGTGTCTTTTCTTTCTATCACCCGGCGCGACAATTTGGCTGCAATCCTGCAAAGCCATTCGCAGCGAGGAACGCTTGATGGCGTTTCGCGATGGCAGATCGGACGATTCACCTGGACAAGAACCTTGGAAAATCGGTACATAATGCGAGCAATCACCAGGCCGGTCGTGTAAAATACCGGAAACTCTCATTACATCGTCTCACTTGGGGATTTTCGATATGCGACCGATCAACCGTCGAACGGTCCTGAGAGGCCTTGGTGCCACCCTCGCCTTGCCGTGGATGGATGCTATGGGGACTGCCACCTCGTGGGCTGCCCCCGCCAGCGGCACACCCGTCCCAAATCGCTTGGCCTTTCTTTACGTGCCAAACGGCAAGAACATGGTCGATTGGACGCCGAAGACCGAGGGGGCTCTTGGCGAATTGCCGCACATTTTGAAGCCCCTCGAAAGTTTGAAGAGCGATTTTTCGATTCTCAGCGGACTGACGGCCGACAAGGCCAGGGCGAATGGCGATGGTGGTGGCGATCATGCACGTGCCCTGTCCGCGTTCTTAACCGGCTGCCAGGCCCGCAAGACCGATGGCGTCGATATTCGCGCCGGTGTTTCCGTCGATCAGGTGGCGGCCGCTCGTGTGGGCGATAAAACGCGCCTTCCTTCGCTCGAAGTCGGCGGTGAAGCAGGTGCAATGGCCGGCAACTGCGACAGCGGTTATTCCTGTTTGTATTCCTCGACCATGTCGTGGCGCTCCGCCACCCAGCCACTGCCCAAGGAAGTGAATCCGAAGCTGGTTTTCGAACGGCTCTTCGGCTCCGGTGGCGACGCCGAGCGAGCCAAACGCGACGCCAAGCGGAAGAGCGTGCTCGATTTCGTTCGCGAGGACACGGCCGATCTCAAGGGCAAACTCGGAGCCAACGATCAGCGCAAGCTCGACGAGTACTTCTCCGCGGTTCGCGATGTCGAACTGCGAATTCAGAAGGCCGAGAAACTACCGCCGATCAAGACGCCCGATTACAAGGCTCCGGCCGGATTGCCCGCGAGCTTCGAAGAACACTTGCACATTCTCTGCGATCTGATCGTACTTGCCTTCCAGGCAGATGTCACCCGCGTGACTACGTTCGTGTTCACGAACGAGGGCAGCAACAAGCCATACCCCTTCATCGGCGTATCTGATGGACACCACGACCTGTCCCACCATGGCAACGACGCGAAGAAGAAGGAAAAAATTCGTGACATCAACACGTTCCACGTGAAGCAGCTTGCCTATTTGCTCACGAAGTTGAAGAGCGTCAAGGAGGGGGACGGCACGCTGCTCGATCATTGCATGATTGCCTACGGCAGCGGGAATTCCGACGGCAACGCCCACAACCACGACGACCTGCCGATCCTATTGGCTGGGCAAGGCTGCGGGACCATCCAACAAGGCCGGCACATCAAGTACGCCAAGGAAACGCCATTGAACAATCTCTGGCTGGCCATGCTCGACCGTATGGATGTGAAACTCGCCGGTCTGGGCGATAGCACAGGAGCATTGGCTGGATTGAAGGGCTAGGATCAATTAGAAGGAGGACTCGAACGGTCACCATCAAGCTTGTCGATCGCGAAACCGAACTCCGCTCGCTTGGGTTCATGATTGGGCGGTTTTCCGGACGAGTCCTTCGCTCGGGCGAGCACATTGTGCCCGAAGCCGCGCTGGAAGCACTTGCCGATCAGAGCATCCCTTTCACTGTCCTTGGAAAGGCTACCTATGAGCAGCAAGTGGCGTCGATTCGACGTGCTGCTCCCACTGCAGTTTAATGATGGACGGGAAGTGTCTCCAAGATGGCTTGCCGAGGCGGTGGTGGAGGTGGTCTCACTTTGTCGCGGCGAGCCATGAAACACTAAAGGTGGAAGGCCATTGGCGACAAGGCAACGTCACTTATCGTGATAATTTGGTCAAGAATCGCAAATGGATGAAAGCTTTCAAGGCTCGCTGGAAAGCAAAAATTGGAGCAACTCGAGTTGTGGTTGGTTAGCTACCGGATTGAGATCGATTGACCACCGGTCGCATGTAACTGGTGGACGCACCGTTAAACACTTCGTGGCTAGTCGTCATCCTTCAACAAATCCGGCTTGCCAAACTCGTTCCAATCGATCGGCCCGCCTCTGGTTTCGCTCTCGAGTAGTTTCAATCTCGCTTCCAATTCGCGGACCTTCGTTTGCATCATCTCCAACTTTGTGTTCTCGTCGGTCTGTATTTTGCCACGTGGCACTTCAGGATAATTGAGCTGTCGTTGTAGGGCCGCGAAAAAGAATAATGGATCGCGGCCTCGACTGGCCTTGGCAATTTTGCCTTCTTTTTCGCCGAATAGCATAGGAACCGACGACTCAAAATTCGGCTGGCGACGGCGTTGCTCCATCAGTGCGTATTCGGATCGAAAGTAGATCAAGTCCGCGAAATCGATGATACCAACCTGCTTGCGAACAGATTCCAGGTAGGCTTTCCAGTCCGCGTCGTAGAACGGATCCTCGCTCATCGCAATCAGGCCATCGAAATACCTCAGCCGATTGCGGCAGATCGATTCGAATTGATAGACGAACAATCCCTGTGGCGTCGGATTGTTGGCCCGATAGTACGCCTCGCGTTCGAGGACCAATAACGCCGTGTCCATGCTGAATCGCAACTTCTCGTCTTCCGCCTGCTGAACGACAAACGCCTGGAACGGATGAAAATAATGCGTGAGCCGCTGGAACCCCATTGCAAGTTCGCCGGTGTGCTTCATCTCCGTGGCCAGGAATTGGACGGCGTGGGGCAAACGCGTAGTGGTCAGGATTTCTTCATCCAGCCTGGCAAGCACTTCCTGAGACGGAACATTGTCCGCCACGCGCTCGCGGAAGGTACGGTAGAAGTACGCCTGCTCGACGTACTCCTCGCGATCCAGTACGGTGCTCATGGAGTTATCTTAGAAAGTAGCCCTCTCGCTCCGCGAGAGGGCGGCTGGCAGGAGTTCCGAGCGATGCTGAAGTGCATTCTGGGGTCTCGCCTCCCTCTCGCTCCGCGAGAGGGCTACATTGGCTGATATGAACTCATTGTTTGACGAATTCGATGAACCGCCTCCGCAAGCTGCAAGGCTTGCCCCCGCTTTACGTTCGTTGGCCGAACGCGGTATCTACTTCGGCACGAGTTCCTGGAAATACGACGGCTGGCTCGGGTCGATCTACTCTCCGGATCGTTATCTGACACGTGGCAAGCTCTCGCACAAGAAGTTCGAGGCAGAATGCCTGCGTGAATATGCCGCGACCTTTCCGGTCGTCGGGGGCGATTTTAGCTTCTATCAGTTTCCGACTGCCGAGTTCTGGACGCATCTGTTCGGCCAAGTACCGCCACAGTTTGGTTTTGGGTTGAAAGTCCCCGAGGAGATCACGGTCTTGTGCTGGCCCGGCCACGCCCGCTACGGGGTTCGTGCCGGCCACACCAACCAACATTTTCTGAATGCGGCCCTGTTTGAGCAAGCCTTCACGAAACTTCTGGAACCTTACCGTGAGCATGTCTCAGTGATGATTTTCGAATTCGGATCGTTCTCAAAACATGAACTGGCCACAGCCGAGTTTTTTGAGCACCTGGATCGTTTCCTTGAGGCCTTACCAAAGGGCTGGTCGTATGCGGTCGAGATTCGCAACCAAGACTTTGTCGATCCCAAGTACTTCGCGATATTGGCTCGGCACAATGTGGCCCACGTTTTCAACGCGTGGACAAAAATGCCGACGCTGGCCGACCAGATGGCAATCCCGGAAGCGTTCACGGCGGACTTCACGGTGGTAAGAGCCTTGCTTCAAAAGGGCCGCACCTACGAGCAGGCCGTCAAGATGTTCCAGCCATACAGGGAGGTTGTGCAGCCGGATCCTGGGACGCGTGCGGCCTTGAAAAATCTGGCGGAAGAGTCCCTGCGGATGGGCCGGCGTGCCTACGCCTTCCTGAATAACCGTCTGGAAGGAAATTCACCCGGGACGATCGAAGCCGTAGTCGCCTCGATTGAGGAGTCAAGGAAAACGCCCTGAATTGGTTGACACGCTTTCACTGGTTCGCGAAGATGAGATGATCCTCTTTACCCCAGCGATCACATGCCGCATCCATCCGAGCGTCAGCCACTCTCTCGCCGCGGGTTTGTTCGTGGCCTCGCCACTGGGCTTGGCGTGGCCGGTGTTCCGTTGGCCGTGCTGGCCAAACGGACCATCGATCAGAATCGCTGGCTTGCCGAGACGGTCGTTTCGCCTGTTGCCAAGGTGGCACACGTCGAGCGGATGCCCGGCACCTATCGTGGCCGGGTTGTCGAGGTTCACGATCCCAAGGCCGTGGACGAGCGACATCGCATCGATCGACCGACCGTTCGCACCATGCTCGACCGCGGGATGTGCGAATTCACCGGTGCCGACCATGCATCCGAAGCATGGAAGACGTTTTTCTCTCCCGGCGAAGTCATCGGCATCAAGGTCAACCCGGTTGGCTCGAACAAACAGCGGCCGCACATGGTCGGCTCCGTTTCTAATCCGGAGGTCCTGCTCGAGATTGTTCGCAATCTGAAGGCCATTGGCATTCCGCCGAAAGACGTCGTCGTGTTCGAGCGTTATGCGAACGAGTTCATCACGGCCGGCTACGAAAAAATGATGGGCGAACCCGAAATGGACGGTGTACGTTGGGCGGCCAGCGGAGCGGGATATAGCGAACAGCAACTGTCGATCAACGGTATCGACAATCCGAACGAACACTCGCCTGAGTTGCACAAGCATGTGGTCGGTTACGACCCGGACGCATTCGTACACATGGGTTTTGCCGCCCCGGCCCACTCGCAGAACGACGATCGCCGCTTTCGCTCGCATCTTTCGACAATCGTCACGCGTATGGTCGACAAGTTTATCACCATTCCCGTGCTAAAAGATCATCGCAGTTCCGGCATCACACTCTCGCTGAAAAACATGTCGCACGGCTTGAACAACAATGTGGCCCGCTCGCACATTTCGGGTATCGCCCATGGCTATCCGGATTCACCGGGCCGCGGCAAAGATGGACCAAACCAGTGCAACGTCTTCATCCCGACGGCCGTCAATCAACCGGCCACGCGCGAGAAAGCAACCCTTCACATCATGGATGGCCTGATTGCCGTTTACGAAGGCGGGCCCGGTTCGTGGAACAAGAGTTGGGGCACCTGGCGGGCAAATAGCCTGTTCGTCGCGACGGATCCGGTGTCCATGGACCACATCGGCTGGGACATCATCGATACGAAACGCGTGATGCTCGGCCTGCCTCGAGTAGGCGAAGTCGGCCGTCGCGATTTCACACCCCAACGCCAGGCCCGCATGATGGCATCGGGCCTTTGCGCTGGCTCCATAATGGAGAGTATTACGCGGATGGCGGCTGCGGAGTTCGTTCGTGGCGCAGGTGATTCGGAGGTCTTCGATCGACGCACACCGGAGCACGTCATTCTCGCAGGCCTGATCGGACTGGGCGAATTCGATCTGAATAAGATCACGTTCAAGCGTGTGAATCTGTAAGGGCACCTTCATGTTGCGTCTCTGCTTTCTCGCGATTCTCGCTCTGCCATTACAACTCCTCGCGGCCGATCCGCCGACACGGCCGAACATCATTTTTATTCTCACCGACGATCTCGGCATCAACGATCTGGGCTGTTATGGCCGCAAGGAGCATCACACTCCGAACCTCGACAAACTCGCGGCGGACGGAAGGCGTTTCACCAGTGCGTATTGCTCGCAGCCGATTTGTTCTCCGGCCCGTGCGGCGATCCTGACGGGGAAAGCCCCGGCTCGGTTGCACCTGACCACGTTTCTACCCGGCCGTGCCGATTGTGCCTCACAAAAACTGCTGCATCCGGTGATTGAGCAGAAGCTGCCGCTAGCAGAAAAGACGCTTGCTGAACACCTGAAATCGGCAGGTTATGCAACCGGTTGTGTCGGCAAGTGGCATCTCGGTGGTGCCGGCTTCGGGCCGAAGGAGCAAGGCTTTGACTTTGCTCATGCAGGCATGGCCAACACGAAAGCCAGCGAGTCAGAAGGTGGCAAAGGTGAGTACGACCTCACCCGCCAGGCACTCGGATTCGTGGAACGAAATCTGGATCGGCCGTTCTTCCTGCACCTGTGCCATAACACGCCGCACATTCCGTTGGGTGCGAAGCCCGAACTCATTGAGAAATACAAGAATGCTTTCAATCCAACCTATGCAGCCATGCTGCACACGCTGGACGACACGGTCGGATTGTTGCTGACCCGGCTCGACGAATTGAAACTCGCTGAGAACACGATCGTAGTCTTCACGTCGGACAATGGCGGCCTGCACGTCCTCGAATTTCCCGATAGCCCAGCCACGCACAATACGCCGTTTCGTGCCGGCAAAGGTTTTCTCTATGAAGGCGGGCTTCGCGTGCCGACGATTGTCCGCTGGCCTGGCGTAATTCCATCCGGAAAAGTCAGTGACGTTCCGATCATCCAGGCCGACTGGGTGCCGACGCTCCTCGAAGCGTGCGGTGTGAAGACGGACGATCGATTCGACGGAACAAGCGTTCTGTCGTTGTTAAAAGGAAAATCGATTCCCGATCGGCCGTTATTCTGGCACTTTCCGCACTACACAAACCAGGGCAGTCGCCCCGCAGGTGCGATGCGCGATGGCCATTGGAAATTCGTCGAGCACTATGACAATGGTGCGGTGGAACTGTTCGACCTCGCGAAGGATGCGAGTGAGGAAACAAACCTTGCCGAACGCGAACCGGAACGGGTGAAAGCGATGCGAAGCAAACTGACCATGTGGCGAAAGAATGTGGGGGCTCAGGAGAACACGCCGAATCCGGCATTCGATCCGGCCCTCTACAAGAAACTGTACACCGATGTGGATGTATCCAAGCTAAAAGCTGGTAAAACTGCGGCCGAAATGCGGCCGGCTCTCCAGGCATGGCGAAATACCATGAACGAGGTTCTGCCCAAGAAAGCACCCAAGAAGTAGGACTCTTGCTCCGCGTGAGGGAGTCAAATCCTCGTGCGGGCACTCCGATCATTGCGACGTCTCGCCTCCCTCTCGCGGAGCGAGAGGGCTACTTTCCGGTTCCGCCAACGCAAAATGAATCCGAAACAACGCCCCTTGCAGCGGCTGCGATTCGATCTCCATTTTCGCCGAATGATGTTCGAACACCACGGCCACGAAAGACAAACCAAGCCCCATGCCGGCGTTGTAGCCTTCGTAAAGTGCATTATCACGCTTCGTACTGAAGTGCGTTTGCTGGCATCGCTCGCGAACTTCTTCGGTCATGCCGATGCCGTTATCGCTCACTTCCAGGATCGCGAATTCGCCTTCCCGTCGTCCGGTCATTCGAACTTCGCCTCGCCAGGAAGCCGCATCGATTAAGGCTTGCTTTCTTAGCGTGGCGTCCGTCTCTTCACGGGCGGCATCGCGAACCTGATTGCGCATTTCGAACGTGGCATCGCGAGCATTGAAGACGAGATTCTCGATCGCTTGTTGCAAATGCGAGAGATCGCCGCGAATTACCAGGGGCGAGTCCGACGGTTGGCAGTCAATAATCATCTTCCATTTTTCACGCCCAATAACGGACCAGGTATGGTCCGTCTCGCGGATCAAATCGTTCACGTCCAAACGGGTCATCTCCGCCTTGTTCGGATCGCGGCGGACTGTTCGCAAAATCATCTGCAAGCGTTCGGTGACCGTGCCGAGCGTCAATTTCACTTCGTTGAGCATCGTGGTTTGATCGGGCCGAAGTTGCTCGGATTCGATGCACCGATTGATCAAGTCGTTCGGTCGAACGAGCAGATTCTTGATGTTGTGGGCATACGACCCGGCCATGATGCCGATGCTGGCATA
>SIAJ01000075.1 GCA_009691845.1 Gemmataceae bacterium
GGACCCGGCGACTGCGATCGGCACCATCGACCAGTTCTCGCTCGTGGAGCTGATCATCGAGACGGGCATCCACGATGCCATCGCCCAAAAGCTGAATCAAAAAGGCACGTTGTCGAAGAACGCCATTGCCGAGGGGATCATCAACAACGTCCGCAAGACGATCATCCGCGACCAACTGACCGATCCGAGATTCTACGAGGAGATGTCCAAGCTGCTCGATGATCTCATCAAACAGGACCGAACCGACACGGTTGAGTATGAGAAATTCCTGGCGCAGGCGGAAGCGCTGGTGAAGCGCATGGGGCAGAAGAACACCGGTAGCCATCCCTCCGTGCTGAATGGGCGTCCGGCAGCCATCGTGCTCTTCAACAACCTAGCCAGCATCCCCGCCACCACTTTCAAGTGCCCGGCGGATGAAGGCGAGAAGGCGGCCCTCGCCCTCAAAATCGATCTCACGATGCAGGAGAAGGCCCCGGCGGGATGGAAGAGCGACATCGAGGGCCCAAGGGGAATCCAAGTGATCAATGCGCTGTTTCCGATCATGTCGCGGGACCGTGCAGCGACGCAGGCGATTTTCGAGATCATCAAGAACCAACCGGGATACTGATGAGCGAGACAATCCAAATCGGTGACATTTCGATTCGGGTGACGAGGAAGGACGTCAAAAACGTCCACCTGTCGGTCTACCCGCCGGACGGCCGCGTAACGCTGGTCGCGCCAACCAAAACCCGCCTCGACGTCGCGCGGGCCTACGCTATTTCAAAGCTCACATGGATTCGAAACCAGCAAGCAAAGTTAAAAGCTCAGGCGCGAGAAACATCGCGACAGTTCGTACAGCGGGAAAGCCACTATCTTTGGGGCCGCCGTTACCTCCTCTCCGTCGTTGAACGTGAGGCGAAGCCGATCGTGACTCACGATCACCGTCGAATTATCCTTCACGTCCGGCCCGGCAGCGACCAAGCGAAACGTGAAACCCTAATGAATCAGTGGCATAGATCGTTGCTGCATGAGGTTGTGCCGCCAATGATCCGCAGATGGGAGCGAAAACTTGGTGTGAATGTCGAGGGCTATTATCTACAGCGAATGAAGACCAAGTGGGGAGGTTGCAACCATCGTGCAGGACACATCAGGTTGAACACCGAACTTGTGAAGAAGCCAAAGGATCTGCTTGAATACGTGATCGTGCACGAGATGGTGCATCTGCTTGAACCGAAGCACAGCGAGCGGTTCATGTTGATCCTCGGTAAGCATTATCCCACGTGGCGCGAGGCACGGGCGGAATTGAATGAGTTGCCGCTTGGGGCGGAAGTGTGGAAGGTGTAGCTTTGCATGTCGAATGTTTTTACGAAGCGAAAATTATGAGTAAGCAAACTGCGGAGCAAGAGGCTTATTTTAAGCACTATCGTAAGCGGTTGCAGAGGATTATTCGCGAACTTGGGGTAGCGACGCTCGACAAGATTGTTGAGCGGATCATGAGTGAACGGCCCGACGCGAATGAGGGCACTATTCTCAAATACTGCAACGCTTGCTGTGTGAATGGCACCAATCGGCACAACTTGTTCCCGAAAGAATTCAATCCAGACAACCACTTTCTAATCCGGCTAGATTCCAAACTCTATGCGCGTTTCAACCGGAAGTACTTCGATCGGATTGGGATCTATCAGAAGGAAAGTCCTTCGTAAGTGCGTAGATGGTCGAACAGGTTTCTCTATCAGCTCAGCACCGAACTTCGAACGCTACACGCTATCGATCAGGGCCAAAACCGCCCGACGAATGGCCATGCGGCGACTATGCGGTCGAGTTCCGCGTCGGCGGTACATCCCCAGGTACATCCTTCGGTGAGAATCGACGGTTCGGCCTTGTTTTCCAGTAGTTTTTCTCCGTTCGGCTGGGGATTGTCCAGTGGTTGCGGGTTCGAGTCCCGATGTGCTGCCCTGCTCAATCACCTCCCCATGTCGTCCCGACCTTGACTTCGACCTCGACCGGGATGGGCCAGATAAGCGGCGTCATCGCGTCCAGCATAGCTTGCTTGACCCATGCAGCGACCCTTGCCGCGTCGGGCGCGTCGCACTCCGCGACAATTTCATCGTGAACCGCCAGTATGGGGAACGCGCCGGGAACCTGGTCGCGTCGTTCGCAGAGCAGTGCAAGTGCAGCCTTCAATCCATCGGCTCCGCTGCCCTGAATGGGCAAATTTAACTTCTCAGTGAATCGATCCACCTTAAGGACTCGTCGGCCTATGAGGGTGCGGGTATCAATGGTAATGTTCTTGATCGACCTATGCCAGCGTTTCAGGCCGGTGTAGGTGTTGAAGAACGCATCGCGGTACTTGCCGGCCTGGGCCTCGGTGAGTTCCACGCTGTAGGTCGTCTTCGCGTAATCCTTGAATGCCTTCGAACCCATGCCGTACAGCAAGCCGAAATTGATGGCCTTCGCAAGTTGTCGATCGTTCTTCGTGACTTCCTGAATGCCGAGCACATTTTTCGCCGTGAGGGTGTGTAAGTCGTCACCTCGTTGGTAGGCGGCCAGAAGCGTTACATCGTTCGAGACTTTGGCCGCGATCCTGAGCTCGATTTGCGAGTAGTCCGCTTTGACCAATACCCTGCCTGCTGGGGCAGCGAAGCACGTGCGGTACTCGCCACGGGGCAAGTTTTGCATGTTGGGATTCCCGCACGACATTCGCCCGCTGTTGGCCCCTAATTGCATCCAGGACGGGTAGATTCGATCATCCCCAGCCACGTGCTTCTTTGCCCATTCGTTGCCGTAGGTCGTTTCACGCTTGCGGGCGTCTCGGTAGTCACGCAACAACTTGGCGACGGGGTGATCGATCTTGGCGAGAATCTCGTCGCCGGTCGATTCGACGGGATGGCCGATCAGGGCAAGAACTTCCCTGACGTCGATTGTGGGGCTGTCCCAGTTCCACGTGCCGTCGAAAAGTCCTTGCATCCTCTTGGGTGCGACGTCATTCAGTTCGCCCGTGAGCCGCTCCACGTCAGCGGCTGCGGAGTCCGCGAGCTCTTTCCACTTTGCACGATCGAACGGAACCCCGCTCGTGGCCATCCAGGTGAGACAGGGCAACGCCTCGCATTCGAGCGTTGCCACTCGTTCGAGGCCGGCCTCGGCCAGCTTGCGGGATAGTGCGTCGTTCAGCTTGCCGAGGTGGGCAACGTCGCCGGCGGCGTAGGCGAGTTGTTCAGGGGAAAGGGTGCCTGCCCAGTTGGACTTCTGAAGATCCTTATCGACCTGAATCCCTATTTCGCGCTGCAGACAGTCCTTCAGACCGTGTTTGACACGTGCCACGCCTTTCGTGTGGGCACTGGCGTACAGGACCTGGCTCAAGAGAATCGTGTCCCGCACCTTGCCGGGCCGGAAGCCGAGGCGGGACAGGAAGCCGAGGTCGAATGCCAGATTGTGGCCAACGAGTTCGCACTCCGCGAGGGCCTCGAACAACGGCGACGGGTCAACCTTGAAGCAATCAATTAGGTAAGTAACGCGACCTTCACCCGCTGGGATGGAAAGCGAGATAAGCCGGGTCCGGTCCGTGCGATGGTCAAGACCTGTAGTTTCCAGGTCCAGGAAGACGCGCTCTCCTGGGGCATCCGACAGGGCGGCTGCGACCGAAGACAGCAAGCCGGGGTTGGTTATTAAGGTGAAGGACTCCATCTGTTCACTTATACACCCTTCAGCCTTTGCCGGGGTTGTGTCGGTATTGTCATCTGTCGGCGCGACTCGTTGTTCGCTTTTCATTCCGGACTGTCGGTTCTTCGGAGACGGTTTCGGATTGTCCGACAGAACCTTTGCCGCGTCGATTTCGTTGCTCGACGTGTTCAGACGGGATTGGGGACTCGTGTTTTCGTTTTTCTCCTTACCGACAGATGACAATACCGACGGAACCTCGAAATCCTCGGCGTTTGGTGGGGGTGTAGGCGGTCGTGGCGGGGTTGTGTCGGCAGAATCTAACCCGTCGGAGTCGTCGTCCTCCTGGTCGCGGGTTGTGTCGGTATTGTCATGCGTCGGTAACAGAAAAAACCGTTTTGAAGGGGCTCCGCCCTTGGGCCCGGGGGCAACTAAACACCATTCGCCGTATGCCGACAGAACCAATCCATTTAGCGCGGCCTCGGCTTCCTCCGCCGTCCGATACTTCCGGGAGTTCTTTCGCTGAAGATCGCGGGCCGTGGTGCTTCCGCCGTGGTCTGTGACCCATGCGATCAGTTTTCGCGCCTCACGTTCGTCCTCGCTCTCGGAAAGCGTGGCATAGACCCGCTCGGTTTCATCCGCGAACCACTTGCTAAGCACAATCCCCGCCCGAATGCTCTCCACGCCAATTTTGCATCGGTCATCTTCGCCGGCGGCGATGTGGGAAACGACGTGATGGATCAGCGCGAAGCGGGCAGTATACCCCTCCAACTTGCTGAAGGCCGCCGCAAGGTCTGCGTCAGCGTTCTGTTGGCGCTCCGCCCATTGACCGTAGAAGGCAATCCATTCCGCTTTTGCCTCACGGTCCATCGACAAGCGATGTGCCGTAGGCTCCATGTCGTCGTCGATCTGAAAATCAAGCTCCAGAAGTCGTTCAAGCAGAGAGCGGTATGCGGCTTCGGTTTCTGGGGACACTTGGTTTTCGGTCCAGCGTTTGGCCCGTTTGGGAGGCATCGTCACCAGCAATCTTGCGACAAGCCCGCTTTCGAAGAATTCGGGCGTCAGCGCTCGCGCCAAAATGCCGGGTTGAACTCCGCCGCACACCGAAACAGAAGCATTTTCAACATAGAGGACGCGATCAAGTAGAACCCTGTCCACAACCATTGTTCCGCCGCGATGGCATTCCAACCAGTTCGGCGCGTCTGAGCCGCCCGACTTTCCACGGTTCTTTGTAAACGAGTAAATCCATGCTGATAGTTCGTCGCGAAATACCAGAACGCCTCGTGGATTCTGTTCGAGTATGCGGGCCAATTTTTCAATCGTGGTGTCGCTGCAAAGCAGTCGTCGAACTGTGGGCGCAGTCGGCGGATTACCTGGATCTGGACCCTTACCTGCTTCGTACTTTTTCTCGGCAATCTTGAACTCGCGAAGTTCTTTTGCGCACTCCTCTAATTTCGTCTTGAACTCATTGAAGAGCCTTTTCTGCGTGCGAAGGAGAGGCCGAATCGCCGCGCTGAGGCCGGGGCTCTTTAGTGTGCCGCTGTCACCGATCACCGCACACCAAAGGATTGGGAGTTCAACCCATCCAGGCTTAACGACAATGCCTCGCGTATTGCCGATAGCGGATGCCACGCACGCCAGCACGTGCAAAGCGACGTAGCTTTCGTCGCAACCGATCGCTGCGGACGTTTCTTTAACGAAAGTCCTTAACGGATCGGGAAGTGCTTCGGTCGGAAACGGGACGTAGGGCTTAACCGGGATGATCCGTGTTGGTTTCTTGTTACCAAGAATAATCTTCGGATCAGACAGCCCAAGCCACTTCTTAGCAAGTTCGACGACTTTTGCACCATCGCCGACAAGTAGCTCCTTCAAGGAAGTCCAGCCCTTCGTCTTTTTGTCATTCTCTTGCCGCTCTGCCGCGCTCCGCACGTTCCGTATCCGGCCTCGGCCTTCTTCATCCCCGGCCGCATCGACAACCGCGAACATGAAACTCTCTGTCGCATCGACTTCCCACCCTGCTCGGAGCAAAGCGCCCGCCAGTGCCAAGCTGGCTGCGTGCCTCGAACCCTTCGCGGGCCAGTGCTTGGCGATGATGGCGGCCGCGGCGGTCAATCGAACCGCTCGATTGAGTTCCTCGGCTTCGACCTTTGCCGGCTCGCCCTCGCGTCGATGCCAGGTGTATTGCTCCCCATCCGGGTGAGTCGATGGCGGTACGACGGTCTGCGTCCCCGTGCTGCGTAGCTCGACGATCATCTTGCCATCGGTATCTGCAAACGTCGCGGTCTCGATAGTAGTCTCGACCGTGTACCACGCGTGTGAGTTCGGGTTGCTCGGTCGGCCACTCATCCAACCGGTACGCGGGAGGAGATGCGTCCCCGCTTCGACAGCCTCCCGGCAATCGTGATCGACGTCGATCAGACCGCGGCTCGGTTCGCCGTTCAGCAAGCCGAGATTTTGCTGCACGTTCTTCGGAAAGTATCGCGATACGTCCTGCTCTTCGATTCGGAGTGTACTCCAGTTTTCCTCTACGGGGATCTTCGATTGGAACGGGAGAGGGAGCACATGTCTCCCCGCTCGCATGAAGTCGAGGGCGTAGCCGGCAAGGTCGCCGTTGGCGTGGTGTGTCGTGCTCATTGTTCCGCGACCTCCTGGGATTCGTTGAGCTCCGTCTCGGATGCGAGACGGGTGAGGTGGTCGGTACGCTCTCGGAATTCGGCAACGGATCGAGGTTGCCAACCCGTTTTGCCGGTTTCCTCGCCTTCGTGTTGAGGTGCAGGTGTGTCGGGCTTAATCGATAGACATTTTGTCTTGGAATGTGTAAGATTCATGGTGTCCGTTCGGGTTAAAGTCCGTGTTACTTTGGCCGCCAGGGTGTTCTGACCCGAGCGGCCTTTCTCATTTCCGCCGACTAGAAAAACCTTCCACCAACTGGTGGCCGGATCCTTTTGGGAGCCAGCACCTCTCGGGAACAATTCAAGCCCCGCGATCCTGTAGCTTTTGGGCCGCTCTCTCACTCGCTCGATTCCTCTGGCCGGGAGTCCGCGGCGGCTTGACGGGCAGGCTCGAAGGCCCCTTGTCAGCTGACATTCGTTGCTGCGCAAGAATGAACCTGCGTACAGCAGGCTCGGATGTCACAAAACGATTTACAACGCGGAGGGTCTCGAGGTGAATGCGGTGGCCTTCAGGCGTGAGAACGCCCTCTTTGAACCATCGCCAAAGGCAACTCGCAGATACGGGACGCCCATTGCGGGCCGAAGGAATCAGCTTTGCAGCCTGGGATAGGCTGAGCCAGGACTCGCGGATTAGCAAAGACTCGTTTGAATCGTTCATGGTTATTTAGCCCTCGTTACGATGCGCAATTGGCATGGCGAGCAAAGTAACGAATCGAGGCTTGGGCATACTTAGCAGAGAGGTGAAGAGGCAGACTTGACGTGCCGGCAAGGGGCCGAAATCCGAACCGGAGAACGGTGGAAGGTGTTCCACCGCACCCGGCTATGTGAATGCCCGTTCACCCAATCTCGGCGGCAACCTGGAACGCCAATGTCTGGTCCCGGTTGGCATAGATCTGTGTGATGTCGGCGCGAGCATGGCCAAGGAGAACCTGAGCGGCTTCAAGACTAAACAGCTTGCGGGTTCTCGTCGCCATCGAGTGACGGAGTTGATTCGGGTGCCAGGACTCTACTCCTGCTTTCTCGCAGGCTCGTTGAACGGCGTGTAGATATGAGTTGGTGTTGTACCTGTCTGCCGGCACCCTTTTCGGCTTCGCCTTCCTTCGATTCATCTGACTGGCTTGAACTAACGATCGTCGTTCTACCCGCATCTGTTTTCGCTTCTCTTCCCACATCCGCCGCGGGCTGAACACATAGTCCTCTGGAGCAAGTTGAGAGAGGAACGGAGCCAGGACAGCCTGGGCGCGCGGCCCGATCGCGATGGTTCTATTCTGGCCAGTATGCGCGGTCTTATGTTGAGCCGGGATGTAGACCCAAACTGGACCCGACCTATCCAGGTCTTGCAATCTTAAGGAGCACACTTCTCCAGGGCGCATTCCCGTCAGTCGTTGAACCGCGACGATTCCTCGCACATGCTCATTCAAACACGGAAGGATCTTCTCCACGTCTTCATCCGAGACCGGACCAATCGGCTTGTGATCTTTTGCGCTGCTGCGACCCTTTTTCAAACCTTCGACGGTTTGCAGTCCGTGATAAACCGTTGGTGGGATCAGTTGCTCGGAAACGCCCCATTTGAATGCCTGGCGAATTTTCTGGACTCGACGATTGACCTCGCGACGACAGAGACCAGTCTCGAGGAATCGCTGACGGACAACCTTTAGAGCCAACGGGCCGAACTGAGCAGCCGGCGTGTGCCCGTAGATCTCTCGTAATGGTCGAAGAGCGTACTTGAAATTGTTCTGCTCGGAAGAGGGAGTGCCATCGGGTAGCCGATAGTGGTTCTCGACATGGTCCCAGAAAGCAAGCAGCATCTCGTTGACAGTCAGGTCAGTGGCATGGCTTGCAGGATCAATCAGAGCTCTGCCACGAGCCTCCCACTCGCCCAAGACGCGAAGATACTCGGCCCGTGAATTTGGCGAGTTGTGTTTTCCAAGTAGGACATCGTGTCGTCCCCCGGACGCATCGGTCAGAGTGACTACTGCTTGGCCGCTGGACTTGTGCAGACGGTAAGAAGGGAGAGAGCCTTTGGACCTGCGAGACATACGGCACCCCATTATGCGGAACTGTTCCGCATTACTTTGGGTTTCATGCCGCACTCTCGCACACCGAGAGGAAAGCGTTACTCGCTTGGCACCAACAACTTCCAATCAATGGGCGCTACAGGACTCGAACCTGTGACCATTCGCGTGTAAGGCGAACGCTCTACCAACTGAGCTAAGCGCCCGATTGCACTAGTCTACAAGGCACGTAAATCGTGGAGGAGGTTCTCCACGTACTTTGTCGCATTGAGGAGTTTGCGAATTGCGAGTAGGCGGGTTGCGTCGGTTAAACCGAATTGCTGACCGACCTGTTCGAGGAGCGCCTTGCAGCGAACCTGCATCTTCTTTTCCATCTCGGCCGCCTCGGGCGAATCGCGTTCAAGTTCCGCGATCTCCATGCGGAGTTCGAGCATCTCCTCAAGGAATTCAACCGGGATGTTCTTGACCGCAGAGGCGACCGGCCCGCCCTCGACCTGAAGTAGATATTCGGCACGGCGAAAAGGGTTCTTGAGCGTCGAGTAGGCTTCATTCAAGGCTGCCGAGAGTTCCAGGCTCGCGGCTTGTTCGGAAGCTGCTCCCAGTTGATGAAAGTCGGGATGAAGGGATCGGCTGCGCGCAAGATACTCGCGTTCGAGTACCTCAAGGTCAACAGAAAAGCGCCTCGGCAAGCCGAGACGCTCGAACATGTCCACGCGTGTGTCCTCGTCCATTCCGCTTACATCGAGTACGAACTGCCGCAACCGCACGAGCCCTTGGCTTGTGGGTTTGTGATGCGGAAGCCGCGTGCGTTGATGTCTTCGTGGAAGTCGACGGTCGCACCGTTCAGATAGAGCAGGCTCTTCTTGTCCACGACGACCGTGATGCCAAGCTGTTCGCTGCTGACGTCGGTCTTGGCGTTGAAGACGGTGTCGAGGTCGAGCTTGTTCTGGAAGCCGGAACAACCGCCGCCCCGAACGCTGATGCGAAGGAACAGCGTGTCTGCGGCACCGGAAGCCTGCTGGTCGGCGACGATGCGCTTGACCTCGCTGGCCGCCCTTTCGGTTACAGTAACCGGGAACTCGGGCGGTGCCTCGACAGTCCGGATCCCAATGGTGGGTTGTTCCAATACGCTCGTCGACATGAGGATCTCCTCGTTAGGTTGTTAAGGAATGATACGAATCAATCGACCATGCTCGTC
Source organism: Gemmataceae bacterium (assembly GCA_009691845.1). Taxonomy (GTDB): domain Bacteria; phylum Planctomycetota; class Planctomycetia; order Gemmatales; family Gemmataceae; genus SIAJ01. Next base: position 9,522 of record SIAJ01000075.1, read on the forward strand.
CATCGTCCTCTAGCGTTGCCGCGTTCGTCAGAACGCGGGGAAGCCCGCACTCTGACGAGTGCGGCTACCTGCGGCACTGTAATTAGCTCGCTGCACCGACCAACTCGGCCCGCTCGCTTTGCTTGGCCGACTTGCTTACTTGCTTGTCCTGGAAGTTCTTGATGGCTGCCTTGATGGCGTCCTCGGCCAGCACCGAGCAGTGAACCTTCACCGGCGGCAAGGCCAGCTCTTCGACGATGGCGGTGTTTTTGATGTCCATGGCTTCGTCGATGGTCTTACCCTTGAGCCACTCGGTGGCCAGGCTGCTGGAAGCGATGGCGCTGCCGCAGCCGAAGGTCTTGAACTTTGCGTCCTCGATCATTCCGGTGCTCGGATTAACGAGGATTTGCAGCTTGAGCACGTCGCCGCACTCCGGTGCGCCGACCAGGCCGGTGCCGACGTTCAGGTCGGAAGGACTGAAACTGCCCACGTTCCGCGGGTGATTGTAGTGTTCGAGAACTTTGTCGCTATATGGCATTAGTCGCTCCTGGCTGTCAGCGATCAGCGGTTAGCCGATCCCGTTCTTCTTGAGTTTAACTCGTTCGTCCCCGACGCGCTCGTCTTGCTAACAGCGAGTAGCTGATAGCTTATGCTTAGTGGGCCGCCCATGCGATACTTTTTAAGTCGATCCCCTGCTGAGCCATCTCGTAGAGAGGGGACATCTCGCGTAATCGATTCACCTCGCGGACAACGAGGTCGATCACGTAGTCCACTTCCTCTTCGGTCGTGAAGCGGCCCAGGCCGAAGCGAATGCTCGAATGGGCGAGTTCATCGCCCACGCCGAGAGCACGAAGCACGTAGCTGGGTTCCAGGCTGGCGCTGGTGCAGGCCGAGCCGCTGGAAACAGCAACGTCCTTGATCCCCATCATCAACCCTTCGCCTTCCACATAGGCAAAGCTGATGTTCGCATTGCCGGGCAAGCGTTCGTCCGGATGGCCGTTCAAGTACGATTCCGGGAGCTTTTCCATGATCGCCTTGCGAAGCCGTTCGCGTAGCCGGTAGAGGCGTTTGGCTTCCTCGGCCATTTCCTGGTGGGCGATCTCGGCCGCACGACCGAACCCGACGATCAACGGGACCGCGAGGGTTCCCGAACGCATGCCGCGTTCGTGGCCACCGCCGTCAATTTGCGGATCGAGCCGAACGCGAGGATCTTTCTTGCGAACGTAGAGTGCGCCGATGCCCTTCGGGCCATACATCTTGTGGGCCGTCAGGCTGAGCAGGTCGATCCCCATCTCTTCCACGTTGATAGGCACCTTGCCAACCGACTGCACGCCATCGGTGTGGAAGAGAATGCCTTTCTCCTTGCACAGCTTGCCGATGGCCTTGATCGGCTGAAGCGAGCCAATCTCGTTGTTCGCGGACATGATCGAAACGAGGATCGTCTTGTCCGTGATCGCCGCGCGGATTTGCTCGACGTTCACCTGTCCAAAAGCATCCACGGGAAGATAGGTGACCTGAAAACCCTCTTTTTCCAGGCGTTTGCAGGCATCCAGCACGGCCTTGTGCTCGGTCGCCTGCGTGATGATGTGGTTGCCCTTCTTCTTGTACATTTGGGCCACGCCCTTGAGAGCAAGGTTATCGCTCTCGGTGGCACCCGAAGTAAAGATGATCTCCTTGGCACCCGCACCGATCAGGCTGGCAATTTGTTCGCGTGCCGTCTCGACGGCCTGTTCGCTTTCCCAGCCATAGGGATGCGATCGGCTCGCGGCATTGCCGTAGTGCTCGGTAAAGTAAGGCAACATGGCCTCGACCACGCGCGGATCGACCCGCGTCGTCGAGTTGTTGTCCATGTAAATCGGAATCTTCAACATCACTGGCCTCTTCTGTGTTCGTCTAAGCGTTGATCTCTTGCATATCGAGCGTCATGCGTGGCTTCTGACTCAAGATCGAAAGCACGGACTGAAACGTCGTCGTCGATCTGGGACGAAACACATCCGCGAGGGTAGTACGACGCAGGATGCCAAAAATCGCTTCGTGAATCTCATTCAACGGCCCGCGAATTGGGCACATGTTGTGAACGGTACATTCGTGCTCGTCCAGTTCACCCTCACCCGAACAGGTCGTGAGTTTCAACCCGTCTTCCATGGACTCGATCACGTCGGCGAGGTTGATCCGATCGGCTGGCCGTTGCAGGGTATAGCCCCCCTTCACGCCGCGATGACTTTCCAGGAACCCCTTTTGACAGAGTTCTTTGAGAATGTTCGCGAGGAAGGCCTTGCTGAGCCCGAAGCGGTCGGCCACTTCACGGGCACTCCCACCACCTGGCCGCTCATTCAAGTGCGACAGAATCAGGAGTGCGTAATCGGTTTTCTTGCTAAGAAGCGTCGACATACCCGCCCGCCTTTCGGGGTCGGTGGCCAAAACAGCAGCCATTTACTACCATTTTAGGATTGATAGAGAATGTGTCCAGTACGCTTTCCGGCAAATATTGCTTTTTCTCAGAATTCAGCCAGCGGCAACGTGTCGGGACCGTCATAAAGCTGAGAACGTCCCGGGTATTCGATACGACGCAAATTTTCGGCGAGTTCAAACGATCATTTGTTTGATGGCGCACTCCCGAAGTGTTTGTTTTGAATACAGTTGAGACCGAGATGATGTTCGATTATTGAACTTGAGCGGAATCGGCGATCTGGCTGGATTGAAGCAAGTTTTTCTATACCGGGCGTCTAATAAGGCAACTGGATTAGATGCGGTGACTCCAATCAGGAAAACCTCGTTGGTGATCTGAAACATACGACTTTCAGGCGTCAGCTGAGGTGAGTCTAACGATTGAGATGCGGAAAGGTTGAACGGGAGGCTGATGATTTCGCCATTCGACCTGGTTTCGGCATCAGGATTGCAATGTGAAAAGAGTCCTTGCCTGCGTGGTGTAAGATTCAGCGACCGGCACGAACTATTTCCCTGGATGGTCTCTCTAAACTCATGACCCCGGCCAAGTGCTGGGACTAAACGCCGAAAGGCGGTAACCATATGGCACGACGCGACGCCCTCCTTCGACTTCACAAAACCCTTTCGGGACGACGCACCGAGCTGCGGAAGCGGCTTGGTGCGGACCTGGCCGAGATGGGTGCCCAGAAAGTATCCTCGGCCTCCGGCGATGCAGCCGACGCTGCTTTCGACTCCTCTGGGGAAGAACTCTCGGCTCAGCTGGCGGAACTGGAAGCCCGCGAGCTGAATCAAGTGTCCCGGGCCTTGCTTCGCTTGAAGCAAGGCACGTACGGATTGTGCGAAGTCTGTAGTTGCAAGATTCCGGTCACCCGTATGAACGTGCTGCCGTATAGCACGCTGTGCATCAAGTGCCAGCGCGAGGCGGAGGGCGATTCCAGCTGGCTGGCGGGACGCCGTAACGCCAATTGGGAATCCGTCTCGGACGGATCCGACGATCGCGAAGTTCGGCTGTCTGATCTGGAAATGGGTTACAGCAGGTAACTCGTTCAAAATCGTCCGGGTTGTCCCAACTCCTCCAAGCCCGCCGTTCGGAATGCCGACGGCGGGCATTATGCGTTCTGTGACGCGCCAACTTGACACTTCTTCCGATCGAATCGGACATTCCGCATCTCATCGCCCACAAATTTTCCCTAAAGTTTAGGCGGGTACCGACCGAGGGGTCGCGTCCCACGGACATCGGGCGGGATGGGACTTCGGCTTGACACCCCGATTGACAGCCTTGGTTCCGGAGTTCCCATCCCGGCCCGACGTCCGATTCCTTCGTCAACTTTGCGGTGACACCTCCGATGAACCGATTCTTCAAGACCATGCTCCTGGGTGGCTGTGCTTTCGGTGGCGGCATTGCCGGAACTCTGTTGCTGAACCATGCGGAACGCCTGAAGGCCCAGACCAGCCGACCTGCGCCAGTTGCGGCCTCAGCGAATGCGCTGGGCACCATCGCGACCGGAGAGCGATTTGAAGCGGTCATTCGCCAGATGAGCCCGAGCGTCGTTTCCGTGGAAGCCATCAAGCCACCCGCGCCGGGCAAAACCAAGCCGATCGAAGAATCCGGCTCCGGCGTGATACTGCGTCTGGATGGAGTGCCCGGAATCGTCGTGATCACTAACAATCACGTCGTGGCTGGTGCCCGAGCCGATCAGATCACCATTCATCTCGCGGACGACAAAATCTACCGGCCGACAAAGGTTTGGACCGATCCGGAGTCGGACATTGCCGCACTGAAACTCGAAGCGGATGGCATTATTCCAGCGGCAATGGCAGACAGCGATCGTACCCGCGAGGGCAACTGGGTCCTCGCATTCGGCTCTCCATTCGGTCTGAATCGTACCGTCACTCACGGGATCATCAGTGCCCGCGATCGAGGACAAGTGAGCCTGGGAAGTACGATTCGGATCAAGGATTTTTTACAGACGGACGCCGCGATCAATCCGGGATCGAGCGGCGGACCTCTGGTCAATCTTGATGGAGAAGTGATCGGAATCAATACAGCCATCGCCTCTCATTCCGGGAGCAACAGCGGAGTCGCCTTTGCGATCCCAATCAACCTCGTGAAACGCGTCGTACGCCAGCTGGTGGATAAGGGCTCGGTCTCCAGGGGCTACCTGGGTGTACACCTGGCACAGACCCTGGAGGCCGTTGACGCCATGAAACTTGGATTGGATAAGGCGCGTGGGGCGCTGGTTGAGTCCGTATACCCGGAGACGCCGGCCGCGATTGCCGGGCTGAAAGGGAACGATGTGATCCTTCAAGTCGATGGATTAGCCATCCGCAATGAGAACCATCTGATCAATCTGATCGCGTCACTCCCAATCGGCCAACGAGTGAAGTTGCAGGTGTGGCGGAACAAACGCGCGGAAGTGATCGAAGCAACTGTCGGTGATTGGAACAAGGCCCAGACACGCTTGAAGGCCGAGAAATAGTGCGTATCACACGGCACCGCCTTGCGAGACGGTGGCCGAAAGATGAACGTCCGATAAACAAAGGGCCGGTCCGCGCTCGTTCGCGAACCGGCCTTGTCATGCACCCGCAGGTCGCAACGTTCTTATTCTTCCTTGTTCTTCTTGCGCATGAAGATCAGCAGGCCAATCAGGCCGACAACGGCCACGAACATGCCGATCATCGCCGGCCAAGTGTTTAGAAAGTCCATCGCATGTCTCCTGTCGAATCGGGTGAGGTATACAGGGGAGTATAGAGCCACCCGTCCCTTGCTCAACTCCCGGCGAGTGAGGTGCGGGAAAAAAGCGGGTCGGGGTTCGCTATGTTCTAGCAACGGTTTCAGCGGATTGCAAGCTTCCATTTGCTTAGAGAAAAAAAAAGCTCGTGACTTCGATCCTACAATCTCACCCCAGTGAGGGCACGGCCCGGCATCCCGGCTCGGGCAAGATGCCGTGATTGATGATCTTGAGGTCCGTGAACGCAAGTCGTTGCTGCGCCGCGACGTCCTAGAATATCCACTTTCTCCTGGCACGGATCTACATGCAGAAGTTCTTCGCGACCTGTGCTCGCGGCCTGGAGCCGATTCTCGCGACTGAACTCCAAGCACTCGACGCCCTTGAAGTCGAAGCCGGGCGTGGAGGCGTGAGTTTCGCCGGGGACGCCGCTCTTCTCTATCGGGCGAACCTTTGGCTACGCTCGGCCGTGCGCGTACTGAAGCCCGTGCTGGAAGCACATGTCGTTTCGCCAGATGACCTGTACGCAGCCGTCATGACGGTCGATTGGATGCAGTACCTCACACCCGAGCATACGCTGGCCGTCGATTGCAACGTTCGCGATTCCGGCATCACGCATTCCCAGTACGCGGCCCGGCGCGTCAAGGACGCGATCTGCGATCAATTCGTCGCCCGGTGCGGCCGGCGTCCGAGTGTCGATGTCGAGCGGCCGATGCTTGGGCTCAATCTGCACGTGTACCGCGACGAAGCGATTTTGAGTTTCGACTCGTCGTGGGATTCGCTGCACAAGCGCGGCTATCGTCCGATATTGACCAAGGCACCGCTGAACGAGGCTCTCGCGGCGGGCTTGATTCTCACGACCGGCTGGAAAGGGGATGCCCCCCTGTTCGACCCGATGTGCGGCTCCGGGTCGCTCCCCATCGAGGCGGCCTGGATCGCATTACGACGGCCGCCGGGAATGACCCGCAAGCATTTCGGCTTCATGGGCTGGATGGACTACGACGTGGGCTTGTGGGCCGCGATCCGCGACGAGGCCCGCATGGGCATGTTGAAAAAGCTTCCCACCACGATCGCCGGCAGCGACATTCGACCGGATGCGATCGAACATGCCCAGGGAAATGCACGGGCCGCCGGCATCGGGCATCTTGTCAATTTCGAGCGAAAGGACTTGCGTGAGTTTCGCCCACCCGATGGCCCGCCCGGCATCCTCATCTGCAACCCACCGTACGGCGAACGCATCGGCGATGATGTCGAAGAGCTGCGATCGCTGTACCATGCGATGGGAGAAATGTTTTTCGAGCGCTGTCGCGGCTGGTCGTGCTTCGTGTTCACCTCGGACGATGCCCCCTGGCGCGAGATTCGCTTGAAGAGAAAGTCGGTCACGCCGTTCTGGAACGGCCAAATTTCGTGTCGCTTGCTTCGCTACGACGTGACTTGAGTTCCTAATGTCCAGCGGAGACAATCCACTTTACATCGCTCGTTCGGGGACCGACCCATGTGGTTTCGCGATCTCGATGATGGCCCCCAATTCATTGTCGGCGCACTGGTAGGGGGCTGTAATTGGGGTCTTTTGCGGTACGGTGCCGCTGGTCATCGGCCTCATTCGTGGTCATCGTTCCCTGGCGTGGACCGGGTTTGGCTTCAGCATCGTCCTCGGCCTCGGCCTGGGCTGCTATTTCGCGGCCGTGGTCCCCGCTTTGATTTTCACGATCATCGTTGCCGCCACCGAACCCATCGAGAAGAAGAAAAAGAAAGCACGGCTCGGCGGTTCGCGGCGACGAAGGCGAGAGCGTGCCGACGACTTCTTGGACGAGGACGCGGAAGAACGCCGACGGCGAAGACGCGAAGGCAGCGACGACGATGATTGACCACGACGACGCAGGCGTTACGATGAAGAGGACGATTGAACGAGACCGATACTTGTCACCCTCTCCGCCTCCCCTTGGGCTTCTTCTGCGGGCTGGCGACGGGTTCGCCTTTCAGCTTGAAAATCTTGTCGCGTAGCTCGGCGGCTCGTTCGAAGTCGAGTTCCTGGGCGGCCTTCAACATCTCGACTTGCAGCTCTTCCAGGTACTCCGCCGTGACATAGTCCTTGGCCTCTTGGCCCGCGACTTCCTGGGCCATCCCGTGGGCAGCAATCTCTTCTTCGATCATGCTCTTGATGGCCGAGACCACGGTCGTGGGCGTGATGCCATGTTCCAGGTTGTAAGCCGTCTGAAGCTCGCGACGGCGGCTGGTTTCGTCGATCGCTCGTTGCATGGAGTCGGTCATGCGGTCCGCGTACAGAATCACTTCCGCATTCACGTTTCGAGCCGCTCGGCCAATCGTCTGGATGAGGGAAGTGGTGCTGCGGAGGAAGCCCTCCTTGTCCGCGTCCAGGATGGCAACGAGTGAAACCTCCGGTAAATCCAGCCCTTCGCGAAGCAGATTCACGCCGACGAGAACATCGAACGCGCCTTCGCGAAGCTCCCGCAAGGTCTGGATCCGTTCAATCGCATCCAGCTCGGAATGCAGCCACTTGCAGAGTATCCCCGTTTCGCGGAAATAGTTCGACAGATCTTCCGACATGCGTTTGGTGAGCGTCGTCACCAACGTCCGCTCCTTGCGCCTGGTCCGTATCTCGATCTCCTTGAGCAGGTCCGGCACCTGCCCCTTGGCCGGCTTCACGTGAATCAAGGGATCGACCAGACCGGTGGGTCGAATGACCTGCTCGACCACTTCACCACCCGTGCGCTCGAACTCCAACGGGCCTGGAGTGGCGGACATGAACAGGGCCGTCTTTAATCGCCGCTCCCATTCGTCGAATTGCAGAGGCCGATTGTCGAGAGCGCTCGGCAAGCGGAAGCCGTGATCGACCAGCGTCTGCTTTCGCGATCGGTCCCCGGCAAACATTCCCCGGACTTGCGGCAACGTGGCATGCGATTCATCGACGATGCACAAAAAATCTTCGGGGAAGAAATCGATCAGCGTGTACGGAGCCTCGCCCGCACCGCGGCCGCTGAACCAGCGGGCGTAATTCTCGATGCCCGAGCAGTAGCCCACTTCCCGCATCATGTCGAGGTCGTACCGACAACGAGCTTTCAGCCGTTCCCCTTCGAGCAGCTTGCCTTCTTTCTTGAACCATTCGAGCCGGTCGTTCAGTTCTTGCTCGATCCCGACGATGGCCGAGCGCGTCCGCTCTTCCGGCGTAACGAAATGCTTGGCGGGATAGATGTACATCTCGTCCATCGTTTCCGTCACTTCGCCACTGGTCGGGTTAATGGTGGCAAGCGCATCGACCTCGTCGCCAAAGAGTTCGATGCGCATGGCCGTCTGTTCCGCCGATGGCCAAACCTCGATTGTGTCGCCACGCACGCGGAACTTGCCGCGTTCAAAGGCAATGTCGTTCCGCAGGTACTGCACGTCGACCAGTTTCAACAAAAGTTCATCGCGATCAATCGTGTCCCCTTTCTTGAGATGTACCATCATGCGCTTGTAGTCGCTCGGGGAACCGAGGCCGTAGATGCAGGAGACCGAGGCAACGACGATCACGTCTTGCCGCGAGACGAGTTTGGCGGTCGCCGACAGTCGCAAGCGATCGATGTTCTCGTTGATCGACGAATCTTTCTCGATGTAAATATCGCGCTGAGGAATGTAGGCTTCCGGCTGGTAATAGTCGTAGTAACTGACGAAATAGCAGACGGCGTTGTGCGGAAAGAAGCCGCGAAATTCCTTGTAAAGCTGGGCCGCGAGGGTCTTGTTGTGAGCGAGCACCAGCGTCGGCTTGTTCAGGGCTGCGATGACCTTTGCGGCCGTGAACGTCTTGCCTGTACCGGTCGCGCCCAGCAAGCACTGAAAGCGTTTCCCGCTCTCGTAGCCCGCGACAAGTTCGGCAATTGCTTTCGGCTGATCGCCCGCAGGCTCGAATTCGCTGACGAACTGAAATCGATCGGTCATGGCCGGCCCACGGATGAATGTTGACGGTGGAATTCTATCCGAGGGGAGCGGAGGCTATGAAAGCTCGGTAGCGGTTGTCCACAATTTTCAGAGCCGCGCACGGAGGTGCCCTTTTCGACCGTGTGGGATAGATGTCCGGCACGTCAATCCAGATACACGAACTCATTCAAATTCAGGATCGCCCGGCACAACTCGTTCAATGGTGATTCGGCCAGGAATCCGGCCGCTCGCTTCTTCTCGTTTTCCGTCGGGAGTCGTCCCAGCACGATGCGATACGCTCGATCAATTTGCTCCGCTTCGGAGTTCGTCTCGTTCATCAGACGTTGCGCCAGGGCTTTCGCCGCAGTCGTTGCTTCCGCCGCATTGAGCAGTGCCAGCGCCTGCGGGGCTGTGGTGCTGCGTTCGCGGCGCGAGCAACTCAAATTGCTGTCCGGCAGATCAAACGCTTCCAAGAACGGGTGGCGCAGGTTTCGCCTGGAGAACAGGTAGACGCTGCGTCGCACATATTCCCGTGCATCGGGACTGACGGCAACGGGTCGCGATCCGCCGGCTGAGGCGGTGAGATCCGGCAACACGACTCCCGCTCCCCCGGCTGTCGAATTGAGCCGGCCACTGACTGCCAACAACGTGTCCCGGACCGCTTCGCCTTCAAGACGGAGGCGATTCATGCGACCGAGCAGCCGGTTTTCGGGGTCGATCTTCGACTGCCCTGAGGTGGATTGTTGATAGGTTTCCGAAAGCAGAATCAGCCGGTGTAGTTTCTTCATCGACCAGCCGTGGGCGACGAACTCGGTAGCCAAGTAATCGAGCAGTTCCGGGTGTGTCGGCCGTTCGCCGCGGACGCCGAAGTCGCTTGCCGTGGCCACGATTCCCAGGCCAAAATGGTGCTGCCAGATGCGATTGACGAGCACGCGGGCCGTCAGCGGATTGTCCGGACTTGCGATCCATTTGGCGAGAGCCAGCCGTCGGCCCGTGCTTCCGGGCAAGGCTTCGATCGAGGCGGGTTGAGCCTTGGCCGAAAGCGTGGTCGGGAAACCCGGCAACACTTCCGAGGCAGGATTCGACAACTCCCCCCGTTCCAGAACGTGCGTCTTTGGCAGAGGACCCACACGGTCGGTCAATCCCATTGCAACCGGCAGCGTTGTTGGCTTCACGTCGTCAAAGGACTTCAATCGCTCCTTCATCGCCGCGAGCTTGGTACGATCTTCCGCACTCATTGCCTTGGCAATCTCGGCTTCCGAGACGGCGACCCTTCTCTCGGTTTCCGCGACCAGTTCCTGCTGGCCACCGGTTCTTTTCTCGGCAAGTGTCCGATGTGCGGCTTGAGCCTCGACCGAGAGTTTCGACAACTTCTCCTCGAAAAGCTGCCGGCGGTGCGGGCCTTCGATGGCCGAGATCTCGTCGCGAACCGCTTTCGAGATGGCCTGATAGTTGCGAAGCCCAGCCGCGTGAGCGGTTCTCTCTTGAGCCGTGGCAATCGACAAATCGCGCCGGAACGCCGCTGGTGCGAAGAATGCCTGCAGGCGATAGTAGTCCGTTTGTGGAATCGGCTCGAACTTGTGATCGTGGCAGCGGGCGCAGCCGACCGTGAGGCCGAGAAAGGCCAGGCTGGCCGTGTCCGTCATATCGTTGAGCGTGTTCAGCCGTCGTTGATTTTGGTCGCTGGAGTCCGTCATATCGGGGCCAAGCAAGTTGAAGCCGGTGGCCAGGAGGGCATCGCGATCGCCGGGAAACGCTTCGTCGCCGGCCAGTTGCTCGATGACGAAGCGGTCGAAGGATTTGTCGTCGTTGAACGAGCGAATCACATAGTCGCGGTAGCGCCAGGCATCCGGTCGCGGTTCGTCGAACTCGTAGCCGTTGGTGTCTGCGTAGCGAACCAGATCGAGCCAGTGCCGGCCCCAGCGTTCGCCGTATTGAGAACTCACCAGTAATCGATCGACGACTCGTTCCCACGAAGTCGAGGACGGATCGTGAACGAAGGCATCGATTTCCTGAGGAGTGGGCGGTAATCCGGTCAGGCCGAATGTCACCCGTCGAATGAGTTGCTCTCGTGTCGCCCGTGCGGCCGGGGGCAACCCCGCACTTTCAAGTCGGGCCCGGACGAAGGCGTCGATCGCATTCGAAGTGTGCTGGACGACGGGCACCGGCACCCGCGCCGGCTTCTTCCACGCCCAATGATTCGCGGGCGATTCCGCTTGCCCCATGGCCTGGGCTGTCAGCAGAACGAACGCACACCAGGAGTAACAGCAGGCCTTCGACATCGGATGCTCTGCATGCGGTAGAGAGTCCACAGTCTACGGGTTACGAAGGCGAAACGTCCACGGCGATGGCCACTCGAAGATTCACGGCACAATCTGAGATATTTTCAGAGCCGCGACCGTAAGGGAGCGGGAGTAGAGACTGGCTGGTTGGCGATGCTTCCCGCTCCCTAACGGTCGCGGCTCCGAAAGTCGCCCGGTCGAAGGAGATATTTTCAGAGCCGCGACCGTAAGGGAGCGGGAAGTGCCCTGCTGGTCGGCGATGCTGCCCGCTCCCTAACGGTCGCGGCTCCGAAGTTCCGATCTCGGAAACCTCTAACCGCCACCTGGTCGGCCTGGCAAACCTGGGCCATTGGGGCCGCCGGGCCCACCTGGCAAACCTGGCCCACTCGGGCCGCCGGGCCCACCTGGCAAACCTGGCCCACCCGGGCCTCCTGGACCTGGCAAACCTGGTCCGTTGGGGCCGGTGCTTCCGGAGTCGCTGCCGGTGACGGTTGGCCCGTCAAGTTTGAGTTTTCGCGATGGCGACTGTTGCGTGCCCATGAAATTCAGCCACTCAAGGCCGACGCCGCCGAAGCGCCTGATGTCCACCTCTGCGCCGGTCAGCCCACCACGAGCGATGCCGTAGGCTTTGCAGAATGCGGTAATCACTGCATCCGGATCCAACTCGGCGTCGCGTGGGAGCTTGGACAGTTCTTGCAGAAACCCCTCGAACGCCGGGTATTTTCCGGGTGCCTTCGCGAGGAAGTAGACCACGGACCAGGCGAGTGTTCGCGCTCGTGCGTACAGTTCCTCGTGCGGTGTGGCTTTACTATCGCCTTCCTCGTTGCTCCGAATCTGAGCGCGGAACAGCAACTCGGCGCGTCGGGCAGTCGCGAAGTGCTCGTCCGCGACGGTCTCCATGAATAATCCCGGCGCAGTTCGGTGGGAGATCAGGGTTTTTTCGCGCATCTCTTCAAAGTAGCGCATGTAAGCCCAGTGCGGACCGCCGCCACCAGGGTAGAGTGCGACCTTTAATTGCCCCTCCCCGCCGGGGAAAGGCCCCTTCGGCATCTCGAACAAGGAGGCGATGCCGAAGCGAACCCACTCCGGTGCTAACACATTGCGTGGGAGCAGCCCAGTATCGGCAAAAATCTGCTTGGTGCCTTCATGGGTTGCCGCAGCGATCTCGGCCTCTTCCTGCAAGGCACTGTCCATGAGTGCCAGGGTGCTGGCATTCGCGTACTCCGCGTAATTCTTCGGAGGGTTTGGCAGGTCTTTCAGGATCGGCAGCTTGGGCTTGAACAGCTCTTCCGGCTTTCGCACCCGGTAAATGTCCTTCGTGACTTGCTCGAAGTTCACGCTGGCTCGGTCGAGCCGACGGGCGCTAAATACGGCCAGGTTCTCGCGACGAGCGTGAAATCCATCGGCCACCAAGTTTGTCGCCTCGAACGTGTCGCGATAACTCCGGAATTGGACGGAATCGCCTACGATGAGGGCGGTCAGTTTCTCCGCGGGCCCCGGCAATGCCCGGCCCCGCATCGCAAACCAGAGATAAATGGTCTTGAAATTGGATTCCAGGGCATCGAGTCGTCGATTGGCGCTCGCTTGCGTGTTGTCGTTGTGAACAATCGCGTAGTGCTTGCTCACGGAAATGGCGGAATAGTTGAGCCGATCCTTCCATGAAGTCGCGTTATCGAACTTCTCGACATTGGCGGCGATCGCGTTCTTGACCTTGGTGTAAGTCTCGACCACGTTCTTCGTGTTCGGCTGGAACGAATCCGGGGTCGGGTGAGCAATCAGTTTGTCCAGGATGGCCTGAGCTTCGTCCGGCATTCCGACTTCCAAGCACCAATCCGCCAGCTGCACTTGGCCTTCGGGAGAACCGTATTTCTTGGTGTCACGGCGATTGAGTTCGAGTTGCCTCTTGGGATCGGGGTATCGGTCAATGTTTTTGCTGTCGGCCCCGCGATAGTCCAGGATGATATCGCCCTGGTTCGTGTTGATGTAGGTGGTCCCAAACTTGCTAACGAAGTGGAAGTGACCGGGGACACCAAGCCGATAGGGCTTACCTTCGTTATCCGTGCCGTACGTACCTCCCGTTAGAGGCACAAGGCTCTTGATGGAAACCACGGCCGTCACATAATCGTCTGCCCCGAGTCGATAGGTGGTGCCGGCGCTTCCTGTACCCGTTCCCCCACCAGGCATGCCAGGAAGGTTTCCTGATCCAGGTCCGCCGCCGACAAAGCCTGTTGCGCCGCCACCTGGCAATCCAGGGCCACTCGGTCCGCCTGGCCCGCCGCCGAGATTTCCGAGCATACCGAGATTACCAGCTGCACCGCCGGGTCGTCCGGGTCCGCCACCCATGCCGAGATTTCCGACCGCCCCACCTGGTCCGGGTCCGCCACCCATGCCGAGATTTCCGACCGCCCCACCTGGTCCGGGTCCGCCAGGACCACCTCGGTTGCCGGCTGCGCCACCTGGTCCAGGCAAACCTGGGCCGGGCAAGCCTGGTCCAGCTCCAGGACCACCAGGGCCAGGACCACCAGGAAGACCGGGGTAGCCAGGCCCGCTCGTGTTGCCGGCTGGGGCCGTCCCTTTATTCATGATGAACCGCAGGATGACGTACTCCGCGTGTGCGCTCGATACGCCGAACAGGCATGCTGCCGCTGCCGCCCACATCCATCGTTTCATGACCGGACCCCTTTGTTCGGGTGCTATGCCAGTAGGTTCAGACTTCTTACCTTGGATTCTCTCACGCCAGGCACTTTGCTTCAAGGACAAAGTTTAACTCGTAGCAGTCGCCACAAACTATTTAGGCGGAGGCGTCGGGCCCTTCTTGGGGGCGACGGGCGTCGGATCGGGCGGTTTCACCGCCGGTGTCGTCAGTTTCGGGTCGGCTGCTTTGGGAGCGGCGACGTAAAACGGCAACAGGCTGGTTGGATCGTCCTTGTACAACTGCGCCGGCTTCGGCGGATCCTCGAGCCAGGCCTTTGGCTTGTAGTTGCTCGACCACGTGGTCAGTGCCCCAACTTCAGCACCGGTCGCGGCTGCACCTCCTTCACGTTCGATCGGGGTCAGGACCGCAATCGAACCCGTCGCAAAGGTCACAACGTTCTGCGGAGAGCGTGTCGCAGGCAGACTCTTGCAGTTTTCGCGCCAGACAGCCAGTGCGTACGACAGGCGAGCAGAGAGAGCCTTCCAGTGAGCGGCGGGCAAGGAGCCATCTCGTTCTTTGGTTTTGGTGGCTCGAACTGCGTCCAGATTGGCGGTACGCGAAAATTCCACGATCACGCCCGGGATGTTCACGCCGGCCAGGTTGTACGCAGCCACGTCCAGGTTCATCTCCGGATCGACCTTCTGCTGGCAAAAACCAATGGCGGCTTCGACCTTTTCCTGGATCGTAAACGGAGGCGATACAGTCGGGTCGCTGGCGATGACTCGCATCAACGTCCACGATGGCCTGGAGATGAGATCCTTGTTTGGCTTGCGGATTGCCGCGTCCTTGAACTGGGCCAGCGCTGTAATGGCATGACGGCGGACGAATTCGATCACCGCCTTCTCCCGATCGTCCGGTCGGCCGCGGTCTTGGACGATGTAGGCGGCCAAGGCTTCCGAAATCTGGCCAAGAACGTTGACGTCGCGGATCACATGCCGGCTGGCGTCAATGAGGTCCGCTTGCTCCATCAAATTGCGAAGGCCCTGGAAGGCATAGAGCTTTTCCGCGTCGGAAACCTTTGGATTGACGATGATTTGGAGGAATACCGGGGCCAGTGCGGGAGCTGGCATCTTGGCCGTCAGCACCATGAGCCGAATGGCATTGATGCGAACAATTGGGCGCGGGGAGTTTTCCAGAACCACCTTCACCGCTTCGGCCATCGCGGTTCCCATCTCGGCACCATATTCATACTGCTCGACCGTCAGTTTCCCCATGTTCGCGGTGGTGATGGGGATGGTGCAATAGTAATCGGCCTCGGTCAGGAGTACCGGAATCGAACGCTCGGGGAACGCGGGGGTCTTGTCTTCACGCGGGATCGGCTCGCCGTCGTAGGGAGGGGTCGCGATCGTAAATGCCAGGTATTGCGCGACGATCTTGATCGCGTCCTGGTTCTTCTTGGTCTCGGCCGGCGAATCCGGATTGCGCACACGGATCGACCCGTTACGCATCTTGACGACGTCGTTCTTGACCCGGTTCCACTCCGGTGGCTTGGGGATCTCCGCCGCCTGCGTACAGGCCGAGACTACGAAAATTAAACCCAGCGCGATGGACCGAGGTGACAGGATCATACGGACTTCACACGCAAGAAGGGAAATTCGGTCTAACCCGCACAACACACCGGGGCGAAAATCGTTGGCGCGGCTTCAAAAATTATACCGTGAGGCTACCAGCCCGCCGAGGCCGAATCAAGCAAACGTTTGGAAACGTCTGCCAGACCCCTAAAGCCGAAGCGGGCCCGTTACAACTGGGCAAGCTGATCCGTGGGCACCGATCTTACTTCCTCGACGCATCCACGTGTGAATCGTACACCTTCACGCCCTTCCAGACGTCCTTGTTCTCCTCAACGAACTTGAGATGCCGCGGATGCGGCAAATACGCATCAAACGACTTCTTGTCCTTGAAGACCAAGTGCAGAGCGACATCCCAGTCGGTGGTGTTGACAGCCGCCTTGAACTCGTCGCCCCGGGCACCGGCACTGAAATACAGGACGCCTTCGTGGTCTTTCAGAAGCTTGTAACACGCATCCACGAGCTTCTTACGGCCCTCCGGTGTGCTCTCTTTGAGTTGGAAGAAGACCATGTGGCCGATGGCCGGCTCGTCAGCCGAAGCCGTCGTGGAGAGCATGAACGCGAGAGTCACAGCAGCCAGTAAACGCTTCATTGGAGATCCTCGGTGAGTAAATCGTAGAGCAGGCGGCCCGCCTGCTGAACAGTATAAGCAAGTTAGCGGAATCAGCAGACGAGCCGCCTGCTCTACTTAACTACGCCCAGTTCTTGGCCAACTGCCTTGAACGCCACGATGGCTCGATCAATCTGCTCTGTCGTATGGGCGGCCGAGACTTGCAGTCGAATTCGGGCTTGGCCCTGGGGCACGACCGGGAAACTGAAGCCGATGACGTAAATGCCGTGCCCGAGCAGCTGATCCGCCATGCTGGAAGCGATGACCGCATCGCCGAGCATCACGGGCAGAATCGGCGTCGGGCCCGGCTTGATCGTCAGCCCGATTCCTTCAAGGCCCGCCCGCATTCGCCTGGTGTTCGCTTTCAGTTTGTCCCGCAGATCCCCACTTTTTCCAATCACGTCGAGAGCCTTGGCTGCTGCCGAGACGAGGGAAGGCGGGACAGAGTTCGAGAACAGATAGGGCCGCGAGCGATTCTTCAACCAATCGACCAGTTCGGCCGAACCGGCCGTGAAGCCGCCGGCCGCACCCCCGGCCGTCTTGCCGAGGGTGCTCGTGATCACATCGATGCGGTTGAGAACCCCCAGTTCCTCCGCCGCTCCGCGACCGCCTGCCCCGAGATGCCCGGTCCCATGACAATCGTCGATGCCAACCATGGCATCGTTCTGGTCGGCTAGTTCGCAGATGTCGGGTAGCCTGGCCAGGTCGCCATCCATGCTGAAGACGCTGTCCGTAAAGATCAGCTTGAATCGGCTGCCCTTTGCCTCGTCGAGTTTGGCCTTCAGGTCGGCCATGTCGTTGTGCTTGTACCGAAATCGTTTTGCCTTGCATAGCCTTACGCCGTCGATGATGCTCGCGTGGTTCAATTCGTCGCTGAGAATCGCATCGTCCTCACTCAGGATCGTCTCGAATAACCCCCCGTTGGCATCGAAACAGGAGATGTACAAGATGGCATCGTCTTTCCCGAAAAACTTACCAATCGCTTGTTCGAGTTGCCGATGAGGCGTCTGCGTGCCGCAAATGAAGCGCACGCTGGACAGGCCATAGCCCCACTCGTTCAAACCGTCGTGAGCCGCCTGCACGATTTCGGGATGATTGGCCAGCCCAAGGTAATTGTTGGCGCAGAAGTTCACAGCTTCCTTGCCGTTCACGCGGATTGACGAGCCTTGCGGCGACTCAATCAGCCGTTCCCGTTTATAGAGGCCGGTCTCCTTGAGCTTGTCGAGTTCGGTGCGAAGATGTTCGCGAAGTTTGGTGTCGCTCATGCTGGATCATGATATTTGCCTGGGCGGCGACCGACTTTGCACTTGTTGGCCCGACACGGGAAAAGAAATTTCGAGGCCACTAGTAGTGCGAAAAGGCAGAGTTGACAGGTTCGCGAGGCCAGGCTTTCCAGCCGGACGGGGCTTACCCATGTCCGTCAAGAATGCGTCAGCCTGGAAAGCCTGACCTACGAAGCGGTGCCGTGTTTTTGTGAAAGGACACGGCAGAGTCAGCGGCGAGGACCATTTCGCCGCTGACTCAGAGG
>SIAJ01000076.1 GCA_009691845.1 Gemmataceae bacterium
GCAACCTCCTACGTTATGGAGATTCGATCGTTTTTGTCTTCAGTCCGTTGGACTGAAAACAGACGCTTGCTTTGCGAGCCGCGGCGAATGCAACTGTCTTTGCCACACGGGGTGGAGTCGGGAACTTATTTCGCCTGGGTTCCTAAGCTCCAAGCCATCATTAGGATGGCGGGCAATACCGGCCGGAGTAATGGGAGTGGCAGTCTCATGTCAATTCCGCGCGCAGGAAGAAAATGGATGGCCCACAAACTCTGGGCCTCACACTAGCGAAATCGACTGCCACCCTCATGGGTTAGTCGATTCCGAATTCAAAGTCGGCCACGTCGTAAGCTCAATGACAACGCCGCACAGTTCGGCCAGCTAGTGGCTGGTCCGGCGAAACGCCTTCGCCCGCACGCATTGATCGTTCGCCACTTCAGGCCCGTCGGACGATGACATGGTCCGTTCATCGCCCGTTGGGCCGTTGGGCTAGTTACTGCAGATGCATCCTCTCACGGTGTGAGGTACACATACGCATTCGGCCCGTAAAGGGTCGCAATTCCCGCCGCCGCTCGTGCCGCCGTTCGCGTTACCGCAGATCCGATCCGGTTCCTCCCCCGAGTACCTGCACACCGGGTTGTTAGCGCAGACCGGCGCGTTTCCCGCCCCGGGGGGGGTCTACGATCCCAAATGACGACTGCTCACTCACTGCCAGACACGACAAGATCATGCAGCAGACCGCGATAGCGGCCACCGCCTCTGCTAACCATCGTTTTGTACGGCTCATGCTCTTCCTCCTTTGAGTATCCGACTTGATCCAACGGGTTGGCGACTCGCCAAGCCGCCTCACTCGGTCATCACACCGGTGATCTCAAAAACGAGCTTCCGCTCGTCGGTATCTGTCCACAGGTACGCTTGGCGATGGAATGCGCCGACTGCTTTCGGCAACATGATACGCACGGGCAACTCGGCCACTTCGCCCGGCTGCAACGTCCACGGCAATTTCTCTGTCACGATGCAGGAACAATCGGATGACCCGCCTGAGATGCGCAGAGAGACGGCACTGCGGTTAAACACCCGCACCGACGAAACTACCTCCGTGCCGCCTGGCTGTTTACCAAGGTCCAGCACCAACGGGGAGACCTCGACGGACTTTCCACGCAGTATGGCGAGAGCGGCCGAGGGATCGCGGTAAACTACGCTCATCGCCCCAAGCACGAGCAGCGAGAGCACAACACCTCCGACGATCGGCCTGAGGAAACTCGGTAAATGCAGTTCGGAATCGGGTTGTTCAATCGGCCTACAGAATCCGAAAGCGCAGGCAACGATCACGTCGAAGATTAGGACGTAGAGTGGATTGACTTCAACCGAGCCGAAACATCCACAACTCGGGTTGCCGGCGAAATAGGCTTCGGCGCTGGCGATGGAGAAAGCCACGAAAGTGATTAACGCGAGGTAGCGAACCAGCCTTGATCGCCCCCCCGGACAAGAAGTAGGCAGCCCGCGAGGACTACCTCCCATTCAACAATCGCCATCGTCAAGGCGGGATGATGGAGAATGCCCGTTTGCGGAACTGGCGAAACGGACATCCCAAACATCTTCAGGCCCGCCGCAACAAGCAGTACCACCGCCACGATTAGAGATAGGACGCGATAAGCCATTGTTGTAACTCGAACGTAGGCCACCACCGTATGGAGGGCCAAGTACGGAGTATATCCTCCGCCGTCTACGCGATTCAAACAAAATCCGGACTCGTCTTTGGAGTTTGTGGAGAAAGCAAATGGGTCAACTAGGCTGTCGGGATGCCACGGCTACGTCGTGCAGATGAAGCAGGAGGGCTCTATCGTGCCGTAAATCGAGGCAGCACCAGCGGGAGAAAACAAGAGGCGAAAAGGGGGCATTCTGAATTCAGCCGCCTGTAGGGTTCTGATGTCCGGCCGCGTGCTGTGATCGGGCCACGCCACGTCGTTCGGCGGGTTCGAGGAGAGGTAGCCTCGAGCGTCTGATTCGGCAAGATGCTCAAAACAAAAAGGGTGAGAATGAGGCTATACCGAGACGTCGCTGGCACTACGCTGAAAGCGTTTCACAAAACGCTTTCAGCGTAAAGACATGAAAGGAAGATCATCCCTAGGGTGCGCTGCGTGAACCCCTCGTTTTACCCCAGCAACCTCTTCTCCACTTTCCCAAACACATCCGTCAATCGATAATCGCGGCCCTGGAAGCGGAACGTCAGGCGTTCGTGATCGAGGCCCAGGCAGTGCAGCATTGTCGCATGTAGATCGTGTACGGACAGCGGATCGCGGACGATGTTGTAGCCGTAATCGTCGGTTTCGCCGTGGACTATCCCGGGCTTGAAGCCGCCGCCGGCCAGCCACATCGTAAAGCAACGGCCATGATGATCGCGGCCATAGTTGTCTTGCAAGCCCCCCTGCCCGTACACAGTTCGCCCGAACTCGCCGCCCCAAATCACCAGCGTGTCGTCGAGCATGCCGCGTTGCTTGAGATCGCGAATCAGGGCGGCTTGCGGCTGGTCGATGTCCTTGCACTGCTTCGGAATGTTGAGCGGCAGCCCGCCGTGATTGTCCCAGCCCCGATGATAAAGCTGGATGAAACGCACGCCCCGCTCGGCCAGTCGGCGTGCCAGCAAACAATTGGCCGCGAACGAACCGGGCTTGCGAACGTCCGGCCCATAACTTTCGAGCAGCTTCTCGGGTTCACGCGACACATCGGTCAATTCGGGCACGCTCGCCTGCATGCGGAACGCCATCTCGTATTGCTGAATGCGGGTCTCGATTTCCAGGTCGCCGTCTTTCTCAAGTTGCAAACGATTGAGTTCATCGAGGCCGTTGAGCATTCGACGACGCAGATCGCGATCGAGGCCAGGCGGATCGGATAGGTACAACACCGGATCGCGGCCACTGCGAAGTTTCACCCCTTGATGGCTCGACGGCAAGAACCCACTACCCCACAGACGATCCAGCAAACCTTGATTCGCGTCGGCCCCGCTGCCGTGAGAGATCATGACCACGAACGAGGGAAGATTGTCCGCGATGTTGCCGAGGCCGTAACTCAGCCAGGAGCCGAAGGATGGCCGCCCCGGTTGCTGCGAGCCGGTCTGCATGAACGTGATGGCCGGGTCGTGATTGATCGCGTCGGTGTGCATCGAGCGGATCATGCACAGTTCGTCGGAAATCTGGGCCGTGTGCGGAAGCAGTTCGCTGAACCAGGCTCCCGACTTTCCGTGTTGCTGGAACTTGAATTTCGGCGCGATGACCGGAAAGCTCTTCTGGCCGGAGGTCATGCCCGTGAGCCGTTGGCCCTGGCGTATCGAGTCGGGCAGTTCCGAGCCGTGATATTTTTTGAGCGACGGCTTGTAATCCATCAACTCCAAGTGCGACGGGCCGCCGGACTGGTGGAGGAAGATCACCCGCTTCGCCTTGGGAGCGAAGTGCGGCTTGATCTCGCCCGCGAACCCATCACCTTGCAAAAGCGATGCGATCGCAGCCGAGCCAGTCGCCGTGCGGGCCAGGAAATTCCGCCGTGAGATGCGATCAAGCATCGAATCACCTCTTCGAGATCGTTTCGTCCAGGTTCAAAATCGTGCTGGCCACAACGGCCCAGGCTGCGAGTTCCGCGTCGTCCACTTTCGATGCACGCGGCGAATCCCCGACCGCAAGAAACGTTTTCGCCGCGGCGGGGTCGGTACGAAAGCGAGCGAGTGCATCGGTCTGCAATCGCAACAAGATCCCCACCTCATTCGCCGTCGGCAATCGGCACACGGCACGTTGAAAGGCAATCGCAACGCGACCGGCGGGTGTTGGTCCCCCCTCCTCGATCATTCGCTCCGCGAGTTTGCGGGCCGCTTCAAGGTAGGTCGGGTCATTGAGCAGTACCAAGGCCTGAAGCGGCGTATTCGTGATCGCCCGGCGAGCGACGCAGACTTCGCGATTGGGGGCGTCGAACGTCATCAATCCCGGCGGCGGGCACGTTCGCTTCCAGAACGTGTACATGCCTCGGCGATACAGGCCCTCCCCCTTCGCCGCCACGTATTTCCCCCGGCGTTCGACGGTGACATCTTCCCACAGACCCGCAGGCTGGTACGGCTTCACGCTGGGGCCGCCCATTCGTTCCGCGAGCAGGCCGCTGATGGCCAAGGCGTTGTCGCGAATCGATTCGGCCGAAAGTCGATAACGAGGCCCGCGAGCCAGCAGCCGATTCTCGGGGTCCTTTTCTCGTGCTTCCTTCGAGACGTGCGAGGATTGCCGGTAAGTTGCCGAGGTCACGATCAAGCGTTGCAACGCCTTCACGTCCCAAGCGCTCCGCACGAATTCGGCAGCAAGCCAGTCGAGCAACTCGGAATGGCTGGGAAACTCGCCGGTCAGGCCGAAGTCTTCAATGGTCTTCACGAGGCCGGTGCCGAAATACATCTCCCACCAGCGATTGACGGCCACGCGTGCCGTGAGCGGATGTTCCGGCGTTACCAGCCAGTTCGCGAGATCGAGCCGATTCGCGATTCGATCGCGCACACTCAACGGCGGGAATATGGCCGGCACTCCGCTCGTGACCTTTTCGCCGGGCCGATCGTACTGCCCGCGTTTCAGCAGGAACGAGTCGCGTGGCTTCGGCAACTCGTCCATGACCATCAGAGCGGGGAAGGCTTTTTCGAGATCCGCACGTTGACGAATCACATCGGCCAACTCAGCCTTGCTCTTGGCGAATGCCGTATCGATCTTGTCCAGGTAGAATCGGCGAATCACGGCCTGTTGGGCTGGCGTACGTTTCTCAACCGGGATCGCGAGCAGGCTGCCAACCAGATCGACCGGCTTCGTGGCCGCGAGTTCGGCAGCGTTGTCGGCACTCAGTTCGAGCCCGAAGATTTGCAGGTCGTCGAGTTTGCCCTTGAACGGCAACGATGCTCCACGCCGGCCGATGTGCAATGGCTTCTCGGTTCGCAGCGTGTCCTTCAAGGTGTCGTTGGTGATGTCCGACGGCTCGAGTTTGCCATCGACGTAGATCTTCACTCCCGCACCTTTGCGGCTGCCATCGTACGTGATCAGCACGTGATGCCAGGCATTCACCGACATGGGCTTACGTGTCACCACCTTCAGGCCATTGTCCGGCCAATGATTGACGAGATGGGTCGAGACCTTGCCATTCTCGAGCAGCATGTCCCAGCCGCGATGGCCGGCCCCGTCGTCCATCTTCGAGGCGAACGCCAACAGGTCGTTCGCCGTCGGATAGGCCCAGATACCGATCGAGAAAGGCGTATCTCCTTCGAACGACGGTGCACTCAAGACTTCGACAAACGTAGCCCCGTCGAATTCCAGTGAGCCGCCGATCTTGCCCGGGCCCCAGTTCGATTTGCCGCGAACGGTCCCGCGAATCGCGGCTTCCGAGGTCGCGACGTTGGCTCCAGCTTTCTCGTCGAGCGACACACGCAACAGCGACCCGGCACCGGCAAGCTTTTGGCGTGCCTCGGTAGTCAGGCTCTTCTCCCAGGCTGCACATGCCGCATCGACCGCACCCTCGCGAGATTTGAGTTCCTTCTCCAACAACACCCGGTGAGCATCCAGCGTCTCAAGTCGTATTCGCTGTTCGCCCGTCGGCACGCGGATGTACGGCTCGGCACCGACGAAGTTCGCATAGCTCGCAGGCCTGTCGGCGATGTTCTGGAAGAAGCTGAAGAACTGATAGTACTCGCGCTGCGTGATCGGGTCGTATTTGTGATCGTGACAGCGGGCACACTGCATCGAAAGTCCGAGAAAAACCGTCGCCGTCGTGTGAACCCGGTCGGCCACGTACTCGACGCGATACTCTTCGGGGATGATCCCGCCTTCGGTGTTGTGAACCTGATTGCGGAGAAACGCGGTCGCCACGCGTTGATCGAGCTTTGCGTTCGGCAGCAGGTCGCCCGCAAGTTGCTCGACGAGAAATCGGTCGTAGGGGAGATTGCGAGCGAAAGACTCGATCAGCCAGTCGCGCCAGGGCCATTGCGTGCGATCCTCGTCGTTGTTGAAGCCGTTCGTATCCGCGAACCGGGCGGCATCCAGCCAGGCCATCGCCTGCCGCTCGGCATAGCGAGGCGAGGCGAGCAAGCGATCGAGAACTCTCTCGTAAGCGTTCGGCGAACTGTCCGCGAGGAAGGCCGCGAGTTCAGCAGGTGTTGGCGGCAAGCCGGTCAGATCGAGCGTAACGCGACGCAAGAGTGTAGGCCGATCGGCTTCGGGTGCGGGCCGAAGTTTCTCCCTCGCCAGGCGATCGAGCACGAACGCGTCGATGGGATGTTGAGCGATATTCGCAGGAACGGCCGAACGCCGAGGAGCCTCGAACGCCCAGTGCTTGGAATACTCGGCCCCCTGTTCGATCCAGGCCTTGAGCAATTGCTTTTGTCGATCCGTGAGCGGCTTCTTGGCTTCGGGCGGCGGCATCTGGATCTCGGGATCCTTCGAATCGATGCGTGCGACCAGCTTGCTCGCTTTCAAATCCTTCGGAACAATCGCCTTTTTTGCGATGGCACTCTCTCGAACATCGAGCCGTAAACTGGCTTCGCGGGTCTTCTCGTCGGCCCCGTGGCACGAGCCGCAATGTTGCGAAAGGATCGGCCGGATATCTCGCGAAAAATCGACCTTCGGCGACTCCGCGACTGCGGGCATGCTCGCCGAGAGCATCGAGAGAATTGGGATCCACCAGCATCGCGACATGTTCCGCTCCTTGCACGTTCCGCATTTATTATCGAATTCGAGGGGACAGACTCCAACGTCCCCTCCCGGCATTCAACTGCCTCCGGACAGTGGCAGGTTTGACGTGTCCGACAAAAGTCGATTTTCCGTCGGAGCCTTGTCGTTAGCGTCAGGTTTCTTCGGTTTTAGCGTTCTTGCTCCGTTTCAACACGCTTGGCCTTGAAGACAAGCTGATAGGTCTTGCCCTTCTCGAATTTGTCCGGGTGCTTCATGAGCATGACGAAGCTGGGTGTGACCAACGGTTGCAACTCCTGGCCGCTCATCACCTGGATGTCCTTGACGCGGTGAGGCATCAGAATGGCCAGTGGCTTGCGCGGTTTGGCTTCCGCGTCAACCGTGACCTTGAGTGTGTAAACATCATCGCGCCAGGTTAATTCCGTGCGGATCGGCGGTGGTGCGGGATTCAGGCGAGCCTCCCAGGCCGGGTCACCGTAGAACGCCACGGCATCGCGGTCCCAGAGCAGGCCGAGATTGTCCTTGGCCTCACCTTCCAGGTTGCGATATCCGAGAAGTGCCAGTTCCTTGTCCAGAACCAAGCGGTCGCGTTCAAAGTCCCAGTTCTTCACCTCGTGCTTCATGGTTTTTGGAAAACGCTGCTGCAGTTCGTGGATGATCGACTGCTGGTTGAAGAAAAAAGCCTCGGCGAATGTGTAACGGCCAGGCAGATCGAAAAAGTATTCCTGCGTTCCCCAGCCACCCCGGCCATAGAACGTGACGGCCGTGTAGCCGATCATCTGGTTGACGCCGCCGCCACTCATCCACGCCAGGGCCATCGACTGCTTGTCGGCAACGTGCCCCATGAGGCAATTTCCCGAAGCGAGATAGATCCTGGGGGTCGGCGACCGCACCGCATGAGTGCCTCCTTTCAGGTCCAGCCCGAACAAGCTGCCATCCTTGCACCTCAGCGTTCCGTTCTTGTACGAAAACCCGATCGCCCAGCCGCGTTCGGTCGCGTGACCCGAAGTCATGACCAGGTCGGGCTGCGTTTCGTTGAGGGCATCGACGATGGCCTTCGTGCTGTCCGTGGTGCCGGCCTTCTTCTCGATCTTGCCGTCGGCAGTCTTCACCCAGTAGACGCCGGCCTCGCTCTCGCTAAAGGTGAGACCTTCCTTGAAAGGGCTAAGGTCGAAACCGGCGGAACCCGACAGGGCCTTCCGGATTTGCAGCGGCTTGTCGGTGTTGGCGATCCGCAGTGCATCCTCGGCCCGATAACCCGTGAGGATGCCCCAGACGACATCGGTAAACGGATCGTCGTTGAGTTGACGAGTGAGACGGTTAACGGCGACCACGAACTCGCGGCCGGCTTCCTCCGGACGGGCAACGAAGCAAGCGTAACGCGCGGAGTGTTTCTTCAACGGTTCCCGTGATTTATTCACGTCGCCGTCGTAGCTGATGACGGTGGCCTGATGTCTTCGCACCAACGCAGCGACGACCTTCTTCCACTCCTGGTCTTCGAAAGTGGCCTTCGAAACCACGACGGCGTAGTCGCTTACTTTGTCCTTGGCATCGTCCGCACGGCTGGGTACAGAGAAGCCAATGCACAAGAGAAACGCGGCCAGCGATGGAAGAGATCTGCAAGCAAGCGGCTTCATGATCGGTTCTCCACGATACGTGACCTGCGAATCGAACACAGCAATTCTAGCACTGTTCAACCGGAACGACGGCCGCGCCCTCCCGAGAACTGTCCAGGGACTTGTGAAACATCCATCTAGCCAAAAACCGCATCGAGGTCCGGATTGTGACGCAGCTCCGTGGGCTGTTCAGCGATGGGGGTTTCAAGCGGTTCGTTGAAGGCAGCGAGCAGTTGCTTCGCGGCCCGTTCAACGTTGGCACGCTTCGTGGCTGCCATGCTGACAAACTCGGTGCCATGATCGCTGAACTTCGCGGGAGCAAAGCGGTCGGCCAGTAAATAGAACTGCCGGCGAATCCATTCCACGCTCAACGGCGTATCGAGCCTGATTTCGAGCATCGTTCGACACTCGACTTCCGTCCATGTGCCCGTGCTTTCTGGCTGAGCCGTGGCAACCGGCTTGCTCGTTTGGGACTCGATGTCGAGTGCTTCGGCAATCCGTGCCAGGCATTGATCTTCACGCGTACTTCGTTGTCCGGACGCATCGACCACGGAAATCGCGAACCGATGTAGCTCCGCAAATTCGGACGCCGGTATCGTGCGACAAACCGCGGCAATGGCCTGATCCAGTCCGAGGGCATTCGTCTCGACCTCCTCCACGATCGAATCCATGCGTGTCCGGAGATCGGCAGCGGAGCCGTAGCGGTGTTCGAGAAATGCACGGATCTGGCGGCGTTCGCCGACCGCGATTCGCCCATCAACCTTGGCGATGGCGTAACCGAAACTGGCCACGGCCCGAAGCCGATCGAGGGGCGACTCGTCAATCGGGGCTGGCAGGGCCACGGCAACGGGCTGAGGCTCAACCGGGACCGGCTTGGCAATCCGAAGAAACGGCGGCGGGGAAAGGGAACGGCCCGAGAGCTTCTCGGTCAGGCCAGTCACGCGATTTCGGAAAATGAACTGTGGAAAAGAGACCTGCTCGGCCACACGCCTGGGCTCCGCGAGATAAGCCAGTGCGGCCTCGACTTCCTTGAGGTGTTCCCGGGCTTCCTCGTGTTGCCGGGTTCGCTCGGCCTTTTGCGCTTTTTTCTCCTCCAGCATGGCCACGGCCGCGGGGCATGCCCCGGCATCGAACTGACTTTTCGCTTCCTGGTCGGCTCGTTGCAGGGCTTCGCGCAAATCCTTTTCTCTTGCCGGCCCCAGTCCTGGGACGGACGCAAAGTTCCCCCGTGCCAACTCATCAAGATTGCTAAATCCCGCATCGCGTAATCTTGAAACGGACACAGGCCCAATCCCAGAATAATTGAGCAGATGATCGACGGAGATGCCTTGCAAGTGCCGAGCGAAGTACTGTCCACGCAGAGCCAGATCTCTTGCTTCGGGGGAGCTGTCTGAAGGGGTTGTCAGTCCTTGTTTGCGTTGTTCCCACTCGGCCACGGCTGCTTGAACTCGTCGTTTCCAAAGAGTTGCAGGACGGCGGGAATAAGCGATGTGCAGCAGAATCAAGGCCAGTGCGGGCACCACCAGCAACAGACCAACGACGACGAGCAGAGCGGTGGGCATGGGTGGT
This sequence comes from Gemmataceae bacterium, assembly GCA_009691845.1. Taxonomy (GTDB): domain Bacteria; phylum Planctomycetota; class Planctomycetia; order Gemmatales; family Gemmataceae; genus SIAJ01. The sequence goes on from SIAJ01000076.1 coordinate 9,860, forward strand.
TGGTCTACGGAACGAGATGAGTAGCATTGTAATGCTGGCAAGGCAGCGCGGCACGGCCAGCCAAGCGGGCTCAAATTTTGTGCGTCTTTTCTCTGGCGTTCGACTCTCGGACACTGTAAAATAAACCTCCTGCCCGAGATTCCTCACCACTCCAACCCGAGGTGTATCTTGACCCGCCTGATTTTCGCTTTGTTCCTGGCCGCACTTCCCGCCATCGCGATTGCCAAGGACCCAACCCCGCCCGCGCCGCCCAAAAAGGTCGATGTCGGCACGCAAGCCCCCGACTTCAAGATCAAGGACGCGTCCGGCAAAATCATCGACCTCGCCGAGTTGACCGCCAAGGGCCCCGTGCTGGTTCGTCTCACCTGCGGCTGCTCCGGCTGCGACAAGGAACTCGCTTACTTCCAAAAGCTCAACGAAGCCTACAAGGGCCAGGGGCTTATCAGCCTGTATGTCTTCAAGGAACCCGATGCCAAGATGGCGAAGTACGCTCAGGAAAAGAAGCTCGACGTTCTGTATGCCGTCGATGAAAAGGGAGCAAGTTGGGGCACCTTCGAGACCAAGTCGATGCCGACGAACTTCCTGATCGCCAAGGGTGGCAAGATCGTTTCGATCGCCGCCGGTTGCGAACCGAATGGCCTGATCGCCAACGCCGTCTCGGCAAAGGCCGGCAAACTGCTCGGCACCGAAGCAGTCGATCTGAAAAAGAAGAAGTAGCCAGGGTCGCCGCATTCGCCAGAATGCAGGAAATCGTAGCCGCGTTCGTGAGAACGCGGCTACACATCTCTCCACCACATCGATTCATACCAGCAATTCAAGCATCTTGACAGCGACCATCTCAGTTGTCACAATCCCACCATTCTCATCGCTCAAACGGATATGCAGATGCTGCCGCCATCACCGCACTGTTTTGCCGCGATCGATTTTGAAACGGCCGATTACGAACGTGACTCCGCTTGTTCCGTCGCCATTGTCAAGGTGATTGGCGACGAGATCGTCTCGCGCTGGGCCCGATTGATTCGTCCTCCCCGCAAGCAGTTCGTATTCAGCTACATACATGGGATTGGCTGGAAGGATGTGGAGAACCAGCCGAACTTCGCGGAACTCTGGCCCGAGTTCGCGAAACAACTCGACGATGTGCAGTTCCTGGTCGCCCATAACGCAGGCTTCGACAAAGCAGTGCTGAACACGTGCTGCGTGAAAGCGGGGGTCAAGCCCCCGAGCTTGCCGTTTCATTGCACCGTGCAGGCGGCCCGGAACACATGGGGCCTGTATCCAACCAAGCTTCCAAACGTTTGCCAGTTTCTCAACATCACGCTCCAGCATCACCAAGCCGAGTCCGACGCGGAAGCGTGTGCCCGCATCTATATCGCTGCTCAACGAGTCGAAAATCCAGTGCGGTCGCGGCGAAAACAACTGAGCTGAAAGCTGCCCCCAACGAAGAGAGCGCCAGCGCGTCTCCGCTCTCTAATTCTGCACGCTCACACTGGATTGCCATTCGGCGTAACGGTCCGAAGGTTCAAGCTGACCCCCTGGATCGAGCTTGGTGTTGAAGCCAATCTTGATTTCCCTGCTCGGCTTGATGATCGAGTTCCAGAAGCATGGGATGTGCTTGATCGTGTAGCGATAGGCGTCGTGGCTCACGATCGGGGCGTTCCGATCTCGGCAATTTCGAAGAGAGCAGAATAGGTGCTTGAGAAAAAGGAAAATCGAGTTCTAGCGAAGGGGCAACAAAACGTTTCCAGCGAAACACGGGTGATTCAGGTCCAGCTGGCAAGAGCCAGGAACGCCCATCTTCCGACTATCGATACAATTATCATACAAACAATAAATCATTAGAATATTCGGTCGCCGGTACAACCTGTGGCGGCACCGCTATGCGATCCTCCCGCTCTTCCTTGCAGGCCATCAGGAGGGCCGAGCGCAGTTCCCAATCGTAGTGGCCACCACAATCCCAGGCCTTAACAACGTGAGAGGTGGCTGGATTCAGGCGTGCAACCTTGCTGAGCCAGGCGATCCCGGCATCGATTGAGAGATCGGAAGTCATCGGGTGGTGCCAGGCAATATGCGTGGCCAGACAGCCCATCGGTAAGGCACGCGTGAACGCCCCGTGAATGAGGAGCGGACTGCCGGATTGAAGCAGTTCAATGAGCCGATCGAGGCCGGCATCGGTCGTGTGAGGAAACCAGGCGTCCCGTAACTCGTTCAAACAGGGTGCGAGAGCCATGACCCTACTCCAGGGACGTTGAGAAACCGTCAAAACATCAATAACCACGGCCAACGCACGGCATTGGACGGAAGGCAATCGGCCTGGCCGGGAGGGGTGGCATACGCCGGCCAGTGTGAATCGCTGACTGAGAAAAGTCAGGCGAAAGACCCCACCATCAGGAAGAAGGTTCAGGGCCAAGAGTTCTCGGATTTGTTCGATCCGGGGACATCATATTGTCAATCACTGATACGTGTCAAGAGCGCCAGGGCACGAATTCAGAAATCGACATAACTGCTTGATGCATAGATTCTTGTGTAAAAATAATGAACACGTTGGCGTGTGGACGGGCGTTCAAAAAATGACGGGTATTCTCACCGTAAAAAAATGGAGCGAGCCATTCATTCCATCGAATGAGCGGCTCGCTCCATCGACCGTTTCGCCTTTACTTGTGGCCAGCTTTCAGCTTCAAGAACAACTTGTCCAGAAGGCCAGGCTTGGCGCACTCTTCGGTGCAAACCACGCGCGGCTTCTTGACCTGCACCTCGTACTCCTTGACGACCGGCACTCGACGGCACTCCGTCGTCTGGACGCATTCCGTTACGGTGAACGGGACTTTCATGGTCACCGTGTAGGGGACCGATTTGGTCACGCAAATCGGGACCTGCTTGCAAACTACTTCTTGCACCGTCGTGCAGACCTTCGTGGGCACCTGCTTGATGTGAGTCTCATGAACCAACTTGCACGTCGTCACGGGAACCATCTTCTCGACGACGGTCGAGACCATTTTGGTGACCTTGTAGGGCACTCGCTGGCAAACCGTCTCGAGCACATTGCGTGTTACCGTGTAGGGCATCTTCTTCACGTGGGTTTCACGCACCATCTTGATGGTTTGGTGCTGCGTGGTTCGCAAACAGACGCCTCCCTCGACGAACACGCGGCCTGGGGCATCCGTGTCGGCTCCCTTCAAGGACCTCGCATGAGCACAGCCACTGACGATGCCATTCGGGCCGGGTTGGGCACCGCCACAATTCTTGCCATCGCAGTAGCTGCCCTTCACGACTCGCTTCACCGTGTAAGGAACTTGCTTCTTGACGATGTCTTTGACCATGCGGGTCGTGGTGTACGGCACTTGCACCGTGTGCGTCTCCTTGACCATCTTGGTCACTTGCATCGGGACCCGTTCCGTCACGGTGTACGGGACCTTGTTGCAAACGGTCACAGGCACTTTCGTGCAAATCTGTCGCTGACGATACGTGGTGCAAGGAACTTGTTCGCACACCGTGCGGTGCGTGCAGACTTGTCGCGTCCGCGTTTCCGGGCAGCCACGTAGCAGGCACAGCTTCGTGCCGCACTGCTTCTGGACCATCTGGCAGGTGCAAGGATCGAAGGCGGTCTTATATTGCGGCACACAGACGAGCTTCAACGAACCGGGGATCGTGTAAGTTTCGCAACGGGTTTCGGGAATTCTTCGTGTGACCGTCTTCATCGTGCAGATCGGTTCGCAGACGTTTTGGATCTTCGTCTGATAGACCGTCGATGTGCAGTCCTTATACGCCGTCCGGCATTGAATCCGCATCACGGTTTCGCAAACCGGCTTGCAGCTTGTTCGACATTCGGTGCGGAAGTGTGTTTCACACACTGGCCGACACACGACTTCGCACTGCTCCCGATAATGGGTTTCACAGACGGTCTTGCACACCTGGTAATGCTCGGTCTTGCTGTGGACCTCGCACACCGGCCGGCACACCGTGTAGGTGCATTCCTTGAAGCAGGTTTCTTGAACCTGCCGACACACCGTGTAGGCACAATCGCGGTAGCAGATTTCTTCGACCGGCCTGCACACGGTCTCGTACCGCTTCTCCATGTGCGTTTCTCGCACTGGCTTGCAAGTGGTGTAGCAAACGGCCTTCATGACCGTTTGCACGACGGGCCGGCAAACCGTTTGCTGAATCGTCTGATACTGCGTTTCGCGGACTTGCCGGTAACAGGTCTTGACCTCATCGCGATAGCAGGTCTTCGTGACCGGCTTGAAAACGACTTCCTTCACGGTCTCGTAGCAAACCTTGAAGCGTTTCTCGGTCACGGAGTCGTAAACGACCTTGTAGTTGGCTTTGACCTGAGATTCGCAAGCGGAAACATTGACCTGGGCGTCACCCACAGTGTTGCATGTACTGGAGGAGCCGGTGGCCCCGCCCAGACCCGCGTGGGAATTGGCAGCGCCAAACAACGCCAGTACCGCCAGCGCCAATGGCGCAGGAACGCGAATCTTCATGATGTTGCCTCCTCAGCCGGCACCATGCCGGCCTGATCTTCATCGCGATCGGGCCTGAAGTGTCATACCTCAGTCCGCCCGTCGCGCAGATGTTCCATGAGTGTCCCGCGCGCTGTCCTAACGCAACAGGACGATCTACTGCGTCGAATTCATCGGCGTGCTACTGGCCTACGGATGATGCCCAGTCCACCCCGTCGTCGCGGTTCCCCCCAGCTTGTGCACGGTCCTACCTCAGGTAGTGCGAGTAGAGAATGTGCCGATTGTGATGGTGGAAGGGATTGTTGGCCCAAAATGTAGCCCTCTCGCGGAGCGAGAGGGCTATATGGCATCGAGGAGATGTGAGTTGTGACATCCGATCAAACGGATTTGTACACCTCGGCGACTTTCAGCCTCTCGGTTTCCCAATTCAACTCGCGATACGCCGACCAGTAGGCGTTCTGGCGGAACTGCTGCAATCGTGCTGGATCGCTCGTGAGTTCGTTCAATCCGTGTGCCATCGATTCGGCACTTCCCGGCTCGAACAACACGCCCAGGTCGTAGCGGCGAACATGCGAACGGAGTTCGACGAGGTTCGTGCATGCCGAAGCTAGCCCTGCCATCGTGTACTCGAAGAACTTGTTCGGCAGGCACACCTCGGTGTTCTTGCAGGCGGCGACAAAAGGATTGAGTCCGACATCGAACTCAGTTGCCCTGCCCACGAGGTCATCGACGGCAACGGCCGGCAGGAAGGTGACTTTGTCCTGCAAGCCTTTTTCGATGACACGTTGCTTCAATGCTTGTTCGTGGTAGCCCAGGCCGCGAAGGTAAATGTGGCCACCAGTCAGATGGGCTGCGGAATCGATCAGTTCCTCGAGCCCCCGGTACGCGAAGAACAGCCCGTGATAGAGAAACTTCGGTGCTTCGCTCGTCCGATCCAGGATCGTTCGCGGCGGGAGAAACCGAACGGAGGGCATATTGCGAACGGTGAAGACCGGGCCACAACCATACTGTTCCTGGAAGTAATCGCCAATTGCATCGCAAACGGTCAAGCGGGCATTCGTGTGGGCGATCAGTGTTCGCTCCAGGCCCGAATAGAACGAGTGCCAACGTTCACTGCGTTGGTCAGCAGGGAACTGCTCGGCGTAGATTTCGTGTGCGTCGTAAATCATCGGGATCTGCCGGGCCTTTTTCACCATGAAGCCGGCCAAGAGCGTGTCGAGGTCGTTGCAATGGATGTAATCTGGCTCGAAGGCAATGGCGGCTCGGCTGAGTGCAAAGTTGTTTAGCATCATCAAGCGAAGGTGACGGAGTTCTAGCATCGAGTCGCCACCACGAAGTTCATCAAAGGCATCGATTGGAATGCCTCGCAATCGGCGCCAACGTCGGCGAATGGCCCGACGGCCGCGGGCGAAGGTCAAGCGCAGTCGACTGGCGCGATGATGGATCACGTCGTGATCGAGCGAATCGAGGATTTCACCGGCCTCGGGGCAGGCCCTGGGTATCGCCAGCATGTCTTGGCGAAGAGTGGTTCCCGGAGCGGGCGGTCGGATGACCGTAAATTTCTCCATCCGCTCCAAATAGGGCTCGAAGCCAGGATTGAGTTCGAAGACGCGAACCTCGAAGCCTTGCCCCGCCAGAGCTGATGCAATCCGCCGCACGCGTGGATCGCGCCGCGTGGCGGAGAGGTTGAACATCGCGATCTTTTTCGGGGCCATACGTACCTTTGCGAAGTCCGCACAATTCGGGCGTGACGGTGCGTCCTGCAATCATGTGGCGAACGATTGCGATGGTGCCGGGGCGGCATCGATAAAGTTTCGGTGCCACAGTTCCAGCGTGAGGTAGCGATAGATCAGCCAGCTTCGGTCCGCACCGTCTTGATGCTGCTTCCAGAATCCCCGAACCGATTCCTCGGGGACAAGTTCGCGCTGACGGAATTCACGTGAGAAAATAATCTCCTCGATCCGCGAGCGATCCGGCTCCTGCCGCAACCATCGCGCAAATGGCGTTGGGTAGCCCATCTTGCTGCGCCGCCAGGCAACCTCTGGCGGCAAGACGCGGGAGGCACACTCGCGCAGGGCCCATTTCGTCCAGGATCCGCGAATTTTGTAGCTGGCCGGCAGGCCGAGCGAGTATTCCACCACGCGATAGTCGAGCAGCGGCACGCGAGCCTCGATGGAGTGCGCCATCGAATTGCGATCCTCGTAGTGCAACAGCGCAGGGATCGAACACTCGGCAAGGTCCCAGTAGAGTTGGTTGTCGAGCCGGGTCTTCATTCGCTGAGGTCGATTGCGCTGGAAGCCGACATCGCCACATTCCGCCGCGAGAGAAGGATGGAAGAACGGAGTTTCGGGTGGTGCCGCTGCCGCGGGCCCTTTCATTCGCCGCCAAAGTCCCAGGGCTTTCCGCGAGGCGAGCCCGCCGACTTTGCCTCCGCCCAGGAAACGGCTGGCCACGTCTCGCGCGACCCACTTCGTGCCCCAATGACGTGCGATCTGTAAGGAAAGCCGAATCGCGGCGAGTCGACCCGAGAAGCCGCCGGTGTCGAGCAAGTCGTGCAGCCGATGGCGGAAGTACGGGACGTAACCCGCTAACAGCTCGTCCCCTCCCTGGCCATCGAGGATTACCTTCACGTTCTGGCGGGCTCGCTTCATCACGTGCCACTGGGTGTAGAGTCCCGGCCCTGCGGTCGGGATGTCCTGGTGCCAGGTGATCCGTTGAATGTCATCGACCAGGTCGCCATTCGGCTCCGGATAAACCGGACAAGGGATCGAGTTCGTATGCCGATTCACCAGATCGACGTACTTGCCCTCGTCGCAATCGCGATCCGGATAGAGGCCGGAAAACGTATGCACGGGGGCCGAGCGGAATTTACACATCAGGGCGACGATCGTGCTGGAATCGACTCCGCCCGACAGACAGGTTCCGACAGGCACATCCGAGCGCATGTGCAACTGGATGGAAGATTGCAGCAACTCCCACAAGGATTCGACCGGCTCTTTGCCGACCCACTTTTCGGCGAAGGCTTCCGCGTCGAGTTGCCAATAGGCCCAGGTCCGTTCCATGCGGCCGGTCGCAGTATCGTAGATCGCGTTGTGAGCCTGCGGCAGTTGAAAGACGTCTGGGAAGAAAGTCTCTGGCCCATCGTCGAGCATGCCCCCAGGGAGGAAATGAAAGATCGCGCGACGATTGGCTTTCCGCGCCGATGGACGGGCCGTGAGGATGGCCTTGATCTCGGATGCGAAGAAGAGCCCCTCGGGGGTCTCAAGCAGGTACAGCGGCTTGATGCCAAAGCGATCGCGACTGAAGAACAGCTTGTGTTCTTTCACGTCGAGCAAGGCAAAGGCCCACATGCCGTTAAACCGCTCGACGCAGTTCGGCCCCCAATGCCGATACGCTTCGAGAATCACTTCGGTGTCGGACGTGGACCGAAAGGAAGCCCCGAGCGACTCGAGTTCCGCCTTCAGTTCGATGAAGTTGTAGATCTCGCCGTTATAAACGATCGCGAAACGACCGTCGCTGGAGTACATCGGCTGGTGGCCGAGAGGAGAGAGATCGAGAATTGAAAGCCGACGATGACCCAGAGCAACGTTGCCGTGGATGGCATGGCCTTCGTCGTCCGGCCCACGATAAGCGATCACGTCGGTCATGCGCTTCACGAGTTCCCGGCTAGCTGGCCGGGTCCGATCCGAGTAGACGAACCCGGCAATTCCGCACATGAAAGGTCTCCATTCCATCAATCGCACTAAACCCTGAAGCGAACGGCAGAAAGTCGCGTATCCAGAACGATGCCGGCACGCTGCGTGTGCCGACCTTTCCGCACACCGAGGTACGGGCTACTATCAATGGCCGTTCGCCTTATGATGCGTCCAGTTCCTTGTTTTTTCCGGATAGCTCTCGTAGCGCGCCCACCCGTCCGGACTTTCGTTGCAGCTTGAATTCGAGTTTGGACTTGTCCGTACGCAGACCCTCCAGTTGGGCCTCCAACTCTTTGTTCTTCAGGCTGAGGACCTGGATTTGGCCCCAGATCCAGTAGAGCATCCCGCCCACGAGTTGTCGACCGCCACTCATGGAAGGGAAGTCCACGTGGGTCATGGGGAATGGAACAGGGAATCCCGGCGCAGCGAGTGTATGTGCATAACTCAGCAATTCCCCTTCGGATAGGGGAAGGTTCGGAGAAGTGAGGTCGTCGTACCCAAAGAACCGTAACGCTTCGGGAAAGGAAACGCCGCCGATCTCTTCCAATCCGGGTACGTTGCGGATCACCGTCCCCGTCGCCAACATGCCGAGCTGAAGTGGACTCAACTCTCGTTTCCAGCGCGCCACGGAACTCGTGTGTGCATCGCCGGGGGGGACCTGCCTTCCAATCGCATCGGGCAGTTCCAGGAACTCACCCATCTTCTTGGAGACCGCAGAAGCGTCAGCGACTATCTCTTCGTATTTGAGCACGTGAATCCGGCGATCTCGGGAAAGCGACATGCCGATCGCCGCTTCGACCAGCCAGGTTGCCGCCGCACGCCAGAAATTCCAACCCTGCTGAACAAGCGAGGAGACGACGTCCCGACCATCGCGAACGACCACGATGCCTCGACCTTCCGGGTACCGCTTCAGAAACGACTTCATCCCGTAAACATTTCCCGGGCTCCGCTCCGACCAGACGGACTTCCTTGATACGCGAAGCCGAGGGGACATGATGGTCCGAACCGCTTCCTGGGGGTGCAAGCCCGCCATGAGACTCCCACGAATCTGGTGAACGTCCACCTGATACCATTCCAAAGCGAGTTCGTCGACAGCAGGGAGATACGGCACAAATCCTCGGCCGCCATCCCAGTCAAAGACAGCCTCGTTGTGTTCGTCGATATTCGGATTCAAGAGGTGATGCAATCGAGTCGCCCACTCGACGCCCTCACCGGCCCAGAAATAAGGATGCGAAAAGAGTGAGATGGCTGGCCCGCACATCGCATTCGGGTGCGAGCCGAGGATCGCGCCCAGGGGCGTCAGTCCGGAGCGTGGTGCGCCGCCGAGAAGGATGGGGCGGTCCCAACGTGGTTCGGCATTACTCATGGACGAGGGGTCATCTCCGTTTCGAACGTCGCAACTCCAATTGTACGTCGAGCGTCATGTACGGCGAACCGTAACTACCGGTTTCAAAGGTCACACTGGAGGGTAATATGGGCAAAAGAAGTAGTCCATCGTAAACTATCGTCACAATTGACCTTAGCGGATTACACAAAAAAAAAGCAGTCGCTCAAAGAGTTTCACCACCGGTCAGGCCGATACTTGAGCATCCGGGAACTGAGACATCGCATGAACCTTCGCAAGTACGTTCCCCGCTCGGCGAAGCGACGTTACCGCGCGGTCCGGAACTTCATGCGATCGTATGTACTTCCACCTCAGGGCTGCCGGGCGGAGTTGTACGGCTACTGGAAGGAACCGTTCGACGGCGAGAACTCGCCGGAGGGCTTTCTCGATCCGTTCTACACGCGGCGAACCGAATACTTGATCAAGATCGTTCAGGAGAAAGTTGCGGCGGATGCCTCGATCCTGGAAGTCGGCTGTGGCATCGGCCGCAACTTGAAGGCGCTGCATTCCAAAGGGTACATGAATCTATCGGGCATCGACATCAGCGAGAACGCGGTCCGGCTACTACGGGCGTGTTCCCCCGATCTCGCGGCAACGACGACGCTTTACAACGGACCGGTCGAGAAAGTCGTCCGGACTTTGCCGGATCGCCGCTACGACTTTGTCTTTACCATGGAAGCACTGGCACACCTCCATCGCGAAAGTGAAGGTGCGTTCCTGGAAATTGCGCGTGTTGCCAACCGCTATTTGTTTGCCTTTGAGGATGAAGAAACCCTCTCCTGGCGAAACTTCCCGCGTAACTATCAGAAGGTGTTCGAGCGACTTGGCTGGAAGCAAGTCCACAAGGATGTCGGTGAGGAAACGATTGGTTTGGGAGGCGGTTACGTGGCGCGTCTCTTTGTTCGAAATTGAGATCGCATGAGTTCCTTCGGAGCGATTATTCTCTGTCGATTGGATTCGCAACGCCTGCCCGGCAAAGCCCTCCTCAAGGTGGGCGGACGGCCGCTGGTGGACTTCGTTCTCGCGCGTTGCCGCCAAATCTCTGCGGTGGCTGGCAATATCGTCCTGGCGACCAGCGAGCGTAGCGTGGACGATCCGCTGGTGGACTTCGCCCGGGAGAATGGGATCTCGTTCTTTCGCGGCTCGACCGACGATGTCGCAAATCGGGTCGTGGGGTGTCTTGAGCAGTTTGGCTTTCACTACTTCGTTCGCGTCAATGCCGATAGCCCCTTTCTAGAGGCGACCCTGATCGACGAGGCGATCCAACGAATCGAAAGCGAGTCACTGGACTTCGTCACGAACCTCCTACCGCGTTCGTTCCCGTATGGGGTGAGCGTCGAGGTCATCCGTTCGGCAATCTACGCGGACGCCTACAAGCGAATGATCTGCCCCGGGGAATTCATAACGAAGTACCTGTACGAGCATATCCACGAGTTCCGTTACGCCAACATCGCTTGCCCACTCGGGAACCATAGCCAGGTGCGAATGACGGTGGACACGCCTGACGACTTGGTTTGGTTTGGCCGAATAGTGGAACGATTCGGACAGGGAATGGATCGTCTTTCGTACGTCGACGCGTTGCGTTATCTGAACCAGGGAGGTGGAAAGCCATGATCACCTTGTATTGCTTGAGGCCCAAGGCATTCAACGTCGGCAACGACGTGATCTTTGCCGGCCTGCGGCACTTCGTGCAAGAAGCCTTTCAGTGCGTGGTCAATCTGGTCACGCTGCCGGCCACATCGCGCTATGAGAGTGTGGCCAAAGCCGGTCTGACGCCACGCACGATTCACGAGATCAACCAGTACGGCCACGGCGTCATCGTCGGCGGCGGCAACCTGTACGAGAACGGCGAACTCGAGGTCAACCTCGACGCGCTGGAACAACTGCAAGTTCCGATGATGCTGTTTAGCCTGTCCAAGGGCCGGGTCTACTCCCGCAACCGGAAGCTGGTCCCACGGACTGACTCGATGCCGGCCCGCAATATCCTGGGACTGAATCGCAAGGCCCTCGTCTCCCTGGCCCGCGACGAGGCCACTCACAGCCAGTTGATCCAAATGGGAGTGGAGAAGGAGCGTCTCGTCGTCGGCGGCTGCCCGACGATCTTCCTCGACCGGATGGTTTCGACACTCCCCACTCTGTCCTCGACGGACCAGGAGGGGGTCTTCATCTCGATCCGCACACCGGACCTGATGAACATTCCTCTCTCCGACAAGGTGAAGGTCTACCGGCAAGTGGAAGAGATCATCGGCTTCCTGCGCGGGCAGGGACACCAGAAGGTCCGGCTGCTGTGCCACGACCACCGCGACATCCCTTTTGCCGCGTCGTTCCAGGGGATCGACTACGTATACACGGACGACTGCGGCGTGTTCCTTGCCCTGCTCAAGGCCGCATCGCTGGTGGTGACCTACCGTCTTCACGCGGTGCTGCCGTGTTTATCGTTCGGGACGCCGGCGATCGCCATCAGCTACGACGAGCGCGCGACCAGCCTGATCAAGACCATCGGCTTCGACGACTGGAACATCAAACTCGTGGAGTCTCCCGACCTGCTCGCGGAGGTGATGGACCGCCACCGGCGGCTCAATGAGATTGAAAAGATCCGCGAGCGGGCGAAGCCGCGCTGGGACGAGTTGTACGCAACGATGAGCGGCGCGTTCCGCGATTTCGCTGTCGCGGTGAACGAGTGCGCCCGCACGAGCAACGGCGAGGAAGCGCCGGCACCACTCCGAAAATCGGCTTGAGTGCGGAACGGGCTCGGGAGCAAAATTTCCGTGCAGCGCTAGGGCGAGGAGCAGGGAGCCGATCATGCAGATGTTTCGGGCGGTCACAGGCCGGTGGGCCCGGTATTGGCACCGCCCGGGGTTCGAGGTCAGCTACTTTGCGTGTCGACTCGCCTGTGTTCTGTCGCTGGCTCTCAGCGTGCCCAAGTTCACGAGCGGGGGCTATGGCGGCTGGCTGGCCGGCCGGGTGGCCGACCAGTATCAACCGGTCGGCGTGCTCTGTTTATTCGGCCCGAGTCCTCCGGCAGCGGCGTACTTCGATGCCTGTTGGGTGGCGATGCAAGTCGCCTTAGTGACAGCGGCACTCGGGCTGTTCACGCGGCTAAGCTTACTAACGGCATTCTGGTCCTTCGCCTGCCTTACAAGTCTTCGGTTCTCTTTTGATGTCGCTTGGTCGCACGGGCAGGTTCCTCAGTTGCTAGTTGCCCTGGCCTTGGCGATCGGCCCCCCGCACACATTCACACTGGACGATCTGATCCGTCGAGTTCGCGGCCGGCCGCCTCTGGCCGCCGAGCGATCGGTGAGTAGCGGCGTTCTTCTCGGACAATTCACGGTCGCCTGGGTGTTTGCCAATGCGGCCCTGTACAAATTGTTTCTCGGAAATGGAGAGCCACTGGCTTGGTGCTATTCCGACAACCTGAGGAACATACTCATTCTGCAGCATTGGGTACTGGCCGAGCCGCTCCCGCCCATGGTGCAGTTTCTGGTTGACCGGCCGTGGGCCTATAAGGGGGCGGCTGTTCTTAGCATGTTGTGCCAAGCCGGCCCGTTGGTCGCCATTTTCTGCTCGCACCGTCCGATCTTGCGAGCTGCTTGTGGTGTACTCATTATTTTCGAGATCGTAGGGCTGTACGTCGTCATGGGGCTTCCCAACTGGGCGTGGTGCCCGTTGGTGGCGTTCTTTATTGACTGGGATCGATTGGCACGCCTGATCGGACGACGAGGGCCTTCGTCCGTCTCCGTTCATCCCTCAGCGGAGGCCGGCGGGGTGCAGTCCCGGGCACCTCGTCTACGGGCCGGTGATCTCTGGCTCTTGGTCTTCTGTGTCGTTTTCCTTTGGGTATCACTGGTGCATCAAACGCATCGACGGTACACGTTTCCTTTCACCTCTATCCCCATGTACAGCTCCGTGATGGCTACCAAACCTTTTACCGAGCATTTGCCGTACCCGTTGTATGGGACGGAGTGGGAGGTGGAAGCGGACCGGGAGATGACAGAGAAGGAGCGGCGGCGGATGTGGAGGAATCATTACCAGGCTGCCTGGGACGGATCCCTGCCCGCCGTGCGGGGGGCGGCAGTTGCCCGCGAGTTTGAACGCTCAGCCGGCGATGTGAAAGTTCGGAGGCTGACAGCCCGGCGGGTCGTCTTCGAAATCGCTCCCTACCCGGATAGTTCTGTTCGAGAGGTGTCGTCCACGATTTGGGTTATCATGGAGGGGACTCAGACCCGGTACATCGAGCACGACTGGGGGGTTGATCCAACTGCCCGATTCCCATTCTGGGTCCGCGCGCAGCCAGTCGGGTTTCGGCAGCCCAGAGTCGAAGTGGAGTTCACCCGCGGGCTCTCCGCGCAAGTGCTTCAAATGCCCGGTGAGTGGGTTGGGGACCGTTTCTACTTCTGGCCGCCTGAACCGGGCCACTACTTCACCAGGTTTGTAATCCACGACCCGACCGTCGGTCCGTCCGCAGCCTTCGCCGGCCCACTGTTCTATGGGCCACCAACCTCTGGCCCATGGCGGCAGTCTGGAGGTAACGTGTCTGGCCGCTGACCAGGTCTCCCGAAGGGGCCACCTCGCGGGCAGACTCCTCTCCAAGCCGGGAATGGGAGCCGTGATGCTCAATATAAAAGCTCGATCGGTCTCTCGTGGCTACTGTCACATTGTTCGACCGTTTTAGAAAGGACCATGATGAGCAGGCACGTTCACGTGATCGCCGAGGCCGGGACTAATCACGGCGGCAACCGCCAGACCGCGGAAAAATTGATCGGCATCGCGAAAGAGGCTGGGGCCGATTCAGTGAAGTTTCAAATTATCTACCCCGAAGGCCTGTATCTGCCACGGTTCTTCAAGGACGGGACGTACGAGGAGAACGAGGTTTACAAATTGCGTGCCGCGGCCATGCTGAGTGATGACGACTATCGCGCTCTTGGCGGCAAAGCGAAGCAGGCCGGCATCCCCATGAGCGCTTCGGTGTTCGACCCACGCGGCCTCGACCTGTTGGCGTCACTCGATCCCCCTTACCTCAAGATCGCATCGTGTGACCTCAACAACGGTCGTCTGCTACGTCAGGCTGCCGAGCGAGGTAAGAAAGTCATCGTGTCCACCGGTATGGCCTCGCTGGGCGAGGTCGAACAGGCGGTGAAGATCGTCCTGGGCACGGGCAACTCCGATCTCGTGCTCATGCACTGCGTTTCGATCTATCCGTGCCCGCTCGAGAAAATGAACCTCGGGTTCCTGGAGACCTTGCGGACGGCGTTTGGCCTGCCAATCGGGTTTTCGGACCACACGGAAAGCAGTCTCGCGGCCTCCATCGCCGTCAGCATGGGCGTCGACTGGATCGAGAAGCACTTCACCTACGATCGCACGGCCAAGGGCTTCGATCACGCCTACGCGATGGAACCCGCCGGCCTGACACAGTACATTCGCGATGTTCGGGCCGCCACGAGCGCGTGCGAACGGCCCGCAGCCAAGTTGCAGGTTGACGAGAGTAACGTCAAGAAACGCGCCCGGCGATCGATCTATGCCGCCCGCGTCATTCAAGCCACGGAACAGATTCAAGAAAGCGATCTGCTGGTCGTTCGCCCGGAAGGTCCGTTAAGCCCGAACGAGATTCACCTGGTCATCGGCAAACCCGCACGGCGAACCATTCAGGCCTTCGAGCCGATTTCCCTGGACATGGTAGGGTGAAGCCCATGGACAAGAGTGCGACCCCTCGAATACTGGTCGTGTGCCGGGGCAGCAGCGAGCATGGCCTCGGGCATGTCATGCGTGCGCGCACGGTGGCATCGTGGCTATCGAAGCGGTTGCCGGTCGATGTCCTGGCGATCGGCGACCTGGAGGTGATCGAACCGCTCCTTCGCGGACGAGGGCTGACATTTTGGGTGGAGGCAAACCTCGCCGGGGCTTTGCCACTCTATCGGCGCCTCAACCCCCAGGTGGTGGTGTTCGACACGATGGAGTTTCCGGTCGATGATTTCCTAGCCATCAAGCGGGACACGATGACCGTGAGCCTGTCGCCGGCATTCAACTGCCAGCCCCACGTGCACCTCGTGTTTCATCGCACGCAATACCTCACCCAGGACTTGATCGGCCTCGGTTCCAGCGTGACGATTCGACGCGGGCTCGACTACGTCGTCTTGCGGGAAACTTGTCACAAGATCCCTGAAGACACCTACATCCGCAACCTCAATCGCGGCCCGCTAGCTGTGGCGATCTCGATGGGTGGCGTTGATGCGACGAATCACACCCTGCAACTCTTGACCTCGATCAGCCAGCTCTCGACTCCGCTCCTGCTGTGGGTTCTCTTGGGAGAAGGGTACGCCCATTCCTACCAGGCTCTGGTGGATTGCGTGAGTGCGGACACCCGTCACGAGATCATTCTCGCCAAGACGACTGATTCTCTCTGGCGAGTGATGGAAACGTGTTCGCTGGCGATCCTGGCCGGTGGCATCACGACCTACGAGGCCGCGTTTGCCGGCCTGCCTTCCATCAATCTTCTGCGAAACGATCTCGGCCCACCGCTGTTGAAAGAGCTGGTGGAGCGGGGCGTCGGAATTCCGGCAGGACCGCCGTTTCTCGCAGCCCTGCCGCAAGTCAACGCGGAACTGGTCCGACTGGAACAGTCACGCCCGGAACTCTTGCAAATGCACCGCTCCGCCAACGGGCTGATCGACGGCCGGGGCGCGGAGCGGATCGCCAACGAAATCGAGGAGTTCTATCACGCCGAGTATCGCCCGGCGTGTAAGCTCTCCGCTCCAGATAAGTGCCAGGCAGCCTGAATCGCTCCCGCGGTGGAATGAGCCCATGAATCCCGAATCGACTCGGATGCCGGGCAATCCCTCCGTCCTCTTCGTCGCGGCCGGTTCGATTCCGCCCTCGGTCGTTCGGTGGACTCTGGAGAAGTTCGCGGGCCGGTCTGTCACCTTTCTGGCCCTCGACTCCAAGCAAGATCGTCACGCACTGCCCACCGACTGGAACTACCTGACTCTCTCCGACCTGGGTTCCCAGGGTGAGTTGCGTCGCGACTACCTGCAATACCTCGAAGCCATCCCGGAGAAACCGATCCGAAAGAGCGATACGCTCAACCGCTTGTTTCGCCGGCGCGACGGATACTCCCTTTGGTGGACGGACGTGGGCGTGCGTCGATCACCCACGCAGGGGATGTTCCTGAAGATCAAAGCCGTCTGGATGGTGACACGTGCAATCGCCAAGACGGGGCCAGGCGATGTGGTGATCCACACCGCGAATCCTCGAGACGCGGCGATTCTCTTCTCGGCCTCCAAGCCTGTTCCCAACGTCCATTTCTCGCCGGACTCCGCGCTGCCGGCACCGTTGCCGATGGTCGAAATCCAGCGTTGGTTCACAGAATC
This sequence comes from Gemmataceae bacterium, assembly GCA_009691845.1. Taxonomy (GTDB): domain Bacteria; phylum Planctomycetota; class Planctomycetia; order Gemmatales; family Gemmataceae; genus SIAJ01. The sequence goes on from SIAJ01000076.1 coordinate 26,763, forward strand.
GGTGAGCTATCTTCGTCAGTTCATCCGGCACCGGATTCAACGATATCGGGCCATGGAGAAGCCGTATCCCGAGACTCAGCCAGAGCGCAAGCCGATCGTGGTGATGTCCACACTTCACCCGCGGCATGTCCACCTGGAAGCGGATGTTCCCGTGGCGTGGTATTGGGATCACCTTACGGCCGTCATGTCGGCCGAGATTCCGAGCGTCGCCATTCGCTATCTGATGGACCTCGAAGTTCCGGACGC
>SIAJ01000077.1 GCA_009691845.1 Gemmataceae bacterium
TTAGCACTACAGCGCAGTGAACCGTCGTAAGCGTCTGGGTCGTCGGAGCCGGGATCGTCTTGCGGCGGCGTTGCGATGTTGATGGTAGCACAGGAGATCGGATAGGCAATCGGTCTCATCCGTTCGCCGTCGCCCGTCGAGGTATCTCCGGCAGACTCTCTTCAGCGCCCGACACACTTGCTCCAATGTGACCTCCGGATTTTTCCCCCCGAAGCCGCATCGTGTGCAGCGCCACAAAGGCCAGGGCCACCAAGCACAACGCCAGATGTCTTTTCAGCGACACGTAGCTTCGTCCCTCGAAGTGCATCAGGCCTACTTCGCTCTTCGCGACCCGGAACACATGTTCGACGTTCCATCTTGTAAACGCCACTTGCAGCAACCGCCGGAGGCTCGTTCGTCGTCGCATTCGAGCGATGAAGTATTTGATCTCGCCGGTTTCTCGATTCCGAGCACAGATCAGCAGGTGTCGCGGTCGCCTCGCTTCGCCCAAACACACCGGCACGGACTTGGCTTGCCACACCGTGGCCGGGCCGGTTTGTTGCTCGATCCGAAAACTCCGTGCCCGTCGAATTCGTTCGTTGGGCCGAGAAAACACGGCCTCGGCGCTCATCTTCGTCAAACATCGTCTTGGCCGGCAGGAGAAATTCTTGGGCACCTCGCCGACGTATTGGGCGTCGGCGAGGTCGAGCATCGACAGGAAGCCCGGTTTGCCGCCGTACCACTCGTCGAAGGTCAGCCAGTCGAACGACCAACCGTTACTTTCGGCGCGGCCGATGAGTTCCAAAGCGATCCACCATTTCGAGCGATAGCGGACGTCGTCGGGAATGTCGGCCTCGCGGCAACGTTCGCGATCTTCGTCCCACGATTTGGGTAGAAACAATTCGCCATCGAGCATGGCCTTGAACGTGCCGCGAGCGATCGTGAGATGAACGGTAACGATGCCGTTATCGACTTTGCCGACGCAGCCGAGATACTGCCGCTGGACGCCGGGGGTCTTGATTCCTTTCTTCTGGCCGCTGGTTTCGTCGATGATGCCGACGGTGCCAATGGACCCGGCCGCGATGCTATGGGTGGCCATGAGCAGACGCCGTCGGACGGCGTCTGCGAGACCCTCATGATCCCAGATACAGGCTTTGAGAAACTGCTGGAGCGAGCGGGGCGGCACACCGGCGTAGAGCGCCATGGGCTCGGCGGTCTTGCGATCGAGGTCGGTGAGTAGACCGCGAGTGTAGTTGCGGAAGTGCCTCACGTTGTGAGGCGAGCCGAAATAATTCTCGAAAGGCCGTAGAAACCCGGTAAACTCAGGACCGATGGCTTCGATCTGCTCGGTCGTCATGGGGAATCCCTCCCAAGGGCTGGAGGGTATTATAGTTAGGTCAGCTGAGCCGATTGCTGCGCTGTAGTGTTAGACGTTGAACGTTGAATCAACTCCACGCGTTCCACGCTTTCCAGAACGGGCATGAGCTTGTCGAGTTGAGCGTCGAACGCGGCCGGTTCGAGCGTGTTGGCCGAGGCCAGGAACTTGCCGATCTCAGTGCGATGTTCCTTCAGATACTTTCGCCATCCCGCCACGGACACGCGGATCAACGGAACTTCATGCGGCCGCGGTCGCCTCGGAAGTCGGTGCCTCAAATCGAGCAATCGTTTGCGGCGAACCGGCCACGAGAAGATAGCTCCCCTTGGATGCGAATGCCGGCCTGAATCCTGAGGGGAACAGTTCCGTATGCGTGGTACTTCACGCTACCGGGGCCTTGGTTCTCCGTGTGGAATCGCATTCCCTCCTGCGACAAGCACAGATACCTTGCGGCGAAATCGAGCCCCTTGGGGGCTGTTTCCTCGGCCTGCTTGCCCTCGGGCGTGCTGGCGACCTTGAGCGCAAGCATCGCATCGGGCACCCAGGTCTTGGAGGCCGCTGCTGGGGCAGAGAGCCAAAGACCAACATCCGCGCCGAGACCACGTGCAAGCAGTGCAAAATTGTCCGATTCCAAAAACGGCCGGGCCGCGTCGCCGATGGCGGTCAGCACCTTGAGGCGATCATCATCCGTCAAAAACGTGCTCAGTAGAGTATCGAATGATTCGAGATGAATTCGCCCCACGGGCGCGAAGAGGGCATCTTCCGGCACGCGATCCCAGAGCGGACTCCGCTTGCTGGCTTCCGAAAAAAACGTGATGGCCGCCTTCGGGAGTTCGCTTTTTTGCACGTGGAACGAAAGGCCGATTTCAATCGTCGGTGAGTAGCGCAGGAAGGCGGGCCCACGCCGGGTTTCACACTTCCTACTTCGTCGAGCTTTCCTCAAGATTGTCGGTATTTTCGCGACAAAAGCGAATCAACGCGTCCGCCGCCCGATCGACCTCCTCTTCGGTCGTGAACCGGCCGACAGAAAGCCGTACCGCCCCCTTACCAATTTCAGGCGAGACACGCATCGCGCATAAGACAGGCGATTGCGAGACTTGCCCCTCGTGACAGGCCGACCCCGTGGAGGCCGCGATGCCGGCGATTCCTTGCAACAACTCGGCTCCGACATGCCCGACAAAATTGACGTTAAGTGTGTTCGGCAAGCGTTGTTCGGGATGACCGTTCAGCACAATTTTCTCGCCCAATGCCCTCTTCAAGCAGTCGTGCAGCCGATCCCGTAAGGATTGCAATTTGGTGGTGGCAGCCGGCAGCGATTTCGCAGCAATCTCGGCCGCCTTGCCCAGGCCGACAATGTAGGGCACGTTCTCGGTCCCGGCTCGTCGGCCGGATTCGTGACCCGCGCCGTGAATGAGGCTTTCTAACGCCACGCCACGTCGAACGAACAAGGCCCCGACTCCTTTCGGAGCGTATACCTTGTGCCCCGCAATGCTCAGGAGATCGACACCGAGGTCGCGCACATTCACTTCGACCTTGCCGAGCGATTGGGCGGCATCCGTGTGCATCATGATTCCGTGCTCGTGGGCAATCCTCGCGATCTCACGGATTGGCTGCAACGTGCCCACTTCGTTGTTCGAATGCATGATGCTGACGAGTTTTGTCCGTCGCGTGATCGTTCGACGAACATCGTCTGGATCGACAGTGCCGAAGCGGTCGACCTGCACCACGGTAACGCGACAGCCAAGCCTCTTGAGGAACTCGCAGGGCATCACCGTCGCGGGATGCTCGATCGCGCTAATGATGAGGTGAGCGTCTCGCACCCAGCGACCAAACCAGCCAGCGGTTTTGCGAAGAATGGTCCCTTTGATCGCCTGGTTACTCGCCTCCGTGCCGCCGCTGGTGAAGACGATTTCGTCGCTGTCGGATCCAATCAGCCTGGCGACTTGTGAACGAGCAACCTCGACGGCATCATGAGTCAACCTACCGTAGGCGTGCGTGCTGGACGGATTGCCGAAATGCTCATCCAGATATGGCGACATCGCGGCCCGGACCTGGAGGTCGATTGGCGTGGTCGCGTTGTAGTCGAGGTAGATTGGCGGCATGCTTCGATTGCTTAACAAATGTAGGGTGGGTAAGCCTGTCGCCCGCCCACTAGCTTTCCCTATCTTACAAGCAGTTCCATGCTCGAAATTTCCGCCGCACTTGAGATCGTCCTGAGCCGAGCAAGCTTGCTCGCTCCCGAAAGCACCTTTCAGCTTCTCGGTCGCGTCCTCGCCGAGGATATCGCCAGCGATCTCGACTCACCTCCGTTCGCCAAGTCGACCATGGATGGCTATGCCCTTCGTTCGGCCGATTCTGGAATCGATGTTAAGCTGACCCTAATCGAGGAAGTGCCCGCGGGTCGGACACCAACGAAGGTTGTTGGGCCCGGTCAGACGACGCGAGTAATGACTGGAGCTCCCATCCCGGACGGAGCCGACGCAGTCGTTCCACATGAACTGGTTGATCTCGATCAAGATTCGATTTGTCTTCGCGGAACTATCCCCGCCAGGAATTTTATCCTGCCGCGAGGGAAGGAGATGCGGACGGGGGAAGTCGTTCTTCCCAAGGGCACCCAAGTCAACCCGGCCGCGATCGGCTTGCTCGCGGCGGTTGGCCGAACATCGGTTCAAGCGTATCCGATCCCCCGCGTTGCGGTGGTTTCTACGGGCGATGAAATCGTCGAAGCCGGCAGGCAACCGGGACCGAGTCAGATTCGCAACAGCAACGGCCCGATGTTGCAGGCTCTCGGCATGAGCACTGGCGCGGCGACTCGATACATGGGCATTGCACCCGATCAACCGGGGCCCCTCGCGAACCTCCTTCGCAATGCCTTCGATGCGGCCGAGATCGTTGTGATTTCGGGTGGCGTTTCCGCAGGCTCGTTCGACTTTGTGCCCGGCGTGCTCAAGGGATTGGGTGTTGAAACGCACTTTCACAAAATCAATCTCAAGCCTGGCAAGCCGTTGTTGTTTGGGACACTCGGCAGCAAGCTGGTTTTTGGGCTTCCGGGCAATCCGGTGAGTTCGTTCGTCGGGTTTGAGTTGTTCGTTCGCCCGGCCGTTTCCAAAATGGCAGGGTATGCGGAACCGGGGCCGAACTTCGTCACGATTGCTCTAGCGACGGATTTGAAAACCGACAACAATCGCGTGACGTTCTTGCCTGGCAGACTAGAAGTAGCCGCGAATGGCTACCAGGTACGGCCTGGGAAATGGTTTGGCTCGGCCGACCTGCGAGCCATGCTGACAACGAATGCCCTAATACGGGTGCCGGCAGGGGATTTGTTCTTACCGGCCGGAACGCTGGTTTCGACACTGCCATTGAAATGGTGACATTTTCTCGCAAGGATTGCGTCATGTACGATCCGGCCCAGCCGCGCAGCCGCATGTTTCTGCCCGCTATTCTCAGCGGGCTTTTGTTGTATTCTGCGTTCTTCCCGTTGAATCTTGGCTTCCTTGCGTGGATCGCTCTGGTGCCTTTGCTCTCGCTTGTGCGAGCCAACGCCCGGTCGCGGCGAATTTACTGCGCAGTCTTCGTTGGCGGCTTGTTCTGCTACGTGCCGGCCATCCAGTGGCTCCGCGTGGCTCACCCGGCCATGTACGGTGCGTGGATTTTCCTCGCGGTCGTCTGCTCCTTATTCCTTGTGCTCACGATTGCTTTTATTCGCAAGTTGGATCGGGCCGGCGTGCCACTCTGGCTATCGGCCCCAATCGCGTTCATTGCTGTCGAGTACATGCGTTCGCACTTCCCTACTGGCTATGCCTGGATGGAGTTATTCGACGCTCTCCATCCGATCGGCTTCGGCTGGTACATGGTCGCTCACACACAGCACGATTTTGTTCGCATCATCCAGGTTTCCGATTTGACGGGCGCTTACGGTGTGACGTTCCTTGTCGTCCTGGTGAACGTGGCCGTCTGGGAAGTGGTTTCGAGAATCCCCAAGGTCCGAAGTTGGCTGTTCATGGCTTCTCGATCAACCGTGGAGACAAAACCGGGACGCAGCGGTAACGTCGCAATCGTACTCTTGTTGCTCTCGCTTGGCTACGGTCTGTTGCAAATGAATCATGAGCCATTTGAACAGGGCCCAACCGTCGCCCTGATTCAGGGTAATCTCCCGCAGGACGTGAAGAACATGCACGGCAACGAGATGATCGAACACTTTAAGTTTCTCGCGAATGAAGCGGTGAAGACCGATGAACACGGGAAAAGACCCGACCTGGTAGTTTGGCCGGAAACCTCTTACGCATTTCCCTGGATCGAGATATACCCTGGGCAGTCCATCGCGCAAGTTGAAACGATTTTTGCCAGAAACTACAACGCTGCTCGACGAGCCATGATCGAACAGGCCCGCGACTGGCCGACGGCTATGTTGTACGGGCTTAACACCCAGCAGTGGGAAGAAGATCAGCGGATTTGGCGATACAACTCCGCTCTGTTTGTCGATTCACATGGCGTCCCAAAGGGGCGATACGACAAGATCCATCTCGTCCCTCTCGGCGAATATGTCCCCTTCGAGAAGTCGTTTCCGTTTCTGAAATCCTTCACGCCTCATCAGGATGGCTACAGTTGCCGGCCAGGCGAAAAATGGACGCGATTCCCGCTTCCAGTTGGAGAGAAGATGTTCCTGTTCGCGTGCCTGATTTGCTACGAAGACTCGGACGCTTCGCTGGCCAGGCACTACGTCCGACCGGGATCCGAAGACATCGATTTCTTCGTGAATATTTCGAACGATGGCTGGTTCGACGGCACTGCGGAGCACGAGCAGCATTTGGCAATCGCACGGTTTCGCTGTATCGAAACTCGGCGAAGTATGGTGCGGGCCGTGAACATGGGCATCTCGGCCATCATCGATTCCGAAGGTCGCGTGATCGCGTTGCCCGACGAATCGTGGTCGAAGTCGAAGAAGGTACAAGGCATCGTTCGCGGTTCGGTTCCCCTCGACAAGCGGACCACACTCTACGCAAGGCTAGGCGACTGGCTGCCGCTGACCGCGTGGTTTGTGATCCTGGCCATGTTCGTGCGTGGGTTCGTGCGAAGAAAGCAAACGGCCACAACCTGAGAAACATCCGTGAGTCATGCTCCCAGGCGTTCGTGGAAACAAGTTTTTCGCCGCTGGGCGCTATTCCTGGTCGTCTACTACCTGGTTGTGTGTCTCCTTATGTGGCTAATCGAAAACAGGCTCGTTTTTTTTCCAACTCCCGCGGAGCAATTCTGGGAGAAAGCCCCCGACGTGGCCATTCAGGATGTCACGCTCACTTCGCCGAATGGCACCAAAATACATGCGTGGTACTTACCCCGAAAGCCGGATGACCCAGTCATCGTTCTCTGTTCCGGCAACGGTGCAAATTTGAGTGGCCGAGGGCAGACTCTTCTGAGAATGCGGGATCGCATCGGCATGTCGGCCATGGTCTTCGACTATCCCGGTTACGGCAAGAGCGAGGGAAAGCCCAACGAGAAAAATTGCTACGATGCCGGCGAGGCAGTGATTCGCTGGCTGCGTGACGATCAGAAAATCGCCCCTGAGCGGATCGTTCTGTACGGAGAATCGCTCGGCGGCGGCGTGGCCACAGAACTCGCAACGCGCTATCCCTTTCGCGGCCTGGTCCTGGTCAAGACCTTCACTTCGCTGCCCGCGACGGCGAAGAAACACTATCCCTGGTTGCCCGTGTACTGGTTAATGAGCAATCGCTTCGACACGCTTTCCAAGTTGCCCAGCGTTCGTTGCCCCGTGTTCGTTGCCGGTGCTACGGCCGACCGCGTCGTGCCGTTCGACCAGAGTGAAACCAACTTTCGTGCCGCTAATGAGCCAAAACACTTCTTCCGCAATGAAGGCAGCGATCACAACGACCCGCTGCCGGATTCGTTCTGGGATGAGTTGCGGGCATTTCTAGAACGATCTCTATGACAAATCGGCCTTGATTCTTCTCCAACAATTTGGGTATGGCTCACTCGATTCTGTCTGGAGGTTCTGCCATGTCTCGTTACGCGTTCCTTGTTTTCGTTGTGCTGGGTACGACGGCAAACGCCGATGCCCCGCGATTCAAGTTCGAGAAGGGCGAAACGCTCACTTACCACATTGTGCAAACGACCTCGATTAATGAGATCGTTCTCGAAGAGAAGACCGACAAGCCGATCGAATCCGCGACGACGACCAAGGTGGACCTGATCCGCAAATGGAAAGTCGTTGACGTGGACGCCAAGGGCACGGCCACGCTCGAGATGACCATCGCCTCCATGCGGCTCGAACGCAAGACTGGCACGGACGAGGACATTTTCGATTCCACGAAGCCGGATTCGCTGAACAAGCACGAGATGACCAAGCACATCGGCCCCGTACTCGCGATCTTGCGGATCGACGTTCAAGGTAAACTCGTCGAAGTGAAAGAGAGCAAAGTCGGGCCCGCGACGCGCTTTGCGAGTGAACTCCCGTTCAAACTCACGCTGCCAGACAATGAGCCCAAGCAGGGCGATTCATGGGAACGCTCGTATTCGATTCAGCTCGATCCACCATTGGGCACGGGTGAAAAGTACCTGGCCACGCAAAAATACGCCTGCCAGGAGCCGAAAGGCGGCCTGCTAAGTGTTACCCTCACCACGAGCATCAAAGCTCTGCCCGCGCAGGGCTTCGACCAGATCCCGCTTCTGCCATCGATGAGCGAGGGCACGCTCTACTTTTATGCTAGCACAGGTCGATACTACGCTGCCAGGCTCAAGACGCAAAAAGAACTGAAGAACCACCAGGGAGAAGGCAGTTCGTACAGCTACACCAGCAGCTACGTAGAAGACTTGGTGACGGAAAAATAGGCCTGCAACTTATTGTCGCCTTTCGCTCCGCGAAAGTGCGAGGCACGCCATCCCCTACGAATAAAGCCGTTCAAGAGAGTAAGCTCGCCCTTTTGCGGAGCGAGAGGTGACAATCCTTGGACTTCCTGACCTTCGCATTACAATGTCGGCTCCCACCTGGAGAAGCCGATGCGTCCCATCGCTATGTTCGCGTTTCTAGCATTCGCATTTCCCGTTCATGCGGACGAATTGATATTCTTCCCGACGTCCGTCAAGCTTGAAAAACTTTGGGGTGAAGGTGCCTTCACCGAAGGACCATGCCTGGGGCCGGATGGCTGCATCTACTTCAGCGACATCGGCAATCAGATCATGAAGTACGATCCGGCCACGAATAAGACCAGCGTGTTTCGCGCGCCCTCAGGTCGTGCGAACGGCTTGAAATTCGACAAGGCAGGCCGCCTGCTCGCTTGCGAGGGGGCCAGTTCCGGCGGCAATCGCCGCGTGAGCATGACTCAGAAGGATGGCACCGTGAAGACCCTGGCCGACGCGTTCATGGGCAAAAAATTTAACAGCCCGAACGATTTGACTCTCGATGCAAAGGGGCGAGTCTACTTCACTGATCCGCGATACCTCGGCTCCGAAAAGCTCGAACTCGAACAGCAGAGCGTCTACCGAATCGATGCCGACGGCACCGTGACGCGGATCATTACAGAAGTGCAGAAGCCGAACGGTATCCTCATATCACCCGATCAGAAAACGCTGTACGTCGCGGATAGCAATTCCGATCCGAAGGAAAAACGCAGGCTTGTTGCATTTCAGTTGAAGGGGGATGGAAGCGTTGGTCCGATGAAGCAGCTATTCGATTTTGGAGCGGACCGCGGAATTGATGGCATGACGGTCACGACCGATGGGCACATCGTCGCCACGGCCGGCCGTGAGAAGACGGCCGGCGTGAGCGTGTTCACGCCCGAAGGAATAAAGGTCGCGTTCCTACCGACGCCGGAGCATCCCACGAATTGTTGTTTCGCGGGAAAGGCGATGAAGACTCTCTACATTACGGCCGGCAAGTCGCTCTATCGAGTCGAGACTTCGATGACGGGCTTCGTCCCGTAACCTCGTTCAGCCAGTAGCCGCGTTCAGACGAACGCGGCTACTTTTGCACGGCCGTCGCGCCGACTTTTCCGTCGACCGTGTTCATGCCTCCGCCGCCGATCAACCAGTCGATCCCTTCGCCGCCGATGAGCACGTCGTTGCCGGCCATGCCCCAAAGGTTGTCGTCCCCGGAGCCGCCCTGGATGGAGTCGTCACCAGCCTGACCGTTGAGTTTATCGTTGCCGGCTCCGCCCGAAATCGTGTCGTTGCCTTCTCCACCCGCGATCTCGTCGTTACCGTTGCCGCCATCGAGCACGTCGTTGCCAACATCGCCTACCAATAGATCGATGCCGTCACCGCCCGAGACCTGATCGTTGCCGGCGTCGCCAAAGAGTCGATCGTTCCCCGATTGGCCCGTGATTGTGTCGTCGCCGTCGCTGCCCTCAACGGTATCGTTGCCGAGTCCGCCATCAGCGAGATCGTTGCCCATGCCCGCAAAAATACGGTCGGACCCAGCCTCGCCCCGCAAGTCGTCGTTGTCCATGCCGCCCCAAATACTGTCGGCTCCTTCTCCTCCGAGGGCAAGATCGTTGTCGTCACCGCACACGATATAGTCGTTGCCTGCGCTGCCGTTTAGCGAATCCATGCCCTCCTGGCCGAACAGCGAATCGTTGCCGAGCCCGCCGTCGATTGAATCGTCGCCACCACGGCCCACGATCAGGTCGTCGCCAGCGTCTCCAACGAGCACGTCCATGCCGCTGCCGCCCCAGATCGAGTCCAGTCCAGTGCCGCCCATGATCGTGGCGGTAAGATTCGTATCGTTGACGATGCGATCCGAACCGTCGCCGCCGTTGACCACGATCGAATCGATGTCCGAATTGGCTACGATCTTCGACTCGGTGATACCGCCGGTCACGCGAACGATTGCGACCCGCGAAGTGCCGGGCCCGTAGAAATAAAGACGAATGTTGTCGGCCATGGCCGAACCATCGACGACCAGATTTCCTTGAGTGAAGGTGATTCCTGCAGGCGTGGTTCGGGGTTCAAGTTCGGAGATGTGCAGACGAGTCGTTGCCATTGCGGAATCCTTCCGGAGAATTTGGGAAACCTCTGTGGTCATCGTCACGCCGATAAAACGGACTTGAGATGCCCAGCTTGCGCAAAGGCCGAACATTCGATTTTTGCGCTGTATCCTCACCGAAGGTGGATTATGCTGCGATACACGATTGCGTCGATTCTGCTGGGAATTCCGTTCGTCCTGGCCACAGCACAAGAAATAGGTGGGGTTGTAACGGCCCAGAGAGGTATGGTTGTGTGCGTCTCGCCGGAAGCGGCCGATGTGGGCGTCGCGGTTCTCAAGCAAGGCGGCTCGGCCGTAGACGCGAGCGTGGCCGTGGCCTTCGCGATGGCGGTCACCTATCCCGCCGCGGGAAATATCGGCGGAGGGGGCTTCATGCTCGTCAATCCCGCCAAGGGCGAACCGACTGTCATCGAATATCGTGAAACAGCCCCGGGTTCCGTGAAGGCGGACACGTTCGCAAAGACAACCGACTGGCGCGACCACAAAGCGTCCGGCGTGCCCGGCACCGTGCGTGGCCTGGAACTCGCGCACAAAAAATTCGGCAAGCTCCCCTGGAAGGACCTCGTTCTTCCTGCTGTCAAATTGGCCGACGGAGGCTTCGTTCTCGATGCCCCGATGGTCAAATCTCTGAACGACGCGAGCAAAGGGAAGGGGGGCAACGACGAATTTCGCAAGCTCTTCGGCAAGGAAGGAGGCTGGCAACTCGGCGACCGCCTGATTCAGAAAGATCTCGCAAAGACGCTGAGGCTGATTGCCGAGAAAGGTCCCGACGCATTCTACACGGGCGAACTCGCAGACCTGCTGATCGCGGAAATGAAGGCCGGCAGCGGCTACATCACCCTCGACGATCTGAAGAGCTATCAGGCGAAAGAACGCGAGCCGATCCACGGCACCTATCGCGGCCACGATATCTATGGCCCGCCGCCGCCAAGCTCGGGCGGCATCGCCCTCGTCGAGATGCTTAATATTCTCGAACAGTTTGATCTCCGCAAGATGGGGGCCGGCTCGGCGGAAGCACGCCACGTGATGGCTGAAACAATGAAGCGAGCCTTCGCGGATCGAGCCCGCTACGTCGGCGATCCGGACTTCACCAGAGTGCCCGGATTTCTGACTTCCAAGGAACACGCGAAGAAACTCTCGGGAACGATCGACCTCAGGAAAGCCACGCCGAGCATGGAACTGGCGGAGGGCATTCCACTGGCGAAAGAAAGCGACAGCACGACCCATTTCTCCGTGATCGATGCCGACGGCCTGGCGGTCTCGAACACCTACACGCTTGAGGACAGTTTCGGTTCGAAGGTCGTCGTGCCTGGGGCAGGGTACATCCTGAATAACGAGATGGGCGATTTCAATGCACGACCCGGAATCACAACCACCAAGGGCCGTATCGGCACCGAGCCCAATCTCGTCGCGCCCGGCAAACGCATGCTCAGTTCGCAGACGCCGACAATTGTCGTGAGGGATGGCAAAGTGCTGCTCGTTACCGGCAGCCCCGGGGGACGAACGATCATCAACACCGTGTTATGCGTCGTCACCAACGTAATCGACTTCGAGATGGATGTGCAATCCGCCGTGAACGCCCCTCGACAACATCACCAGTGGTTTCCGGATGAACTGACGTTCGAAGGAAAGAACCCCGACCTCGTGAAGAAACTCGAAGCCCTGGGCCACAAGGTCCGCACGCAAAAGCAAGGTGACGCTCACGCGATCTGGATTGATCCGAAGACGGGCATTTATCACGGGGCGGCTGACAAGCGGATCAATGGGAAAGCGGTGGGGTACTGATGCCGAACTAGATGTCCAACCACCGCCCCACGCCTGCTTCTTTCGCCTTCTGAAAGACCTTCATTGCCACGGCAATGTCTTCGAGACCGATGCCCAGTGACTTGAAGAGAGTGATGTCTTCCGGCGAGGTTCGCCCCGTGGAGCGTTTTGCCACAATGCGGCCGATCTCCGTCACGTCGATCCATTCCAGCGCGCCTTGATCCAGCGCGGCCACGAAGTCGCCTGCTTCCAGGCGGCCTTGCTCCTTGCTGTCGATCGTGATCAAATTCGCTCGCTTCATGACCTCGATGTCGATCTCGGCCTTCGCCAGATAGTTCGAGCCGATGATGTTGAGATGCTGGCCAGGGGATAGCCATTCGCCGAACAGCACCGGTTCTCGGGCCGCCGTAGCGGTGCAGACGATGTCGAGCCCTCGGGCCGCTTCTTCGGGCTTGTCCGCCGGGACGACTTCGATTCCGCAAACACTCGACAATTCTGCCGCGAAGGCCTTGCGACGCTCTTCGTTCGGGCTGAAGACGACGGCTCGCGTTAGCGTTCGCACCTTCGCAATGGCTTGTAGCTGCGCTCGAGCCTGCTTCCCCGAACCGAAGATGCCAATGCTCGACGATTCTTTTCGCGACAGGTGCTTGGTGGCCACGGCCGACGCGGCACCCGTGCGTACCTGGCCCAAGTAGTCGGCCTGCATGATCGCCAGCATCTCGCCAGTTTTGCCGTCAAAGATGGTGAGGTGAAATTTCGCCCCGGCCTTGGTGGTGACATACGCTTTGAATCCGAGCACGCCGAGCGTTTTGGCCGCGGCCGGTAGCACGTGCAACATCGCGTGATCGGTCTGAGATCGCGAGCGCGGAATGTTGACGGTTTCTTCCAAAGCCATCTTGCGCAGGCCCGACTCGACGGCCTCGATGGCCATTTCGAAGGTCAGTAGGCCACGAACTTCGTCTTCGTTTAGATGTAGAACCGGCATCGCATCGCCCCGATACTCGTCATGGTGGTTAATTTGTTGTAGTGGGATTTACTCGTCGTAGCCGTTCGGATGGCTGCGGTGCCAGTTCCAGGCGGATTCGACGATTTGATCCAGCTCGGGATACCGCGGCCGCCAGCCGAGTTCCTTCATGGCTTTTGCGGGGGAGGCAACCAACTCGGCGGGGTCACCTTCGCGTCGCAGTCCCATTTTCACGGGGACTGTAAGGCCAGTCACGGCCTCAACGGTGCGGATCACTTCACGAACACTATGCCCGCGACCTGTGCCGAGGTTGAAGGCCCGAAACTCTCCGGGAACAGTCTTTTCAATTGCGAGTGCGTGGGCTTCGCCGAGATCGTTGACATGAACGTAATCCCGGATGCAGGTGCCGTCCGGCGTCGGGTAATCCGTTCCGAACACCTCGATGTGTGGCCTCTTCTTCATCGCCGCCTGAATCACCAGCGGAATCAAGTGCGTCTCGGGATCGTGATCCTCGCCGATCGTGCGATCAGCGGATGCCCCCGACGCGTTGAAATAGCGCAGGGCCGTACATCCCCAGCCGTATGCGTGGGCGTAGTCGCTCATCGCGTGCTCGATCATCAGCTTCGTTCGACCATACGGATTGATCGGTTGTTGTCGTGTCTCTTCCGTGATCGGCGAATGTTCAGGCGTGCCGTAAGTGGCTGCGGTGCTAGAAAACACGAGCTTGTTTACGCCATGGCGACGCATGCGTTCCAGCAGTGTGAGCGCGTTGGCGACATTGTTTTGATAATACTTTGCCGGCTCCTTTACCGATTCGCCAACGAAGCAGAAGGCGGCAAAGTGCACGACTGCCTCGATGCGATGAATCAACAACGCGTGATCGAGGACGTCGCCGTCGCGTAAATCGCCGACGATCAGACGATCGGTGGATACCGCCTTTCGATGACCAAAAGACAGATTGTCGAAGACCCACACTTCGTGCCCGCGTGATTGCAAGATGCGAACCGTGTGGCTGCCGATATAGCCGGCACCGCCGGTGACGAGGATACGCATGATGTCAGGTCCAATCTGAATCAAATCGGTGTCACAAGAGGCAAGCCGGTCGCGTCCGTGGCGATCTGCACTACTTCTTTTGCCCGCGTTTCACTCATCCCGCGGAAGAGATAGGTCTCCGGGTAATCGTGATCGCGCGTCAGCGCCGCGAAATAGCGATCCGGCTTAATCACATACCACCACCATAGAATCGCGGGCAACAAGCAGAAGGGCAACAGGAATAACGCCATGGCCCAGTCGAAGACGCTCGTGGCATCGTAGTGGCCGAACGCGACGCCTTCGTTTTCCTTCCAGTTCACCTTCTTGACCGGCCGTGGGATAAAGCCAACGCGCCAGATAACGGTGATTTCCGTTTGCCCCTTCTTATTTCGACGAATGCGGCCGGTGTCGTAGGTGCCCAAAACGAAAGCTTGAAGTGCGACAGAAAACACGATCAAGAATATCGATGTGGGCAGCGAGTCTACAACTGCCAAGCCCGCGATCAGCGAGAGCACATTTAGAACCTGAAAGACAATGAAGATGTTGACTCGCCAGGATCGCTTCCAGCCCGATTCCCACTCGAAGTCGATCTGCTGAAAGGTACGCTCGACTTTCTTGCCGGCTGCTTCATCGTAACCGCAGTGCATGCAAACCACGGCCAACAGGTCAATGTGCTTTCCGCATTTTGAACACGGTCGCGTCTTCGCTTCCTCGTGCGGAAGCATGTACGGCTGGCCGTCGTCGTCCTCGTCGTCGGCCCAGCGATGCGGAGCGGGTTTGCCGGGTTGCACTTCTTTCGCGGGCGTTTCAAGTTCCTGTTTTTCCTTCGCTTGCGCTTCAGGCTCGGGGGGAAAGACCTTCGCTTGCGCTTCGGGTTCCGGGGAGAGTTGGTTCACGTAGCCGCACCAATTGCAGGGTAGGCCGTCCTTGGGCATTCCGGCTTTGGGAATGCCCAGCACGGTGCTACACGCGGTGCAGGTGAGGGTGGAACGCATGATGGGCCGCGATTAGTTCGTAATGCCTTTCGTGATGCCCATGAAGACGTCTTCGAGATCGATTTCTTCTTCCTTAAACATCTTGAGCTTGAAGCCTGACTGGATCAGCCGTTCCGGCACGAACGTGCCATCGTCGCTGCCATTTCGCAGTGCGATCTTGATGACCTTGCCTTGCTCGATGAGATCCACGCCTTCGATCTCCGGAAATCCGGACAAAACTTTGGCACCTTCCTCGTTGCGGTCGCCCACGGATACCAGGAAGACGTGCTTCTGCCGCACCTGGGCGATGGCGGTTTCCACGTCGCCGTTGAACAGGAGTTTGCCGCGTTCGATGATGCCGATCTTGTTGCAGATGTCGGCCAATTCCGGCAGAATGTGGCTCGATACCAGGATTGTCTTCTTCATGTTGCGGAGTTCTTTCAGCAACTCACGCATCTCGATGCGGGCACGCGGATCGAGGCCGCTGGCCGGCTCGTCGAGCAGCAGTACTTGCGGCTCGTGCAACAACACACGTGCCAGGCCGAGCCGTTGCGTCATGCCGCGAGACAGGCTCGTGACCAACGCATCGCGCTTGTAGCCGAGATCGACCAGGTCGAGCACTTGCTCGCACTTCTTCTTGCGTCCCGGCCCCTTGATGCGATAGGCGGCCGCGAAGAATTCGAGGTACTCGGCGACCTTCATATCGTCGTAGACGCCGAAGAAATCCGGCATGTAGCCGATCGAACGGCGGATTTCCTTCGAGCCGTTGTAGATCGAATAGCCACACACGCTGGCCTCGCCCCAACTCGGGTTGAGCAGGGTGGCCAGGATGCGCATCGTGGTCGTCTTGCCGGCACCGTTCGGGCCGATGAAGCCGTACACGTCGCCCGGCTCCAGCTTGAGCGTGAGCCGATCGAGGGCGTACAGGTCGCCGTACTTTTTCGTCAGGTCGCGAGTTTCGATCATGGGTTATTTCTTGGCGGTTTTCACCGGAATAAAGACGCGGATGTAGGTTTCTTGTTTCAATCGGCCCTGGAGCGCGGGTCGCTGGCCGCCGGCCGTGGGCAATGCACCGAGCCACAAGCGCGAAGGGCTAAGAGGCGACTTGGTCATCGACTCGGCTTCAGTCTCGGTAACGGGGAGGCGCATCACGAGCATGGCTTGTTCTGGACGGTCGATGCCAACGCGCCAAGATTGATCGATGCGACGCAACGAGGAATTTGGTGCATACTGCCGATGGTCATCGGTCACGATGTCCGCGAACAACACAGGCCACAGTCGAAAATTCGGGTTGGAGGTCGTGCCGTTGGTACTCGTCTGGAAGCCGTGCGAGACTGCGGGAGGAGTCCACGCGCTGCCGCCTTCCGGATAACGTTTGGGGCTTCTAAGCCATTCCTTGGCAGGCTCAAGTTTGTCCAAGCCAGCCTCGGCCGAAATGCTGATCGGGTTCGGAACTCCAATCGGAAGTTCCTTGGGCAGGGTGTAGACTTTGCCACGCCAAATAAGTGCCACATCCATGAAGGTCTCGACGGGAAGATGGTTCGTCACGGAGCCGATCAAGATGTTCTCATCGGTCTTGCTCATGGACAGATCCGCCACGATGGGCGGCTTCGCGGGATCAATCGGCGCGGTCCATTGCGCGTGAAACGTCTTGGTCGTCCAGACCTGAATCGGCACACCCACCAGTCCCGCGGCATACAGGTCCTTGTTGGGATCGGCCGGATCCGTATTCGATTCGTACTTGTATTTTTTTGAGAAGAAACCGCCACCGCCGCCGCCAAGCCTGCGGTCGACGTTCCCTTGCCAGCTAATCACGGTGTCGCTGGCGTTGCTCGTGGAGGTCCAGGCCGAAGCATCGGTAGCTGGGCCCGCTGGCTCAACCGAGATCGTGTAGTTCTGGATTCGCGGGCTGAACAAGGTGAACCAGGCGTTGCCGTCGATCCGCTTTCCAGCCAAATCGATATCGACCACATCGATCTTGTTCGTCTTGAGGTCCTTGCCCTTGAGTGCGTAGGCTGCGAAGTACGCGCCCGCACTCACGCCGATGACGATCACGGGGAACGTGACCCACGTCCATTCCAGCTTGCGAATGACTTTCTTGAGGAACAGGTAATCAACCGGCCCGATCAGAATGATGTAAATCAGGATGAACAGTGCGACCCAGCCGAATGAGACCACAGGCACGCCCTCGAAGTAATCGAGGCCCCCCTGTAGACGGCTGGTCAGATCGTCGTACTGGATCGTGCTGTATCTCTCGGGCTTCTGGTTCGATGGCGGCAGCATGTAGCCGCAATAGTTGACGAGGTTCTCCCAGAACGAGTTACGCTTGGCCCAATCCGTGAACGGCGAGCGATCGAGGTCGAACGCGAACACCGTGATTCGACCCAGGCCATATGCTGCTTGCACTGCCACGGGACGCCCCGAGCCGTCGTCCACGATCGTGCTCGTCGACCGGTCGGCCTTCGGTTGCAAGGTGACAATCGGGAACTCGGACTTGCCGTCAGTAGACCGAATGGCGTCGTTCCGTTCATTTGCCGCGCTCGGTTTCCACTCAAAAGGTAGGCCGGTGACCATCTTCTTGCTGCCGGGGGGAATGGTGGCCGGCAACAGGTCCTTCAACTCCTTGATCGCATCGAGAACATCGGGATTCGTTCCCACGCTCAGTACGGCTCGACCACCGCGACGAATCCACTCGACGATTGCCTTGCGTCTCTTCTCGTGTGGCGGGGTGGCTAGAGTTTCCCAGAAGGCTCGATCGGACCCCGTTCCGAGAACCATGAGATCGACAGCCCCGTAGCCGAACCAGTGATCCGGAAGCAGCCCGACATCCAGCAGGTTTGCCGTCTTGACCCAGCCGTTGCGTGAGGAGGGGCTGTCGCCTTGTTCCGCCCCGGTCACGGGAAAACGAATCCCATTCAGATTGGTGCCGATGCCAAGAATTACAAACACCGGCGAATCAACGCCTGTGATATAGCGTTCCGACGATTCGCCGTAAGTTCGGCCGGTCTGTGCCCCCTTCACCCGAACCGTGACGGAAGAATTAGACGAGCCAGGCTTTAGATAAGGGATGCGGCCAAGCTCGTTGCCATTAAGTCGGTCGCCTTCTGCCATGGCGGCAATCTCAACCACGCCCTCCGTAATGGCCTCATCGACGTCCTTTGTCTCGACGATTAGCAGCAAGCGGGAGTCGTCCTTGGTCGTGTCCTTGACACATTCCAGATCGACGTAGAGTGGTGCCCACTGGCCGGCCTTATAAACGCCGCCGCTCGAACCCGCGCCTGGGAAGCCCATGCGTACGCTAGAAATCTTCACGCGTTCGCGATTCTGAGCGAACGCGAAACTCGGAACCAGGAAGGCGAGGGAGAAGATCGCAAAGAGGAGGCCGCGTAGCATGTCGGCTATTGGGTTAAGGCTTCTGCGCCGCACCGCAGACACAAGGGATGTTGTGACATTCCGGACAGCCGGCCCCATACTTGGCCCGAACTGCCGCTTCCAAGTCTACGTCAGCAATGTTCGCCAGGGTCGCCAGCCAGGCCAAAACGTCCGCAAACTCCGCGGCCGTGTGCTCTTTCGAACGATTCCCCCGCAGCGACTCCGCCAGTTCGCCGACTTCTTCCATGAACCACATAAACGTCCCGGCCACTCCGCGGGAGCCATCCTTCGCCCCGAACGTGTCCTTGATCAACCGTTGCAGTTCGAGAAGCGTCATGGTTCCGTTCGATTCTAGCATTTCGTTGGGCAGGTGCCAGAATTGGTCCTTGCTTCGATTCTCCATTCGTAACTATCTTTCTCCCACGTGGACAAAAGTGGACATTTATGGACACTTCGCCTTGCGGAGAAATGGTCATTTTTCGACGCAAGTGTTTCGCTGCCAATCTCTTTTAACTCCGGCCCTTTTCTTGTTCACTACTGTACAACGCAACCACGGGGTTGACAGGTTCCTGACGGGGCTTGGAATCCAAACATCTTTTGCCGGCGCGGACATTTTGTGACACTCCCTGTGGCGGTTCCACGAACAGGAACGCTCGCCACACATGAAATAGCGCGGCGGAGGCAAATGTAAAGTGAAGTTGGGGAAAATTGATCACGAGTGGCAACATGACTCCGAGCTTGTCGGAGTACGCACAAGATTGGAATCTCATCCGACGGCCCGTCAGGCTACGACGCGAACTCCCGAGTCTTGGTTTCGGAACCGGCAAGGGAATCGAACGGCTGACATTCCAGCCGCAGGTTTGCGGGGACTCACTCCCCCTTCGCTCCAAATCGCTTCTTCAGCATCTCCGCCTCGTCGTTCTTCTTCGCCCCTTCCAGGGCATCTATCAAAACCTTCTGGGCCTCGGCATCGGTCACGTCGATGCGGATGGCGTCTCTCGCAACAGTCTCAGCTTCCGCGAATTTCTTTGACCCCGAGAACAACTTCGCCAGGCGGATGCGGCTCTTCAAATCGTCCGGGTCGTTGGCGACTTGTTCTTTCAGCACGTCGGTTAGTTTTTCGTCGTCGTCCGTGGCCGTGTAGATTTCGATGAGCTGTGGAATCCAGTCGCCATCGAGGGGGGCGGACTTGCGGCCGCGTTCGAGCAACTCGGCGGCGGTTTTCCAATCTTTCGCCTCGATTGCCATTCGGCCGAGGGCGGTCATCAGCTTCGGATCATCGGGATTGGCTTTCACCGCGGCTTCGATGACCTGCTTGCTGCCGACTTCGTCGCCGGAGAGAGAAAGTAGCCGGGCTTTTACAATTGAAGCCAGCGGATGGCCGGGCTTCTGATCGAGCACGGCCTCGACGATTTTGCGGGCATCGGCCGATTTCTTGCGGCGTGAATACTGGTCGGCCAGCCGCGATGCGACCTCGGCGTCCTTGGGGTCCTTTTCGTAGGCCTTCTCCAATTCGGCCAACGTCATCGGCTTTTCTGGCTCGCGCTTGCCGGCCGCGGGGATCGACTTCACGACTTCCGCAACATAGGCCCGGTAGCCTTTTTCAAACGCGTCCTTGTCCACCTTGCAAACCTTCTGCAAAGCCGGTCCCGTATCCAGGCCATCCTTGAACGCGTTCAGCATCGGCCCGATTGATTCGATGCCGTAAGTCTTGATCATGTACTCCACGTACAGATTGGCCTGACAGTACGCCAGCGACCATTCGAGCTGATCCTTCGGCCGGACGAACGCGAGCATGATGTTATCGAGGTTCAGCAGTTCGTTCTTCTCGAAGCGATCGCGCAGCACGCTCGACCACATCGGCGGGCGATTGCCCCCCTCTTTGCGAACGGCAAGTCCCTCGGTCATCCAGTGCGGCACCAGGAAATCGGTCTGGGCCAGATTGAAGATGTGGACCAACTCATGTCGAATTACGCGGCCCCAGTTGAACGGACGTTGAATCCCCTTCGCCTTGGGCGACGCGATCGTGACTACCTTGCCAGTACACGCGCCGATGGTGTGTAAATCGGGCAGACCAACGGTTCGGCCACTGAACATCTCGTGCGTGTTGAACAACTCGATCAGCGTACGGCCTTCGGGTTCGTAGTTGAAATCCTTCGCAAGTTCGGCATGGATGGCTTCGAGATACTCGCTCATGAACTCGGCCAGCAGCTTGTCGGTCTTGGGATCGTACTTCAGATCGTAGTGCTTGGACTGTATCGTCTCGTATTTATCTAGATGCCGCAGAACCTTGAGCGAATTGGAAACGCGGACGTTGAATGAGTCGGACTTGAAGGCTTGATCGAGCAACGTGCGAGCTTCAGCCTCCCGCCCAAGGCGCATGTACAACATGCCGAGGCCCGCCTTCGAGGCTGGCAGCTTTTCACGCAATTCGACCGACTTGCGGAAGTAGATCTCCGCGTCGCCGTAGATCTTGCGATCTTCGAGCGACGAGGCGAGTTCCTGGTAGAACAAGCCCGGCTTCGGGTTGAATTTCTCAACCTCGGCGATGATCGCCTTCACTTCGTCGGGCTTCTTTAGAACTCGCGCACATGCGGCCAGTCGGCCAAGCGTGGCTTCATCGCGAGGATTGACTTGCTTTGCTAGTTCGAGCAACTTCTGGGCGGCCGGAATTTCGCCGGCGAGCATCAGCACGTCCGCTTTCAAGCGCAAAGCAGAGGGCAAACGCGAATTGATCTTGAGTGCCTGGTCGGCAAAGTTCTCGGCATCCTTCGTTTCGAATTGCTGAAGCGAGATTGCGCCCTTGCCCACATAAGCTTCGGCGGCCTTCGGGTTGATTTTGAGGACGTTGTCGAATGCCTGGAGAGCTTCCGGCTTGTTGTATTTTTCGAGCAGCAGCATCCCGATGTGCCACTCGGCCCGCCAATCGTCCGGATCGAACTTGAGTACGTCGGGATACAGGTCGTTGATGAGGAAGCGGAACTGATCGCCCAACCCGTGCCAGCGCGCGTTCTCGGTGCCAGCGAGTCCAACAAGCAGCAATTCGTCGGGATTCTGAATCGGCTTGTCGTCGTTATCGCGCTTGGTGTAGGTGCGAACGAACCAGCGCATCTCGGCATCGGCCTTGGTCAAGTCGCCAGCATCGCGAAGATGTTGTGCCCGGACCCAGCGAGCCAGGAAGTTTTCTGGCGCAATCTTAATCGCAGCATCGGCATCCTTGATCGCGTCGTCCCAATTGCCGGTCTGGTAAAGAATCTCCGCCCTAGTGGCCAGCAGATCGGCACTCTTCTCGTCCTTCTTGATGGCAGCTTCGATGGCCGAGAGTGCCTTCCCGTGGTTCCCCTCGCTCAACCAGGTGCGGGATAGGCCGATGGCAGCCACGACCCGAGTCTTCTCGTCGTCGAGCAATTTCTCGTAGCCCGCCCGTGCCTCCTCAAGGTTGCCCCGCAGCCAGCGCTGGCGAGCCTCGGCCAGTGGCCCAGAAGGCTTCTTGGGCTTGGGCTCCTTGTCCTCGGCAAAGGAGAGGCAGGGAAGGATGAGGAAGAAAAAGAGAAGATGACGGATCATGGGATGGCTCGATCGGTTCGTTTGATACATGCTACGCTCGCCTGATCACAACTCAATCTTCCCCCAGTCCGCCTCGGCCGCGATCGTGATGCCATTCGGCACTTTCATCGCCTTGTACACGTCCGTCGTGAACTTGAACGCCTCTTCTAGTTCTTTCTGCGAGAGCTTCTTGCCTTGCGGCGACGTGCCACCGGCGATGATGATTCTTCGCGGCGCATTCAGGGCCACGAGGTGCTGCATGTCGCCAATCTTCAAGATGCCTGGAACGAGAAGGCCCATCGGTGTGCCGGACGCATAGGGAGTGTCCGTGACCCACGAGACCATTGGATCGACCAACACCAAAGCGCGAACATGATCCTGTAACAAGATCGATGCCGTCAGGGCGACCGTCGCGGCGGGGCCGATTCCGACCATCACGAACGGCGTCACAATGCCGTTCGCTCCTCGCATCAATGCGGTCGTGTCGGTCGTCCATTGAGCCAGCAAGGTCTTGCCGATCCAGATGCCGTGCTCGGCAGGAGTGTGATCGGGGGCACCGGCAATCGCTCCCGATTTTGGGGCTGCTTTGCCTGTGCCACGTGGAGCCAGGCGGAAGTGCGTTCCCAATGGTGGCAGGTTGCGATTCGCGGGCAACGCCTCATCCGCACTGTTGAACGACACGACAATAGCGTCCGGCAGTTTCTCCTTGACCTCCGGCTTGTTCAGCATTCCCTTGATCTCGATACCAGGCTCCGAGGTCAAAGTGAATTCCAGACGTGTCGGGTTTTCTGCCTCGGGTGGCGCAAATGCGAGTTTCACCTCCGTCGCCAGCGGCGGCTTGCCCAACAAATCCCGCAGCATTCGCCGCATGCCGGTCGAAGTCGCTTCCCACATTTCCGGGTGATCGGGCACCAACTTGTTCGCCTTCTCCACCAATTCGCGGCCAACCTTGCCCGCGAACAGCGGCGGCGTCAGGAAGCTCTTGGGTCGATCATCGGGGTTCGGATAACAGGCAAGATCTTCGATCGTATCGAGTTTGTAGGCGGGTTCCGCAATCGGCTCGCCTTTGCCTTCGCCCTTCAGGTGCAACGTCATCCAGCCGTACATGGTCTCGCGCATCGCCTTGTTGTAATCGTGGCCCGAATCGAACACGACGTGCTTGACCTTTGCCTCTTCGCCGATCGCTTTGTAAATCTCCTTCGCTCGAGCCAGGCTCTTCTCCGCCTCGGGTGGGCTGAACTGAATGCCATCGCGGGCGGCGTTCATCACGAGCAACGCTCGCGGTGCGACCAGCCCGAGCACGTCCCCCTCTTCCGTGAACTTGAGTGCATTGGGCAGCACCTCGCACACGCAGCATGCGGCCCGAAGATATGACTGATAGTTGCCCACAGAGCAAACGGGCACGACCGCGTCGAAACGTTCGTCAAGAGCCCCGGCATTCATGCTCTGATTGCCGCCGCCACTCGCGCCGGTGATGCCGAACTTGCCGTTCACTTCCTTGCGCGTGAGCAGATAATCGATCGCTCGCCGATTGTCGTATACCTGCATGCCGAGCAGCGAGTGACCCGTTGGCCACAAGGTCGAGCCGTAAAGTGCCCCGTGATAGGTGCCTCGTGCTGGCTTCGTGAAGCGTTCCCCCGCACCAAATGCATCGACAGACAACACGAAGAAGCCGAGTTTCACGAGACCCAGGCAGCGAGCTTGAACCACCGGATCGCGGCGTGCACCGGCCCAGTGGCCATGCACCACGAGCACGGCCGGCACCTTTTTCGAATCCTTAAACGTGGGCACATACGCGGTGGAAGTGACCCAAACGTCCGGCCGCGATTGAAAGACGAGCTTCTCGATGCGATAGCCTTCGCGTTCAAGCGTGCCGAGAATTCGCGGTTCCAGATCGCAAGCCGCCTCCGGCACCGGCCCGATGGCCGCAGACATCTGCTTGAGCAACGTCTTGCGGCGTGCGAGCCATTCGTCGCGAGTTTTCGGCGGCAAATCCTTCTCGCGAAGCTTGACGGCCTCGCCGCGGATGTATTTGTCAAACGCACTTTCATCGGCCATGGTGAAACCCTCGAGTGGTGGAAGGATTCTAAAGGGCAGGGGGGTCGGATGCGAGAAGAATCGCCAAAGAAGCGTGGCCGAGGGAATTCCTCCGATCAGATGTTGCACACCCCTCCGCAGAGGAATCCAACTGCGTCGGAATCATCGATATTGCGTCGGAATCATCGATAGACGGCCGGAGGAATTATTGCGGCGGATGAAATGGCCGCACCGATTACACGGGTTCCAAGCTGCGGGTCTGGGCGATTTCCCGTTTGCCCAAGGGCCGCGCCTGGTGGGGATAAGCGGTCCCCACGGCTCTCGGTAACTGGCATCGCATTCAGCGTCCTCGGCCGAGATAGGCATCGATCTCCCGCCCAGCCTGCGGCGGCACCAGGTCCGCCGCGGACTTCCCGGTCGAAAGTTCGAACGCCACACCCAGCGGCTGCCGGCCAGGTCGAGCGCCGCCTGTGAACGCTCCGTGGCCCCAGTGGTCGCCGACAGCGACGACGCTAAACTTTTTGATCAACTTCTTTGTGCGGTCGAATTGGATATAGCCGAGCAATCGCACGTCGAAACCACGATCGGCCTTTGCCGCGTCCGCGTTTGTCGCGAGCAAGGCGGAGCCATCCAGACGAAGTCGGATTGTCGAAGGCGTAACCTCCTCGACCGTCAGCGTCAACTCTTGCGAGCGTATGTCCTCGCGACGCCACATTGGCGGCTCGCCGCGTGTGTTGTCGGTCAGGTGGAAGCGCAGGATTCGCTCGGCCACCTTCGCCGGCAACGGGTTCTTGTCGCCCTTCTTGGGCTCCGTGGGCACGAGTCCCTTCCACTCGCTTTCCGTTAGCCAAAGATGATCGCGTGCGGCCTTGTCGCCACCGAGCGTCTTGCAGGTGCCCTTGCAGAACTCTCCCATGTCGCGGTCGAGGATGCGCGTGTAGACGTTAACAATCAGGCCACCGGGCGGTGGCGTTCGCGTGTAGCGTGCATCGCTCTTGTCCAGATCGTCGACCTTGACGGAGCCGGGCTTACGACGCTCCTCGGGCAGCTTCTTCCATTCGCGCAAACCTTGGCGGAGTGTCTCACGCATCACGTCCGGAGCCTGTCCTGCGTTCTTGTAGGTAAGCAGCTTGCCATCGGCGGTGAAGCAATAGATGCCCTGCCGTGTTGCGCCGGTATCGTTCTTGCGTGGCCCTTGATTGGAAACGTCGCGAAAAAATTTGCCCTCCGCATCGTCGCGGCGGCGTTGATACCAGTCGTCGGCGGCTACTGGCACATAGTCTTCGGTAGCCATCTTGATGATGTCGGCATCGGAAAAAGCGAGCGCACGGCCCGAGACACCGTTGTTTCAGGTACAGCCGAGCGGATGGCCGTCCATTTCCCAGAGGAGGATCGGCTTGCCTTGACGCGCCGCGAGTTGGCGGGCCTGCCACAGGTCGGTCATCCAGGGGATGGTCGCCCACTGGTCCTCCCCTTTGCCCGGTTTGATCAGCGTCATCAACTCGTCGAGTTTCTCGGGTTGAATCGCGTCGGCGGCGGGCAAGCTCGCGCTCGCTCCCAGCCAACACATCGCCAGCATCAACACTTGGATTGCGTTTCTCATGGTCCGCCTTTGCAAGATAGTTGCCCCGACCGGGGCACATGATTTACTTTCACCCGGGTGCCCGGTCACGGTAGACCTGACAAGTCTTTTCGGGCAGTTCCTGTCGATAGTGATAGGCCGCCCGCTTGAGAAGCGTGTCGTCCGCTTGTGATGGCGCGTGGTCAAGTTCGTTTCGAACAAATGCCAAGGCCTGGCCCAGTGAGCAACCGACCGTCTGGGCCAACTGGCGAGTTAGACTCTCCTCACGCTCATTGGCAAAGACCAGAGGCAGTTCGTGCCGGGCTCGAAAGTAATACAGTGCGAACAGTCCGACGGCTCCGAGAATCGCGAGCGGCAACCACAGATCGTACATGAGAGCCTCCGGCGGCAAGCAGCGGAATCGAACTCTTTGATCTTACACCGGTGGTGACTAGAGTTCAAACGATGAACGGGGCATCGTGGCTCAAGATTCCCATCTTGAGCTTATGCACTGCCCCGACAAGATCGGAATCTCGTCGCCACGTTAAGACTTGGGAATCGGAGAACCGAATTCTAGTCCAGGTTGCTTCCGAACGTAGGCCGAGGAGAACACCCAGTCAGACGGGTCCTGAACCAGCCCTGCCTTAACCGGATTATTCTCGATGTAATGGATGATGCGTTCCCACTCGTCCAGGTCGCGAACCCAGTGATCGTAGGATTCGTGTTGCCAGTATTCGCCCGTGCGATTCAGAAGTCGATTGCATCGGAGTGCGGAAAAACGGCGCGCGCTGTTCATGATCCGTTCGCGCGGAGACCGAACGCGCGGAGTCGTCGGCAGTGTAGCCACCCATTCCGGCAGCGGTCGAAAAAGCCATTGAAAATGGCTCGGCAGGATGACGTAAGAGATAAGGTCGTAACGTTCGCCAGCAAAGAAGCGCAAGGAATCGGCCACCAGCTTGGCGTGGGCTGGATTGGCAAGCCAGCGAGTCCCCTCGCATTCGTCCAAGTAACCTTCGAGCTTCACGAAACCGAGTTTCCAGTTTTGGCTGTCCCACTCCTGTTGAGGAATCTTCTCGGGACGTCCCTTGGCAGCGCGTTCACGACGAGATCGCGGAAGGTACACGGTGACAATCACTCGCTCGATGCTCGCCATGCTCCACTCTCGCTGTTATCGACGATGAAGAGTTCGCTACCGGTAGCGCTGGTTCGCTTGGGCATGGCTCGGCTCAAAAAATGAATTCACGCAACTACCTCGAAGTCTACATAGTGTCGCGGAGGTAAGGCAGGTGAGTAGGCTGGATATTCCGATTCTCATTGCCTTCTCCCCCGCCCTCTGTTACGACAATCGAAGCCCTCCCTCCTTGGAACATCTGCCATGCGGAACAT
>SIAJ01000016.1 GCA_009691845.1 Gemmataceae bacterium
TGGTACTACAGCGTCGATGGCAGCCAGCAGGGCCCCGTTAGCCCGGGTGAACTCAAGAAGCTCACTGATGCCAGCAAGATCAGCCAAGCCGACCTGGTCTGGAAAGAGGGCATGGCGGAATGGGTTCCTGCCAAGACGATCAAGGGCCTGTTTGCTACGGGCTCGGCGACGCCTACTGGGGGGACAGCCGCCAAGACCGGCGAGCAGACTGCAGCCAAGGCGGAACCAGCCGAGGAGCGACCTTCCTCTCGTGGTCGTCCCCGCGATGAAGAGGAAGAAGAGGAACGCCCACGTCGCCGGCGCGACGCGGATGAGGATAACGAAGAAGACCGCCCACGCTCACGCCGCCGAGACGAGGATGAGGAAGAAGACCGACCGGTACGGCGAAGACGGGATGAAGATGACGAGGTTGAAGAGAGGCCGCGGAAACGCAAAAAAGGTGGCCGAGTTCCCGAAGATACCGCGAACAAGAAAATGGTCGCGGGATTGCTCGGAATCTTACTCGGTGGCTGGGGAATTCACAAGTTCTACCTGGGCATGACGACTCCCGGCATCCTTCAAATCGTGATCTCGGTTTGCACGTGCGGGTTGGGAGGAATCATCGGACTGATCGAGGGGATCATCTATTTGACCAAGTCTGACGAAGACTTTCACCAAATGTATGTGGTCGAACAGAAGGGATGGTTCTAACTCATACTTCGGAGTCGCCACCGGCGAGATTCGTCGGTGCCCGATTTCATCCGCACCATTCCCAAACCATTCAAGGGAGATGAATCGTGGCTCAATCTGAAGCTGGATCGAAGAAACTCATGGCTGGCTTGCTCGGGATTCTCCTGGGAAGCTTTGGCGCCCACCGGTTCGTACTTGGGGACACGAAGGGTGGCCTTATTCGTCTGGCCATTTCGGTCGTCACGTGCGGCATGGGTGGTGTGATCGGCCTGATTGAAGGCATCATCTACATCACCAAGTCGGACGAAGACTTCGAGCGCATCTACATCAAAGAGAAGAAGGCTTGGTTCTAAAGGATGTGATTCGAGCCGCCTAAACGAAGGCGGCTCGTGTTCGTGCCAGTCGGCGGTTCACTTCTCCCATTCCTGCCTTGATTCGGTCGCAAGCTTACGGTATCTCCCTGCTCCACTCTAGGAGCCAGGATTGTACCGTTGCGCCTTCATCGCCGTGCTTGGGACGGCCTGCATCGCGGCGTCAAATGCCTCTGCCCAGGGGGATTTGCGTAGGATACGCAGTACCTTGCATCCCGGGGCCAAGTTTGTTCTTCCGGTAAACCCATCTCGCGATAGCAATTCAGGTTGGTTTGGTGCCGATCCGGCTTATCAGAATGCCGCGACGGGTGCGACCTTGGGCCCTGCCGCCATCGGACTGGGGGTCGTTGCCCTCGTAGTCTCCACGGCACCCTTTTGGGGACCGCACGAACTCTTTGATGCCGGCTTCGAGGAGCGTGGCTGGTTCCCGCCACACCCGTACATGGCCAATGATCGGCCGTACATGGTCATCGGCAATTGCACCGATGTTGCGTTGGATGGCGACGACTACTTCAACCCGCTCCACGTAAAACCCTGGTCGCTGCGATTAGCCGTTGACGTCGGGGACGACTTCGAGGCCATGAGCCGATTTGGCGGGCATCTCTTTCTCGATACCAGCATTCACCGGCTGGGATTTCTTGCCAACGTGAACTACTACCGGGAGAGGTTGCCAGCGGGCCGAGACGACGAGGCGTTGATGACCGACTTCAACCTGACCTGGCGAGTCACACAATCGCCAAGCGTGCTGATGCATCTCGGCATCGGCGTGCGAACATGGACCTACGGCTGCGAAACGGACTCGGGCATCAACGGGCTCTATCGGGCCGATTGGTTCCCGGTGAATCAGTTTCATTTTTCCGCGTTGTTTGAAGCTGGCACGCTAGCGGAACAAATTGTGCTGCACGGCCAAGTCCAGGCGGGATTCATGTTCAGCCACGGCGAGATTTTCCTGGGCTACGATTTGCTGCGGATCCAGAACGTGAATCTGCAAGGACCATCGGCAGGGATTCGGTTGTGGTTTTGAGTACGCAGTACCGAGTACACAGTACCGAGTACACAGTACTCAGTACAAAGCGATCACTCCTCACTCCTCACGGCCGGCTTCAGATAGCTCACTCCCTCATCCACTTGCACGAATCCGAACAAGCGGAACATTTTCGCGGCAGTTTCATCCTCGGCTGGAACTTGCACCTCGACAACCGAGTAGAACATTTCCTGCATGTGCCGGAGCAAGTAATTCAGAAGATACTTGCCAAGCCCTTGGCGGCGCAGATCGTTGCGGACTTGCACTTCGATGATCCCTGCGGCCGGTGCTCCCCAGCGCCAACCATAATCGGTCATTTCCCAGTAGATCGCTCGGGCAGCCGTCTGGCCGGTCGTCCTGTCGTCCAGGCGGAATTCAGATGGTTGCAGCGGACCCAGAACGCATTCTCGCCACCAGGAGCCGAGCCTGGCCTGAGGAAGCGTTTGTGTCTCGTACTTGCGGCGCAGCAGCGTGAACCGCGAATCGACGACGGTTAGTGGCAAGTCCAGCCGGCGATCAAAAACGAGTACTCGCCGGTCGGCAACATAGCCGTTCGCGAGGAGAAACGGCTCGATTTCGCAATCGCTACGAAGAAAGCCTGCCGCGTTGCTCCCACCATAGACGCCCACGTAGAACGGCTTGTCTGGTTTGATCGCACCGCCCCGGATCGTGGTGACGCCGTTCGTGCGAAGGTAGTCCTCGCAACGACTGAGTAATTCGCGGCCGACGCCCTTCTGGCGGCAATCCGGTCGCACGGCGAACGCACAGATGACGCCTTTTGTTCGATCCAGCGCGGTCTGGTCCTCGTTCGGGCCGAATCCGGCGTGAGCGAAACCCATCAGCCGACCGCCTTCATCTTCCGCGACAATCAGGCCGGCCGGATCAAAATAAGGCTTGTTGAAGACCGCGTTTTCCAAGGGCTCGTTCGACCGCAGTTCGACGGCAGCGCGATGAGTCAACGCGTCGTTCCAAAGCGCGACGAGAGCGGGGGGATCGGTATTGCGAAAGTGGCGGTAGCGCATCGCGAATGATACCCACGCCGCCGGAAGGAAAGCATTCTGGCGGATCCCATGAGCGGGCTGAGATGGTTAGAGTATATGCCCTGCGGGATGCTCTGTAGAAAACCGGTTCCATGCCTTGAAGTCGTGGGGACGGACCTCTGGTCTATCCCAACTTAAAGTGCTCAATTCAGCCTGATACAGTCGATTCCTCGGGCAAGGGATGGAGAGACCGGAGGTCCGTCCCCACAAAACCATCGGGAGCATGCGGTTTTTCTACATCGTACGCACGAGTCGATTGCTCACGAGACAACTTCTTTCACCACGCGGCCTTTCACGTCGGTCAGCCGGAAATCCCGGCCGGCATGGCGAAACGTCAGCTTCTCATGTTCCAGTCCCATCAAGTGCAGGATGGTCGCGTGCAGGTCGTGCATGTGGACCTTGTTCTCGACCGCGTAGTAGCCGAAATCGTCCGTGGCACCGACGGCCGTGCCGGCTTTTACTCCGCCCCCCGCGAGCCACATGCTGAAGGCGTGCGGGTTGTGGTCGCGGCCATCCCGATTTCCTTGGGCCGTCGGCGTGCGGCCAAACTCGGCACCCCACCAGACCAGTGTGTCCTTCAACAAGCCACGCCGTTTTAGATCACTGAGTAATCCCGCGATCGGCTTGTCCACTTCCTTCGCGTTGCGATCGTGCCCCTTCTTCAGGTCCTCGTGCTGATCCCACTTGTAGCTGTGCGTGCACTGAATGAAACGGACCCCCTTCTCGGCAAATCGTCGAGCAAGTAGGCACTGGCGTCCAAAGTTGTCGGTGCGATCCTCGCCGATGCCGTAAAGTTCGAGCGTTTCTTTTGTTTCACCCGAAACATCAACTACGCCGGGTGCCTCCGACTGCATTCGATAAGCAAGCTCGAACGAGTTGATGCGACCCTCTAGGGCCAAATCCGGCCCATTGCGTCCCAGATGCTTTTGGTTCATCTGCTTCAGCAGATCCAGTTGCATTCGTTGCAGAGAATCCGCCGTGTCGCCAGGCGAGATATTGCTGAGCTTTGCATCCTTGCACTTGATGCCCGCGTGGCCAATGGGCGTGCCCTGAAATGCTGCGGGCAGAAATGCACTCGACCAGTTTTGCACGCCGCCATGTCCGAGCGTGGGGCAAATCGTAATGAAGCCAGGCAGATTCTGGTCTTCGGTGCCCAGGCCATACGTCACCCAGGAGCCGACGCTGGGCCGCACAAAGGTGTCGCTTCCGGTGTGCAGTTGCAGCAACGCTCCGCCGTGAGCCGAGTTGTCCGCGTGAATCGAGCGAATGACACACAGGTCATCGGCCCGATCGCGAACGTGTGGAAAGAGATCGCTGATGAGGAGGCCCGACTTGCCGCCCGGTCGAAATTCCCACGGCGAAGCGAGCAGGTTGCCGGTCTGAGCGAACTGCACTCGCGGCTTTTCGCCCGGATAGGGCTTGCCGTCGTGTTTCTTGAGTTCCGGCTTATAGTCGAACGTATCAACCTGCGAGGGGCCGCCGTGCATGAACAGGAAGATAATGCGTTTGGCTTTCGGTGCGAAATGTGTGGGCCTGGCTGCGAGCGGGTTCTTCGAATCGATCGGTGTATCCGCCGCACGCAGTAAGTCTCCTAGTGCCAGCAAGCCAAACGAATTCGCGGATAACCGCAACATGTCGCGGCGAGTGTACGCGGGCGTGAAGTTGAAACAGGACATTCACATCTCCCAGGGAGCCTGAAGCGTAAGCGAAGGCGGTTTTTCGACTAACAAGCATGCCGCCTTCGCTTACGCTTCAGGCTCCGCTCAAATCAATTCACGTAAACAAACTCGCTACCCGCAAAGAGCACCTGGCAGAAAGATGCCCAGGCACTCGCTCGACGCAACAATAAATCCTTCTCGGTCGGAGCGAGGGCGGTCTCGTAATTCCCCAGATACGTGATCGCTTGCAATACCTCGTCGCCCGCCGCCGGTCGACCGTAACCATGTAGGTAGGCCTGGCGAATTCGCTCGGAGTCTTCACCGGGGACTTTCAGCAGCGACTCGGCGAATG
Organism: Gemmataceae bacterium; assembly: GCA_009691845.1. GTDB lineage: Bacteria > Planctomycetota > Planctomycetia > Gemmatales > Gemmataceae > SIAJ01. The sequence goes on from SIAJ01000016.1 coordinate 5,115, forward strand.
CCTTGGCCTGCTCCTTCACGAAGGGGCTGTTCATCATGAAGAGAGCCTGCGGTGCGACCACGGTACTGGCCCGTTTGCCATTGCCAACGTGTGGCTCGGCGAAATCGAACACCTGGAAAAAATCGAAGACCGTATTTCGAACCACCGGCAAATAGACGCTACGACGATGGTTGTCGTACCGGGCCGTGTTCGTCGAGTTCTCGTTATTCACATAGCTGAAGTTGCCATTGTTCAACAGCGTGCCGCCGGTTCGGTAATCGAGGTTACCCGCGACGGCGAGCAGGGAATCGCGGATTGGCTCGGCCTCCAATCGTGTACGAGTCTGTCTCCAAAGGAGTCGGTTCTCAGGATCGACCAAGTGAGGAGAACCGGTTTTGCTCCTCACTTCTGACTCCGCACTCCGCACTTGCGAATCTTGCTGGTAGGTCGCGGACAACAGAATCAGCTTGTGCAACTTCTTGATCGACCAGCCCTTTTCGATGAATCGAACCGCCAGATAATCGAGCAGTTCCGGATGGGTTGGCCGTTCACCGAGCCGGCCGAAATTGTCCGGGCTGCGAACGATGCCTTCGCCGAAATGATGCTGCCAAATGCGGTTGACGATCACGCGGGCCGTGAGCGGGTTCTTCGCGTCGGAGATCCAGTTCGCGAGTTCCAATCGGCCGCTCGCATTTCTGGAACCGCCGTACCGCGTGTGGTTTGCTTCGACGCCAGGCAGGTCCGTTTGAGTGGAAACGAACGGCGTTTGCACCTCTCCGGCCAAGATGCGGGGAAAGATAGCCGGGGCATCTTCGCCGGGCGTCAGATAGTTGCCACGAACTTGCACGAACAAGTTACGTGGCCGGCCGTCCGCCTTCACCTGCGGATACTTGGCACCATCTTCGACGGCGAGTGCCATCACGCTTTCCGGAGCAGTCTTCTGAATCGCGATCAGTTCGCCGTTCGCTTTCGACAGGCCTTGCAATTCCAACGGGTAAAAGAGTTCTGGGTTCGCCGGCAGCGGAGTCTTCAACGCGAACGGCCCGACTGAATCGGCAAACAGTTTCCTGCCAGCTTCCGACGATGACAAAATCTTCGCATATCGGGCGGCGAATTCCCCCAGCGTTTTGGGTGAGGGCCCTTCGAGCAGGCCAGCCGGTGCTTTGCCCCGGAACTTCGACAGCAGCGGAGTCGCTGCTTTTTCGAAGTCCACGTCCGGTAACTTGGCAAGAGCCAGCCAGGGACCGAAGAGCGTTTGATCGGCATGGCGCAGGTAGTCCGTCCAGCTCGCGACGAATTCAAGAATCAACTTGCGTTGCTGCGAGACCTCAGCAATGGTCCCTGCACTTGGCCGACCGCCGGTCTTCGGGGCGGCCTGCTCGATGGGCAGCACCGCTAGTTTGTCGATGTGCGGCAACAAGGCGTGAGCTTCGATCGTCAGCGTATTCCTGCCTTCAACAAGTGGAATCCGACCTTCAGGTTTCCAGGCTTGATGCTCCGGGTTCCAGCCGCCGCTCGTGCCCGCCGCTGCCTGTGGCAGGGCCACTTTGCCTTCAATCGACACACGAACCGGGCGACTTTGAAGGGCTGCGTATCTCAGTTCCAGTTCATACTCGCCTGCTTTCGGAACCGTGATTGTGTACTCGGCCCGCGTGTTTTCCGCCTTGTAGCTCAAAATGATGCCGATTCCTTCGCCGTAGCCCGAGTCCGATTTGTCGGCTGTCCCTTTCTTGTACTTCTCAGCTTCCAAAACGATTGCGCCGGGAACGTTGTCGCCATTCATTCGTGCCACGCCGGCTCGTCCCTTGGCATCGGCCGAGGCTAGCAGATAGGCCGCGACGTTAGCCCGAGCCTCGGCCAGCACTTTCGCTCGCAACTCATCGGTCAGTCGCTTGATTTCCGCTTGCTTTGCTTCGATCTGCTTCGCACGTGCCTGGGCTTGGTCGGGCTTCTCGTTGGCAGGGAGTGCCCGCTCGAACGCCTGGGCGACGGTGGCGAGGTTTTTCATGGTCCGCGTGCTCGTGAAAACCGCGAGCAGGCTGTAATAATCGCGTTGAGGGATCGGGTCGAACTTGTGATCGTGGCAGCGAGCACAGCCGAGTGTGAGGCCAAGCATCGCTTTTCCGAGCGTATCAAGCTGCTCGTCGGCGATGTCCATTTTCATCTTCTGCTTGTCAGGCTCCGCGAGCACCTTCGGGCCGAGCACGAGAAAACCCGTGCCCGTGAGTCGATCCGGATTCGTGGCCGCATCCGGAAGAAAATCGCCCGCGATCTGTTCGCGAAGAAACAGGTCATAGGGCTTGTCCGTGTTGAAACTGCGAATGACATAATCGCGATACCGCCAAGCGTTGCCGAAGGCGGTGTTTTCGTCGAGTCCGTTGGAGTCCGCATAGCGAGCGACATCGAGCCAGTGCCGGCCCCAGCGTTCGCCGTAAGCGGGCGAGCGCAACAGCCGGTCGATTACTTGATCGAAGGCACCCGGAGAGGAATCGGCGATGAAGGCTTCGATTTCCGCGACCGTCGGCGGCAGGCCAGTGAGATCAAACGTGACCCGGCGGAGCAGCGTGAATCTATCTGCTGGCTTGGCTGGCCGCAGGTTTTTCTCTTCCAACTTGGCAAGAATAAAGGCGTCGATGGGTGTTTGAACCCAATTGCGATTGTTTACGTTCGGAGGCGGCGAATACTTCATCGGCTGAAAAGCCCAGAAGCGTTTTTGCTCTTGCGTGAAGAGTTGGCCTGGTTTTGGAGCTTCAACCTGCGTTGTCCCGGCGTCTGGCCACACAGCACCATTCTTCACCCAGGTTTCGAGAATTGCGATCTCGCTGTCTTTCAAGCGGCCCTTGGGGGGCATCTTGAGGCCGTCGGTCTTGTAATGAACGGCCTGGATGATTCGGCTCTTGGCCGGTTCGCCGGGAACGACTGCTGGCCCACTCTCGCCGCCCTTGAGCAACTCGGCACGAGAAGTGAGTCGCAAGCCGCCTTTGATTTTCTTTCCTTCAGCCCCGTGGCACTCCTGGCACTGCTGAATCAGTAACGGTCGAACGTTTTTTTCAAAGCTGGTCGCATTCGCGTCCTGAGCGCGGGTCGGCAAGGCCACTACCCCACAGGATAAGAATGCGAATAGGAAATACGCTCGCATGTAAAGGGACTCGTGCGGAACGTGAAGCCAAGGCCGGAGCGAACCTGAGGCGAAAGCAATTAGAACCCTCGACCAACGAAAATTCTAGCCCGCATGCGGAATGTTGCACCCTGCACGCCATCTTTCCATCAGGGGTATCCCAACCAATAAGTTATTCTAGCTTTAAGCCCAGGAATTCCAAAAGAGAAGATTCCCCAGACGAAGACATTCGCGCGAACCTCCGCCACTGTTTCGTGTCTGTCTCATGTACATTCTCCTGCCCGGCGATGCCACGATGTACATTGGCAGCGATTTCGTCGGCCAGATGAATCTGCCGCTCGTGGCCATCGGCGAGAAGTTCACGGCCGGCTTCGGGGCCGACCCGCAGCTTCAGGTTCAACGCTCGATGACCGACAAGGCCCGCACCACGCAGGGTGGCAATCAGGCCCTGAAATACGACTTCCGAATCTTGGTCAGTAGTTACAAGTCCGAACGCATCAAGCTGCAAGTGTGGGATCGGCTTCCGCACCCGGAGACCGATGCCGTCAGCGTGAGCATCCAGAAAACAAGCCCGGAGTTGAGCAAGGACGCCCTGTATCTGCGTGAACAGCGGCCGAACAACCTGCTCCGTTGGGACGTCTCGGTCGATCCGGGCATGAACGGCGAGAAGGCCATTAGCATCACTTACGATTTCAAACTGGAACTCGATCGGCAGATGACCATCAGCAGCTTCCAGAGTGTCGGCAGTTTGGCAACAAGTCCCACGGGAAACATGTCGGCCTTGCCGCCGATGAGTGCCGCCGACCTGGTGAAAATCAAGGCCGCCATGGCCAAGCTGAGTCCCGAAGATCGGCCGCTCGCCGAGCGACAAGTTTTCTGTGCCATCGATCAGGATAGCCCGCTCGGCTCAACCGGGCCGGTTCTGAAAGTCATGGTGAAGGGCCAGCCGGTCTTCCTGTGCTGCAAAGGCTGCGAAGCCGAGGCCAAGTCCCACCCGGACGAGACGCTCGTGAAGTTGCAGCAGTTGATGAACCGGGTTGCGCCCAGGAAGTGACGTGAACTACACCCCCTTCCCGCAAAGGGAAAGGGGACTGTGTTAGCCAGTTCCTTCGATTCCGGCGTGACGCCCAAGACCACATCGAAGTTCGACGGCGAGGGAGGCAATGTTGAAGCGACAATCCGAGATCGAGATCTACGTCCGCGACAGCCCGCCTGAGCGACTTGTTGCCTGGATGGAGTTGGTCGTGGGTCCGCTCGCGCCGGCGAAAGATGCCAGGGCGGCGACGGTTTATTCGAGTCGGATTTGGCCGGTTGTCGTTAGGCCGGGGATTGAGGGCGGCCCATTCGTGGGTGTTTGTTTCAACAGTTCGGACTCTCCGTGGGCCACGGACGTAGACTGTGCCCGGCAGGCCTGCATGGAGCTCGGTTACGTGGTGAGGTGCTGCCCAGGCCAGCACTACCCCGGGGTGCCTTGGTGGGCGTCGGACCAGTTCTTGGAGATCGCAGGAGGTGTCGAGCAGATTGTGACGTGGGAGTGCGCCGAACAAGGCGCTACAGAAGACGGCGGCCGCGATACCGGTTTGTCGTGAGTTCACGGAGGCTTCCGTTGCTGATCTATGGCGTTCGTGGACAGTTCGCCCACCCAAAAGAACCACCCTCCATTGCTATAATGGCATCCACGCAACCCAAAATGACCTACCAACATTGACTCGGCTTTCGGGATTTGCGAGTCTTCACCTCAACATGCCCGCCAGCCTGGCTGGTGCGATCGATCATTGACATCTCGTTGTTTGTCGAGTTGTTGTGCTTGCCTGAACGCAAGCGATTGCTCGCAAGGAACTTCTTTCACGCCAATTCATTATCACCGGCGTTGGTGTGTCAGAAAATGTCAGGTTTTGTCAGGTCTGGCAAGTAATTGTTTGCTGAAAGCAGCTGGCCGAGGACTGAGTTCTGGCGGATCGAAAGCTGGGGAGGAGCGGGGCCGGTTTGCACCGGCCCCGCTCTGATCTATTTCGATTCCGGCGTCACGCCCAACACCACATCAAACTTCGCGGCCAGTTCGCCGATCTTGGATTCCTTGATCGGCTTGAAGTCGATCGTGATGGCGTCGCGAGACTTCAAGTCTTTCACGCTTTTCCAGATGCCGTCCTTCTCGTTGCCCGGATGTCCCTTGATGTAGAACTGCGTGCAGAGCAATTCCTTGCCGGCCCGTTTCACTTTCACGTGAATGTGCGGGGTGCGGACGGAATACGGCACCGGCTTGATGGTGCGGAAGTAGTACTCGCCCGTGGAGCCGGTCAGGAAACGGCCAAAGCCCTGGAAATTTTTGTCCAGCTTGTTCTGCTTTTGAGCGCTGTCCCCAGTGTGCAGGTAAACGCCTTTCGCGTCGCACTGCCAAATTTCGACCAGGGCATTGCGGACGGGATTGCCTTTCGCGTCGAGAATCTTTCCGGTCAGATGCGTGATCTCGCCGACGCCAGGCGTGATACCGTCATTGATAATCAGCAGATCGTTATCCGTGTCAAGCGGCAGCTTATCGGGATAGAAGGGGCCTTCCGTCTGAGCCGGGGTCCGCGTCAACTCCTCCGCGAACAAGCCGGGAGTCGTGAACAGCGTCGCACCCACGCTGCCAAGAAAGAGCCGGCGGCTCGGAAGATAAATTCCTTCGCGCATGTGAATCTCCCTAAAAAGTGAATCGCGAAATGTGATGGCTTTCATACGAATTTGGGGCTTGCTGCCCAACAGAAGAAACCAGAGGCAATCCCGCCACGGATTTCACGGAATTACACGGATAAAGGCATCAGGCAGTGTTGGTTCTATCCGTGCGAATCCGTGGGATGATTCTACGTTACAGATCTGCTTTGCTTGCCGTTTGTCTTGGTCGTTGACTCAGCGTTCTTCCAGCGGCTTCACGGTTTTCGCTGGCGGACCAACATACAACGAACGCGGGCGAATCAGGCGGTTGTTGTCAAGTTGCTCGATGACGTGCGCGCTCCAGCCGGCCACGCGGGAAATCGCGAAGATCGGCGTGTAGATCGGGATTTCCAGGCCCAACGCATGGTACAGGCGACCGGCGGGCCAATCGAGGTTCGGGTACATTTTCTTTTCGTCGGCCATCACGCGTTCGATCGTGTCGGCCGTGTCTTCCCATTCGAGCGTGCCGGCTTTCGCGGCGGCCGCTCGTGCGAAACCCTTCAAGATTTCGGCACGAACATCGCCAGCCTTGTAGACGCGGTGTCCGAAACCCATGATCCGTTCCTTGCGGGCCAGGGCGTCCTTGGTCCACTTCGCAGCGGTTGCAAGTCCCCCGGAGGATTTCACGACGTCCATCACCTTCTCGTTTGCTCCGCCGTGCAGGGCTCCCTTCAAGGCACCGATGGCACCACACACGGCCGAATGCAAATCGGATTGCGTTGAGACAATCGTGCGGGCCGCGAAGGTGCTGGCGTTGAATTCGTGTTCCGCATAAAGGATCAGTGAGACGTCGAACGCCTTCACTTCCTCGGGAGTAGCCTCCGCTCCGCGAAGCATGTAGAGAAAGTTCGCACCATGGGCCAGTTCCGGCCGAGCGGGCACGGCATGCAACCTTTTGCTGAACCGAAAATGATCGGCCACCGCTACGGGAAGTTGGGCCAGCAGTCGCTCTGCTTTGCGCAGGTTGGCATCGTGCGAGTTGTCGGCCATGTCCTGATCGTAATGCGCTAGCACGCTCACGGCCGAGCGAAGAGCATCGAGCGGTAACGTCCACTTTGGTAACGATTGAAGCAAATCACGAAGGGGCAATGGCAGCCGTCGCGCCGTCGCAATTCGGGCCTGAAATTGCCCGAGTTCCTTGGCGTTCGGTAAGTTGCCGTACAAGAGCAGATAGGCAACCTCGTCGAACGAGCACTGCTCCGACAGTTCTCCGACGGGATAGCCCCGATAGCGCAGGCCGTCCGTAATCGTGGAAATGGCGGTCTCGCCGGCAATTACGCCTTCGAGGCCAGGGGAGTAGGCTGGTGTCGTGCTCATCGCGTTATCTCCTAAGTGCGAGGCTGATTGTCGCGGATGTTTGGCTACTCTTCAAGTAGGTGTTCGCTTGAGATTTCCATGTAGCCCTCTCGCTCCGCGAGAGGGAGGCAGGGCACCGTAGGAACGGGAGAGGTCGAGTGGGGCTAGAGTTGCCGCCCTCTCGCTGAGCGAGAGGGTCACTTTCGCGACCTGGCGATGTAATCTGTGCATGAAATACGCGTGCATCTCTGTTATCATTCACTCAACATGTTTCGCGCTGCTTCTAGCCTCGTCTTGATTCTGCCTGTCGTCTGCCAGGCGGGATTGCATTATTCGGCCGAGACAGTGGCCGAGCTTCCCTCGCAATGGCGCGGATTTCTGCTCGATCATCGGGCGTTGCGGAACATCGGCATGCCGCCTGCGGCGGGTGCGGAGTTACACCTGCTTCGCGAGCAGTACGTAGAATCCGCGAACAAGCTGGAGGCAATCGCCAAGAAGCAAGCCCTGACCGCCGATGAAGCAGCCGATCTCGGGGCTCTCCATGTGCGACTTGGTCGGCCGGGCAAGGCAATCGAAGTGTTGCGGAAAGCCCAGCGCGACTACCCAAGCCATTTTCGCAGCGCGGCAAATCTCGGTACGGCCTGGCAGATACAGGGCGATCTGAATGAAGCCTCGCGATCACTTCAGGAGGCCGTGAAGCTTGCTCCTGGTCGCTGGAAGCCATTGGAAGAAGCTCACCTGAAACTGGTCCGGCTTCGCCTGAAGGACACAAAGAACGCACTATCACCCGACGATCTTTTTGGCATCCCGGTCGATCCCACGACTCGGAAGAAGCTTCCCGGCGATGACCTGGCTATCGTTCAGCAACTTGCCTTGTGGATGCCAGGCGACGGGCGGTTGCTCTGGCTGCTCGGTGAATTGGCGAATGCCCATGGCGATGTTCGCACGGCTGCAGCCATCATGGAAGGTGTCGTCTCCGAGTTCGCGCTGACGACACCGGAAGCGCGAGCGAAACGCAAACTCTTTCGGGCCGCCGCCGACGAGATCGGCAAACTCCCGGACAGCGAGCACGCGAAGTATCGTGGCGACATTGCGTTCAAGTCGATTCGTCCCGTCGGTCGTACGCTCGATTCGACATTGCTGTCTGAAATCCGTCCCGAAGGCATCAATCCATTGCCCTGGGTGGTGCTCTCGGAAACCACAGTCGAAAAACCCTTTCGGCCCAGATTTCACAAGCACTTGCAGCAACTCGATGGCAAGAAAGTTTCGCTCACGGGATTCATGCAACCGGTGACGATGGACATCGAAGTATCCGGTTTCTTGTTGATCGAGTACCCGATCGGTTGCTGGTTTTGCGAAACTCCCGAGCCGGCCGGCTTACTCTACATCGAAATCGCTGGGGGAAAAACGGTACCCGTCAAGCGTGGCCGGGTTAAAGTGGAAGGTACACTCAAGCTCAATTCGAGTGATCCCGAAGATTTTCTGTACACAATCATCAGGGCATCGATCCGCGATCCGGATTAGGTTCGATAGTAGTCGGCACACTCCGTGTGCCGATCACCCGCCCACGGAGTGTGCGGGCTACTATGGGCATCGATCCGCGACCCCGACTAGCGAGGCAACTGCATGCGTTCCGCGATACTGCTCTCACTTCTTCTTGTTGCACCCGTCTTGGCCCAGCGGCCAAATGCAAAGGTCAGCGGCTGGTATTCGGATTACAACGCGGCGAAGGCCGAGGCCAAACGGTCGGGCAAGCCGATGTTCGTGACATTCCGGTGCGAAGCTTGAATAGACTGCGCCAAATTCGACGAGCAGGTTGTTCGTCTCGCCAAGCCTTTGAACGAAATCGCCGACAGTTTCGTTCGCGTCCGCCTCGTGCGCATCACCGGGGTCGATCTCTCGCTCTTTGAATTCGATTTCGACTGCACCTGGTTTGGCTTCTTCATGAATGCGGATGAGATGATCTACGGCCGTTACGGTGGCCGCGACGCTGGCAGCGACGACAGCCGAATCTCGCTTGCTGGTCTCAAGTATGCGGCCGAGCAAGCGATAGCCCGGCACAAACTCGCCACGGAGGGAAAGCCTCCGAGCCGTGGAGGACCCATTTTCGTCGAACAAATGCCAGCCGCGAAAGCACGGAAGCGGCAAGACTGCATCCATTGCCATCAGATCAACGAATTTCGGCGGGCCGACCTTAAACTCACTGGTAAGTGGGACCGCAACGATTTGTGGGTTTACCCGTTGCCCGAAAACGTCGGCATCACGCTCGACGTCGATCGTGGTAATCTCGTGAAAGCCGTGAAGGAAAGCTCGGCGGCCGCGAAGCTCGGCATCAAGCCCGGAGATTCACTGGTCCGCTTGAATGGCTATACGGTTGCGTCGTTTGCGGACGGTCAGTTCGCCCTGCACAAGGGCCCGAGAACCGGGATGATTCTGGTCGAGTGGAAAAGCGGCGGGATCCCGATGAGTGGCAAACTGGATGTCGCCGAGGGCTGGCGGAAGACCAACATTACCTGGCGATCGTCGATGCTGGATATTCTTCCATCGCTCCTGATCAGCGGAGATGATCTCGCGGCTGCGGAAAAGAAGGCACTGGCCCTACCGGAAAAGAATGCCGCGTTTCGCCAAGATAAGTTCGTGCATTCCACGATGAAGGCAATCGGCATCCAGAAAGGCGACATCATCGTCGGTTTCAACGGCAAGGGAATCGAAGGCACGATGGAAGACTTTCTTGGCTTCGTAAGACGTGAACATTTGGTTGGCGATAAGGCCACCGTGAGCATTGTTCGCGATGGCAAGCAGATGGAGATTCCGTTGACGTTGAAGTAAAGCCAACGTGGCGGCAGGCCTCCAGGCCTGCCGGGTCTTTCGTTCGACCTGGAACAGGCCAGGAGGCCTGTTCCCACAGCTTCGCCTACCGCGACTCGCGCTTGACCAAATACTCCGCCAACGAGAGCCCTAAATCCTTGTCCGTTCGCAGCTCCACATAGTCGATATGGTGCAGTCTGCAACCCGTTTGCAGTTCCTTGCGGAAGGCGTTGAACTCATGCAGGTAGCCCTCACGCACTCCGACCGGGTCGGTCAACAAATCAGGGAGTTGCTCCAGTCCGTGGAACATTGTTGATTGTCGGAACGGGAACTCGATCTCGGCAGCATCAAGCACGTGAAATACAACCACGTCGTGCCGTTGATGTTTCAGGTGCTTGAGGCCCGAGAGAATCTCGGCCGGCTCGTCGAACAGATCGCTGAAGATGGCCACCACGCCGCGACGTGAAAAACGTTCGGCCGCTTCGTGCAATACGGGACCAATTTTCGAGGTCTCGTTCGACACCCCGCCGACGAGCAGACGACAAACATCTTTCAGGTGCGTTGCCTGGCTCGCGGGCCGCAGGAATTGCCGAACTTGCGAATCGAACGTCGCGAGCCCGACACTGTCGGTCTGGTGCACGACCAGATGGCCGAGTGACGCCGCCGCCCGGCAGGCCAAATCGTACTTCGTAACCTCCGTGGAACCATACCGCATCGACTCGCTGGCATCGACGAGCAGCCAGCACACGAGGTTGGTTTCGAGTTCGTACTGCTTCAGGTAAAAGCGTTCCTTGCGGCCAAACACTTTCCAGTCGATGTGGCGAATGTCGTCGCCCGGCACATACTCGCGGTGTTGAGCGAACTCGACCGCGAAACCGTGCTGCTTGCTGCGATGCCCGCCGGTGAGAAATCCATCGATGGTTTGGCGAGCCTGCAACTCGAGCGTGCGAATGCGTGCAAGTGTGTCGGCATCGAGCAGTGTCGGCATGGTGAGTATTATGCAGAAAGGCGGACACTTCTCGCCCAACCCGACAGATTATTCCTGTCTGCGTCCACTCCGGGGTCAATCAGCCTGGAGGCTGTCGCGTTCAGCGACAAGTCACGAAAGCCGTTCCGAATACAAAAGCAACATGCGAAGCGACCGCCCTATTGTTGCCATCGGCGAATTGTTATGGGACATGCTGCTCACGGGCCCTCGTCCGGGCGGCGCTCCGTTCAACTTCGCGTTTCACTGCCATCAACTCGGTCATCGAGCTATCATGGTCAGCCGCGTTGGCGAAGACGAACTGGGCCACAAACTGCGGCAGAAAGTTCTGCGACTGCGACTGAGTGACGAGTTCATTCAAGCCGACTCGGTTCACCCAACCGGCACCGTGAGCGTCGAGGTCGATCAGGCGGGGCAGCCGAAGTACACGATCGCCAGGCCGGTGGCCTGGGACTATTTGGAATGGAATGACAGCCTGGCAGCATTGGCAAAGGAAGCGACGGCCGTCTGTTTCGGTACCTTGGCTCAACGCACCATGCAGAATCGCGATCTCGTGTCCGCGTTCGTTGCGAACACCCGCGAGGATTGCCTGGCCATCTGCGACATTAACTTTCGTCGCCCGTCTCTGACGGACAAGATCATCGAGGACTCGCTACGAATGTGCGATTGGCTGAAAGCGAATGAAGAGGAGGCCAAGTACATCGCGGAGTTGATTCCGGCCACGCTTGGTTCACCGCATTCGCACTCCGGTAGCGACAGGATTCTATCTCGCTTGGTGGGGGCCATCTCGGGAAATCGTGCTCTCTGTGCCATGTCTCTTGGGGCCAGCGGCTGCATTGTCGGCACTTCGGAGGCCACGGTTAAACTGCCTGGAATCCCCGTTCAAGTGGCCGATACCGTGGGAGCGGGAGACGCCTTCACGGCCGCGCTGTTGACCCAGCATCTTGAGGGCAAGCCGCTCGATCAGGCGGCCAGATTTGCAAATGCCTATGCGGCCGTGGTGGCGAGCAAACGCAGTGGCACGCCGAGTGTCACACGCGAAGAAGTGGAGAGATTGTTGTGAGTCTCGACTGGCGGCCGCCGACACTGGAGACGGAAAGGCTCATCCTTCGGCCCGTGACGGAGGACGATGCCACGGGCGTTTTCCTCTACGCCTCAAACCCGAATCTCACGCGATTCACACTGTTTGAGACCCACCAAACCATTGAAGAGTCATTCTGGTTTGTAAAAACCTATGCTCACTCCCGTTATGCCAGCAATGAACCGGACCCGCTCGGAATCGTCATCAAGAGCGATCCGGTCGGCCTGATCGTCGGGGCTCTCGGGGCACACTGGGTTTCGCAGCCGAACGGCACGATGGAGATGGGCTACAGCATCGGGGAGCCATTTTGGGGACGCGGGTACATCCCGGAGGCAGCGCGAGCTTTGATCGACTATCTGTTCGCCAACTACGCGGTCGAACGATTGCAGGCTCGGGTGTTTGTCGGAAACGATTCGAGCGATCGCGTGCTGAAAAAACTCGGGTTCACCAAGGAAGGGGTGCTACGCTCGGTCGTTTTCCGACGAGGTGCGTGGCTGGACCTCTCGATGTGGTCGTTATTGAGATTCGAATGGCAATTGCGAGCGACATCAACCGTCTAGCCGCGTCGTCCCGGCGCACCGGGAGAGCGCGAGACGCGGCCCTCAGGTGTAAACTCCAATGTCCCCTGATGCCATTCGAATTCTGGCACCGATTCGCCGCGCACCACTTTCAACATCGCTTCCGCCAGATTAAACTTTGCATGAACACGCAGCCCAACGTAGCTCGTCGTCAAGCGGGGATTGATCTCGATTACCCAGTCGCGGCCATCGTCACCGAGAACGACATCGACGCCGACGTACCCGCGCAGTCCGGGCACGGACTCGATGGCCTGCGTCGCAATTGCGATGGCTCTTCCCGCGACTGTCGGTTCGATCGGCAGGCGACCGCCGAGGTATTGAAATCGGCCGTCATCGGAGAGTAGCTGCTGGCACGGGACAAGTGGCAAAACTGAGGAATCGCCAAGCAGAAAGGCGACACTGGCCGAATATCCTTCCACGTACTCTTGCGCGATCAGTTCTAGCTCTCCATGGTCGAGCCGAGTTGGGGAGAGAAAGATTCCTTGCGAACCTGCACCATCCCGTGGCTTGACGATCAGCCTTTTGCCGCCCGGCTCCTCGCCAAGTGGCCACGTTCGCGGTGTTGCCACGTCGGTTGATTCCCAATGTCGGGCAAGTGCAAGTTTGTCGGAAGTGAGGTGGATTGCTTCGGGAGAGGGCCCCAGAAGTTTGCCGCCGAGTCGAACGACCTCGCGGGCAAGGTACTCAAGGCAACTGCGCGTTTCGGGTGCGATAAGGAGGGTGAAGTCGGCCGACTGAACGTGGCGGCAGAACTCCGACGCTGTCGCGGAATCTTGAAGAACACAGACGCCTGGAATCGCCGCGAAGTCCGCGACGATCGCATCGCGCATCGCCCGGCCTTCAGCCAAGAGCGACGAGGCGATCGGCGATTGTGTCTCGTCGATCGCCCGGGCTGTGACATCTTCGTAGACGAAAACGGTCGTCATTTCGGTCGGAAGTTCGATACGGGCTTCGAGGGCATGAAGGTTGGCTCGGTGGGGAGGGCCTTCGTGCCGTCATTTTGGTAGGCCGGTGGTATCTTAATGAATGCAGGCGGTGCCAAATCCCAGGCTCTCGGGCCAGTGGTGCCTGACAACGCGGGGCCAACGGAACTACCCTTCGAGACGGGCAGGCCTGGCATCGGCGCGGGCTCCGGTATCGGCGGCAAGGCCGGTCCGTTCTGAATCACGTTCGAGATCGGCAAGCCGGGCAACAGAGCCGGTTCAACTGTAGGCTTCTCGCCCGGAAACAGCGGCGTGGAATTCTTCCGTGCGGTCAGTGGGATCACGATCGGTTCCTTCGAGCCGGTCGGAGGAATCACTTTCGGATCATTCAGATCGCCCGGCGCTGCATACGCGTCCTTCGGGATGGCCAATGCTTCCGGAGGCATCGGGCCATCAGCCACACCCGGAAGCGAAAGCACCGTTCCCATTTCCGGCAGTCCTTGCGGGACATTCGGACGTTCGCGCAGTTTCAAACTAGCGGTGCGTGCCGCGAAGTGATCGGCTGCTCGCTCCGCGATGGCCGCAGGCAACGGGCCATCCGAAATCGAGATGTTGTTGTACTGCATGATCGTACCCTTCGCGAGTTGGAACCCCGCGATCGCAATGTTGTAACTGACGATCGCTTCCGACTCTTGCTGGATCGATTGGCTGAATCGCTGTTGAGCATCCAGCAGTTGAATCAGCGGATCCTTGCCGATTTTTACGCGTTCAAATTGTCCTTGCAGTTGCGTGCCCAACGCGACACGTTGGGCCTGTTGCAGAGCGATTGTCTCGTGGTAGGAAAAAATCTGTTGATAGAGACTCGTAAGAAACAACTCAGCCTTGCGCTCTTGATTCTTGAGCACCACATGACTGCGTGCGAGATTCAACTGCGCAACCTTGAGTTGAGCGTGCGCATCGCGATTGCCAAGAGGCACATCCAAACGCACCCCGAGTTCCCAGTTGTTGAAGCGGTTGAGGGCCAGGCTGCCCAGAGCATTGCCAGGCACGTCGTTGATCTGACCCGTCGTGGGATCGAAAGTTGGCACCGGTCCAGGACCATCCAGACGATTACCGATGCCGTTAATGTTGTAGCTGGCGAAGAAGCGCAGGTCGGGGCGAACGTTATTCTGTTGCACCATCACATTCAATTGTTGCGTCCTCAACTCCTGTCGTGCCATCCGGAGTTCGGGCCGTCCATTCAAGCATTCCGCGAGCGAGGTGTTCCAGTCCGGCTTGTAAGGGGCGAGAATGGGAGTGTCGGTCGGCACAATGCGCTTGCCATCCTCCACGGGCAGGCCAAGCAATCCACGCAACCGGCGCTCGCCCTCGAGAACGTTCTGCATCGCGGTGAGGTAGCCGAGCCGAGCTTGCTCGAATGATGCCCGGGCCTGGGCGACGCCCTGCTTGGTCTGCAACCCGGCTGCCTGCAACTGCTGAAGTTGTTCCCAGGTCACATAGGCCTGGCGCAGAGCCTGCTCACTGGCATACTTGGCATAGTACCGGCCATAGAGGCTCCAGTAGGCCACCTCCACATTGAACACGGTAAAGTTGATTTCGCGCTCGAACGCGGCGTTGGCCTGATCAGCGCGAAGCCGCGTGATCAGAATCCCCTCATTCCGTCCTCCGGTTGGCCGAAAGTTTTGCTGCGTGCTGCCCGGATGTTGCGGTAACAACTGGTTGATGTCGACGCCGTAATCCTTCAGCAACGGCTGTTCGAAGCGCGCGGTTACGCTGGGCGTGTACGACGGGTTGATGACCGCGAAACCCGTGGGCACCGATCCGAGTTTGGTGTAATTGTTTTCGAAGGTGATGCTGCTGAGGCCGCCTGTCGGAAGCGGCTTGATGAGTCCCGCCGAGAAGGCCGCAAAATCGCCGTTGTTGAAGTTGTTGAAGATGTTGGCGACGGCCTGATCGCGTTTTTGCCAGGCCATGCTGGCGGTGAATCGCGTGTCAAATTTAGAGAGTGCCCCATCAATGTTGGCTGCGACAATGGCTGGATCGAGCGCGAAGGCCCGGATTGAATCGTCCCCGCCGACCCCTTGGCCGGTGAAGCCGATCAGGTCGTCGTTGTACGATGCGCTGAAGCCTTGATTGAAATTTTGAAATAGGAATGAACTTGCATTGCCTCGAGTACCGCGTTCGAGAGCAATCGCCATCGTTTCCTGAAGGGATATGTACCGAGGCTCGCGATTGGCATCAAGAACCGTTGGTGGAGACTTCTGATCAGAAACGTCCGGAGTCGCGACAATGTTCGGGTTGGTCGCGAGGTCGGCGGGCAAGCCAACCGTCGAGACAATATGCTGCGTTTCGGGAGTCATGAAGAGTGGCCGGGTACAACCGGACAGGCCCGCGACCCCAGCGGCCAGCAAGTTGCTCACGATCCATCGGTGCCAGCGGCTGCGATTCCAACGCGTCATGATCGTCCCCCGTCGATCGCGGCATCGTGCCGCGTCGAGCGTAACCTGACCACTCTGGACCAGTTGGCAGTCTGCCAAAACCGAACCGTAGGGTCTTCGGGCCTCTCGTTCCGGCCGCAAGATGTGCGGTCGGCCCCCCGAGATCGCTCCGTTACGGTTGGCTTTAACTCAAGTCGGAAGCGATTGCAAGCCGAAGCGGGGCGAGTGTGAGGCTGTGATTTGGCGAGGAGATCGAAATAATTCCGAGTGCCGCTGGAGCGAAGCTAAGTTCCGATTATGACGGCACTTCTCGATGGTTCTTCCCTATCAATCGCACCGCCCGGAGATTGTTTCTTACGGCCGAATCGCGTAAACTATTGAAGTTGAAGGATCATGGAACCGGCGTTGCCCCGATTGACTCTTCGGCCCGTACAGGCCATTTTGCCTGATCTGGATTCGCCCGACCGAAACAGTTTCCCCGGACAGCCTCAACCGTCCTGTCCCCTCGTTTGACCCAAACGGAGACCTCATCGGTCCCGCTGGCGTGGCCGAGTGGGTGGGCGGATCACTATCGGAGGAGCGACCCCACATGCGACCACTCCCCCTTGGCCTCGCCCTACTATTCGGGATCTTTTCACAGCTCCCGACTGCCTCTGCTCAGGAGCCGATTCCCTGGGCGAACAAGTTCTTCACCGCCAAGGGCGAAGCCCCGCCGCCCGTGGTCCTGCACGACTTTGGGACCATGCCCAAGGGGACCGTAAAAACTTATCGCTTCAAGATGACCAATATCTACGCTTTCCCCATGCAATTGCAGGAACCGAAAGCCACCTGTGGCTGCCTCTCGGTTCTTGAATACACGGGCCAAATGGGGCCCCGAGAAACTGGTCACATCGACATCAAAATTGATACCTCGCGGGTCGAGGGCTATAAGTCGGTTTCGCTAACCCTAAAGATCGAAGGACGTGATCCGAAAACCCGGGAGGCGTTTTGGTCATTTCCCAAGATCGAGATCCGTGCCGTGAGCCGGCCTGACATTGCGATCAATCCGGGTGCGATCGCATTCGGCGTCGTTCCGGCGGGTCAAACCACAAACCAAGTCGTGAACATCGTTTACACAGGATCGCAGAAAAACTGGAATTTGACCGAAGTCGCCTCCAAGAACGAAGCCTTCGATGTAGCAATTCTTCCCATGCCCGCCCGAAGCGGTAAGTCCTTTCAAATCACCGCGACCCTCAAGAAGACTGCGGCCAGCGGACAGTTCGACGAGCAGATCCTCCTCAAGACGAACGATCTGGCCGCCCCGACACTGTCGCTCTCAGCAACGGGAACGGTGCAGCCGCCCTTGAGCTTGGTCGGTGGCGACCGGATGAAAATGGGTGGCGTCGAGGTGGGCAAAAAGCTGGAGCAGAACGTGATCGTTCGCTCGGACAAGCCTTTCAAACTTGCCGCAGTGGACGGCCAAGGCGACGGTGTGACGGTCGCGATTCTCAAGCAGCTTCCGGCCGCCAAATCGCAGGTTTTCACCGTGACCTTTGCTCCCGGAAAGGTCGGCCCACTCAAGAAAGTGCTCAAGATCAAGACCGATTTGGGTGAGTCCATCGACCTCACCGTGGAAGGAATCGGAACCGAGCCGCAGTAGGCTCGATGCTGCCATGCAACTCGACGACCACGTCTGTCTTTGCTTTCACGTCTCACGGCGGAAGGTCGAGAATTTCGTTCGCCTGTCCCAGCCTCGCGTGCCAAGCCAGATTTCCCAATGCGGTGGCGCCGGCACTGGTTGCGGCTGGTGCATCCCCTTTCTCCGGCAAATATTCAATCGAGCCGTTCAGGGCGGGCTGATCGAATTGGAAACTCTCACGGCCGAGGAATACGAGCAACGCCGCAAGGGCTACATCCGAGAAGGAAAAGGGACTCCGCCGCCCGCAGCAGAGCCGGGTTGACCTACTGAGGCACATTCGGCTTCTTTGTCATGCTCTTTTGCTATTTGCTCTCCTCCGGTCAGGGAGCCTGGCTGCGAGTGCTCATTGGTCTCTCGCTCGGCTGCATTCCCCCGAACTTGTTTCTCTATGGATGTCGGTGACGATGGCGTGATCGGCAGCGATCCCGGCCACGCTGGTCACAAATACGAATCCCTCGGAGCCGATCTCATCTTGCCGTGATCGTGGCGAACTCCACGCGGGAGGATGAGCCAGCAGAATTCGCGTACACGGACCCGGGAATAAAAGTTTCCGAATCGCCTTCACCGGAAGCTGGTCCTACAACAAGCTCACGTCGAACGTAGGGTATTTCTGTCCCGCGCCCTTCCGAAGCAAATATGTCACGAAAACCAGTCGTCCTCATCACGGGCGCCAGCGGCGAGATCGGCCACGGGCTAATCGAAGCGTTGTCCAAAACTCCCGATCGTCCGGTCATTACTCTCGACCTGGCTCCGCTTGATCCAGGTTTGGCGGGACGCGTAAGGCAGCACTACGTGGGATCGATTCTCGATCCGCAGTTGCTCGATCGCATCCTAGCCGAGTACGAGATCAACCTGATCTTTCACCTCGCAGCAGTATTGTCCACTCGCGGCGAATTCGCTCCGATGACCGCCCACAAGGTCAATGTCGAGGGCACGCTGCAGATGCTTGAGTTCGCCCAAAAAGAAGGCGAATCGCACGGGCAGCCCGTGGTCTTCGTTTATCCGTCGTCGATCGCGGCCTACGGACTCCCGAATTTGAACGTGAAGCAACAAGCGGGCAAAGTGCGTGAGGAACAGTTCAACACACCCACGACGATGTACGGATGCAACAAGCTATACGGGGAGTTGCTTGGCTCGTATTACGCGGGCCATTACAAACAACTCTCGATCCATCAGGTTCGCGGCAAGGTTGATTTTCGCGGACTGCGTTTTCCTGGGCTCATCTCAGCCATCACCGCACCGAGCGGTGGCACCTCGGACTACGCCCCGGAAATGATCCACGCTGCCGCCCAGGGCAAACCGTACGCCTGCTTCGTACGACCGGATACGCGGATTCCGTTCATGGCCATGCCGGATGCCGTCGATAGTCTGCTGCGTCTGGCGGAATGTCCCCACGAGCGATTGACGAGGACCGTGTATAATCTCGGTGCGTTCAGTCCCTCTGCTCAGGAGATTCACGACGAGGTGGCCAGCGCGTTTCCAGATGCCACGATTTCCTTCCAGGTCGACGAACGCCGACAGGGAATCGTGGACACGTGGCCGGCCGATGTCGAGGATTCATCTGCAAGACGCGACTGGGGACATTCGCCCCGTTTCGGCTTCCGCGAGGCTTTTCGCGAGTATTTGATCCCGACGATCCGCGAGCGATACGCCGCACTCAAGTCTTAAGTTTTCCGACCGAGTTCCAGGAGTCCAAATGCCGCTTTATGTTTACCAAGTGATCGAGTCAGATGGCAGCGAGGGGGAGATCTTCGAAGTGATTCAGAAGATGGCCGACCCGGTTCTGACCGTGCATCCGGACTCCGGCAAGCCCGTGCAAAAGCTGCTGGCCGCACCGAACACGGTGACACGATTTGCAGCCGGAAACATGAGCAACGCGAATCTTGGGCGGCTAGGTTTCACCAAGTACCAGAAGGCCGGTGATGGTCATTACGAGAAGACGGCAGGCTCGGGGCCGGATGTGATTAAACGATAGAGACTATTCGGGTGGCACGCCTGCCGGCTTGCCGTTCACAGCCGCCTTGAAGAGCTTACTTGACTTGTCGTACATCAGAAAGCTCGCTGGCTCTGTAGGGTTTAAGGACACAACTGCGTCTGCTTCTGGGATCGACACTAGTATGTTGGCTGGCATACTGCCGAGTTGTATGCCCGATGAGTAAACGTTGTTGTTCGGAATGGCCACAAGGAAATTTTTGATATTCGCAAGAGCGACTTGGTCGAACAACCCGACATCCATGGGTGACTTGCCAGTGAACAAGTTCTGAGCCAGTGTGATTCGCGTTCCGGTCCCGGATTTGGGTTGATTCATTTCCTCGAATCGTAACGCTGACCCTGTGGTCGAATAGAAGGTGTTTCCCTCGATATTCACCTGCCAAATCGCCGTCTTCTCGCTTGTGGACTTTCGAAACCAGACTCCATTGCCGACATTCCAAACGCGACAGTGCTTAATCTCGATTGCCGCGGCGGGGCCCTCGAACTGAAAAGCGGCCGCAGTAAACCGGCCTTCCAGCGTGCAGTTCTGAATCAACACGTTCCTGCTGGAGCGTAAGGGAGCGGCGGCGAAGAGCACTCCCGACTTCGATTCCTTGCCACCCGAATTCGCGAAGCGGCACCTGCGGATCGTGGCCGGGCGGTTGTCGAGACCAACACAGTCGTAGATCAAGAGAGCAGCCTGGGTGGCGTTCAGCATCGCCACCTTTTCGAGAATGAGATCCGGGCAATGACCGGAGATCTTCACGGCATTCGCGACCAGGCCGCCGCAGTCGAATGTGATTCCGGAAACCCATGCACCTTCGGTATCGTAGAGTGTCAGCAAGACACCCTCCTCCTTCGAGCCCCTATAGCTCGAAGGCACCCTCCAGATCACTTGTTTCCCTTCGGCCGCCTGGAGGATGAGGCCTTTGGTTCGAGTCACGGCCCCAATATCTTCCCATTCGTCGTCCTTGATCACGATCGTGTCCCCGGTCTTAAAATCCGCGACCGCCTTTTGCAGGGAGGGATAATGCAGTGGGGCACCGCCCGGGTTCTTCGTGAGATAGAGTGTTCGCGGTTCGGTCGCACCAGGAGCAGACGGCTTGGATTTTTCGCGAAAGCCAAACCAATAGGCAGCGATTGCGCCTCCACTAATTAAGATCACACCCGCGACCAGCAAGAAGATCAGCCCCATCGATGATTGAGTCTTCTTGCCAAGCCGCTTCTCGGACTTCGGGGCGACCTTGCGAGCCTCAACAGGCTTCTCGTCGACAGGCTTGTTTTTTACCCGACGACTCGATTGATCGCGTTTCGTCCGATCCGTATCGGCACGTCGGGAGCTGGCGGTCTCGGCACTGATCACTTCCCAGATGGGAGTTCCCGGTGTCGAATCGGGGAATGGCTCCACGACTGGAACCGGCCGATTTCGTTGCGTATCGGCCTCCGCGACTGAAGTGATCGGATGTGCGCGAGCGAGCGAGCCACTACTGGGATCCGGAGTGGGGGCCTTCCCGCTTCCGTGAGAAGGCATCGGTGTAAGCGGAGCGGTCACAATGGTCCGTGGCACGACCGAGATGGCCACCGGACCACTCGCTGTTCCCTGTGCGGCAGCGGAGAGCCGCGGCATCTCATCCTCGGGCGGAGGGCCAATGGGAGTCTGTGTGAAGGGAAGCAGGGCTTCGGCGAGTTGCCCGGGAGTCGCGAAACGATCCTCCGGCTTCTTGGCCATCATCTTTTCCAAGACGGTTGCCACGCTTTCAGGAACTTCGGGCCGGATCTCCCGGATTGGCTTCGGCATTCGCGTTTGATGCCAAAGAAGTTTCTGGGCGATCGTACCCTCGGCGAACGGCGGACTGCCCGAGAGGAGAAAATAGAAGGTGGCACCTAGCGAATAGATGTCGGCTCGCCCATCGACGCCGTGGCTGTCGATCGCTTGCTCGGGTGCAAGATAGTCCGCTGTGCCCAACACGGTTTCGTCGTATTTTTTGGTCAGCAGATCTTCGTCATCGTTGAAAAAACGGGCCAGGCCAAGGTCGAGGATTTTGACCACGCCGGTTCGATCGACGAGAATGTTTCCTGGTTTGATATCGCGGTGAATGAGCCCGTTCGTATGTGCGTGTTGCAGGCCGACCGCCGACCAGTACATGTAGTGGCAGGCCCGGGTCACATCCATTCGTTTGGATTTCCGGATCATCTCCTGCATGTTGGCCCCGTCCACGTACTCCATCACCAAAAAATGCAGGTTGGCGTCCTGATCGATGTCGTAGGCGCGAACGATGTTGATATGGTCGAGGGCGGCAACCGCGCGGGCTTCACGATAAAAGCGATCCAGGCTGGAAGGGTCTGCGGCCTTCTGGGCAGGCAATACCTTCACGGCCACCCGGCGACGCATGAGCTTGTGTTCGCAAAGGAACACCTGGCCCATTCCGCCGGTGCCGATTTTCTCCAGGACCTTGTACTTGCCGATTGTGAATCGCTTCCAGCGACCCTGGAGAAACTGTTCGGCCTGGAAATATGTGAGTAATCCGTCGCGAACGAATAGGCCGGCTAGCCCGCTTAATTCATTGGGAGTGGCCGAATCGTCCTTGAGTTTCTGGACGTACGGGAACAATCGTGTTTCGTCGAGGACACCGCTCTTGCGTATCAGCTCAACAAATTCATCGACTGTCGAGGGAGCCGCCATCTGCCCACCTGGTATCGATTCGCTGGCGGTCCGACCGGACACAGCGTGGATTGTTCAACTCAGAAAACCCGTGCGCCGGCGCGGCAGGCACTGGTGAATCGAGGCTGCCCAGCTATGCAATCGGAACGTGGATCAGTCCCGGCTGAAGCTCCAGCTATGGTATAGTGCAAATTCTGGGAGCGCGGGACAGGTAATTTCAAGATTCGGCAAAGTCCCACAATCCATGTCCTTTTGCCTTCTCGAGCGGAGGGGCAACTGCCGACTCACACCAATTAGTGGCCGAATGCCTGGTTGATGGAGACCGCTTCCGCTCCCACTTCTTCCATGTTCCGTACTTTCCGATTGCTTTGCACCAGGTTTGGAAGATAATAACGAATAGGGCAAAGAGTCCGGAGGAGGCCTGTTCGATGGCAACCACTACCTTGGCATCCCGAATCCTGCAGGTGCGCAGGCGTCTGTTTATTCAGACGCTGTTCAACCGCCTCGGGTTGGCATGGGGACTTGCTCTTGCTCTTGGGTTGCTCTGGCTTTTGCTGGGGCCAGTGGTGATGCCGAACGGTCCTCCTCTTCTGAAGTGGGCGGTTCTCGGCGGGGCGGCTGCCCTGGGAACTGTCGCGGCCCTCTGGACATCGATTCGCTCCGTCCCAACTCCGCTTTCCGCGGCATTGGCCATCGATCAGCGATACGCTCTGAAAGAGCGTGTCACGACGGCGTTAACCCTAACGACACACGATCAGACTTCCTTGGCGGGACAGGCCTTACTTGCCGATGCGAATTCGCGTTTGGAAAAGGTGGCCGTAAGAGGGCAGTTTCCCGTCCGCGTCGGCTTACGAGCCCTTTTTATCCCAGCTCAGATGATCGCAATCGCAGTTCTTGCACTGTACCCGCCAGCCGTTATCACAATGCTCGCAGGAAGCGGCGGAAAGAAGGAGGATGACAAGGGCGCGGTTGAAGGGCAGGATAATCCTGCCAAGCCGATCACGACGAGGCCGTTTATTCGCCCTCCAGTTGAACGCCCCAACAAATCGGACGAACTTCGCCAGTTGGAGGCGGAACTCGACAAACTCTATGCTGAGCACAATCGAGAGGCTGGGCCAAATAGCGAAAAGCCCGAGCAGGTCCGCCAGCGCCAGGAGAAGATCGCGTCCGCCGAGGAGAAACTCCGGAAACGCGAACAGGAGATGGCCGAGAAGTTCCAGAAACTTCAGGAGCAGATGGACAAGCTAACGGAATTGGACAACGGCGAGGCCCGCCGGGATGGCATCGCGAAGGATTTCGCCGAGGCCTTGAACAAGGGTGACTTGAAAAAAGCCCAAGACGAACTCGATCGCCTAAAAAAGAAAGCCAAGGACAAGAAACTCGATGAGAAGGACCAACAGCAGTTGACGCAGCAGCTCAAGGACATGGAGGACAAGGTCGACAAGCTTCAACGCGAACAGCAGGAGAAAAAACAGAAACTGAAGGATCTGATCGACCAGGCGAAGAAAGAGAATCGCGATGCCGACAGCCTGGAACGCGAGTTGAAGAAGATGGAAACAGAGGAACAGATGCCGAAGGAGTTAAAGGATCTGGCGAATTCGATGAAGGCGGCCAAGCAAGCCCTCGACCAAAAGGACTTCGACGGACTCGCCGACAAACTCGGCGAAATGTCGAAGCAACTTGGAGACATCCAGGACGAACTTCAGGACCTGGAGGATGTTCAAGAGCATCTGCAAAATCTGAAGCAAATGAAGAAGGAAGGCTGCAAGGAGTGCGAGGGGGAAGGGAAAGGCAATTCCGGCAAGAAGGACAACGCGAATGGATACGCCAAAGGGGCGTCGGGCGATCGACTTGAGAACAAGGACGCCAAGTCCAAGGAAGGCGAAGAAAAGCGAATTCGCGGCTACTTCGACCCCAAGGGCCGCAAGGCCTACGGTGGGTCAACGACCGGACCTGCTTTCAAGAAAGCATCGAGCGCGGAAATGTCCGGCGAGATCAACCAAGCCGTGCAAGAAGCCCCGGAGGCCGTCGAGGTGCAACGACTGCCGAAGGCCGCCAAGGAAATGGTGAAGGAGTACTTTGAGAAACTGGGTGGGCAGGCACCACCCCCGCCTAAGAAATAGCAAGACGCTTAGTCGAAAAGCTCGAGGCGGTGACTCGATGAATCCAGATTCGCGATCACCGGCTCGGTCCCCACTAGAATCTGGCCACTTCTCGGTCATCGACGCTGGTTGCACGGGAGTCATTTTTTTGCGTTAACGGCTTCGATTAGCACTTTCCCACATCGAAGCTCGACCGCCGCCTCGGTGGCATTCGCAGTTCTTCGCTCATTTTTTTGGACGCGTGTACATAGGCCTTGTACTTGCTGACAAGAATGTCGATCTGTGTTCTGTGAGCCGGAGCAACGGAAAAATCAACCGTCCAGTAATATCGCCTTCCATAACCAGCTTGACCTCTCCGGAAATGTAGGCATAAAGTGCCTTGGTAAATCGCCGATCAATCGGTCACGTCGCCGGATTGGCAGTCAGTAATGCCGGATCCGGCACACCGAGCGTGGCGGTAGCCTCTTTCTCTCCGGTGTTTTTCAAGGTGAGTGTGAGTTCGGGTGGGAGAGGGTCCGTGCTACCAACCAGATCGTGGCCCAACCGGGTTTCCTGGAAAAATAGCCGATCGTAGCACGAAAGCAAGCGATTTTTGGAGAGTTCATGATCGCCACGATATCGACACAAGCCGGCCCGTCTCAAGTCGCACCTCGTGCCGGTCTGGCGCTGGCCTTGCTGCTTGGCATTAACCTGTTCAACTACATCGATCGACAGGTACTGTCTGCCGTGTTGCCGCGACTGGAGTTGGACGCGGACTTGTTTCGACCCGATGACCCGAACCTCAAGTCCAAGCTGGGCTGGCTGACGACGGCGTTCCTTGTCTCATATATGCTCCTTTCGCCAGTTTTCGGCAAACTTGCTGAAAGGCGCTCCTGCTGGGTTCTGGTTGGGATCGGCGTCATCCTCTGGAGTCTGGCCAGCGGTGGTTCCGGCTTGGCCGTGGGCTACTTGGCCCTACTGTTGACGCGTTGTCTCGTTGGGGTGGGAGAGGCGGCTTATGGGCCTGTCGCGCCGGCGATGTTATCCGATCTCTACCCTGAACGAAAACGCGGGCGGATCATGGCGTGGTTTTACTTGGCCATTCCCGTTGGGAGCGCGCTCGGATTTGTGATAGGAGGACAGGTCGCGGATACGTCCCTCGGCTGGCGAGGCGCGTTCCAGGTGGTGGTTATCCCGGGGCTAGTGCTTGGAGCCCTCTGCTTTTTCATGCGAGCCCCGAGGCAAACCAACCAGGAACTCCGGGGGAAACCTGCTTCCTGGCGAGTGGTTTTGAGAGAACTCAAGGGCGTACGATCCTTCGTGTTTTGCTGTGCCGGCATGACCTGCACCACGTTCGTTCTGGGCGGCGTGGCGGCGTGGGCTCCCTACTACATTTTCGAACGAGAAGCACGCTTTGAAATCACCTCGCCAGCGTTGGACAAGATGGCGGAGTTACGCTCGACCGATAGCACTCCCGTGTTACCTTCCGAAGTTATGCAAAAACTTCGACTGCTGGTCTCGGCAGAGAGCCTTTCCACCGAGGAATTGAAGGCGGCACTGACACGGAGCGAGCTGACCCAGGATGAGCGAAAGCAGTATCAACAAAGGATTTTTGAAGGGGTGACTGCGAAAGGTTCCATCTCCCTTGGCCGAGTGGGACTGATCTTCGGTGGGATTGTTGTCATCTCGGGATTGGTCTCGACCTTATTGGGCGGCTGGCTGGGGGATGCCCTCAAAACGCGTTTGCGCGGGTCGTACTTCAAGGTCTGTGGCTACGGCGCTTTCATTGCGTTTCCGCCGTTCGTTGCCATGTTGTTTGTGCCGTTCCCTTACGCCTGGGGTTGCGTCTTCCTCGCCGTATTTTTCCTGTTCATCAACACCGGTCCCGCGAACACGATTTTGGCAAACGTGAGTCGGCACAATATTCGCGCTCGGGCGTTTGCGGTGAACATCTTCATCATTCACGCACTCGGCGATGCCATTTCGCCGCCGTTGATCGGGTGGGTCGGCGATCGGGCAAGCCTCGGGCTCGCCTTCCTCCTGTGCTCCGTGCTCATTATGGCTGCGGGTACGCTCTGGTTATGCGGCGCCCGGTACTTAGACGAAGAAACCGAGCGTATTACAGAGTCGGAGAGGACTCTGCATCCGACGGGGGCGTAGCGTTGATGCCACACGCCTTTCGCTCTCGATTCCACGGCATCTTTCCCAGCAACATGCCCATGCCGCACCAGTCGGACATGCCCGCGAACACTAGCCCTGCTCCAACCAGGGCTGCAAGGCCGAGCAATCCCTTGTGAACGAAAATCGCGAGCCCAAAACTCAGCAGTATGATCGAGCCCGCAGCAATTCGCACTTGCCGCTCTAACGACATCGACTTACGACCACGAATGACAGGTAGGCCTGCCGCTTCCCAGGCGACAGTGCCGCCGTCCACGTTGACGACGCGCACGCTCGGATTGGTCGCAATGAGTTTCTCGCAAGCTTTTTGTCCACGGCTTCCGGTGCCACAAATCACATAGATCGCGTCGTCGGGTCCACTAAGGACTGCTGTCGAATCAAACCGATCCAGCGGGATGTTCGTGGCCCCCTTGGCATGGACAGCCTCGAACTCCATCGGCATTCGGACGTCAATCAACCGGATCGGTTTCTGCTTGTTCAACTCCGCGAATGCGGCCGGGCTGATTGCTTCAATGGTCTGTGACATGGTCGTGTTCCTTACTTGTCCGATTTGATGAAGCCTGCTTTGAGAAGATCTTCGTATCCCTCTTTCAGCGGTCGCACGTCATAACCGAGTTTCTTGAGAATATCCGCAGCTAACAGAGCTCGCCCGCCCGCCTTGCAGTGGCAGTAGATCACCTTGTCCTTGGCAAGATCCTTGGTGATGTCTTTTGGATCCCCCTTCTTCAGCTTGCTGAGCGGCAGAAGCTGAGCACCCTTCAGGTGGCCTTCTTCCCACTCAGATTGCTCGCGAACGTCAAGCAGCACCGCCTTGTTGGCTTTCATCGCCTTCTGAACATCTGCCGGTGTGTCCTTGGTATGTTCAGCCGAATAGATTACGCCAGATGTCAGCAGCGGCATGAAAAGACCACTGAAAAACATAAGTTTACGCACGATGAAGTCTCCTTAAGGAAGCGTGTTTGAAAGTCGGTCAACGGTAGCTTTCTGCCAGGTCTTGTAGGAGCCCGTCAGATTTCGGCAGCGAAAGCCGTGCTGTTGCAACATACGACAGGCAATGTACGATCGCTGGCCAGAAGCACAATGCACGAGCAACTCGCGATTGCGGGGCAACTCTGAAATTCTCTCTCTCAGTTCGGGAAGCGGCACGTGTACCGAGTTGGCAATCGAGCCAGCGGCACGCTCTTGAATATCACGAACATCGAGAATCGTAACGAGTTCGGGATCGAGCTGCTCGACCTCGTGCCACTGGGCCACGCGCACGTCGCCAGCCAAGACATTTTGTGCAGCCATGCCGGCCAGGTTGATAGGGTCCTTCGCGGATCCAAACGGTGGAGCGTAGGCCAACTCCAAATCCGCCAGATCGTGAACCGTCATCCCAGCCTTGAGCGCGGTGGCAAGTACATCAATGCGTTTGTCGACCCCGTCTTCGCCAACGGCCTGCGCTCCCAACAGCTTACCCGTGTCGGGAGCGAACAGGAGCTTCATTGCAATCGACTTTGCACCCGGATAGTAGCCGGCGTGGGAATTCGGATGCAGATGGACGACCTGATAGGGAATGCCCGCTTTCTTCAAGGTGGCTTCATTCGCGCCCGTGCTGGCTGCCGTCAGGTCGAAGACACGAACGATGGCCGTGCCGAGCGATCCCTCGTAATTGGAATCACGGCCAGCAATGTTGTCCGCGACGATTCGCCCCATGCGATTCGCAGGCCCCGCGAGAGCCATTAGCGCCCACTTGCCCGTTACGAGATCCCGAACCTCGACCGCATCGCCGACGGCATAAATCGCCGGATCACTGGTTCGCAGATGATCGTCCACGCGGATACCGCCAAGTTCCCCAACCGTCAGCCCGGCTGCCCTTGCGAGCTTGACCTCCGGCTTGACCCCGAGCCCAAGGACGACCACATCCGCTGGGACCCGTCCGCCATTCTTCATCAGCACGACCGATGAGGCTGCATCGTCCTTCGTGGGCTCCTCGAAGCCAACAACCGGCTGCCCCAACAACAAATTGATTCCATGCTTTCGCAATTCCGCGTGGACGTATGCAGCCATTTCAGGATCGAACTGTATGAGCACCTGACTCGACGA
The DNA here is from genome assembly GCA_009691845.1 of Gemmataceae bacterium. Lineage (GTDB taxonomy): Bacteria > Planctomycetota > Planctomycetia > Gemmatales > Gemmataceae > SIAJ01. Next base: position 33,670 of record SIAJ01000016.1, read on the forward strand.
TTGAGCAAGCGTGACATCGAGCCCACGGCGTTTCAATTGCTCGGCCACTTCGAGTCCGATGTAGCCTCCCCCGCCGACAACGGCCCGCTTGGCTCTTTTGCTCGTTATCCAGTCGTCAATCCGTGTGAGGTCCGGAATGTTTCGCAAGGTGAAGATGCCCGGCCGATCGACCCCCGGTATCGGAGGAACAATCGGTGACGCTCCGGGAGACAGGACCAAAGCGTCATACCGCTCCTGATATTCCCTGCCGTTCGCCAAATCACGGACCGTCACGACCTGACTGGGCCGGTCAATCGAAACAACTTCGCTACGAATACGAACATCGAGATTAAAAACCGCTTTCAGTCGCTCAGGAGTTTGGACGAGCAACTTGTCCTTGGTCGCGATCTCTCCACTCAAGAAGTATGGCAATCCGCAATTCGCGAAGGAGACGTGAGGCCCGCGTTCAAAAACGATGATCTCGGCCGACTCATCCAATCGGCGTAGACGGGCTGCGGCACTGGCACCTCCTGCAACACCGCCGACAATGAGAACCCGCATGGCCATATCAACCCCCTAGTCCCGCCTTGCATTTCGTTATATACTATATCGACAACAATCAAGATAGACAATATCGCAATATCGCTTAATAGCAATTCTTTGACTACGAGGGCACTATGGGTCGAACTCTCGCACGCGATCAACTGGAAGCCGTTGCTGGTCAGTTCGGCGTACTCGCCGAACCGACGCGGCTGGCCATTCTTCAGTCGCTTCGCGAGGGGGGACGATCCGTCGGCGAACTGGTCGTCGAATTAGAGGCCAAGCAAGCCAACATCTCGAAGCAACTTGGAGTCTTGTTCTCTGCTGGCCTGGTCGGGCGCGAACGCCACGGGAACGAAGTTCACTATTCCATCCGTGACCCGATGATCTTCGAGCTTTGCGAGTTGGTTTGCGGCAAGATTCGCCGCGATGCCGAACGCCAGGCCGAGGCATTTCGTCCCCGACGCCGGTAGTGGTGTCAAGTGTCTACATCCACGATGGCGATCTTGCCCGAATCGCCTCCAGCCACCACGGTCAGGCCATCCGGCGCAAACGTTACCGCTCTTAAGCCGCCAAGCCCTGGATCGAGAACCGATTTTTCCGTCCCCGATGCGGCGTCCCAAAACCGGAGCGAGCCATCTTTGCCGACGGAAGCGAGCAACCGCCCATCGGGTGAAAAACTCACGGCCCGGACTTCGCCCTTGTGGCCTCGACAGACTCGATCATCGTTGGACGGGAATTGCCTCAGTGGATCGAGTGACCAGAGATGCACCTGATTTCCCGCTGCCACCGCAAGCTGATCCCGATTTGGGTTGAGTGCCAGAACTTGAATAGGAGAAGGAACGTTCCGAAAAGTCGGGTCGTCATCGCTTTTGAGCCGGTGAAAAGCCACGCTTCGGTCCGCGGAACCGGTGATGAGCAGACTAGATCGACCGAACGCGAGGGCCCCGATTTGATTCAGGTGGACTTCAATCTGCTTCGTGCCCCGCCACGATCTTGAATTCAGAATCAACACAGTTGCAGGCTCATCCCACCAGCCACAGGCCAGGGCGAATAGCTCGCCATCCGGAGAATAAGCGATGGCTGAGACGGGACCATCTTGGCCGGGCAGCCCGGCGACTTCACAGCGAACGCGCAGATCAATGTCGCAGATCTGCACGATGCCCCGGTCGAGCCCTGCTGTTGCAAATCGGCGACCGTGTGGATGCCAGGCGATTTGCGCGATGCGCTCTCCCGCAGGAGCAGTGTCGAAAATGTCACGCCCTTCGGCGAGTGCGGGCCAAGGACCAATCGCGATTCCAGTGTAAGCAGACGCTGCGAAGTGCGTTCCATCCGGACTGAATGCCAGATATGTAAGCGTCTCGATTTCAACGTCTACAATGCGCCTTGCTAGTCGAGATCCCAAACGACGATGGTGCCCAGGTCGCCTGCCGCGGTTGCACGCAGGCCGTCGGAAGATACGGCGAGTGCCGTCACCCGATTGCCCACTGGCCAAGTATAACTCGCACTTTGAGACGCACGCTCCAGGTCCCAAACACGAACTGTTCCATCCCAGCTTCCGCTCAGGAGAGTTCGACTATCAGCCCCAAACGCGAGTGCAGAGACAGTTCCTTGATGTCGACCCAGGGTCGCCGGCTGAGACGGCCAGCGATCGAGATCGAAGATCAGGATCTCCCAATCCGAGGAAACCGCCAGTTTGCGGCCATCATGGGAGAGCGCAATCGCCCGGCAATCATTCTTCAAAATCGCGGCCTTCCCTGGGGGGCGAGATACATCTTGCACTCGTAGCAGTTTGGTGTCCGTTGCCCAGGCGACTAGTTTTCGTGCTGGGAGTGCGGTCAGGGCACGAATGCCGTTGACCACATCGAATGGAAAGCGTCGAGACTTTCCCGAAACGAGGTCGAGCAGCGAAAGCGTCGATGGCCGTGCGACGGGGCCAGGCCGTTCGCCGATGCCAAAGACGACTGTTCCTTCTCCCGCGAACCCTATCACGCTCACGGCATGTTTCAGTGGCTCGCTTTTGAACAACACTCGCTGATTGCGGGTATCGAGAACGCGAACCAGTTGATCGTTGCCGCCACTCGCGAGATATCGTCCGTCAGGAGAGAAGGCGACCGCATTGACGCCATCCGGATGCAAACTCAACGAAGCGATTTCACTCGGAGCGGCCCAGAGGCGAACCATGCCATCCTTGCCAACACTGGCAAGCATTTCCCCGTCCGGTGCAAAAGCCAGTGCGTTGACGGGGCCGGTATGACCTTCGAGCACGAGCATTACGTTCTTCCGTGAATTGTCTTGGGATAAAAACGAGGCCTCTTGGATCATTATGAAACAAATCACGGTCTGCTGGCAGCCCACCTGATCGTGAGAAAGGCGAATGGAGTTCTGATCATGCTCATCTTCCTGCTATGCTCGGCCCCTCGCGGCCCCGACGGACATATTTTGTTCGATCCGTATGAGCACACAAAGGAATTCTGCCTCCTCATCGGCGCGGTGTCGATCATTATTCTGGCGGTGCAGTTGTTTCTGGCTTGGCGACCTCGAGGCCGCTATATCTTTCCGGTTATTGGCGCCATGATCCTGTTACTTCATCCATTATGGACACTACGGGCAGCAACCGATTTGTGAAATGGAGATTGCGGTTTCCTTCAACTCATTGGCTCGTACGGTTTTCGTAACCCTTCAGCCTTCTGAACTGATTTTCTCGGACAGCGCACCGAGTTGGCCGGTGGCCATGTAGTTTCGCAGGGCTTGGGCCAGCGTCGCCAGCGGCTCCAGGCCGCGGCGTTTCAGCGTACGGAAGATCGTCATTAAGATGGCACGGGTCTCGCAACCGCGTTCGCTCGGATTGCCGTAGCTGGCCTTGCGCATCAACACCGCCGGACGAATCTCACGCTCGGCTTGATTGTTGTCCGCCGGCACTCCCTCGAACTCCACGAACGTCAGCAGATACTCGCCATACTTGAACAAACGCTTCGCCAATCAGACTGATCGTCACCGCGAGACCATAGTAGAGCCAGGCCGCGAACACCACGGTGCAATGTCCGAGCGTGCAATTGGGCAACGCGTCCGACACTTTGGGCTCGACCTGCTTTTTGCAGCACGGGCACCAATCGCGGTGGATGGTGTGCTCGACGGCCTCGGCTTTCCGATCTTCGGGAATGTCTTCGATGATGCGCGTACGCGTTTGACCCGTGCGTTTCAGCGGCCCACCGCAATCCGGGCAGGCGGGAAGCTGGACTGTTTCGTGTCGATCAATCTGGGTGGGCCGTTCTGGCCGCCGCGTTTTTTGCCGCGTGCCTTGGTCATTGGCTTGGCATACGGCGGCAGGGAGCCGGAAGGCGTGTGTGCGGCCACTCGCCGGAGTACCGGTCCCAGCGGCCACAACGGCACTGAGTTGCAGCATGAGGAAGATGACGGCGGACCGATCGCGAAGCAGAGCCACCTCGGCAGGCGCTGGCGTCAGCGTGCCGGCGCGAAAGGCCGCGAGAAATTGAGAATCGGAGCTGCTGCCGTCATGGAGAGCAGAAGCAACCATAACCAACAGCAATCGCGCAAGGGCGGTTCAGAAGGCTGAAGGGTTACGATTAGTCTTCGTCGTTGCCGAAGTCTTCTTCCTCATCGTCCTCATCGTCATCGTCCTCATCGTCGTCGTCGTCTTCCTCAGCGTCCGCGAATTTATCGTCGCCGATCTCCTCCTCCTCCTCCAGGTCGTCGTCATCCAAGTCGTCGTCGTCCAGATCATCGAATTCCTCGTCGTCGAGTTCCTCGAAGTCTTCGTCGTCATCTGCTTCGGCGTCGTCATCCTCGTCGTCGTCGTCGTCGGCGGCGGCCTCGTCTTTGTCTTCCTCGCTGTCCACGTCATCATCCCTGCCGGCGGAGATGGCAAGGAGATCGCCGAGAATCAGCCAGGGGAACGGCTTAGGTTCGCCAGCTTCGGCGAGGACGGCCGTGAGCATCTTGGTGTGGCCGGTCATGGGTTCTGTCCTCCTAACAGGTGAAAGATTCCGTATTTTCCAGGCTATCGGTATCCCACCAGGGAAACTCCAGCATGATTTTCGACACATTCAATCGCGTCCAGTCCTGGTCAGTCAAACCGGGTATCACACTCTCCCCCCTTGAGGGCACAAGAGTCTGCGCCACACCATTGGATCCGATTCGTAGACGCTTCTTAGGAACGAATTCCAGGAGCGTCAAGCGGAGAAAATCAGACGATTTTTTTTTGCCCTCGTCCAGCCCAGTTTTGACACCTAACCTGTACAAGTTCGCCCCTTCTTCCCCGCAGCGGAGTTCCGATGCCCGATTTCGCCGCGAAGCCCGAGCGAGGCCTGGATCGCGGACCACTTTACACCGAAACTCCCCAAGAAATCCGCGATCATCTCGCGTTCACCGGCAGCTTGGCCGAACCCTGGAATACAGTCACGGCCTCTTTTTTCGTACTGCTCGTCCTCGTTTGGATGATGAGGTTACGGGGCCGGTTCACGAAATACCCGTTTCTTCTCGTCACCCTACCAATTCTTCTTCTCGGAGGCATCGGCGGCACCCTCTACCACGGCTCGCGAAGTCGGGTTGGGTACTTTCTCATGGATGTCGTTCCCATCAACATTCTCGGCTTGGCCGTCAGCATTTACCTATGGATTCGACTGGGTCCAAAGCTACGCCATTTTTTCACAATGCTTTTTGTGCTCGCGCTGATCATACTGACCGGCCATTTCACACTCCCCAGAGTCTGGGCCATCAACGTGTCTTATGCCGGGCTCGCCTTAATTATCCTCGTGCCGATCGTGCTAACACTCGTCCGTACACATGGTCGTCATGCCGGATGGATCGCCACCGCCCTTGTTTCCTTCGTTATCGCCTGGTTCTTTCGACTGGCCGACGTACTCGATCCCCCGCTCCTGCCAATAGGGACCCACTGGCTGTGGCACACATTCGGTGCAATAACTACAGCTGCATTAAGTGAATACGTCTACCTGATCGAGGGCGTGAGCCTAAAAAAAACCTCGCCGGAGCCGAAGCTCAGTTGAACAGGAAGTGGCAAATGTCACCGTCCTGCATCAAGTAAGACTTCCCTTCGACACGGAGCTTGCCGGCGGCACGGATCGCCTTCTCGCTTTGATAAGTCTCCAAGTCGGCAAGCGTGTAGACCTCCGCACGAATGAAACCTTTCTCGAAATCCGTGTGGATCACACCGGCGGCTTGCGGTCCCGTTGCACCCACCGGCACCGTCCAGGCCCGCACTTCCTTCTCGCCAGCGGTGAAGTAACTCTGCAAGCCAAGTACTCGGTATGCCGCTCGTACTAGCGTTTCCAACGCCGGTTGGGTCAGCCCCGAAGCGACGAGCATCTCGTGTCGGTCGGCGACATCCAACTCCGCAATCTCGGCTTCCAGTTTCGCACAGACAGGCACAACCTCCGCACCAATTTTGGCCGCGAACTCTCGAACCTGTTGCACGAGTGGCCCTTGGCCACTCAAATTTTTCTCGTCCACATTCGCCACGTACAGAATGGGCTTTGCCGTCATCAGGCCGAAACTAGAAATCGACTTGGCCTCATCGGAGTTCAGCTTGAGTTTGCGGAGCGGCTCGCTCTTCGCCAAAAAAGCCTGGCATTTGCGAATGACCTCGACCCGAGCGATTGCCTCCTTGTCGCCGCTCTTCGCGGTCCGTTCGGCTTTTGGCAAGGCGGTGTCCAGTGTCTGAATATCCGCGAGCATCAACTCGATTTCAACTGTCTCGATATCCGAAAGCGGATCGACCTTACCCGCAACGTGGATGATGTCCGGGTCTTCAAAACAGCGCACGACCTGGACAATCGCATCAACCTCGCGGATGTGGGTCAGGAACTTGTTGCCGAGTCCTTGGCCCTCGCTCGCCCCCTTCACGATGCCCGCGATATCGACCAGTTTGAGTGCGGTGGGTACCAGTTTTTTCGGAACGATAAACTTGCTGATCCGGGCCAGCCGATCGTCCGGGACGGGAACGATTCCTTCATTCGGCTCGATCGTGCAGAACGGAAAGTTCGCGCTTTGTGCAGTCTTCGAAGAGGTCAACGCATTGAACAGCGTGCTTTTGCCAACGTTTGGCAATCCGACAATACCGGCTTCCATGATTTCCCTGTGATGGCAAGTTTGAAGTCAAGCCATCACGATAGAAGGCCGGCAAGGGCCTGGCAGCCTGTGCGTTAACTCAACCCGCGAATCGGCTCGCCGTAATAAACATGGTGCGGCCGGTTCTCGGCATCTCGCCACATGAAATCGCTCGAAATCCCGAGCGATGAATAAATCGTGGCCGCGAGGTTTTCCGGGGTCTGCGGGTCGCTCTTGGGGAATGCCCCTTGCTTGTCCGTCGAGCCAATGACTCGGCCACCCTTGAGGCCGCCACCAGCGAGAAACACGCTTTGCGATGCTCCCCAGTGATCGCGGCCTGGCTTCTTGTAATGCTGCGGCAAACCAGACACGCGCGGCGTGCGGCCGAACTCGCCAGCCATCACGATCAGAGTCGAATCGAGCAAGCCACGATCTTGCAAGTCGTCCAGCAGAGCCGAGACGCACTTGTCTGTCGGCGGGAAGAGTTTGTCCTTCAGATGCTCGAAGGCGTTGCCGTGCGTGTCCCACGACTCGTTGTTGCCGAGGTTCACCTGGACGAGATTCACGCCCGCTTCGACCAACCGTGCGGCCATGAGCAGCGACCAGCCGAACGCGTTCTTGCCATAGCGATTCAGGTCTTTGTCCGGCTGATGTTTGATATCGAACGCCCGGCGAACATTGGCATCCATCAACAGCGACACCGCCGCCTGGCGATGTCGATCGATGCCCCCTGCCCCGCGATCCAGGCCCGCCCGCTGTTCGTCGATGGTCTTCAACATGTCGAGCCGGGAAGAGAGACGCATTCCGTCAACGCCCTGCGGCAACGACAGGTCAGGAATCTGGAATTCCGAGCGGATCGGCTTGAACGGGCGTTGCTGGTGGTCGAACTCGTACTCCGGGTAGGCTCCATACGCTTTTGGTTCGAACTTGGAGGCTTCCATGAACCAGGGGTCGCGTTGTCGGCCCATCATGCCTGCGAACTGCCCGGGAATCACACGGCCAGTGTTGTGCACGATACGATCCGGCAGCACGACAGCGGGTGGCAGATTGTTCCGACCGTTGGAAACTGCACCAGCAATCGCGGCAATCGACGGCCAATCCGTATCCTTCGGCACGCTTCCGTTGAAGCCGGGGGGCAACTGGCTGCGTCCGGTCAGCATGAAGAGATGCCCATCCGAGTGGTTATTCGTCGGGTGCGTCATTGAACGAACCACGGACCAACGATCCGAGCGGGCCGCCAGCATCGGCAAATGCTCACAGATCCGCAACCCAGGCGTCTTGGTGTCGATCGGCTTGAACTCACCTCGAATGATCTCGGGCTGTTCCGGCTTCATGTCGAAACTGTCATGCTGAGCAAGTCCGCCGGACAGGAAGATGTATATAACCGCCTTCGCAGGCTGTTTTACGGGCGATTCCGCACGAAGCGCGGAGAGGTGCGACGTGCCCAGGCCGAGCAGCGAAACGCCGCCAGCCTGCAGCATGGTGCGGCGGGAGAAGGTCGGGTGGGAGAGACTTGTAGCCATGAGCAGTTTCCCCTACAGCTCGGTTCAGATGGGAGGAATGTGTCCCATCTGCATCACACCAGTTCACGAATCGGCGTCCCATCCTGCAAAACCGCCATCGGCCGGCCCGAGTGATCCGGGAACGTATGTTCCGGATTGATGCCCAGATGCTGGTACATTGTCGCCCAGAGATCGTTCGGCGACATCGGGCGGTCTTTCGGGTGCGCCCCCTTCGAGTCGGTTGAACCAACAATCTGCCCGACTTTCATGCCGCCGCCCGCGACGACCAGCGACATCGATTGTGGCCAGTGGTCACGGCCAGGGCGATTGTCGCTCTTCTGGTATTCAAGCTTCGGCGTGCGGCCGAATTCGCCGGTCACGATCACCATGACTCGTTTGTCCAGACCGCGAGCGTACACGTCTTCGATCAACGCGGTCACGGCCCGGTCGTAGAACGGCAGGCGATACTTCAAATCCGTGTAGATGTGGCAGTTCACCGCGTGTGAATCCCAGTTGTAGGTCACGTCGGTCGGGAACGAACCACCTGGCGGGGATGGGTTTTCCAGCACCATCGTGACGAACGAACAGCCTGCTTCGACCAATCGGCGAGCGAGCAAACAGCGCTGGCCATAACGGTGCATGCCGTAACGATCACGAACGTGGGCCGGTTCGCGATTTAGGTCGAACGCATCGCGGGCCTTCGTGCTCGTGACCAGTTCGACGGCCTTCTGGTTGAAAGAGTCCATCGCTGACATCGAGCCGGACTTGTCGACTTCACGCCGAACGGTGTCGAACTTGTTTAGTAGCGAGCGGCGATCGCCGAGTTTGTCGGCCAGCGCAGCCGGAATACTCAGGTTCTGCACGCCGAACTTGCTTTCTGAAGGGTCGCCGCTGAACGTGAACGGCGTCGTTGCCTGTCCCATATACGCGGCACCGAAACTAAACGTATCGACCTGCTGCCGGCCACCATCCACACCCGCGATGTAATTCGGCAACCCAACGTTGTGCCCTTCGCGGAGCTTGGAGACGAACGAGCCAACCATGGGATAGTCGTTCACGAAGCCAACCGGCGACATCGGATCGCGGCCGGTCAGGAACTTCTTGTGCCCGCCGCCGTGATCGCTGAATGTGTGGTGAATCGAGCGGATGATGGCGTACTTGTCGGCACACTTCGCGTGCATCGGCAGATATTCGCTGACGTCGATGCCCGGCACGTTCGAGCGGATCGGACGAAACTCGCCGCGATACTCCGAGGGAGCATCGGGCTTCATGTCGTACATCTCCATGTGCGGCGCACCGCCCGGAAGCCAAAGCAGAATGACGGCTGTTTCCTCGTCCGTCGCCGGTCCGGAGGCATTCGCCTGCATGCGCAGCAACTCCGGCATGGTGAGGGCACCAACGCCAAAAGCACCGGCACCGAGGAAATGTCGGCGGGTCATCGGTCCAGAACAGGGAAACTTCAAACTCATCGGCAGGACTCCGACGGCCGTTGGCAGGCTCGTGAAGCAAAGGAAGCGGGACAACTGGATTTTAACCCATCGGCAGGCCATCTGCCAGGAGAGACCTCGATCTGCAGCCTTGAATCTCTTTTTGCAGCCTATGCCGTTCGGGGTTCAACTTGAGGAAGTTGGATTGTTCTTGCGTGGGCGGTGGCCGATCGATTACAAACAATCATCACTCTTTCGAGATGGCCAATAATGCCGACAACCTCTAGCTTCGCTCAGCCTGTCAGCAGACGGGAAATCGTGAAAGCGGGTGCCATTGGGCTGATGGGCCTGGGCATGCCGCAATTGGCCGCCTTGCAAAGTCGGGCCGATACCGGGAAGCCGCGTGCCAAGTCTGTCATCTTCGTATTCCTGACTGGTGGGCTTTCGCATCTCGATAGCTTCGACTTGAAGCCCGAGGCCCCGGATTCAGTTCGAGGCGAGTTCAAGCCGATTGCCACGCGAACGACTGGGATTCGCATCTCCGAACACCTGCCCAAACTTGCCGAGCGCAGCGACAAGTATGCCCTGGTTCGGTCGATGGCAACCGGCAGCGATGGGCACGGCATCGCCTGTCACATGCTGCTTTCGGGCCGGCTGGACATGCCGGCCGGGTTCACGGAGGCGAGCGCACCGAATCCGCACGAGTGGCCATCGATGCCCGCACTGTACAACTTCGCCAAACGCGGACAGGGTCGCAATAATCTTCCGCCAGCCGTTGTGCTCCCCGAGCCTAGCATCAACGAGGCGGGCCAGGTGCGGCCAGGTCAATATGCCGGTCGGCTTGGTGCGCGATGGGACGCCTGGCATCTTCACATGGCCACCAAGTGCCCGCTCGGAAACGGTGCCTGCCCGCACTGTTTCCGCTTTGAGGGAACTTCGTTCAAGCATGAGCCCGAGACGATTTTTGAGACGCCGAACCTGAAACTTGCAGACGGCGGCAGCGAGCGGTTCCAAGGTCGATCCGCATTGCTCCAGTCGATCGAGCATCGTCGAGAGTCCACGATGATGGATCGCCATCGTCAACAAGCGATGTCGGTTCTTAACAATCTGAAAACCCGTTCCGCATTTGAAGTGGAACGCTCGGACCCCAAGACGCTCGAACGATATGGCCGCAATAAATTCGGGCTTTCGTTGTTGATGGCCTATCGGCTTGTCGAGGCGGGCGTGAACCTGGTCCAGGTGAATCTCGGCAAGAACTCGACGTGGGACACGCATCGGCGGAACTTCGTCAACTTGAAGGACAATCTCTTTCCGCACTTCGATCGTTCTGTCTCCGCGTTGCTCGACGACCTGACCGAGAGCGGCCTGTTGCGGGATACGCTCGTGATCGTGACCGGCGAATTTGGCCGGACGCCGAAGATTAACAAAGACGCAGGCCGAGATCACTGGGGAGCGGTGATGAGCCTGCTCCTCGCGGGCGGCGGCGTGCAAGGCGGTCGGGTGATCGGCGCGTCCGATCGGATAGGCGGCCAACCAAGCGATAAGCGAACGACGCCCGAGAACCTCGCGGCCACCCTCTTCGATACGTTGGGTGTTCCTCACGACGCCATGTGGCACGACACCGACGGCCGGCCTTACGAAGTCTATCGCGATCAGCCGATTCCTGGGCTGATGTGAAACCTGAGGAGCCCGAAGCGAAGCAAGGAGTATTTCCAGGGGAGGAGCGAGGTAGTTAGATTCTTAACTGCGAATTTCTCTGCAAGTTGCAGAGAATTACCTCATAGTAGTCGGCACACGGAGTGTGCCGACTACTAAGCTTGCGCCTCAACCGCGTTAAGCATTTCCTCGCTTCGCTTCGGGCTCAGTCCTTCCATTTTTCAAGGCACTCTCTTTGAACGACGGGCAAGTCTTCCGTATCCAATCGCGTCACGTTTACGATGCAATCACATGAACCGCGAAACTGACTTCGGCAAATCCATCTCGCTGGCCTTCGGGTCCGATGAAGTCACGCCCTTCTCGGCTGCATACTCCTGACAGTCGAACCAGATCGCCCACATCATGATGGGCTTCTTCCTGGCCTCAATCTGGATCATCGCTGCCATGGCCGACGGTGGTGAACTCGGTCACGTTCCTATTTCTGCTCATCCTTATCAAGAACGGGCTGGACATTTTGCTCGATCTGTCGAGCTTTGCCAACAGGGAGCGTTTGCGATTTGATCCCGTGACCGACATTGGCGACTGGTGAACGGGTCGTGTCGGCTCTGCTCTTCGGTACCATTGCGGGCTTGTTCAAGGGGTTTCGCTACCGCTATCGGCCAATCATCGCGGCGTGTTCGGCGATCGTTCGAAGCAGTCCGAGCATGCCGTGACCGAAACAGCGAAGCCATGATCGGAACGAGGAACTGCGTGAGACAGGTCAGAGGCCTGTTCGCTCGATAAACTTGTCGGGATGAACTCACTTCCCGAATACATCGTCACCGATCCGGACGGCCTCAAAGCGTGTTGCGAAGATGTCGCGGCCAGCCTGCAAGTGGGGTTTGATACCGAGTTTGTCGGCGAGGAAACATACGTTCCGCACCTCTGCTTGGTCCAGGTTGCCACGCCGAATGCGTTGTATGTGCTCGATCCATTCGATTGCGGGCCGCTCGTCGAGTTCTGGAAATTGCTTGCCGACCCCGCCCGGCTAGTGATCGTGCATGCGGGTCGCGAAGAAGTGCGGATCTGCTTCGGGGCTATCGGCCGACCACCGGCGAACTTGTTCGACGTGCAAATCGCGGCCGGCCTAATTGGGCTGGGCTATCCACTCGGTTATGGGGCGCTCGTGCAATCGGTGCTGAAGAAGCGACTTCAAAAAGGAGAGACCCTCACGGATTGGCGGCGACGGCCTTTGTCCCAGGAACAATTGCGCTATGCCTTCGACGATGTGCGGGATCTGCTCGCGATCTGGAAGCGGGTCGATGCGAGGCTTGCGAAGCTCGAACGTTCGACCTGGGCGACCGACGAGTTCACGAGTTTCGTGAAACGGGCGTTGCAGGATGGCGGCGAAGTCGAACGTTGGCGGAAGCTCAAGGGCGTGACCAACCTCAATGCCCAACGACTGGCGGTCGTTCGCGAAGTCTATCTCTGGCGGGAAGAAGTGGCCGCTCGACGAGATCGCCCGGCCAGAACAGTTCTTCGAGACGATCTAGTCGTGGAAATTGCCAAGCGCAACCCAAAGGCATCGGGCGACATCTCCACGTTGCGGGGCCTGGGCCGAGCCGACATTCATGGTATCATCGAAGCGGTCGACAAGGCCAATCGTCTGCCGTCTGCCGACTGGCCCGAAGAGGCAGAACGTGACAACGACCCACACGCGGTCGCTCTCGTGTCGAGCTTGCTGAATGTCGTTCTCGCCGACTGGTGTGCCCGACAGGAACTCACGATGCCGCTCGTCGCAACTTCGGCCGACGTTCGGCGACTGGTGCGACTGACGGCCAAGGGGGAATGCCCTTCGACCGGCTGCGGGCTCGCCAATGGCTGGCGGAAGGAACACGTGCTGCCCGTGTTGCTGGAAGTCCTCGAAGGAAAACGGGCCATGCGTGTGAAGTCGCTAGAAGGCGAAGCACCGCTCGAATACGGGCACGTCCGACGTGAAGTTGTGAACCACCCAACCACCTAACCACTGGGTTGCCATGGAACCTGTCGTCATTGCCACCTGGCCATTCGGCCGCACCGCCGTGGAAGTTGCCGCAAAACTCCTGGCCTCGGGCACATTGCCTGTCGATGCAGCACTCGCCGGCGCACAAGCTGTCGAGGACGATCCGAAAGTCAACTCGGTCGGCTTCGGCGGCATTGGCAATAGCATCGGCACCGTCGCGCTCGATGCCTGCGTGATGGATGGCAAGACGCTCGATTGTGGATCGGTTGCTGGGGTCGAAAATATCCGCCACGTGGCCGCACTCGCGAAGAAGGTCTACGAGAAGACGCCGCACATCATGCTTGTCGGCAAAGGAGCCGAGTGGTTCGGCATCCAGAACGGCTTCCCGTTAGAAACGCTTCTGACCCCGGAAAGCGTGGCCGAGTGGGTGAAAAATCGGCCCAAAAAGAAGAACGAGACCAAAGGACACGACACGGTCACGGTGCTGGCCAACGACGGTAAAGGCCGGCTTGGCGGTGTCTGCACGACCTCCGGCCTGTCGTACAAGATGCCCGGCCGCGTGGGCGATTCGCCACTCATCGGTGCCGGCTTATACGTGGATGACGAAGCCGGTGCAGCCGGTGCGACAGGAGTGGGCGAGGAGATCATCCGTATCGGCGGTGCCCTGTTCATAGTCGAACAGATGCGTGCGGGAAAGTCACCACAGGAAGCGTGCGAACTGGCGGTCAAGCGAGTGATTGCGGCAGCGGTGCGACGTGGCCAGCATCCGGCCCGCGTGGCATTCCTGGCGATGAACCCGAAGGGTGCTATCGGGGCCGCGGCTACACAAGGAACCGACTTCAAGTATGCCGTGGCACGGGGCGAGAAGGTGGAGATGCTTCAGGCCAAGGAGTTGTAACTCCAAGTCGAGCGGAGCGGCGTGAGCCACTCCACTCGCCAGAACTAGGTTGCCTGCCCGTTCACCGTCGGCTCCACTTTCGCCGTTGGCGTTGTGGAATCCAACGTCATCTTGGCGATGAACTCCGGCATTTCCACGCCGCCGATGTCGCGCATCACTTGTAGCATCGGCGGCATCGAGCGGGCCATGCTTTGCAGGAAGTTCGTCGTGTTAGACGAGCCGTTCGCGTTGCCACCACCATTCTCCCAGACGACGATCTTGTCGAACTTGATGTTCGAGATCGCCTGGGCACTGACCGATGCGAGATGATCCATGTGCTCCAGCATGAGCAACTGAAAGGCGGCCTGTGCGCCACCGCAAGCGTCGATGATTTTCTTCAAGCCTTCGCCCTTCTTGGCCAGGATCTCGTACTGGCCTTTCGCCTCGGCTTGTAGCTTGGCGAAGTTTCCGGCAGCTTGGGCGTTGGCCTCGATCTTTACTCGCTCGGCAGCGGCTTCCGCATCGACGATCGTGCGAGCCTTCTCGGCCTTCGCGGGGGCTTCCAGCAATGCCCGCTTTTCGGCCTCGATCTTCTCAGCATCGGCGAGGGCTGCCTTCGCCAACGCCCGGTTCTGCGATTCCAGCACCGATGCTTCCGCTTCGCGTTTCCGTGTCTCGGCGAGCTTGTAAGCATCGGCCCTCTTCACCGCCAGCTCGGCTTGAGCGAGAGCGATAGTCGCCTGTGCCATCGCTTCGCCGGCCGTCGCCTTCGCGTTGGCATCAGCCAGCCGCACTCGTTTCTCTCGGTCGGCCTCGGCCACTTGGGCCTCGCGATCGAACCCAGCCTTCTGCTCACCAACCTTTTGATCGCGGTCCAGTTCGGCGATCTTGATTGCTTGCTGACGCTGCGATTCCTTGATCAGCGCTTCCTGCTCCAGGAGGGCCGTCTGTTCGCCAACGGCTTTTTCTTTATCCAACTGGGCCACGCGAATCGCTTGCTCACGCGTCGCTTCCTTCGTACCGATCTCACGCAACTTGGTCGCGTTCGCAACTTGAATCACACGCTCGCGGTCGGCTTCCGCCACGCCGGTTTGGCCCTTCTTCTCTTGCTCGGCCACGTCGATCTTGGCCTGTTGAATCGCGATGGCTGCGGCTTTGCGGCCGATGGCTTCGATGTAACCGCTCTCGTCCGTGATGTCCGTGATGTTCACGTTGATCAGCACCAGTCCGATCTTCTTGAGTTCGCCTTCAAGCGACTTTTGAATGTTCTCCAGGAACTTGTCACGATCGCGGTTAATGTCCTCGATTCGCATGGACGCGATCACTTGACGCAATTGGCCGAAGATCATGTCAGCGGCCTGCTGCTTGATATCGTCCGTATCGAGCCCCAACAATCGAATCGATGCGTTCTGCATCGTCTCGCTGTCCGTGCCGATCGCGACCGTGAACACACTGGGTACATTCACCCGGATGTTCTCGATCGACAGCGCACCCTTCAGCGGTACTTCAATCTGAATCGGTTCCAGGTTGAGGTAAGCGAAGTCCTGGATCAGCGGAACCACGAACGCGGCACCACCATGCACGCACTTGGCGGCATTGCCTCCGGACGTTTTTCCGAAGATCACCAGCACGCGGTTCGAAGGACAGCGTTTGTAGCGCTTGGCGACAAACATGAGCATTCCGAAGATCACGACGGCTGCCGCAACGGAGGAGATAAGCGGCCAGGGAATGTCGGTTGCACTGGCTTGGGCGAACACAAAGCGGAACATGGGTTAAGCCTCCGAGGTGGCGAGTACGTTTGCGACTTCAACCGAACTTGAACTGAGAACGGCGACAACCCGGATCGGTGTGCCGGTCGGTAATTCTTCGTTTGCGGTATAGGCTTCAAGTTCAACAGTCCGATTTTGCAGGTTCAGCGTCACCTTGCCCGGCCCCCCGCGATTGGCCGGAATGCGAAGGTAGACCGTTCCGGTGGCCCCGACGGAATCCTGCACGCGAACCGTGCCATCGGCCTTCAGACGGTACATAATCTTCATCAGCGTGGCGACCAGGTAGAGAGCGACAAACCCGGACCCGAATGCTGAACCCAGCTGTGCCGGGGTTTCGAGATCGTAGTAGGCGGCCGTCAGACCTCCGAGGCCAAAGAAGGCGACTGCGGCACAAACCGCTCGGAACGTCAGCAGGCCGAGAAACCAGTTCTCGCCATGATCGTGATCGGTAGAGTGATCGTGGTCGTGGTCGCCGAGCGAATGATCGTGATCGCCGACAGCGTGATCCCCACCCAAGCCGAAGACGCCGGCCAGGAATTGCAGCAGGACAAGCGACCCGCCCAGACCGGCACAGATCAGACAGAACGTATACATTTGGCAAATCCTCCGTGGATTGCGAGTAAGCTCGGAGGGTTATTCGACGGACTCGGCCCGCCCTTCCGGAATCCCGGTTGATTCAAGTTAGCAGACCGAAAAGAACGACGCAAGTGGATGGCGGACAATATGTTGGAATAAATTTATACTTCTAGAATTCCTGCGTCAGATAATATTAGAGAAGAACTCACGCAAAGCCGTTTTTTTGCAAAGGATCGAGTTCCGCAGCGGCCTGGAAATATCATGAAAGCATGAGTTCCAAACCCCGGTTTCTTGCGGTCCTGTTCGATTACGATGGCACGCTTGCCGATAGCTACGCGGCCATCACCGCGAGCGTCAATCATGTTCTCCAACATCACGGTCGGCCAATCCTGAAAGAGGCCGAGGTTCGTGGCCTGGTTGGGCACGGGCTCGAAAACCTCATGGAGACGATCCTGCCCGGAATCGATCCGAGAGCGGCCGCCCGGCTTTATCGCGAACATCATCCGAGCGTGATGGGATCGCACACCACGATCTTTCCAGGCGTCGAGGAGGGGCTCAAGGCGCTTCGCGACTCGGGCATCAAACTTGGCATCTGTTCGAACAAGCCCTCGTACTTCACGCGGGAGTTGCTGAAGATCTTTCACCTCGATCAATTCTTTGAGGTCGTCTACGGTCCAGACGACGCCGGTGCCGCCAAGCCTGACCCGACCATGGTTCTGAAGGCTCTCGAGAAACTTGGTGTGCCACGCGAGCAGGCCCTCTACGTCGGCGACATGGAAGTGGACATCGAGACGGGCCGGAATGCCGGTGTGGAAACGTGGGTGGTGCCGACCGGCTCCGCCGACGTTGCCACGTTGCAGGCCGCGCGAGCCCAGCGACTGTTTCCGGGAATCAGCGACATCGTAAGCGAAGTGCTCGCGGCGAAGTCGTAGTGGCTGGCTTCCCCTTGTGAGTGCGGACCGGCGCGTTGGAATGCACATGGTTCGACAGACCGGAAGTCCATCGCCACAAGCGATCAGTGGGAGCAGTCCAGAATTTAATGGCCGGTCGGCACCACGGCCGGACTCCCATTGCAACAAGTTCCTCGACGTACCGCCGTTACTTGGGTATCCTGAACCTTGTCCGCATCCCGCCTTGTGAGCCTCTCCATGAATCCGTTTGAATCTCTTCGCACGGCTTGCAATCGCCGTTCGTTTCTCGGCAACTCCCTGGCCGGGCTGGGGACTTTTGCCCTGGCGAATCAGTTGAACCCGAGTTTGTTCGCGGACAGCAAGGTCGAACGCTGGCCGGGGGCGATCAAGCCGCACCACAAGGCCAAGATCAAGCGGGTCATTTGGCTGTGCATGGCAGGCGGACCATCGCATCTGGAAACGCTCGATTATAAGCCCGAACTTGCCAAGATGCACGGCAAGCCGATGCCGGAATCGATCACCAAGGGCCAGCCGATCGCTCAGTTGCAGGGAGCAAAGCTCACATGCCTGGGGCCGCAACACGAGTTCAAGAAGTGCGGCAAGTCGGGCCTGGAACTGTCGTCGATCTTCCCGAGACTTGCCGAGGTCGCGGACGACCTGTGCGTGATTCGCTCGATGAAAACCGAGGCCATCAATCACGACCCGGCCCACACGTTCATGAACACGGGCACGACCATCAGCGGCCGGCCTTCGATGGGCTCGTGGCTCTGGTACGGCCTGGGCGCCGAGACCGATTCGCTGCCCGGCTTCGTGGTGATGTTGTCCACCGGCCGTTCCGGCCAAATGCAGCCGATCGCGGCCCGGCAATGGCATAGCGGCTTCCTGCCGAGCCAGTTCCAGGGGGTCGAGTTTCGTTCGAAGGGCAACCCGGTTCTTTACGTCACTAGCCCCGATGGCGTCACGCAAGAACGGCAACGCGATGTGGTCGATGCCGCGAACGAGTTGAACAAACTCTTCGACAAGCAGGTGGACGACCCCGAAATTGCCACGCGCATCAGCCAGTACGAGATGGCCTTCCGCATGCAATCGAGCGTGCCGGAACTGATGGACCTCACGAAGGAGACCAAGGAAACGCTCGACCTGTACGGCACGAAAGGCGGCGATGGCTCGTTCGCGGCGAACTGCCTGCTCGCTCGCCGATTGGCGGAACGGGGCACGCGGTTCATTCAGCTTTATCACCGCGACTGGGATCATCACGGCAACGTGAAGGGGGACATTCCCGTTGTCGCCAAGGAAGTCGATCAAGGCATGACTGCTCTCTTGAAGGATCTCAAGCGTCGCGGCATGTGGGACGACACGCTAGTCGTCTGGGGCGGCGAGTTCGGCCGTACGCCAATGGCACAAGGCACGGGCCGCGACCACCACATGAAGGGCTTTTCCATTTGGCTCGCAGGTGGCGGCATCAAGGGTGGCATGAGTTACGGAGCCACGGACGACTTCGGCTACAATGCATCCGAGAACATCGTCAGCGTTCACGACCTGCACGCCACCATGCTGCACCTGCTGGGCGTCGACCACGAACGCCTGACCATCCGCTTCCAGGGCCGCGATTTCCGTTTGACGGACGTGCATGGTAAAGTGGTGAAGGCGGTATTGGCGTGAAGTCCCGAAGACACGCAGTAAAAGCAAAAGCGATGCCTGGGCTTTTTCTTGCGTGTTTGCGTGATCTTTTTTGTCTTACCTCTCCGAGGTTTCAGATGCGAATCGCCTTCTTGCTTCTGTTCGCAGTCCCCGCATTCGCCGCTGAGAATACGGTCCGTTTCACCTCCCCGATGTACTTCCTTCCGCCCGCGAAAGCGATTGTCTTCACCAAGGCAGGCGATCCAGGTCCGGGGGCGGCGAAGCATTCGGCCATCGTCTCAGTCGCGTCGTTGAAGGATGAAGCCAAGCTGCCTGGCGATGGTCCTTACGATCTCTGGTTCGTGCCCAAGGACGGCAAGCCGATCCGGGCCATCGCGGCTTGGAAGCCGAAGGATGGAGCGAACGAAATCAAGTTGAACGATCGCCTCGGCGTGATCAGTTTTCGCGGCGAAGGCCAACCACGCGGAACGCTGCTCGTGACGCCCGAGGGGGACGATGGGCCAGAGACGAAGAAGCACCTGGTGATTCAAACGGCCGGCGATACGCGTGCCGAACTGGCCGTGCTGCCGGGCGATTATGCGGTGTGGGTCGTTCCCGCAAACGGCGCGCGAGCTCGGCGAGTGGCGGATAAGGTACGGGTTCTCGTTGGAAAGACGGCGACCGTCGAGTGATCGCGGTCAGGCGTACAGTTCTCGAATCGGCGTTCCTTCTGGAACGAGCAGCAACGGTCGATCCAGGCGATCGCGGATTTCCATGTCAGCCGGTATTCCAAGCCCGTGGTAGATGGTGGCGATGATGTCGCTTGCGGTGACTGGCGAAGTCTTGGGATAAGCCCCACGACGATCGCTGGCTCCGTAAGTCGTGCCGCCTTTGATCCCGCCGCCAGCCATCAGGACGGTGTAGCAGAATTCCCAGTGGTCGCGCCCCGCTCCGCCGTTAATCTTCGGCGTGCGGCCAATCTCACCCATGACCACGACCAGCGTCCGTTCGAGCAAACTGCGGTCGGCAAGGTCGTCCAGCAAACAGGAGATCGACGCATCGAAAGGAGGTAACAACCGGTTCTTGAGCGTGGCGAAGTTGCCGCCATGCGTGTCCCAGGTGGCGTTCGCATCAGGTGCCCAGGAGATGCAGGTGAGCCTCGTACCGGCCTCGACCAGTCGGCGTGCGAGCAGCATGCTCTGCCCGTAGATGTTTCGACCATAGGCATCGCGAACCCGATCCGATTCCTGATCGAGTTGAAAAGCACGCTGGGCCGTGGATGAAGTCAACAGATCGCAGGCCCGTGCCTGCAACGTGCCCATTTCCTGCGTCAGGCCTGCACGTGATGCGTTGCCAATCTGATTGAGTCCGGAGAGCAAGTCCTTGCGATCGTGAAAGCGATTGCTCGTCATCCCGAATCCGGGAGTCAGGGCGGGCAAGTTAAAACTGTCGGGCCGGGGTCCGCCTTGCAACACCAGGAAGGGATCATTGGTTTTGCCAAGCCAGCCACCCAGGAAGCCGGGCTGCGGCGGACCACCCGCACCTTCGGCCGTCAGGTACGGCAGCATGACGTAAGGCATGACCTGCGACTTCGGCGGGCGGAACGAGCCGACGACCGAACCCACGGCCGGATGATCCGTGGCCTTCGCCCCCATGATGCCAGCCCGGATGTTGCTGCGAATTCCGGTCATGGCCGTATAAACGGCGGGTGCGTGGGCGACCTGATCGTGATAGACCGACCGCACGAGAGCGAACTTCGACATCTGCCGAGCAAGGCGGGGCAGATGCTCACAAACCTGGATGCCCGGGACGGTGGTGGCAATCGGCTGAAACTCGCTCCGCATTTCATTCGGCAGATCGGGTTTCATGTCCCACATGTCGAGGTGACTGGGTCCGCCGTTCAGGAACACGAGGATGCACGAATCGGCTTTCGGAGACAGGCCGGATTGGGACAGGTGATCGTTGGCCGCAAGCACCTGCGGCAAGGCGAGATTCAAGGCACCGATGCTGCCGATCTGCAGCATGTTGCGGCGGGTGAGTCCAACCGGGCCCGGGCAAGTCGCAGGAGGGATCATGAATTTCGTACTCGTGCGAGGAGGACTCCGACACGAACCCGACGCGTAAGCGAGGGATCCGCTTCCATCGCTTACGCGTCGGGTTCGTGTTAGGTGGGAAGTATAACTCAGTGTCACGGCAAGAGCCAGCGTTCATCGAAAAAGCCGGCCCGAATCACTTCTTCTTCAAGCGGAGCGGACGGGTTCGCGGGAACTTTGCCGCCGACTTTCAGCACCGCCCAGTCGCCGTGGCGTGGGAAGAGCAGGTAGTTGAGCGACGACAGTTCTTTCTCGTGGAACGTGTGGCCGCTATTGATGACGACGTAGCGACCGTCGGCCAGCGGGTTCGGCTGAATGAACGCGGGGGCATGGGTCGCAGCAGCGTACTTCTCTTTGCCGAAGCGCAATTCGTCTGCCGTCCACTGCACGGGCATCTTGGGCAGTACGCGGGCGATGAGCGAGTTGCCGCCGGGATCGCCGAAGAGGATGAGATTGCAGCGACGGATATCGGCATCCGTCACGTCGGTATCGTTCTTCACCGGCAACTCGCCGCGAAAGTAGCGATGCCATTCGTAGGCGAAGCGTTTGAGGTTCGCCTCGGCCCACGCTTGCACAGCAGGGTTCCAGGCCTTGCCCGTTCCACGAACGCAAAGAAAGGGGGTGGTGAATGCATCGTCGATCGGCCCTTGCACTCCAGGCCGCTTGCCGGTCACCTGCAACGAGTCGAGTTCGCCGAGGTAAGCCCACTTGCCATCCTTGCGGCCGATCACTGGCTTGGACTTGTCCGGAGGGATGGTCACTTCGGTGCCGCCGATTCGGAGTCGCGGCTTTGCTCCTTCAAGTACCAACAGGGCAATGGCAAACCGAGTCACGTTGATTGGCTCCTTCATCTCGATCGTGCCTGGTTCCTTGATGGTCGCCTCCAGTTCCGCCCGCGCGTAATGTTCTTCCAGCCCGAGTATCCGAAGCCAGTGACAGCGATCGTACTTGAGTGTCCAGGTCACGAAGCGAATGTGTTTCGGGCCGTAGTCGAGACCCTTGTCGGCGAACACTTTGATCTGTCGCATTTGCTCCGAGTGCGTTTTGGGATCGATGACGTGGCCGGTGCCGGGCGAGACGAGGTTGACCATCTTCAGCCCTTCTTTTTCCATTGCCTTGCCCATGAGCACGTGGGCCTGGAAAAAGACGTCCTTCTCGCCCATGCAGGCAATGGCTGGTACAACGCCCGCGTTCGCGGCATAGTCGATCGAGTCGAGCATGTGCAGCGCCTTTTCCTGATGTGCCGGCAACGCCCCGACCTTCACGAAATTTCCCAGCGGCGTGTTGGAGAACTCGTGCGTGTCGACGTAACCGCAGTAAGGCCCAAGAGCGACAAATCGGTCCGGATGTTTGAGCCCGAGGTGCCAGGTTCCCGATGCCCCCATCGACATGCCACGCAGAACGATGCGGTCGCGGTCGTTCGTGTACTGCCGGCAGACGGCGTCGATGGCCTCGAACACATCGGTCTCACCAGCCCAGCGGTAGCAGTTCTCGACACGTCCGAGCGGGTGCAGTTCGATGAAATTCGCATCCGGGGCCGACTTCGCTGGGGCGTCCCCCTCGTCGAATCGGTTCATGAAGCGAAGTTCGCTAAGCCCGGTCGGCTTGCTGCTGCCGTGCAGGACCACGTCGAACCGCGTCGGTTTCTTGGGGTCGTAACCTGTGGGAACAATGAGCCCGTAGGGCTGAACCGATCCGTCAACGTCAGAGATGTAGCCGCGAACTAACTTACCGGTACGAGTTGGCCAGGAGGACTTGCCCGATTCAATCGCATCGACCCGTTCGGCACACCGCTTCAGGGCCTTTCGGATCAGGGCCACGTCCGCGGGCTCGAGCTTCGTTTCGTACCGCATCGCCCAGACCACGCCCTTGCGGAACACTTCCGCATCGGCAATCAGGTCGAGTTTGCGCGCCGTCAACAATGCCTTCTTGAGTGCCTGAAGGCGTTCGTCGAGCGATTTCAGGTCGGCACTGATTTGTTGGACGTCAGCAGCAGAGAGACCAGCAGGTGGTTCAGCACTCCGCGCAACTGTTGCGATGCCGAGGAGGACGAATAATGCCGCGAGTCGAAGACATCGAAACATGGAGGTTGCCTCACGCGATCTTCGGCCGATGCTATCGTTCTCAGTGTACGCCAGCAGCGAGGTCCGTAGCACACCGGCCCCGGTTGATAGCCTTGTTTTCTCGAACCGCCAGCCTCACTTCGCTTCGGGCTCCACAAACAATATCTCCGAGAGGAGCCCGAAGCGAAGCGAGGCGGAGAGCGATTGAGTCGCATCGACTGTCCAGATCGGGCCGCAACGAAAGTCGGGCACAATTCAGAAGGAGATTCGTTCGCTAACTGGGGCCAAGGTCTCCTGATCGATGGCTGAGCGTTTCCTGGTGTATTGTGATTACGGCTTGCCGCCGAGTTTCTGGATCGCGCCCCGCATCTCGCCTTTCGCCCCGTCGTCCGTTTCCTTCTTGAGGGCCTTGACCAGTGCCGGGAGCGAATTCGGGTCTCCCGTGTTTCCCAGTGACCGGGCAATGTAACCGCGGCGATGGGCATCGGTCTCTTTCTCCAGAACAGCCACGATTTCCGGGGCCGCTACTTTTCCCGGCATGCCGATCATTCCGAGAGCGTGTGCTGCCTTCATCCGAACCAGGGGTTCACCATGTTGAAGATACTTCCGCAACGCCGTCACCTGGCCCGGGACATCTTCGTCCATCATGGCCAGCGCTCCCAGAGCGACGGTGCATGTGACAGGATCGGCATCCTCCGCCCCGGCTTGGCGTAGTACCTTGACCGCACTGCGA
Source organism: Gemmataceae bacterium (assembly GCA_009691845.1). GTDB lineage: Bacteria > Planctomycetota > Planctomycetia > Gemmatales > Gemmataceae > SIAJ01. The sequence continues at coordinate 57,484 of SIAJ01000016.1, forward strand.
TTGGCCGGAACGGCCTTGCCAAGGCGACCAAGGGCGCGAGCGGCCGTTTCACGAGCTTCCTTGAACGTGTCCTTGGTCAATTGGGAAATCAACGCGGGAATCGCCGACTCTGCCTTTGCACCCAGATTACCAATGGCCGTGGCCGCGATGGCTCGCACGTCATCGTCGCTGTCCTTCAAGCAGAGCTGCATTTCCGGAAACAGATGATCCGACAGATCGGAGTGGATGAGCTTTTTGATCGTGGCCCGACGGACTTCGACGGAGTTGTCCTTCAGTTCCTTGCGAGCCTGATCGAGTTGTGCGGGCTTGACTTCGGCCCCAAGCGACACGGCCAGGGCGGCGTAAAGGGTGATCGACATGTTCATCGTGTTTCTTTCTGGAGGGGGTATCTCAAGTATATTTTGGTACGAAATGACCGCGGGTTTGTCGCATGTTCGGAATTTTGTCCAAACTGGCCTCATTTTTGGCAAGTCGTTCCCCGCTTTGGCAATTCTCATGCAGAGTGGTCGATACGGCCCTGACCGCCTCAACCTTGGAATTGCTACTCTGTTCGATTCCTCTCGCAACTCCAAGCCGGCCTCGGCCCGGAAGCGTCGATACAAATTACAGCGTCCGGTCCCTCGAAGTGGTCAAAGCCGACATCATCGCCGGTCCACGTCCGGGATGGCAACCCTGGTGCCACCTGGAATTTCTCCTCACTTGCTGCGGAAAGTGGATCGCGGATAATTGTGTGCGTAGCTTGGAACAATGTAGACAATCAACATCGCCCGCAGCAGGCACCCGAAATCCCTTTGCGTTCGGCGTCTTTAGAAAGTGCATCCATGCCTGAAGATACCTCGTCGCCGAATGAACCCGTCAAGAAATCGGACCGTATCGCCCCCTCCACTTCTCCGGCTGCGCTACCCGCAAAACGGGACCCAATCTGGACTGCGAAGATCATACTCGTTCTTTTTGTGATTGCTGGTGGTGCCCTTCTCATCTCGGATCTTGGTGCCATCATCGTTGGCTCTGAGGAACATGTGTTTGTCGCTGTCGATGAACAACGCTTTCACGTGTGGCAAGACGTCGGCAGTTATGAGGCCGACACGGGAAAGTTTTGGATCAATCAACCGTTGGGGACGACTGACTATAGGGCCACGTACCACAAGAGCCAGCTCGAAAGCATGATTTCAGCCTGGCCCCATTTGTTGTTCTTGGTTTTTTCGCTGATCGCCCTCCGGGCCTGCCAGCAAGCACGTAGGGCGGAGCGACGGCACCCGGTTGTCTCTGCCGCCGCTATCGGGAGAGACCAAGAACCGGAAATTTTTCCAGGAGTTTAGTCAGACTACGCGAATTGATACCACGTCTCGGCCTGCCCAACATGTGCGAACGCGACGCCGCGGCCCAGCGTACTCCCCACCGAAGCCACGACAGGCGAAGTCGGCCTACTGCTCAAGAGCAGCACTGGTGCCGAGCGAGCAACTCGCGAGAGTTCGCCAAGTGCGGCGGACACATTGCCGGCCTCGCCCCCCTCTTCCACGGCCAGTGCGATCAGCAGGCGTTCCGTGGTCGCGGGACCAGGTGGGCCATCCAGCGCAACCGGATTCGGACCCGCGATCACCAGCGCCAGTCTGGCCCCGGCTGAGCGTCGCCAGTCCTTGCACACGCCGGCTGCAAGGGACATGACGGCTTCCAATCGTTCGCGATCCTTGACCGTGGGCTTCTTGGGTATCCAAGGATCAACGACCAGGACAAGCCGGGGCGGTGCCGAATCTTCGTACTCGCGAACCGTCAGGCGATTGCGTCGGGCTGTCGCCTTCCAGTGAATGCGTCGCGGCGAGTCGCCAGCCCGGTAGTCACGCAGGCCATGGACTTCTGCCTCGCATTCGACGACCCGGCGCATCTTGTGTCGTTCATCGTCGCGGCCGGCCCAGGCACGAAAGAGCCAGGCTCGCAATCGCTCGCCATCGACACGTGCGGGACGCGGCAGCACAACGATTTCGTCCGCAGGGAGCAAGACGTGGCGTTTCGAGACCAATCCGAATGGGAACGACGATCGCGCAATCAGCGGCTGAAGCACGAACTTGCCACGCCTGGGAAACGTGGCCCGAATGCGTGGCCGAGCTACCTGGTCGAAGCCGGCACGAACGATCAACCAGAATGCGACTGCCTCGCCGACTCGTTCTTCAAGCACCCAGGAGCCGGTCGGGGGGCCAGCGTCGCGGATTTCCAACACCCACTCCGTGGGGATGCCCGCTTGAAGCGGCGGTCGCGGCATGCGGCGGGCGATCAATCCGCGAACCGAGCGTCGGGCCAGAATCCAGTTCAACAAACACAGCCCGAGCAGAAGGTACCCGAGAACAATGACGAGATTAATGCCCTTGAGGATGCCGATGAAGAGCATCACAATCGCGCCCAGCAGCCACAAGATTCCCTCGCGACCCGATAACCGCGACGACACCACCGTGCGTGGCCGCAACTCGATCACCTCGGGCACGACAGTTGTCAGTGAATTGGCCATGTCAGGATGGGACAGGGATTTCGCGGAGGATCTCACGAATGGCGTCCGCGGTGGCTTGTGTTGGTGCACCGATGCCACCGGCCTTACCAATCAGCCGATGAGCGAGTGCTTGCACGGCCAAGCCTTTCACGTCGTCGGGCACCACATAATCGCGGCCATCGAGCAGTGCGATCGCCTGGGCCGCCCGATAGAGCCCGATGGCGGCTCGCGTGCTGGCACCGAGAACGATGTCCCCGCGAACGCGAGTGGCCTCCACGATATCGAGAACATAGTCGGCGATGGCGTCGGTCACTTTCACTTCGCGGACGCGTTCCTGAAGTCGTGTGATGTCCGAAGCATGCAAGACGGGTCGTAAACGATCGACCGGCTCGCCATCGCGGTGCTGACGAAGCAGGTCACGCTCGGCCTGACGAGCGGGATAGCCCATGTCGGTTCGCAACAGGAAGCGATCGAGCTGGCTCTCGGGAAGCGGGTAGGTTCCCTCGAATTCGTACGGGTTCTGCGTGGCTACAACGAAGAAGGGCGGCCCGAGCCGATGCGTGGTTCCGTCCATCGACACCTGGCATTCACCCATCGCTTCCAACAGGGCCGACTGCGTTCGCGGCGTGGCCCGGTTCACCTCATCCGCAAGAACGACCTGAGCGAAGAGTGGACCAGGCAGAAAGCGAAACTCGCCGCTCGGTTGGTGGAAGACGCTCGTGCCGAGCAGGTCGGCCGGCAGCAAGTCGGGCGTGAATTGCACCCGGCGAAACGTGCAGTCAATGCTCCGGGCCACCGCCTTGGCCAGCAGTGTTTTGCCGACACCGGGGACGTCTTCCAGAAGCAAGTGACCATCTGCAAGAAGAGCCACAAGCGCGAGGCGGATAACCTCCGGCTTACCCAGCACGACCGAGGCCACATTGTCGTGCAGTTTTTTCAGTTCGGTCGTCGCGGCGGAATCTATTCCCATCGGAACCCCATCAGCGTTGCACTCAGGCTTGTATCGGGAACATGATAGGGATGTATGAGAGACTGGAACGATGTGCTTCGCGTCCGATCGACTGGGGCGACGAGATCCCGAGTTGGTCGGGTCTGGGTCGCTCGAGATCCGAATCTTGAGCAACGAAAAAAGGCCGTTGGAATCCAACGGCCTTGCAGATCGATCAACATGCACGTAGCCGAGATTACTTGGCTTTCTTTTTCTTGGCGGGATTGGCGGCGATTGCCTCTTTCGCCTTGGCGAATTCGGCAACGGAGACAGAACCGTCGCCGTTCGCGTCCAGTTTCTTGAACCACCCATCTCGGGCTTCGGCGAGGCCCTTCGGCACTTTACCTTCTTTGCCGGGCTTCGGGGTCGCGAGGCCCTTGAAGGTGTCGAATTCTTCCTTGGTCACCTTCTTGTCGCTGTTGGTATCCAGCTTGGCGAACACGGCCGTCAGATCAGCGGCCTGATCTTTCTTCTTCTTCTTTTCGTCGGCGGCCCCTGCAGTGAAGGCCAGGGCAAGAACAACAGCCAAAGAGAGAAATAGCTTCATGGGAAACCTCGAATTATGTTGAATGGTCGTGAGCTAATTTATTGAACCAAACTGATCTCGAAAGGTTTCGGTCCAGAGTAGTAATGGTCGAAAAAGTCTGGTTTGGTAGGACATTGCCTACAGACCTCTGGAGTTTTCTCATGCGCCATTTCTTACTCTTTGGCTTCGCCATCATCGCCCTCTTACCCTTGGGCTGCCAGGAGAAACCCGAGGCAACCCCCGAGGCGATTGCGATTGGCCCAGAAGATTGGCCCTGGTGGCGAGGCCCGAATCGAGACGGAGTGGCCGACCCGAAGCAGAACCCGCCGACCAATTGGTCGGAAACCAAGAACGTGCTCTGGAAGATGCCGATCCCGGGCCGCGGCCATGGCTCGGCCACCGTCGTTGGCGAGCGTGTCTATCTGACCACGGCCGAGGAGGATCGCCACATTCAATCGGTGCTCTGCTTCGATCGGGGCACGGGCAAGGAACTGTGGCGAAAAGAAGTTCACGACGGTGCCTTCCCCACCAAAGGAGCAAACGCGAAAGCTTCGCACGCATCCGCCACGGTTGCCTGCGATGGCAAGCGCGTGTTCGTCAACTTCGCGAACGATGGCTTCGTCCAGGCTTCGGCCCTCGACTGCAAGGACGGGAAAATTGTTTGGCAAACAAAAGTCGCGGACTACGTGTTGCATCAGGGTTATGGCCCCTCCCCTGCGATCTATAAGGGGCTGGTGATTGTCTCGGCCGATCACAAGGGTGGTGGCAAGTTCGCCGGCCTCGATCGCGTGACCGGCAAGATTGTCTGGTCGATCGATCGACCAAAGTTGCCGAATTATGCCTCGCCGATCATTCTGAACGTCGATGGCAAGGATCAACTCATACTGATTGGTTGCAAGCTCGTGACGAGCCTCGATCCGTTGACGGGAAAGAAATACTGGGAGACAGCCGGCTCGACTGAGGAGTGCGTCACCTCGACTGTCACCGATGGCAAACATGTTTTTTCGACGGGCGGCTACCCCAAGAATCACGTGGCCGCCATTGTCGCGGACGGGTCGGGAAAGGTCGCCTGGGAGAACACGACGCGCGTCTATGTGCCGTCGCTGCTCGTGGTCGGCAAACATCTGTACGGCGTGCAAGATGCCGGGATCGCGACCTGCTGGGACTGTGCGACAGGGAAAGAGATTTGGACATCTCGACTCGGCAAGGCTGGCTTTACATCGTCTCCGGTCCTGGTCGGCAATCGAATCTTTGTGACGAACGAGACCGGCACCACGTTCATCTTCAAGGCAAATCCCGAGAAGTTTGAACTCGAGGACGAGAACAAACTGGGTGATGAGGCGCTCTCGACGCCGACGATCTGTGGCAGCCGCATTTACATTCGCGTGGTCAAGATCGGTGCCGACAAGAAGCGAGAAGAATGGCTGTATTGCTTGGCGAAGTAGCACTCTGGCCCCCCTTCCCTCTTAGGGAAGGGAGACGGGTGGTTCGGTAGTACGAGGAGCCAGCGGCGGCAGCCCCGCGAGTTGTCGCCCGAAAGACACACAGGCCTTCGACAGTGCGGCCAGAGCGAGTTCCGGGCTCAAGTAGAACGCCCCATGTCGACGGAACTGTCCTTGCCGATTCGCGTGCAGGTAGGGAACCATGAGCCACGGCGGGATCGCATGAGTCGCAACATCTGCGAGAGTTGCGGTCGAACCGGGCTCATCCGACCGGCCTCAGAATCCACTTTCGAGGCGCAGTTGACGGTCGTCGAGAAATATGTCCGTCGCTTGCCGATCGACACGAAGGAGCCGGTAATCCGCGAATGGGACGATCGAAAGGTGAACGAACGATCCGAATCGTTCGACCGAAAGACGAATACGGCCTGGTTGTCGTCTGCATCACTGTCGGCAATAAGGTCGCGCACTACGTGGTCCGTGAGATTCGATGCGACATTGGCGGTCGAGGATTCGAGGTGCACCGCCTGGGACTCGGCGAACTGTATCACGTCCGCGTCGGCGTCCCGGACGACTACTCGTGCGATTGCCTGGGATTCTTGCAACACGGACATTGCAAACACGAGGCGGCCCTTTGGGCACTCGTAAAAAGTCGGCAGCTCTGAGTTCGTTCGACTCATAGTAGTCGGCACACTAAGTGTGCCGATCTCCCGCACACTTAGTGTGCGGGCTACGATGGGATGGAATCACTCGCCAGAGGATCATCATGAACACGCTTTTTCTTCTGCTGACATTAGCCGCGGACCCTGTAGCCGCCGATGTGGTCATCAAGAATGTGACCATTCACGATGGTACGGGCAAAGCCGGGTACATCGGCGATGTCGCGATCGCGGGCGACAAGATCGTCGGCGTCGGCAAGTTCGCCATCGCCGGGAAGGTGAAGGAGATCGACGGCACGGGATTGGTCGTCACGCCTGGATACATCGACCTGCACACGCATTGCGATTCGGGCGACACCGGAGTTACCCGCGAAGGCCATCGCCTCAATAAATGTTACCTCACACAGGGCGTGACCACGGTCGTCACGGGTAACTGCGGTTCCGGCCCGGTGGACGTGAAGGCGTTCTACGCGAAGCTCACAAAGGATGGCGTGGGCACGAACGTAGCCCATCTCGTTCCACACAATGCGGTTCGTTCGGCGGTGATGAAAAACGAGAATCGCCCGCCCACAGACGGCGAACTGAAGAAGATGGAATCGCTGGTCGATGCGGGGATGAAGGACGGTGCCTGGGGCATGGCAACGGGGCTGATCTATACACCTGGCACCTATTCGAAGACCGATGAACTGGTCGCACTCGCCAGGATTGCCTCGAAGCATCACGGGATTTACGCCAGCCACATTCGCCACGAGGATACTCGGCTACTCGAAGCGATTGAAGAAGCCCTCACGATTGGCCGCGAGGCGAAGTTGCCGATCCACGTCTCGCATATCAAGGCGAGCGGAAAAGCGGCGTGGGGGAAGTCGGCCGATGCCGTCTCGCTCATTCGCAAGGCGCGAGCATCCGGCCAGGCGGTCACGGCCGATCAGTATCCGTACATCGCGTCGAGCACATCCCTGGCTGCCACGCTGATCCCGACCCGCTTCCGCGATGGCGATGCGAAAGACTACCAGGCTCGCTTGATCGATGCCGAGAAAGGCCCGCAGATTCGCAAGGCAATCGAGGCGGCCATCGGCGGTCGCGACGGCGGCAAGAACATCATGATTGCCCGGTATCGGCCGAACCCGAAATGGCAGGGAAAGAGCCTGAAGGATATTGCCGAGGCGGAGAAGAAGACGGTCGTCGATGTGGTAATGGAGATCGAGAAGGCCGGGGGTTCGGCCGTCGTCAACTTCGGCATGAGCGAGGACGACGTCCGCATCTACATGAAGGAGCCTTGGGTAGCCACGGCCAGCGACGGCTCATCGCAAGTACCGGGAGACTCGGTCCCGCATCCGCGAAGTTACGGCACCTTCTCGCGGAAGATTGGCCGCTACTCGATTCGGGATGGTCTTATTCCACTCGAACAAGCGATTCGCTCGTCGTCCGGCTTGCCCGCCGACATCCTGGGTTTGAAAGATCGAGGCTATCTCAAGCCAGGTCAGTTCGCGGATGTCGTCGTCTTCGATCCGAAGACCTTTCTCGATACGGCCACGTTCGAGAAACCGCACCAATACTCCACGGGCCTGTCGTATTTGTTCGTCAACGGCAATCTGGTGATCGAACGAGGCAAGTGTAAGGACGTGTTGGTGGGGAAGGCGTTGGTTCATCCGTGAGTAGAAATCGCCTGCACGGTGCTTCGAACAAGTTGGCACGCTGATCTTCACTGATCCGATAGGAAATCCCGGCGATTCTACACTTTAGTAGTGAAGATCCGTGTTCTGAATGTCAGGCATCATGCTCGGCAACTTGCGGTTGCTCGATTATGGTCTGCCACGTACCGGTATGATCCCGCTTCGGCTTGTCGGTCGATCGCGGCCGAGATCGACTTCCCTGCTGCCGAGCCTAGGCATCTGGAACGCCTCCATCGACAGACGTTCGTTCACTTGCACCCGGCCGAGTTCGAGGATCAATTCTGTTTCCTGGGCGGGCCATTCCAGCTTGATCGATTGCGGGCAGACGACCACACTGGACTTCGCGTTTGCACCACGATCCACTGGGATACGTGTGACCGATTTGATCGTGGCCGTGCAGATGATCCTGTTCCGGTCGTCGAACATCGTTCGCGTTTTGACCTGTGGCTGGTCGCCACGGGCCGTTCCCTTGTAGAAGACCGTTTCCTTGCGAATTTTTCGCCCACGGAGTGTCGTGTCCTCGATCAACACGTAGGAGTTCTTGTCATCTTCAACGCGAAAGGAGCCATTCGGATCCACCGTACCCATTCCAAGCGCTTCGAGCACCCATTCCGGCTCAAACGGGAAGGGCAGGTCGATCGCCCCCTTATCAAAGTCGGTGTAGGAACAGTGGAACAGCGCATCGGATGGGTCACGCTTCACGAAAAACCAGAATCGCTCTTCGTTCGAGCCGACCAGCACTTCCTGGGAACCGAACTTCTTGCCGATCAGGCGAAAGTAACGCGGCTTCTGGCAAAGAAGCGAGCCACCATCGAGTCCGACATTTGCAGCGGGCGACCGAATGTCGATACTGAGATCGCGTGATTCGATCGACTGCAACATTGCCGCCTGGCTGTTCAGATAGCGAGTGAGTTGTTCCGGGGTCGGCCTGCCGTTGTCGACGGTCGGAACGGGCGGAGCCTTGGCATCCGGCTTTTCGGGACGTGGACGAATCAATCCACAACCCGCACCCATCAGGGCGCAAATGAGAAATGCCAAAGAAAAAATGCGAAAAGCGGCCTGGTTTCGGAAGTGAGTTAGCATTTGGCATTTATCCTTTATCATTTCGCATTCGACACTGCTCATTCCCACCCCAGAACCCGAAAGACTTCATCGCGAACGGTGTCCATTTCCGGTTCTGTCATCAGCGGGTCGACAATCTCGTGTTTTCGGCCCGATTTCAAGTCACGGACCATCATCAACTCGCGGTCGTCCTTCTTCGTGGCATCCTCAAAACGGAACCGCTTTCGCCGCATGAGCAGCAAGGCCACCACATAGCGGAACCGCAATCGCCCAGGGTCGGCCGTCTCCGTTAGATGTTCGAAGCAATCGACGAGCAGGTCGTCGTTGATGACCGGCTTCGCTCGCTTGCCCGCTTCCGGCACGCGTCCAGCCCACCAGGCAATGGCATCCGTCGGAGGACCCGGCCAGGCATCACTGGCGTAATCTTTGCGGACGAACTGTCCGGCCTCGTCCCGAAGAACGCTGAAGACCCGTTCACCAGGCTTGAGTTCTCTGCCGGTGGTGGTGCAGGTTCGAGCGGGACCGTGAATCTGATAGTTCGTCATTTCCAACCGTTGAATCGTAGGGCCGAAGCGAGGTTCCAGACAACCGTTGAATGGACCTTCGGGCGAATAATGTATGTCGAGTGAACGGATATTGCGGGTTACGAAAGCCAGGCCGGTTATTTAGCCCAACGCTCAAGTTCTTTCGTGACGCTCGAAGGAGTTTCCCTCCCCCAACCACGCCAAACTTGCCGGATTACCCCGTCTGAATCCACGAAGATCAGCACCGGCGTCGCTTCCAGGGCATGGGTCTTGTACACATCCGTTCCATCGAAGATGCCCGTGTTGATCTTTTCGTCAACCTGCAGCGCCTTGGCCACGGCGGCTTCGCCGATCGCCAGCGGCAAGATTGTTCCCAGCTTTCGTGCGGCTAGTTCGTCCGCAAGACGCAGGATTGGCAACGCACTGGTAGCCCCTGGCTGAAAATAAATTACCAGAAGAGGCTTACCCTTGAGCGAACTTAGTTTGGCCGAGCCTTTGGTCGAGATCCCGCGTGCGATGACATCCGGGATCTGCTGCCCGATTGCGAGTGGCTCGGTTTTGGCTTCCGGAACTGTAGGCTTGGCCGGAGGGAGTTCGCCCTTAGCGGCCGCCTGGGCTCGCTTGCGAACTGCCTTGGTGGCCTCTTGATACGGAATCTCGTCAGTTGCCCCGTGATCGGAAAGGTACGCTGTCGTGCGTCGAACCAGTGCCTCGAAGCCTTTGGTGCCATCGCGACCTTCAGCCGCGAGGAGGCGATCGAGCATGGCTGTGAACGCAGCCGCGTGGACGGCCGCCTCGCGGCGTTCGTCGAAGAGCCTACCAGAATAGATCATTCGCCCTTGTTGTTCGAGCGTGAGCACGGAGCGGAACGAGAGTTCCTCCGCTTCTGGCTCGCGTTTCTCGATGATGCGTTCGAGTTTCGCGGCGAAGCCCTTGCCTGGAAGAACCGTCAGTGTTTCCTGTTTGCGCCATTCCGGCTGGCGGATGCGTTCGCCGTAGTAGCCCGTCGTTTTTTGTTCGGCCACTAACTTCAGGGCGGGATAGCCGCGAAGGCTTGCAATATCCGCAACTCGCCAGGAAACGTCGGGCCGATCGGTCTCCTGGCGAACCCAGGCGACTCCAGTCTTCAGCGGCTTTTCCGGGAACTCAAAGAAGACCCCGGCCTCCGATGTCGGCAGACCTTGCAATTGAACGTACGGCCAAGGCATTAGCTTCGGGTCGGGATTATCCGGATCGGCTGGCGAAGGAAGGCTCTGCACTTTTCCGTTCGGGCTGATCTTCACGAGATCGAGCCGAACCACGCCAGTCGGAAGTTCCTTCGACACGCCCTCCGGCTTGAGAAAGACGCGTGTGAACAATACCGCGTCGGCCCCGAAATCGCCGGTTTCAAGAACGAACAGCCTGGTGTCGACATCGTAGATTCGCCGGGCACGCACGCCGGGCCGAAAGGTGGCCTCGCTGAACGTGCCGGTCCAGCGGACTTCGAGCCCCTTCTCCAGGTGGGGTCCCGTAGCCTCGGGCGGAGCGCCAAGCAAGACCGTCGCGAGAATCAGCGTTTGCGAAAACATGAAACCCTCGTGGCGACCCGGAATTCGGGTTCCAGAAGCGGGGGGACTATAACGTGGCCGGGAATCTGGGCAAGACGAGTTTTCTGGGGGCGAAATTGGCTTCCCAGTTCATGGCACGGCAAACGCGGACGCTCGGATCATGATCCGAATGCCGTTCGGAGTATTGGCTGGGTAAAATCTCGTTTTCCGAAGTGGTTGCAGGATAAAGGCCTGCGGAGCGAGAGCGGTAAAAGCGGCTCCAAGGCTTGATCCGACTCCTCGCGATGTCTACAGTTTCGTGAGCAAGTTGGCCACGAGGTCAGCCGCTCGGCTGGCGGGTGATGTGGGCGACACTCCCGGGCATTTTTACGCGCATCTCGAGTATCCCACGACATGCCTCTCGAACAAATCATCTCAGGTGGCCAGACCGGTGCCGACCTTGCTGGGTTGATCGCAGCGCGAAGTTGCGGGCTCAAGACCGGCGGCTGGATGCCCAAAGGCTTCCTTACTCTCGACGGTCCCCGTCCCGAGTTGGCCAAACGGTTCGGCTTGCAGGAACATACGAGTCCAAACTATCCGCCCCGGACCCGGCGAAACGTCCAGATGTCCGACGCAACAATTCGCTTTGCACGGCTATGGCATACTCCCGGCGAGCGTGCGACCCTGAAGTTCTTGGTGCACTACGGCAAGCCGTATCTCGATGTGGCGATTGGCGAACCGCCACTGCCCACCCGCGTGGCAAAGTGGCTTCGAGCACATCGAGTTCGCATTCTCAACGTGGCCGGGAATGCCGAGCGCACCGCTCCGGGCATCGAGCAGATCGTTGTTCCATACCTTCAGGAGGTCCTCAATCTACTATGAGCAACTCGAAGAAAATTATCGTGCTGACCGGTGCGACTCGTGGATTGGGCCATGCTCTCGTACCACACTTCGTGGCGGCCGGGCACGTGGTCGTTGGTTGTGGACGCTCCGCCAAACAGGTCGCTGAACTTGGCAGTCGGTTTGTCTCACCCAACCTCTTCGCGGCACTCGACGTGACCGATTCCACAGCGATCGAATCCTGGGCTCGGGAAGTGTTGGCTCAACACGGTCCGCCGGACTTGCTGATCAACAACGCGGCGATCATGAATTCGCTCGCCCCGATCTGGAAAATACCGATTGACGACTTCGACCGCGTGATCGACGTGAATATCAAGGGGGTTGCGAATGCGATTCGAGCATTCGTACCCGCGATGGTCGAACGAAAGAGCGGCGTGGTCGTTAATCTATCGAGCGGTTGGGGACGTTCGACATCTCCGGAAGTCGCCCCGTATTGCGCCTCCAAGTATGCCATCGAAGGACTGACTTTGGCGATGGCCCAGGAACTTCCGAAGGGGATGGCGGCCATCCCTCTGAATCCAGGGGTTATCGACACGGATATGTTGCGGTCAGCTTGGGGTGACGGAGCGAGTCGCTATCCATCCGCCGAGCAATGGGCCAAGCGGGCTGCACCGTTCTTGTTGAATTTGGGGGCAAAGGACAACGGAAAATCGCTGAGCGTTCCGTGAGCCTACGCGGGAACCTGTTTCGCTTCGACCTTGGCCTTCTCGACCATCGCATCGAAATCCGGCCATTCCAAAATCGCCTTCGCCGCCCCACCGATGCGTGGCTTGCCATGCGATTTGCCAGGAATGCGTAACTCGCGGACGTCGGAGGGTAGAAACCACTCGACGGCTTGCGACTCCCAGGTCGACTGGTTCTTGCCGCTGTGATACGTCAACAAGTGGTAAGTCGGTACCGTGACCCAGGCCACGCGAATGTTTTTCTCTACGAGAGCATCAAAGATCGCATAGCGGTGTTGATGCATTTCCTTGAGGTCGATCTGGGCTTCCTTGGCCGCTTCTTCGAGCAAGTGGTAGGCACCAAGGCTGATGTTCTCGGACGTCCGGTGCTTGGGAGGCTCGGCCCGGGACGATCCAAAGCCGATCGGTTCGCGATAAACCTTACCGGGCCGCAACTCGAAGATGATCTTGCCCGTGAATTGCTTGGCAACCACGCCGCCGGATTCTTCTTCGACCTCGCGAACTGCACCCGTCAGCGTGTCCTCGCCTTCTTCGAGCCCCCCCTTGGGAAAGTGCCAACCCTGATAGGCGAAGTCGGAATAGCAGACGAGCAGGCGGCCACTCGCATCGACGACCACCCCGCCTCCCACGAGCCGTTGGGCCGGCGTGGAGGTGGAATTAATCATTTCGATGGCATCAGCCATCTGATCGATAATCAACTGGAGGGACATCCGACCTTCGGGGGCTGTGTGGGCTCTACCTATTGTGTGGAAAGTGGCGGAGGGGTCAAACAAACTCACGGAAGACGAGGTATATACCTGGTGCAACTCGTCTTCCGCCTCCATTCACACCGGTTCCGGATGCACCCACGGCTTGCGGTACTCGCGACGCAAAAGCCTGGTTGCTGCCTCATCGCCGACGACCGTATGCGTGGCCGGATCCCACTTCAAGGAACGGCCCAGTTTCATCGACATGTTGGCCAGAATGCAACTTGCCGTCGTGATGTGCCCCTGCTCGATGTCCGAAACTGGCTTCTCGCGCGTTTCCCGGCAATGCAGGAAGTTCCGCCAGTGGGCACGCAGGGCCGAGGCGACATGGCGTTCGAGATCTTTCTCCGTCTTGTCCTCGGGGAATTTGTCTTCCTCCAGGAGAGGGATCCCGCTCAGGGCGGGCTCTTTCGCACCCAACAGGAAGAACTCGTATTTGTTCACGCTGACCTTTAACGTGCCTTTTTCGCCGTAGATGAATGCGGCCCACGGGTATTCCGGATCGGGCGAACTGCCATAGCTGCGGTGCGTCCAAACGACGGGATACTCGGGGAAATCAAACGTGGCGGTTTGCGTGTCCGAGATGTTCGACTTACCACCCTTTTGAACGAAGATGCCGCCCGAGGAACTCACCTTCGTCGGCCAGCCGAGATCGAGCATCCAGCGGACCATGTCGAGCATGTGAATGCACATGTCGCCGACGATGCCGTTGCCATACTCCTCAAACGTTCGCCACCAACGGCGATGCGGCAATGGCTCGTTGCCATACAGATCGTTCGGCGGTGCATCGTACGGACGAAGCGGGGCCGGCCCGGTCCACATTTCGTAATCGAAGTACTCGGGTGGCTTCTTCACGGGCGGATTGTCGTTCTTGCGCATGTGGTAGTAGCAGCAAATCTCGACCATCCCGATCTTGCCGAGTTTTCCTTCCTTGATCACGCGGTCTCTCGCCTCGGCCAGGTGAGGCGTGCTACGGCGTTGCGTGACGACTTGCACCACCTTCTTGTGCTTGCGGGCGGCCGCCACCATCGCTTGGCCCTCGATCACATCAACGCTGATTGGCTTTTGCACCCACACGTCGGCCCCGGCTTCCACGGCCGCAATCATCGGCAATGCGTGCCAGTGGTCTGGTGTTTCGATGGAGCAAATGTCGAGTTCAACTTCCTTGAGCATCTTGCGATAGTCGCCATACAGTCGAGGCTTCTTGTCGGACTTGGTCCGCTCGCCCATCAACTTGGCCGCTTCCGCCAGCATCCGCTGATCGACGTCGCACAGGGCAACGATCTCAATCGGTGCCGTCTGAATGAGCCGGAACAGCGAACACTTGCCGTACCAACCACAGCCGATGAGGCCGACCCGAAGCGGCTTCTTCGCGGGTTCGGCGGCATGTAAGCCCGAGAGCGCGAGGCCAGTCAGTGCGGAGGAGGAAACAAAGTTGCGACGATCCATGGAAAGGCTCCTTGAGAGAGGAGAATCGATGTGTTCAGAATAGCAAAGTGTTTTGCTGTCGGACAAAGTGAGAATTCAATTCAACGCTTCCAGGCCGAGTTGACGAGCGAACGCGAACGCAATCGACGTGATCAAGCCGACAACCACACCCAGAAGGCAGATCAATCTGGCCAAGATTGGATGGTTTTTTGAATTTTTCCACCAAGCCCCAAAATGCGATTTCAAAAAGCGGCAGAAACAATACGAGCGGAAACTCACCGCCCTCACGGTCGGTGAGGCGATCTTTATTTGCTCAAAAATCGGATTTAGGCGAGCCGGGAGCGGCAGCGACTGGAGTCAGATTTACGATGCTCGTTTACGCTCTTACTCCGGTCGCTGACGCTCCCGGCTCGCCTGGGTTGGATTGATCGGCAAGGTGCTTGGGAACGAGCAAGCCCCGAATGCGGCACCAGACTACGAGCGGCTTCGGTTGCTTGAAGAGAACGTAGTGAGTGGCACCTGCGCTGGCGTTGTCGTTCTTGAGCTTTCGCTTGGAGCCATTGGTGGTCCACCACGTTTCGCTGGGAGGTTTGCCGTACTTCCGATTCAGCACCCGGCTGCAGTAAGCCTTGAAGTCCGCGAGAATCTTGGTCGGATTGGGATCGTCCGGAACCGCGACTACCATGTGCAAGTGGTTAAACATGATGGCGACGGGATGAATGGTCCAGCCTCGAAATTGCGCCGTTTCACGGAATTGAGGCAAGAGGATCAACGCTTTTTCGAGATCAAGATGGATCGGTGGGCCCTTCATCAGTTCGAGGGCGCTGCGTTGCAACCCGGGAATTTCCTCCTCCCAGGGTTCGCCCGGCATGTCGTGCTCGAAGCAGAACTGCGTCGGGTCATCCTCGGGACGACGATCGCGAACGGAAGTGACGGATCCCCGAGGGCTGCCCGGGAGCCAGGTGCCGTACATCGTGTTGGAGAGAAGCCAGTGGCGCATAGTGGGAAAATAATCGAGCAATGGACGGAGTTCAAGAAAAAAACCGGCGAGCCGGGAGCGTCAGCGACCGGAGAAGAATTATCTCGCTGACGCTCCCGGCTCGCCAAGATTCACTCCCCCAGCCAGGGCAAGTCCCTCAGCGGCGGTAATTCACCTCGATCGCGGTATTCGTCGTCTTCGTTTTGCAGTCGGTAGCAGTAGGGGTCGGCTTTGCGGCCGGTGCCTTCTCGGCGCAGGCGGTTTTCTTCGAAGGCTCGGTTGAGCCAGTCGTACAGGATCGATGGCGATGGGCGTTCGATCCCTTCCGGCCAGTCCATCAACAGTTCTTGATGTGTGGAAGCACGCTTTCGCTTTTTTAAGATGGCCAGGAGCAGGATCCAGTTCTCCTCGAATCGAATCGAATTTGGGTCGTCCAGTGCCGTGAACAGTGCGGTGGCTGGGTTCCACTCGTAGATCATGCGCTTCGGTGTTTCCGGATAACGCGAGAGGGCAAAGAGTTTTCGTCGGCACTCGTCCGATCGGAGGCCGCCATACCGGCTGAGTTCGATGATGATGTCCACGGCCGCCAGCAATCCGCCGGAGCCACGAGCGGACGAGCCTTCGTCCGATTTGGTTTTTCGCGGATGATGCAGAATCAACACACCGACCCCGGCCTCTGTGAGTTGTTGCAACGGATCGAGCATGCGCAGCAACGCGTTCAAATCGCTTTCCGTGCTGCCCGGCAAGAACTTGGCCAAGGGATCGACGACCAGCAAATCGAGTTCGCCGGCTGCGTGTTGTTCGAGGGCATGATCGGTCAGGCGATCCCATTCCTCCGGCGACGGCCGACGTGGAAACGGCCTGGCGAGCAACTGGCAATGCTTGCCGACCGGCATCCGTTGCAGCCGATCGGCCCAGGTCTGCCGCGATTCTTCAGAAACCACCAGAGCCCTGGTCGAGGCAACTTTCCGGTTGAGAAAGGTGCCACCCGCTGCGAACGCTTGCAGAAGTCCCGTGATCAAAGTTGTCTTGCCGGCCTTCCATTGGCTGGTGAACAGGGTAATATTCCCACGAGCGATCAGGCCGTGCCAAAGCCAATCGGTTGCGGTTCCGGCTTGGGCCGTGTCAATGTGGTCCATGGCCAAGGGACGAAAAGCGGCGATTTGAGGCACGAGCATAATGATTCCGATCCGATATCGATGGTTCCGACGTGGTTGGATTCCTCTGTAGAGGGGTGTGCACAATCTCGTCGGAGGAATTTTCCCCTGGCGATGGGTGGAATGGAATGTCAGTAGGTGGAATTCCTACACTGCACCAGGAAAGAGGCTTGCGATGATGGAACAGCGGCGAGGACGCTCAGTGCCGGTTTCGGATGGCCGGAGGCTGGTCAACGAGTTGATGCGGCAATCGCGGCGAGTGCCGTTGGTCACACTACGTCGGGAATGTTCGATTGCTGCTCTCGTTGAAGCACGGTCCAACGGCGCAAGCCGACTCTCTTGGGTGGCGATCTTCGCGAAGGCATACGGGCTGGTGGCCGAGCGCAACGTACATCTGCGGCGAAACTGGCTGAGCTTCCCCTGGGGCAGGATTTACGAACATCCGGTCAGTGAATGTGCCGTGCTCATCGAACGCGAATGGCAAGGCGAGGAGACGGTGCTGGCGGCAAAGATTCGCGCACCGGAAACCATGCCCCTCGAGGCACTGGATGGGCATCTCAAACGCTTCCGCACGGAGCCCGTTCGTTCGGTCTCTTCGTTTCGACAACTGTTACGGATCGCCCGCTATCCCGCCCTCCTCCGGCGATTCATTTTTTGGTCCACGCTGAACTGGTCCGGCTACAAACGCTGCAGACGATTCGGCACCTTCCTGATTTCCAGCCTGGGAAACTTTGGCTGCGAAATTCTCGTGCCTCAGATGCCGCTGACGGCGTACCTGGCCTTCGGGCCGATCTCGCCGGACGGAAACGTGGCGATCACATTGGCGTTCGACCATCGGGTGATGGACGGACGACAGGCGGCGAGCGCCCTGCAGGACCTGGAGGAAACGTTGAACACGACGCTAGCCCGCGAACTTCGTTCGCTTGGCACGGCCGAGCCGAACAGGATGCCGGAATCCACACTAGCTTCCTATACTGTCTGAGCATTCAGCCCTCTTCCGAGTCGCACGTATGCAGGTGTGGTTCCGCAATGTTCGTCTCGCCATCTCCACCATCTCGGCGGGGATGTACGTAACCCTGATGACGATGGTCCACACGTTTCGCCGGGGTGCGTTTGCCGCGCACTTCGCGTATCCCGAACTGCCTGTACCGATCAAGCCCCGCTATCGCGGTTTCCACCGCTTCGATCTGACCACATGCATCGGTTGCGACAAGTGTGCGAAGGCCTGCCCGGTCGATTGCATCTACATCGAGAAAGAAAAGAACACGCAAGGGAAGGGCTTCCTGGTCAAAGGGTTCAAGATCGATTACACGAAGTGCATGTTCTGCTCTTTGTGTGTGGATCCGTGTCCGGTGGATTGCATTTTCATGGGCTCGACCCACGACCTGAGTTGCTTCACGCGAGATGGCTGCGTGGTCGACTACGCAAAATTGCCGCTGGAGGTCTCATGGGGCCAGGCCACTTTGAATCCGACGTCCGTGTATGAATCGAAGAAGATTGCCTTGCCGGTGTGGGTGAAACCACCTGATCCGCCGAAGGCGGCCGCTCCAGCACCTGCACCTGCCGCTTGAGTGAGCCGTTGGCTCACTCGCTAAACGGAGAGACGTCCTCACGATGACCGAACTCGTCACCATCATTCTCGTGTTCATGGCCGTTGGCATCGGCTTTTTGATCACGAACCTGACGCTCGGGAAGTTCTTTCGCCCCGCGAAGCCGGAGGCGGAGAAGGGGACCATTTACGAATGCGGCGAGCCGGCCATCGGCAACTCGTGGGTGCAATTCGATCTGCGCTTCTACGTGGTCGCACTGCTGTTCGTGGTCTTCGATGTGGAAATGGCGTTCTTCTTCCCGTGGGCCACGGTGTTTGGCACCACAAACAAGCTGGCCGACCCTGAGACGCCTCCGGAAGTACGTGCGGAACTGGCCGCGGGGCTGGAAGGCAAGCCGTATAAGAGCGGGAACGCTACTGCGGCCACGGACGAAGAACTCGCGGCGGCCCGCACATTGGCGCGACTCGCGTTCGTGGACATTCTGATTTTCTTTGGCGTGCTGATTGTCGGCTTCGCTTATTTGTGGAAGCGAGGGGACCTCGAATGGGTTCGCAGCACGGCCGGGCAAGAACCAACAGCGATAGAAGGGGCCACGTAATGGGCATGCTCGAAGGGCGTTGGGAAGAAGGCTTCGTCAGCACGACGCTGGAACAGGCGATCAACTGGTCACGCCAGGGCAGCCTGTGGCCGATGACGTTCGGACTCGCCTGCTGTGCCATCGAAATGATGGCCACGGGTGCGAGTCGTTACGACATCGATCGCTTCGGGGCCGGTGCCTTCCGCGCGTCTCCCCGGCAGGCGGACTTGATGATCGTGGCCGGCACGGTCAACTACAAGATGGCCGACCGCGTCAGGCGACTTTACAACCAAATGCCCGAGCCGAAGTTCGTGATCGCCATGGGTGCCTGCACCTGCGGCGGCGGGCCGTATTACAAGTACGGCTACAACGTCGTGAAAGGCGTGGACCTGGTTGTGCCCGTCGATGTGTACGTGCCCGGCTGTCCGCCTCGTCCAGAGGCCTTGCTCGAAGGCTTGATGCGGATTCAGGACAAGGTAAAGGGCATGAAGGAATTGACAAAGGGGCAACCCATCACGCTGCCAGTGCCGAAACGGACCGGCGGTGTCATGTTGCCGAGCGAACTGGACACCTTCGAGAAAGCCAACGAGTTCGTCACATCCACCAAGGAAAAGGCCAAGCCGGCCAAGGCGTGAACATGGTACCCGCAGATGTTATTGCTTTGTTGGAATCACGCTTTGGCTCGGCCATCACCAGAAAGAACTTGGAGGCCATCGATCCTTATGCGGTCGTGGCCGTCGAGGGACTCGTGGAAGTCGCCACGTTCCTGCGCGACGACCCGAGCCTGAAGTTCGATCTGCTCAATTCCATCACAGGCGTCGACTATCTCGAAACAGACGCAAAGAAACTCGCCAAGGCCGGCTTCGAGCCGCACCTGGAAGTCGTTTACCATCTCACCAGTTTCACGTACAAGAATCGATTCACGTTCAAGCTCATCCTGCCGCGATGGAAAGAAGACATCGAAGGCCAACTCCCCGAAGTTCCCACGGTCAGCGGCGTATGGGGGACCGCCGATTGGCACGAACGCGAAACGTTCGACCTGTGTGGCATCACTTTCACCGGCCACCCGGACCTGAGGCGAATCCTGCTCGCCGAGGACTGGGAAGGCTATCCGTTGCGAAAGGATTATGCGTTTCCGCTGGAGTACCACGGGATTCGAGGGCGGTAGGTTACTTCAGGGCCTTCTGCACCGCCTCGCTAAGTACCTCGTAGCCTTTCGGCGTCAGGTGTAGCCCGTCTTTGACAAACATCTCTGGAATGGGTTCGCCATCCTTGCCGAGCATTCCTGGCACGATGTTGATGTAGTTGAGCCGTTCGTCCTTGCTGCAGAATTCCTTCACCAACGCGTTTGCATTCGATTGCGTCTCGAACTGTTTCCAGCGGGCGAGGCTTGGCTTGACGCAGATGAAGTGGATCCGCGTCTTTGGCAGTTGCTTGTGAACGGCTTCTGCGAACGCACGGAAGTCGGCGTGTACCTGTTCGGGCTTGCGCTTGGCGTTGATGTCGTTGTCACCGGCATAGAAGACGATTGTTTTGGGCTCGTGCTTGAGGATGATCCGTTCGACAAAGTGCGTGACGTCGCGAATTTCCGAGCCGCCAAATGCACAATTGATCGCCTTCCATTCGGGGAACGACTTGGCGAGATCCCATTGTCGAATGGTCGAACTGCCCGCGAAGACGATGCCGCCTTTTTCGGGTGCCTTTTCCTTGTGCCGCTTCTCGAGTGCGACGATGTCTTTCTCCCATTTCTGAATGCGTGCAGGCTCCAGTCCCGATTGTGCCAACAGCGGGGCCAACAAGGCTGTTCCGGCCAAAATCGCAAGCAAGCGTCGCATGTGCGGATCCTCTGGGGTGTCTACAACAACCTATCGAGAGAGCGTGATAGCGGGGAGAGAATTTCATGGCCAGCGATGTTCGCGAACAACTTCGACTCCGTCTGGAAGGCCTGGAAGCGGCGGGCATCGACTGGCTTCCGAAAACGTCCGGGCCACCCGAGGGTTTCGAGTTTGCGGCCGCAAGCCCCGAACTGGTTCCGGTCGAGGAACCTCGACGCGAAGCGAACAGTCAGGAGGGGCGGCAGATCACGCTGAATGTGCTCCGCGAACGGGTCAGCCGTTGCGAGCGCTGTCCGGAGTTGGCCGTCTCGCGAACGCAAACGGTTTTCGGAGTCGGACCAATCGGGGCGGAGATTCTCTTTATTGGCGAAGCACCGGGAGCGGACGAAGATCGACAAGGCGAACCGTTCGTGGGGGCGGCCGGGCAGATGCTGAACCGGATTATCACAGGCTGCGGGCTGCGGCGAGAGGAAATTTACATCTGCAACATTCTGCGCTGCCGGCCGCCAGGCAATCGCCCGCCGCAGCCGACGGAAGAACAGAATTGCCGGGAATACTTGGACGAAACAATCGACCTTGTGGGACCAAAAATCATCGTGTGCTGGGGAGCTACGGCTGCGCAGAATCTATTACGCTCGACTGTTGGCATCACCAAAATGCGTGGCAGCATGTACTCGTATCGCGACCTTCCCGTGATCTGCACCTTCCATCCGGCCTCGCTGCTGGAAGGACGCTCTCCACAAAACAAGAAGTACGTATGGGAGGATATGCAGATGATGTTGAAATCTCTGGGAAAGCCGATTCCGGTGAAGAACGCATAGGAGTCGGCAGACTCTACTGCTTGCGGCCAGAAATGAGACTGCCGGTACGTTCTCAGCGAAGGCACTGGAGGAGGCAGTTCGCGACAGAGTCCCCCTATTGAGCTGGTGGATGGCGAGCGGCTGATAGCGCTGTTTGAGAGCTTGGAATTGGGGCTTCGTCTTCGCAAAACTTTCGACGTGGATCAGGCCTTCTTCGACGAATTCATGCCCAACGGCTCTCAAAAGACTGGTGGACCGGCAGTGAGTCAGCCACCTCAAAAAATTTCCCACCCAAATAGCCGCAGGAAATCCTGAACTGCCCTTCACTTCTCGCCCTGCGAAATAATCTCCTATGTGCAGGTTGTAGATCCGGCATCGCGCCGGGTCGGCCTGGCACCAGATTGCCCCGTTTTGCACCATTTATGCAAAGATGTTATCGCTCGGGGCTGCCGAAAATGTTAAGATTGCTGTGTTGAATCCTGCCGGTCGGTTTTCGCATTGACTGTCTTCCTGCCAAGAGGCTTGCCATGCCTTCTCATCGCTCTTGCCCTGAATTTCGTCGCACCATCCAGCATCCGGATCGCCGGAGTTTCGTGAAGGCCGGCATGTTAGGGGCTACCGGCCTCGGGCTTGCCGATCTGTTCCGAAGCGAGGCTTTGGCGTCGACTACCACCGCTACCGCCAAGCGGCCGACTTCCGTCATTATTCTTTGGATGCGTGGTGGGCCGGCCCATCAAGATACTTGGGATCCGAAGCCGGATGCCGCTGTCGAATATCGCGGCGAGTTTGGCACCATCCCTTCAACAGTCCCGGGCGTCCGGCTTTGCGATCTGCTGCCAATGTCCGCGAAGATGATGCACAAGTGGTCGATGGTACGGAGCTTACACCATCACGAGGCTGGGCACTCGGCCGGCGACCAAATTTGCTTCACCGGCTACAACTCGGGTCCATCGCCCGATGAGAACATTCACCCAAGTTGCGGTTCGATCGTCTCGAAGCAACTGGGCCACACCGTTCCGCACATGCCGGCTTATGTGATGATCCCCCGGATGTTGCCTGGAGCGGGATCAGCCTACCTCGGCGTGGCACATCGGCCATTTGAAACGCAGGCCGACCCGGCAAACATGGCCGTGCCGTTCAAGGTACCGAATTTTACGTTGCCAGCGGGCATCACGATGGAGCGAGTTGGCGACCGCAAGGGCTTACTCGGTTCGTTCGATGCTGTTCGCCGGGATATCGACGCCACGGGGCAATACGAAGCGATGGACCGTTACCAAAAGAAAGCCTGGGACGTGGTCACATCCGCGGCCGCCCGCGACGCGTTCGATCTCGACAAGGAGCCAATGTCGATCCGCGAGCGTTACGGCATCATGCCGGCGTTTGATCCGGGTGCCTTGAATCGCTGCGGTTGCCCAGCCTGGAGTCAACGGATTTTGCTAGCTCGTCGGCTCGTTGAAGCTGGCGTCAGGCTCGTCACGGTCGATCTTCGCTGGTGGGACACGCACGTGAAGGGCTTTGAGTCGCTGAAACTCGGCTTCCTGGATCGCTGGGATCGTGCGTACACCGCCCTCATTGAAGACCTGGAATCGCGTGGGTTGTTGGAATCGACGCTCGTGCTCGCTTGGGGTGAATTCGGCCGCACGCCGAGAGTGAACAACGACGCCGGCCGCGATCACTATCCGGGTGTGTTCAGTGCGGCCCTCGCCGGAGGCGGCATCAAAGGCGGCACAGTTGTGGGCGAATCGGACGAGAAGGCCGCATTCCCGAAGACCAACCCGAAGTCGCCTCAGGACGTGCTGGCTACGGTGTACCACCATCTCGGCATCGACACGAAGACCGAGTATTTCAACAATGGCCGGCCGATTCCGGTGCTGCCGAGCGGTAAGGTGATTGAGGAGTTGTTTTAGAAATAGGACAGGCCTCCCGGCCTGTCCTGGTGAAGACAGGCCGAGAGGCCTGTCCTGCTTGTTCACTTCCGCTTCATCACAATCACCCAGTTCGGTGAATCCAAGCTCAAAGGTCGCGGTTCACCCGGAGCGGCAAAACAAAGGGTGAGCGTATCGCCTTCGATTTTGAAAATGCCCGGCTCCACTCGTTCCTGCTCGTCGATGAAGTCGATGGAGGACAGGGTCTTCGGTGCGGGGACAGAGTTTAGCACGACGCGAACGGTTCTTGAGTTGTCCGGGCCGGTTCGGAGGTCGGCCATGAGTTTGCCCCTGAGGGTTGGGCCAAAGTCGCCGTCCTTGGCGTTGCGGAACGTCAGGCTCGCTTTTCGCTCCTTCAACACCTCCTCCGAAGTTTTGCGGCCCTTCACGTGGATTTCCGCGATCCGCCAGTCGGCCTGAAGCTTCTCGACCTCGGTAATTTCATTGGAGACGGGCACAGCCGGGATTTCGCCGATTTTCGGCTTCGGGGCTTCGGTCGGATCGTTCGACGCAATCACGGGTTTGAAGTTCTCGCCTCGCCAGCAGTCCTGGGTTTTGCGAACTATGCCGTCGAAGTGGGCGATCTCTTCCTTGAGACGCATCGCCGTTATGTGTTGGTTATCGAACGATTTGTACAGATGAACACGCTTGTCGCGTGGGTCAAACGAAAAATGGGCGGGGCCAACAATCTCGTTCGCTTCGAGTAACTTCTTCCAGGCTTGTGGCGGCACACGGTCCAGATCTTCGACGGGTGCGAACTTGCTTTCAAGCCAAACTCTGCGTCCATCGGTGGAAAGCGACAGCATGACGTAGACGGGCCAAAGATCGCGTTCAACGGAGATCTGGTAAACGTCCGGCGAGAGTGCCTTGGGTTCATAGCCAAGTTCGCGAAGAAACCTGCCCAGCGTCTCTGTACCAGCTGAGGCCGGTGGCAACGGACGAATGAACGGATCCGGTTGGGCTTGAATTCCGGAGGCAACCGCGAGTGCGAAAGCGAAGCACAAAATGAATCGACTCTGCATGATCGGAACCTCCGCGCGGGGCATCGTGCCCAAATAGCGGTCCGGACCATACCAAGGTCTGTTTTTTTCGCAAGTCCGACTATTCCCCGCGTCTCTCCCACATCAACCGTGTATTATGCGAACCCTCCGCTTGCAATACTATAGCCTGGCGCGTTAAGTTACACGGAGTGGGTTGGTCACATCACCGAGGTCCCTGCTCATGTTCGCATACCGTCTTGTCGGATTGTTCCTGATTGCCGGGTTCCTGGCAGTCGCGGCTGTCTCAGCCCAGCCCGCGCTTCCCAAGGGCGTCAAAGTCCAACCGGCCGTCAAGCCAAATGTCCCTGCTGTGCCAAACGTACCGAAAGGTGGCGTCCCGGACGGCAAGAACCTCGGAATTCCAGCAGTGCCCCCGGGCGTGAATCCTGGGATACCCGTGCTTCCAGGGACGCCTGGGCTGCCTGTTTCACCCCAACCCAAACTGGACAACATTAAGTGGCCAACGGAGCTTAACGGAAAAACACTCGAGATCATCGTCAGGGAAATGCGAACGCATTCGGACCCGGCGGTTCGCGAAGCGGCAGTGCGAACGCTTCCCGCATTCGGCCCCAAGTCTCGGGAACTTGGAGGCAACGACCTGATTGACGCGATGACGAAGGAACTCGACTGGAACGTGCGCCTGGCGGCTCTCAGTGTCGGCCCGACGGTGATATTGGGGTTTGCGAAGGCCCCCGATGAACTGTTGAATAGGGGTCTCGGGACAATTGTGAACTACCTGACACACGAGTATATGCAGATTCGTTTCGATGTAATCGGAATCGTTGGCTCGATTGGGCCATTTATCCGGATCAACCAGCCTTCCGTTGTGCAAAAGCTGAGCGTCCGGGCCCGCGAGGCCGGTTCGTGGCAGATGCGTCGGGCTGCGATCGTCGCACTTGGCAATGTCGGGCTTGGCAAGCAAACGGGCGACACTCCAGATCTTCGAGATCCTCCAGATGCTCAGTCGGTCACCGCCCTCCTGGACATCCTGAGACTCGATCAATGTGCGGCTGTTCGCCGAGAGGCCGTGAACTCGCTCATCTCGCTGGGGCCGGTCGCGCCCGTTCAACAAAAGACCTGGAAATCCTCACTGGACAATTTGTTCAAGTTGAACATTGAGAAAGATAAGAGCGTGCTACTCTGGGCTCGTGTCTTGATCCTCCGAAATGGCCCAGATGGCCTTAAGGGGAATGAAGTACATCTCGATGCGATCGCTCAGATGCTTGGAGTGGCAGCACCGGCTAGCAGACTGGAGGCTTGTGCCGCACTCGCCGTCTTGGGGGAAGATGCCAAATCGAAACTCGGAAATGTAATCGACATCATCAATAACGCCAAGGAAGAGCCCGAAGTCGTGATCGCCGCCATCACGGCAGCCGCCTCAATACCTTCGAAATCCGCAGTGGTTGTGCCTATTTTGGTTAACGTGAAAGCCATGCACAAGAACGAGGAGGTCAAGCGGGTCGCAACCGAAGCGATCGACTATCTCACGATGGGCAAGAAAAAGAATTGACGCTTTTCGTCCCCATGCATCACTCAGCATTCATGGGGACAAACGGATTCGTTTCACGTTCGTGGCCAACAGTCGTAACCGGCCCATGTCCTGGGTAGACCACGGTTCTCTCGGGCAAAATGTACAGTTTTCCGCGAATTCCCGCCGCAAGGGTCGAAAAGCTACCGCCTGGAAAATCCGTTCGGCCGACACTGCCGCGGAAGAGCACGTCGCCGCCGAAAACAATCCCTTCGTCACGGACCACGAAAACGACATGACCTGGCGAGTGGCCGGGGATTTCCAAAATATCCAGGGTGAGTCCGGCGAATAACAAGGTGTCCCCCTCGCGAACAAGTTGGTCGGCGGGGGGACTGATCACGTCGAAGCCGAACGACCGGCTCACGTTGAGCCGGGGGTTGGTCAAGAGTTCCGCATCCCCGGCACCAATAATAAGCGGAGCATCGGGAAAAGCCTGTTTCATGTCGGCATTTCCCGCGATATGGTCGGCATGGCCGTGAGTGTTCAGGATGGCAACGACAGTCAGTTCCCGTTCACGCAGGAATTCCAGGATCGGTTCAGGCTCCGTGCCGGGATCGATCACGATGGCCTCGGAACTCCTGGGTTTCCAGACGACGTAGGTGTTCTCCGCGAAAGGCATGGAGACAATAGTTTGAATTTCGATCGCCATGAATCTGCTCCGGTGGACTTGTAGAGTAAAATATGGCAACCTAGCATGATTGATAGGCGGGTCGAATCGATCCGGACCGAAACTCCAACCCTAGAGGGCTCCTCCATGTCGCATTATTTAGAAGACGGGTACCACGGCGACGCGGCAGCTTATGCTCCCGAGAACGCTCGCCTGGCGTTCATCCGCCG
>SIAJ01000017.1 GCA_009691845.1 Gemmataceae bacterium
ATAACTGATACCAGCGAATTCAAGATGACACACGCGTTTTTTGCCGTGTTATTGACTACTTGCGGCCAGATGCCGGAGAAGTTCGAGGTCCGACGACTGGAAGGCGAATCGAAATCGAGTGCGATTCAAAGTTTCACTCCCGATGGATCACTCACACTCGCTAGCAACGAAAAACATGCGGCAGGAACATGGTACTCGCTTCGTCGAGAAGGCATCTCGAACCCCGACGTGCCCCGAGACCCTCACGTCGAGCTTACGAACGGCGACCGAATGCGCGGGACCATCGTCGATGCGGACGGCGATGCCGTCCGCTTCCGGCTGTCCATGCCAGGAACAGAACAGTTCATTCGCTTGCCATTCTCGGCCATTCGCGTGATTTGGACGGTGCGGCGTCCCGCGTCCGATCCGAAGTGGCTTCACGTTGCTCGCAAGCGCGACGTGATCCAAACACGGAGCGGCGACCAACTCCTGGGTGCGATCACCAGCATGGATCCGGACCAGAACGTCGTGACGTTTCAGGTGGATGGGAAAGATCAACGATTGGATTTCACCAAGCTCGCAGCCATCGGCTTCAACACGGATCTCGCGCGAGTGAGAAAGCCAAAAGGGCCCTACTATCGCTTAGCATTGGCCGACGGGTCACGCATGAGTGTTCTTTCGATCACCTATGATGGAAAGTCCTGGTCGGCTCAGTCTCTGTTCAAGGAAATCGTCCACATTCCGAACGATCAAATACTCGCTATCGATGTAGAGCAAGGAAAAACGATCTGGTTGGCGGATATATCACCTGCGAAATATCAATATCAGGTTCAGAGTGCGGATTCGATTCCCTTGGCAGTCAATCGAAGTGTGTCGGGCGAATTCCTGCGCTTGCGAACGTCGGCAGGGGAAGGAACCTTCGATCGCGGCATCGGCTTGCAATCTGAGTGTTCCGTGACGTATTCGCTCGGCGGAAAGTACCATCGCTTCGAAGCACTCGTCGGCCTCGACGCACGAAGTGGCGTTCGGGGCGATGCAATCCTGGTTGTGCTCGTCGATGGGAAAGAGCAAGTCCTGCCGTCAGCGGGAAGGCTCACGCTCGCGGGTGGGCTCATCGCGGTTCGCGTGGACCTGACACAAGGGAAGGAACTGACGATTGTCATCAAACCAGGTAACGGCGGAACGATTCAGGATCATGTGAATTTAGTGGAAGCTAGACTGGTGCCGTAGTGGTTCATCGGCGGCGGCATTACCGTGCAGCCGTCCATTTCACCCGACATATTTGCCGGGTGAAATGGACGCTCGCCCTATGTGTTGGCTGAGAGTTGCTTGAGTCTTGCAGCCAACACTCGAATGGTTGCTGCATCGATGATTTGGTCGCCAAAACGTTCGGCATAATAGGCCGCGACGATCTGCATCGGGATATCCGCGACCGCGGGTGCGTGGGCGAGTTTCTTTCTCGCGTATGCAGCATACTCTCGAGCGGTCTGGCCTTTTTGCCAGTCGATACCGAGACCAGCGAGGATCGCAGAAAGCCGGCGCAGATTATTGGGATAGCCCACTAGATACTCCGACCGTTTCCTCCCGTAACGTCGCACCAGCCACACGCCAACGATTCCCGCGGCCAACCCCGCAAAATAGTATGAGCCATTTTCCTCGATCAACCAGAATGCGATGGCAGAGGCGGCCTTCTCGCGCGACTCCGAATTGTAGGCCAGAAGCACTGTCCTCAAGACGGCTTCCCATTTTTGTCGTGCCTTTTCGAAAAAGGAGACCGGGCCGCTCGACTCCGCTTCGCCGACTGACGGGGTCGGGTCGAAGGTGACCCAGCGCATCGGTTTCCAGTCGGGCGGGAGTTCGTAACTCGGGGCGACCAAGCTACCGCACAAGACCATGTGCCCGTTCATCAGCGGCCCCCATAGGCCGAGGCTTGGTGAGATGTACAATACGGGCATCAAGCCTTCGTTCGACGCGGGAAGAAGAACTTCCACCCAGGCGTGTGCTTGGTCCTCACGCACATCGTACCACCCATCACCGCGACCTTCGCAGCCACGGTAGCCAATGACCATTTGTGCCGGGATCCCCTGCGTTCGCAGCATGAGGACCAAGGCGGTTGCAAATCGCTGGCAGTGCCCACTGCGTGTGTTAAGCAAAAAATCCTCGACCGGGTCCAAGGCCTTGTCCTGTCGAGTCAGGTCGAGCGAATACTTGAAGTCCCCGGATTGGGACAAATACTCCTCCAATGCACGTGCAATCGCTTCGTGATGCGGAATCAATCTCGTCCGCGTGTCGGGATCGAGGTCCGTTAACACACTTCGCGGCAACTGGTCTTGGAGAACCAATTTCTCGATCACGTCATCGGTGAATTCCTTGAGCTTGGGCAGCCCACCAGGCAAGCGGGTCAAGTATTCCGTGCGACTGGGTTGCACGCGCATGACCGGACCATAGCCCGGTTGTGGTGGAGGTGCCCAGGCTTGTAAGTATTGGGGGGCACCGGCGTCGAAACTGAATGCTCCATCCAGCGAACCATCGTGACGATGCACCCAACTACGGTAGGTACCATCTTCGAAACGACTGGCGGCAGGCGAGAGCAAGCCGCATTGCCAGGCAACCGGATCGGCAAGCGGCGGCGTGCGGCTCAGTTTCGGATTGAGCACGAAGGTGAAGTGCATCGTCCCTGGTCCGAGATCCGGCATGCGCGAACGGGGATCGCGCGTCACACCGGGCGGGCTCACGGCCCGATCGGCCGTCTGAAAACCGAACTGATTGCGAACCCAACGGCCGCTTTCGTAGTTATGCAGATAGATCGCCCGAAATCGTTGCACCGGGGATACGTCCTGAACCGGCTGACCGACGGGAGTTGACGCGAAGAATTCGAACGCCTTTTCCGGGTTCACATCAACCTGGCCGGTGCGATTCAGGTCCACGGGTCCTTCACTAACTCCGGTCGTCGCACGTCCGCGCGTGTTCAGAGCGAGTTCCCATTGGCTACCGGAACGTGGCGTCGCCCAAAAGAGCGGAACCGCCGCCACGCCGCAGAACGCGGCCCAAAGAAACGCGTGTCGCAGCCCCTTCCAGCGACCGCCGTTCAGACGGACCGTCTCGCCCTGTTCCGGGCCGAGTTCGCGAAAGACGTGGAAGGTGCTGAGAGACCAGACGAACAGCGCTGTGTACAGAACGAACAACAGGATGAAGGCGCCATCCATGGCCAAGGCGCAGGCCAGTGCGATGCCCAAAAGGCCCAGGCCCTGCATCGCCCAGTAGTCCCCCATATGCTTCGACCGCAGCATCTTCGCCGGGATCAAGATCATCAACACGGGTGCGAGATAAGGTAATGCGCTTGCCGGCCAAGGAAGGGTTTCGGACAGTCCGGTTGGCGGACGAACGACCTGGAAGATCGCCCACAAACCTAGCAGGGCACCGAGCCCGAGGCCAACGATATTGGCGGCTCGCAACGAAAGTTCCCAGCGTCCTTCTCGATAGTAGGCGACGCCGAGCAAGAGCAAACAGAAGACCGTGACAAAGGGAAGTTCTGGAAGCAAGTCCCCGCCCGCCACGCCGATCGCAACAAGGGCGACGGCGAGAGAGAGATAGAGGCTCGTGTGAAAAGGTCGAACGGCCGACATGTCGAAATCCTATCGCGATCGGAGCGGATGCGAGGCAGCCCGAACCGGAGAGTCGGCCGGCCTCGCGTTCATTTCCGACTTACTCCTCCAAAATCTTCGGGAGATCCTTCAGGATTTTCTCGACGTCGGCCGCGGTCATCTTGCCTTTCTCGAAAACGAAATTCGCTTTCACTTTTCGGTCGACGTACAGCAGGACCGTGACCTGCGCATCCTTGGCCAGATTGTAGCCCTTCGGCCCTTCGGCTTTATCCAATGCTAAAATGGTTTCCTTGAAGCCGAGTTTTTCTCCGAAACCCTTCGCTTTCTTTTCCATCTCGTCGGACTTGTCCAGGAATATCACAAAAGAGGCCATTTCCTTTTTCTTGTGTTTGGTCGTGGCTTCATCGATCTTCTTGACCAGACCGGTCAAGCTGTCGTCGATCTCGCGAGCGAAGATCGCGACGACGGGACTGCTCCCGTTGGATCAGACGAGGCAGGCGAATTGCCCGGCATTCGGGCCCGTAACGTTCAACGGGTTGAACGATTTGACTGCTTCTCCGACTTGGATGCCGGATTTGATTTCCGCCAAACAGGTACTGCCTACAAGCAGCATGCTGGCGGCCATCAGAGACGAAACTCGAAACATTTTCAGCTTCTCCACGTTTTAGGAAGATCCCATCTATGCATGAATACTGTAGCCGATACAGCGCGTAAGAGGCAAGCAGGCTTGGTGATTTGAGTGCTTTCGTGCTTTTCAATCTGGCACGACCCGGAGAGTGCGGCCTACTATTACTCATCAATAATCGGCGGACGCGGCTCCAGAGTCGGGGAGTAGTTTGCCGGCCGTGGGCCCAGTTTCACTTTCAACACCAGCGATTCATTGCCTCGGCGAATATCGAGCGCGAGGATGGTGCCCGGTCTCTTGCTTGCGACGATCTTCAAGAATGCACTCGTGTCCCCATCGGCCATGCTGATGCCATCGACCTTCAGAATCGTATCGTTCGGTTTCAGATTCGCCTTGGTTGCCGGCGAATCCGGTATCACCTCGATGATCACCAAACCATTGCCGCCATCGGCTTGAAACATGATGCCAATAAAGCCCGGACCGGTGCCGAGCGGTTCCTTGTCCTTGAGCGCCGGTGCTCCCAGAGCGAGGGCAGTGATCAGGGTTAGACTTGTCATCTGTCATCTCCTCAATGTGGCACGACGTGCCACGTTGAGTCGGCACACGGAGTGTGCCGACTACTACTCATCAATAATAATCGGCGGACGCGGTATCGGCGTTGGCGAGAAGTCCGCCGGCCGCGGGCCCAATTTCACTTTCAACACCATCGATTCCTTGCCTCGGCGGATATCGAGCGTGACGATCGTGCCTGGCCTCATGCCGCCGACAAGTTTCACGAAAGCACTCGTGTCCTCGTTGGCCATACTGAAGCCATCGACTTTCAGAATCACATCGTTCGCTTTCAAATTCGCCTTGGTCGCCGGCGAATCGGGTTTCACTTCGGTAATCAACAAACCATCGCCATCGGCCTGAAAGGTGATGCCAATATAGCCGGGCCCCGTGCCCAGCGGTTCCTTCTCCTTGAGGGCCGGTGCTCCGAGTGCGAGGGCGGTGATTAGGATTAGACTTGTCATGCTTGATCTCCCCGTCCTACGTTGCGGCCGTTGGCCGCAACGCTAAACGCTACTGCCGATTACAACCCGTAAAACTTGACCGCGTTGTCGTGGAACAGTTTCTTCTGTTCCGCTTCCGGGCGATCCTTCACAATCTCCCTGGCCGCATGTACCCAGTCCTTGAGAGGCGCACCCAGCGTGCACACCGGCCAGTCGCTGGCAAACATCACGCGGTCCCAACCAAACACTTCGATCGTATGCTTCACGGCCGGGGCCAGTTGATCGATCGACCAATCGCCTTTCTTGACCGACGCGATAATGCCGGAGACCTTGCCCATCACGTTTTTGTTCTTGGCCACCTTGGCGATGTCCTTTTTCCACTGTTCCATTTTCTTGGCATCGAGAATCGGAGCGTTGCCGCAATGATCGAGAATGAACCGCGTTCCAGGACACTCGCTTGCCAGCTTCACCGCATCGGGCAGGTCGCCAGGCCGAATGCAAATGTCCCAACTCAGGCCGATGTCGCCGAGATACTTGATCCCTGTAACAAAATCCTTCTGATTGGAGAAGCCCGAAGGCGTTCCTTCATTATGCACGACCTGGCGAAGGCCCTTGATGTACGGGCTCCCCTTGAACTGATCGACGTACTTCTTGAACGCATCCCCCTTCGCGGGCCGGCCACTGATTACAGCAGCCACGGTGATGCTGCTCTTCGATTTGATGAGTTCGATCAGGTAGTCGGCTTCCTTTTGCTGATGGTCTTCGATCACATCCACTTCCATGTACACGGACTTGACGAAGTTCAGCCCCTTGATCGCCTCGGCATATTCCTTTGGCGTGTGGCTGACGGCCAGCGGGTCGCCTTCCTTGACCCAGCCGAGCTTGAATTTCGTCAGGTCCCACAAGTGTTGATGGCAATCGACGATGGGGAGCATCTTGGGTTCGTCCTTGGCAGTGGCGGCCAGGGCGACAGACGCAGTCGCGGCCGTGGTAAGAAAATCGCGGCGGTTCATCAAAGGTGTCCTCGGAGAGATATTGGGGATTGTACCCCGGATGCAATGTACGGCCAAGACCGAAGCGCAAGCGAGGCGCAGGGAACGCCTATTGCGTCGCGTTCAGCCGGAGTATCGCTAGCTTTGCTTCGACAGTCACGCGCGAACCGCTCGCACCACCCGCCATCCGTTCGAGCAACTTCCACGCCTCCGGCGTACCGATTCGTTCGAGCAGCCAGACGCAGCGCAAGCCGCGAAGAGCGTCGCCGATTGGCGGCACGGCCGGATTGAGCTTCAAGAGAACCTGCTCCAGGCGTGCACGTTGCTCTTCGGATCGCGGGGCTTTCAGTGCCTCACGCAAATCGCCTTCAATGCTCTCACCCCGACCCACCAGCGTCTTGGCGGCCTCCTCACGCACGTTGAATTTCGAGTGATCGAGCTTGAGAATCCACGACGCCGTGTCTTTCGGGCCGGGCACGGGTTGCATGTGCGTTGCGAGCAACTCGGTCGCTTGAGTGGGATAATCTTGAAGATGCCAAAGCGATTTCCAGGCAACACTGGCATCGATGGAGGAAAGATCGTTCCACGACTCGTCGGAATCGGGCTGCTTCCACTCGTGAGCGTTTTTGGGCGTTTTCCAGAGCAAAACAGTACTATCTGTCATCGCTGTTGCGAGAACGGAACCGTCTGGGCTGAAAGCCAAGGCCGACGCACTGGCAACGGGCACGCTCCAGTTCCAGGCCGAATTCCTGAGATTGTGAACGATGACTTCGCGCTCCGCCGCCACGGCCAGATGCTGGCCATCGGGCGAAAGAGTTGCCTTGTCGAAGTTGGGAATGTCCTGAGGCAAATTCGTGGCGATGCCACCAGTCAGCGATTCCCACACGTAACTACTGATGGTCGAGCCGGCGATCGTTCGTCCCGCGACAAACGTTGTGGATTGCACCGGCAACAGACTAATGAGCCGGGCGTCGAGACTTCCTTGCAGAGGCGGAATCTCGGCATTGATCAGGAAGTCGTACCTCCAACCCGCTGGGCCGTACAGCACAGTGCTTTTGCCGCGAAAGAGGGAAACGGCCTGCCGAGGCGCGACGTCCGGCGATTTGCGAGTACGACGAAATTCAAGCTTGCCGTGCGGATCGTACATTTCAAATGTCGCACCTTCAGAGTTGTTCATCTGTACGGCAAGCCGTCCGCCCTCAAGAAATTCGTGGTGGTTGGTTTGATTGGTGATGGGCGGCGCGTAGGTTTGTGCAACGAGCGGGTTCTCCGGTTGGCGTGTGTTCCATGCCCGGATCAGCCGATCGAGCAAAAATGTCCGCACACGGATCCCGCGCCAATCGAGATGGGCGGCAACGACGGCATCCTCAACCATCTCTTTCCAAACAAGCCCTTCGTTCGCAACTGCCCAGACGCCCAACAAATCGCGACGTTGCGGGGCTCCGGGTTCCAGGCTGTTCGCCGGCCAAACCGTCAAGAGCCGGGCCCCGTCCTCAGACCACTTTAACAATGATGAACCCGAAGGTCTGGCCATGATCGGCTCGACAAATGCAGGCTTTCCGGTCAAAATGTCCCACTTCTGGATCCATGCCGAGCCCGTCAGCAACGATTTGCCATCCGGCGAGAATGCAACTAGCCGTGCTTCGTGGGGCAGGCGATGCAGAACCTTACCCGTCGCCGTTTCCCACACGATCACCAAGTGGCCGTCGGCCAGTGCCACTCGACTTCCGTCAGGCGAAAGGTCCACTCCACACATTCCAGGCAGACTGGTCGAGTCGATGGGCGTGCTCATCACTTTTTGGCCGTTGGCCGCGTCGAAGACGGCAATTCCCGCCTGATCCGTGACTGCAACGCTTCGGCCATCGGCAGAGACGGTTCTCAATCGGCCGGCTCCTTTCATCGGCACGGTCCACAGTTCCTTGCCGTTGACGATGTCGCGGGCAGTCAGTTCTGGGTCGGCCGTGCCTCCCGTGGCGAAGACTCGTTTGGCATCGGGAGACAATCGCAGGCTCTGCAAGTCGGAGCGGTCGTTGATGAGACGCGTGTACCGATTGTTCGCCAAATCGAATCGCCAGGCGACGCCGGGCGAGGAATCGGCCGACGCGATGCCGGCCAGGAAGCGATGATTGGCCGACAAATCAATCGAGTACAGCTTGCGGCCCAGATCACCGAGTGGAGACGGTAGCTTGAAAGCGACGAGAGGCTCCCCTGTCACAGGGTCGCAAAGTGTCCCCTCGCTCCCCTGAAGTTTGAGAACGGCACGGCCATGCCGAAACGTCAGATTGGACGTCGTCCTCTCGCCTACAGCCGCAATCGTTTGAACCCAACGCCCCGTGGCCGAATCCAAAACCGTTACGCCATTCCAATCGGAGGCGACGCATTGCTTGCCGTCCGCTGTCCAAGCCAGCGAGTACGCGAGGCCAAAAAGAGCCGGCGGAATCCCGAACCGAGCAATCGCCCCGGGAGGAAGGGGGCAACCATTACGATCGAAGTGCAACTCTCGCGGCACCGGGCCAGGCTCGCGCGCGAAACTGCATGAAGCGAGCAGAGCGAGGATGGCCAGACGAACGAGCAACACGGCACCTTGAGAGACTAAACCACCGATAGGTGTCGGCACACTCTGTGTGCCGACCGACCGCACACGCAGACCGTGTGAATATTCGTCATCGACGATAGTGGACTTCGCTGTGAAGTTGTGCAGGAATCTATGTGGGATAGGCCTCCAAACCTGTCAGGACGAATTTCGTGGCACTTTCTGACGACCCTTCGGCAGGCCTGGAAACCTACCGCCACAATTGTTGATTCATGTACAAGCTCTCCGCGAGCGGGTTCGATCTTCCGCATACGGAGTGTGCGGACTACTTTTCGGCACCTACTTCTTGCGAATGAACTCGACCATCGCCTTGCCGAGCGGGTCTTCCGCGTCGGCCGCCAGCTTCACGACAATTGAAATGTGATCGCGTTCCAACTTGAGCACCCTGGACTCACACTTGCACTCGTTGAGCTTCTTGTTCATGTTCTCGGCCATTTGGTCGAGAAAGGGAAGGTCCTTGTTGCCGTATGCAATCAAAAACGGTGGGCATTTCTCCTTCACATGCGTGAGCGGCGACGCGGCTTTACAGACATCCGCTTCCTTGCCGAATGCCGTGTGAAAAAAGGGAAGCACCGCATCAATCGTGTAGACACCGCTGAGGGCCATCACGCCCCGAATGTCCGTCGTAGCGCACTTCTCGGTCTTCAAATACGACTCATCCGTGGCCAGGAGTGCAACCAGATGGCCGCCCGCCGAGTGGCCGCTGATGAAGAGTTTCTTCGGATCGCCGCCTTGCTTACCGGCATTCTCTTTCACCCACGCGAATGCCTTGGCCACATCGTGAATATGGTCCGGATGCTTGACAGTCCCTTTATTGCTGCTCAGGCGATAGTTGATGATGGCAACACCGATCCCTTGCTTCGCGAAGGTTTCGCCAAGTGCCGGGTACAGATCCTTGTTGCCGGATTTCCAGGAACCGCCGTGAACAAACATGAGCACTGGAAAATCCTTCGCTCCCTTTGGAACGTACAGGTCCAACTTGTGCCGGACCGGGTCCGCGTCCTTGGCCGGATTGTAGACAAGGTTCAATTGCTTCTCGACCTCGAACGGCTTCTTTTCCTGGGCGAAAAGTGGAAGAGCGAGGCAGAGCGCGAGTAAGGGGAGAATGCGAGGCATCATCAGTTTCCTGGTGGAGAGTGACCGGGAGATTATAGTTGAGAATTCGCCTTCGCTGACGCTTCCGGCTCCGACAAGCGCTGATTCGGCGGAGCCTGAAGCGTCAGCGAAGGGACGCCACGAGTAATCAAGTACCGTTGACCGCTACACTAATCACAACGACGAAGTGCCCCAACGAGGAAGCAATGCGAAAACTTGAACAACTCGGCCTTGCGACATTGGCCGTCTCCGTCGGGGCGATTCTGTTTGTGCGAACCAACTCCGCGCCGGTGGCCGCGGAGCCTTTGCCGGTAGCGCTCGGCGACGAGTACGCGAAGGAGATTCGCCCGCTGCTCAACAAGCACTGTGCCCAGTGCCACTCGGGCAAGCGCGTGGAAGCCGAGATCGATCTGGGCGAATTTTCGACGCTGGCAGAGGTTCGCAAGGCACCGAAGGCCTGGCAGAAGATTCTAGAGATGCTCGAGAGCGGCCAGATGCCGCCGAAGGACGCGAAGCAGCCGAACGACGATGACCGCAAGCGACTGCAAGCGTGGGTGCGTGGCTACCTGAAGCTAGAAGCGAAGGCCAGCGCCGGCGATCCCGGCCCGGTCGTCTTGCGTCGATTGAACAACGCCGAGTACACGTACACGCTTGCGGACTTGACCGGTGTGGATCTGAAACCCGCTCGAGAATTCCCGGCCGACAGTGCGGCCGGCGAAGGTTTCACGAACACCGGCAACGCGCTGGTGATGTCCCCGGCCCTGTTGACCAAGTATCTGGATGCCGCGAAGGACATCAGTCGCCACGCGGTCCTGCTGCCGGACGGCCTGCGTTTCTCCCCTTCGACGTCTCGCCGCGACTGGACCAACGAAATCCTCGACCAGATTCGCGGGCTGTATCGGGAGTATTCGGACTCTCAGGGCGGTTCACGAGTCAATCTTCAGGGGATCGTCTTCGACACGAACGATGGCGGCCGATTGCCATTGGAAAAATACCTGACCGCGACCCTGCTTGAACGAGAGGCTCTGAGCAACTCGACCAAAACCGTCGAGGTGGTCGCAACGGAACGCAAGCTGAGCCCGAAATATCTCGGCCTGCTCTGGGCCATGTTGAACAGCAAAGAATCGTCGCCACTTTTTGATGCGGTTCGCACGCGCTGGCAGACCGCGAAGCCCGGCGACGAGAAGGCCATCGCGGCCGAGGTGAATGTCTGGCAAAACGCTCTCACGCGTTTCCAAAGCGTCGGGCACATGAAATCGTGGATGGTCCCAGTCAGCCCGATTGCCGGCAAGCAAGACGTTCGCGTCAAGGTGCCCGCCGCAACGAAAGGCAACGATGTGAGTCTATTCCTCGTTGCCGGCGACGCAGGCGATGGCGGCACGAACGACTTCGTTGTTTGGAATCAACCCCGCTTGACGATCCCCGGCCGGGCCGAGATCCCACTTCGCGATGTGCGCGAATTCGTTCGCGATGTGACGCTTCGCCGCGATCGGGCGTTTGCTTCGACGGCTCAATGCCTCGTCGCTGTGGCCGAGGCGAGTGCGAGTACGACGAAGGTTGACGTGGCGGTACTCGCGAAGAAGCACAATGTTCATGCCGACGATCTGACCGCCTGGCTCGAGTATCTCGGCATCGGCAGCGTCGGCACGCCGCGGCTCGATTACATGAAGACCACGATTCAGAAATCGTCAAACTACGACTTCATTCGCGGTTGGAGCAAGACGGAACTGCCCGCCCTGCTGGCGAATTCCTCGGGCCAACATGTACGTGTGCCGGGCAATATGAAACCGCATGGTGTGTGTGTCCATCCCTCGCCAACGCTGAATGTGGCCGTCGGCTGGAGCAGTCCCATCGCGGAGGAGGTGCGCATCGAAGGCAAGGTCACACACGCTCATCCCGAGTGCGGCAACGGCGTAACCTGGTCGCTCGAACTGCGTCGCGGGGCCACCCGGCAACGACTCGCAGCCGGCATCGCCCAGGGCGGCAAGCCGGTTCCATTCGGGCCACTCGAGAAGGTCCGCGTGCAGAAGGGGGACCTGGTTTCGCTGGTCATCGGCCCGCGTGACGGCAACCACTCGTGCGACCTGACCGATCTCGAACTCTCTTTGAAAGCAGGTGACAAGGAGTGGAGCCTGAACAAGGACGTGTCGCCGGATGTGCTCGCAGGCAACCCGCACGCCGATCGACTGGGCAACCGGGAAGTCTGGCATTTCTACACCGAACCGGTGAAGGAAGGCGATCGCGGCCAACTCATTCCGGCCGGCTCGGTACTCTCGCGCTGGCTCGTGGCACAGGGCGTTGAGAAGGAACTGCTGGCGAACGCCGTTCAGAAACTGCTGACGTTGGAGCCTCCGGCCGATCCGAAAAATCCGGACAGCGTGCTGTACCAGCAACTTGCATCGCTCGCAGGCCCATTGCTTGCGAAGGTGAAACTCGATGGCGGTCCACGCTCGGGCAAGCTGATCGAGTACGGCGTCGATCCGGCTCGGTTCGGTAAGCATCCGAATGGCTCGGCCATCGATGCGAACAGCCTGTGCGTGCAGGCCCCTTCGATCGTTGAGGTTCGTCTGCCGGCCGACTTGTTCGCGGGGGCGGAACTGGTAACGACGGGCATGTTGCATGCCACGGCCAACGCTGGCAGCGTGCAGATGCAACTCACCACGACCAAACCTGCGACCGCGAGCGGCTTGCGGTCCGACGTGCCCGTAGTCGTTGCCGATGGCAGCCCGAGCCGGAAGCACTGGGAACAATCGTTCGATGGCTTCCGCAACCTTTTCCCGGCCGCATTGTGCTACACGAAGATCGTGCCGGTCGATGAAGTCGTCACACTCACGCTGTTCCACCGCGAGGACGAGCATCTCGCTCGCCTGATGCTGACCGCCGAGCAGTCAGCTCGACTGAATCGTCTGTGGCATGAACTGCATTACATCAGCCACGACGCATTCACGCTGGTGGACGCTTACAATCAGCTCATGGAGTACGCTACGCAGGACAGCAATCCAAAGCTGTTCGAGCCGTACCGCAAGCCGATCCTGGACACCGCGGCCGCGTTCAAGAAGGAACTCGTCGATACGGAACCGAAGCATTTCGAAGCACTTTTGCAATTCGCTGGCAAAGCTTATCGACGACCGATCAAGCCTGCCGAGAAGGAAGAACTGCTTGGCTTGTACAAGAAACTGCGAACACAGGAATTGCCGCACGATCTCGCGATTCGCTTGACGCTGGCGAAAATTTTCGTGACGCCCGCATTCTTGTATCGACTGGAACGCGCACCCACCGGCGTGAAGGCGGGGGAGGTATCGGATTGGGAGTTGGCCACGCGGCTGAGTTATTTTCTGACTTCGTCGCAGCCCGATGCGGAACTTCGCACAGCAGCCGAGGCCGAGAAACTTCGCGATCCGAAGGTGGCGGTCGAGCAAACGCAGCGGCTCTTGAAGGACCCGAACATACGTCGCCTGGCCACGGAGTTCGCCTGCCATTGGTTGCACATTCAGGGCTTCGACACTCTCGACGAAAAGAGCGAGCGGCACTTCCCCACTTTCGCGAAGCTCAAGGGTGACATGTACGAGGAGTCGATTCGCTTCTTCACCGACCTGTTTCAGAATGATGGCTCGATATTGAGCCTGCTCGATGCCGATCACACTTTCGTCAACGAGGCGCTCGCCAAGCATTACGGCATCCCCGGCATCGCCGGCCCGGAATGGCGGCGGGTCGATGGCGTGCGAAAATATGGCCGAGGCGGCATCCTCGGGCTTTCCGCCACCCTCGCCAAGCAATCGGGGGCCTCGCGCACGAGTCCGATCTTGCGCGGCAACTGGGTTTCCGAAGTGCTGCTCGGCGAACGATTGCCGCGTCCGCCAAAGGACGTGCCGCAACTCCCCGAGGATGAGGCGACCGAGACGAAAACGGTTCGTCAACTCGTGGAGAAACACTCCAGCGACGCCCGCTGTGCCGTCTGCCACGTGCGCATCGATCCCTTCGGCTTCGCGCTGGAAGGTTATGACGCCATCGGCCGCAAACGGGCCAAGGACCTCGGCGATCGCCCAATCGACACCAAGGGAAAACTGAAAGACGGTACCGAGTTCGAAGGTCTCGATGGGCTTCGAACGTACTTGCTCACGAAGCGTAAGGACACGTTCGTGTACCAATTTTGCCGCAAGCTGCTCGGCTACGCCCTTGGCCGCGGCATCCAGCTTTCGGACGAACCGCTGCTCGACGAGATCCAGGAACGACTGAAGCAGAACGGTTATCGCATCTCGGTGGCGATGGATTTGATCGTAAAGAGCAAACAGTTCAGAGAGATTCGGGGGAAGGATCTTGCAGCGGAGTAGCTCTTGCCACTGCCGTGATGCTCTTGGCGACATCGGCGGACGGACGGGGTCTCGGCAAACCATTCGACGTGGAATCTTCCCTGGCATTTCGCGTACGATCGTTGGAAGAAACGGGGACGACCGAATGCCGGAAACGATTGCCATCAACGGCTGGGAGCGGGTTCTCATGGCGGTTGTTTGCAGCAGTTGCTCGACGACCCGGACGGTTGAGTTGGTCGGAAAATCCCCACCTACCAACCTCGCGTTTTCGCGGAATTCGTTGTACAGTAGGGGTTGTAAAATATGGGCTTGCTGTAAGGGAAAATAACGAACGTGGTTACGAAGTTTTCTTGAGTGCTCCGCAACGACCAGGTGGCAGAGAATGTCAGGTTTTGTCATGCTGGGAAAAAGATTGTTTCGCTTGTCAGCCGTCGCACGATAAACTGAGAGTGGCCTTCCTCAAACTTGGAGTCTTCCATGTCCCAGCACCATTTTTCTCGCCGCACCTTTCTGCGTGGCCTGGGCGTCACCATGGCCGTGCCGTGGATGGAATCGACTTCGGTCTGGGGCGATGTTGTCAAGTCGACCACAGGCTCCAGCGAGGCTCCGGTTCGCTTTGCCGCGTTGTTCTCGGGCAACGGCTTCCACAGCAAGGAGTGGTGGGCCAAGGGAGAAGGCAAGTCGATGGAGTTGGGCAAGGTGCTCGCCTCCTTGCAGCCGCACCGCGAGAAGCTCACGTTCATTCGCGGACTTTACAATGCCGAGGCTTTGAAAGGGAACATTCATAGTTCGCAGACCGGCAACTTGCTTTCGGGGGCCCCGCTCGCTTCGGGTGGCGAAATCAAGTCCGGAACAAGTATCGATCAATTGCTTGCGCAGAAAAATGGCCGTTCGACCAAGGTGTCGAGCCTGGTGCTCGGTTGCGAGCCGGCGAATCCGTCGGTTCACAAAAATTACTCGATGATGTACAGTTCGCACATCTCCTGGAGTTCACCGACCACGCCGACGCCTCTGGAGTTATACCCGGCCCTTGCCTTCGATCGGCTCTTCAAGGATGAAGTGCATAAAGGCGATCAAAGCGTACTCGATGCCGTCCTGACCGACGCGAAGGACTTCCGCAAAAACATCAGCAGCAGCGACCAACGCAAGCTCGACGAGTATCTCGACTCGGTCCGAGAAGTCGAGCAACGCATCGCAGGCGCAGGAAAGAAGGGGGAATTGCAAGGTTGGAAGCCGACACTGGCAAAGCCCAACATCCCGAGACCGGCTGACGGCATTCCGCAGAACATTGCCGACCACATGAGGTTGATGGTTGATATTCTCGTGCTTGGCTTCCAGACCGACACGACGCGTTACACCACACTGAAGCTGAACAACGATCACTCGTCGTTGCGATTTCCGCATCTCGGCGTCGACTACATGATCCACCATTTGCTGTCGCACTCGGACACGGCCGACTGGCTCAAGGTGAACCAGTTCTTCATCGAACAACTCGCTTACCTGGCGAAGAAGCTCGACGCGATCCAGGAAGGCGAACGGACGGCCCTCGACAACTCGGTTATTCTGTACTGCTCCAGCATGTTGACCGGAAATCACGAGGCAAATCAGTTGCCGGTCTTGGTCGTCGGTGGTGGTGGCGGCAAGCTGAAGGGCGGACGCGTGCTGGATTACATGAACAAGCCGAACCGCAAAATGTGCAGCCTGTATCTATCGTTGATGGAAAAATGCGGCACGAAGTTGGAGAAGTTCGGAGACTCAGCAGAGAAACTAGCCGAAGTGTAGGCAGAACAAAAAAAGTACTCTGCCCTGTTGTCAGCAACCGTCGCCCACTCAGTCGCTAACGGGTACCAGGGCAGAGCAAGGATTATTGCTACGCTATTTCATGTGGGGATACAAGCAATAAGCTGCCGTTTTTTGGCGTCCAGATCACCCCCAAAATCTAGGACGATCCGTTCAGCCGCCTGGGGTCTGGACAACAAGGAAACGACCTGAAAATCAACTGCAATTTCTCTCCACCCGGGACCATCCTTCCGCGACGAACAAGCCCAGCGGACGACTCGTGATCCCGCCCCGGTCCGCGTCGGGCCCATGCGATTTTTCAGCAGCGTTTCGGGCCATCGAGACCTTCGGGAATCAGGCCACGCGGTTCTCGAAGATGCGGTTCGGGACATCCTCGATGCTCTTCGCAATCGCTTGCCGGAAACGGCGTTGGTCCTCCTGACGCCGCTCGCCCAGGGCGACCGCCATGAAGGGCTAAGAATGTTTTTAGTTTGCTGGAGTCTTGAGCATGGCCACACGCTTGCCAATTGGTGGAGCGGCCCTCTTGCACTCGTATCGCGAACGAATTGGCCTGTATTCGCACGAGCGTGGAATCAGATCAGCGATCCCGAAAATAAGATGACGGAAGACGAGCAGCGGTCGCTGATCGAAGAACTCGGGAAAGAATCGTTCGTCGAGAATGGAGACTGGTATCTCGTCCGCCGCGATCGGCCCTTGCAAGTTTCGCGCGGGCACTCCGGTTGCCGGGAAGGTCGGCTTGCGGTTCAGAAAGTAGCCCTCTCGCTCCGCGAGAGGAAAGCAGACTTTCGTTT
Organism: Gemmataceae bacterium; assembly: GCA_009691845.1. Lineage (GTDB taxonomy): Bacteria > Planctomycetota > Planctomycetia > Gemmatales > Gemmataceae > SIAJ01. The sequence continues at coordinate 16,783 of SIAJ01000017.1, forward strand.
CGAGACACGATTCGATGCGGATGCGTCTGGCTCCCGCTCGCGGAGCGAGAGGGCTACCTTCGGAGGTCACCATGCCTGTCTCGATTCTCGACGAGTGCGTTTCGGCCATCCATCATCTCTCCGCGGCCGCATGGTTCGGGGCTCTCGTTTATCGAGCGTTCTTCTTAGATCCCAAGGCAAGACGCTTCTTCGACGATGGTGCCAAGTACGAACGCTTTTCACTCGAACTCGCCCATGGCATGCGCTTTGTGGTGATGGTCGCACTCGCAACCTGCGGGCTGACCGGCTTTTTCCTGATTGGCTCGAAATGGAACTCTTCCGATGCGTGGGTTATCGCAATTCTGGGGAAGACCGGCTTGTGGATCGTGGCCTGTGCGCTGTTCGCGTATATTTCATGGGTGTTTTGGCCACGACGCGTGTTCGCGGTTCGTAGCGAATGGCCAAGGGTTCACCGCCAAGGGCTCATCCTGACCGTGACGATGATTGCGATTGCTGCTTCCGGTTTTCTGCTTGGACAGACTGCCCGTGCGCTGCGAGAGATGGGGTAGTAGCAAGCGAGAAGCCTGCTACTACCCGTTTCCAATTGCCTAGACGCCAGCCGTTGCGGGTTCCGCCAGCATCGTAGTTCCGATGGTCGTGCCGACCAATTCGGGTTCAAGAGCCGGGATCGGCATGGTTGATTGCGGTGCAGGAATCGACTTCGGCTTTCCGACCTTCGGTGCGGGCTTGGCCTTGGGAGGCGGAGCCTTGGCCTTGGCCGGAGCGGGCTTCGGTTTCTTCCGCTTCGGTTCGTAAACCTTGGCCTCCTTGCGAACCTTTTCTTCCATTTCCTTTCCAGGTTGGAAGGTGACGACGTTCTTCTCTGGAACGTCGACGCGGTCGTTGGTTCGCGGATTTCGAGCCCGGCGGGCTTTTCGCCGGCGAACCTCAAATACGCCAAAGTTCCGCAACTCGATTCGCCCATCCTCGATGAGCGTTTCAATGATTGCGTCGAACGTCCATTGGACGATTTCTTTGGTTTTCAGCTGGGTCAGGTCGGCGCGTTCAGAGATACGCCGAACGATCTCTTTCTTAGTCACGGGTTGACTCTCCCGTCAGAGGGGACCAATCGGACCGAATTGTTCGGTCGTGCATCAAATCTAGACAGGCCAACGACTAATGTCAAGTAAAAAGGTCCGTAAGTAACGATTGTGTCGAAGATTCCTACTCAGGATTCAGCTGTCGCTGCTGTCGGAACTTCCGAAAATACGTCTTCAAGTCCCTATTTCAACACTCCTGAATCCGTCCGGGAGCCGTTCACATGCCTCAATCCAGCAAAGCAAAGAGTTCGGCAATCGTCTACTCGCCGCACCCCAGCATCTTGATGGTGGTGAAGTGGGTGAGCGAGTTGAAGGAGAAAACCGGCCGCGACCTGGACGAGTGGTTTGCCTACATCAGAAAGAGCGGCCCCGACGACTTACCTGCGCGCCGACAGTGGTTGAAGGAGAAGCACAAGCTCGGCACGAACACGGCCTGGTGGCTGGCGGAACGTGCTGACGGCCAGCCGACCTGGGATGAGTCGCCAGAACAGTATTTGGCCATCGCCGCGACATATGTTGATGAGATGTTCCGTGGCTCGAAAACAGCCATGAGGCCACTCGGCGATGCCCTGATGCGGCTCGCCCGGGAGGTCTCGACTGATATCAAGCTCTGTCCCTGCAAGACGATTATCCCTTTCTATCGCAATCACGTGATCGCGGAGATCAAGCCCTCAACCAAAACGCGCATCGACTTTGGACTCGCCCTCGGCAAGGACGTCAAGTTCACCAGTCGCTTCAAGGACACGGGCGGCCTGCAGAAAAAAGATCGCATCACGCACAAGGTGGAAGTGACGTCGCTGGCCGACCTCGATGCTGAGCTGAAAGCCTGGCTGAATAAGGCCTATGATCGCGATGAGTGAGGCCAGCGCCCGTATAATTTAGCCTGTGACTCATGTGGGATTGCTAACTATCTCGCCTCGGGCTTGCGATGCACGTTCTTTTCGTTCACCAAAATTTTCCGGCCCAGTTCGGCCACATTGCCCAGCACCTGGTGCAGCGGCATGGTTTCCGTTGTACGTTCGTCACGGAACGGCGGGGCGGTAAGGTTGGCGAGGTCGAGTGCGTGCAGTACAAGGTCGATGGCGGAGCGACCAAGCAGAACCACTATTGCACACGCACGTTCGAGAATGCGACGCGACATGCCCTGGCCGTCCACGATGCCGTGAAGGCCAGGCCGGATCTGAAACCGGACTTGCTCGTGGGACACTCCGGCTTCGGCTCGACGCTATTTCTCCGCGAGTTGTTTCCGAACATTCCGATCATCAACTACTTCGAGTACTTCTATCGCACGCGTGATTCGGACATGGACTTCCGGAAGGAATATCCCCCGGTGCCGATGGATTTTCTGCGGGCCCGAGCACGAAATGCCATGCTGTTGCTCGACCTCGACAATTGCGATGCGGGCTACAGTCCGACCGACTATCAGCGCAGCCTGTTTCCCCAGGAGTATCAACACAAGTTGCGGACCATTTTCGATGGCGTGGATACGGCAATCTGGAAGCCGATGCCGAACCTGCATCGAGAGATCAACGGCTATCGCGTGCCGGACGGAATGAAAGTCGTGAGCTATGCCACGCGCGGCATGGAATCGATGCGCGGGTTCGATGTGTTCATGAAGGCGGCCAAAAAGCTAAGCGACCGCCGTAAGGACGTGATCTTTCTGATCGCCGGCCAAGATCGCGTCTGCTACGGCGGCGACGAACGCTTCACGGGTGGAAAGACCTACAAAGAATGGGTGCTTTCCCAGGACCAATACGACCTGTCGCGATTCGTGTTCCTGGGTTTGATCCCCCCGACCGAGTTGGCAAAACTATTCAACATCACGGACGTGCATGTCTACTTGACCGTGCCGTTCGTACTGTCCTGGTCGCTGCTCAATGCACTTGCTTGTGGGACGACCATCCTGGCATCCGATACGCCGCCCGTTCGCGAGATGATTCGGAACGGCGAAAACGGAGTGCTCTTTGATTTCCTCGATGTCGATGCGCTCGCCGAGTTGGCAAACCAACTTCTCGATCGCAAGGCGGAATACCAGGTGCTCGGGCGCCAAGGCGCGGAACTGATTCGGGAGAAATACAGCGTCGACGTTTGCTTGCCGAGAATGGTCGAACTCTTCGAATCGGTTCGCCGAACGGCGTAGCCTGTAGGATTTTGAACGCTAATCTTCGCTAATCAAGACGCATTGCAGGCAAGAACCGCTTTCTTGATAAGTGAGGATGAGTGCTATCCTGCTTTTCGAGCTACTCCACGAACTCGATCTGCTTCTCCTCGTTCACCTCGATTTGCGGCGAGCCTTTGTATTCGCTCACGGTGCCGGTCACGCGGATGGTCTTGTTCTTGAAAGTATCCGTCGTCGCCTTCTCCCATTTGCCGGTCTTGGCCTTGGCGTTCAGGACCACCGTGAAATTCAGTGGGTCGCGGAATGCTTTTTCCGAGTTCAGGAAGATTCGCGTTCCCCCGGTTCCCGTGGCTTGCACTTTCATCTCGACTACGACCTTCTCGCCAACTTTCGTGAGTGCATCACGTGGCGAGATCGCACCATCGCCCGGCTTCACCGGTAGTTCGGCCACAGCCTTCGGCTTGAGATGGCCGAGCGGAACCGTGTCCTTGATGGTGATCTCGCCATCGACATCGCGGACTTGCAGGCTGATCTTTGGCTCGGCTGCTTCCCAATCAATGGTAATGAAGCCGAAGTTGTCGCCGTGAGACATGGTGGCCACGCGATGGCGATTGGGCTCGGGTTCCCGCCAGGTTTTTGTTGCCTGGTTCAAGCCGCTCGAAGTCACGTCATAGAGGGGATAGCCAACGGCCTTAGGATCCACCGAGATCTCCGCGAGATGCCGGTCGCCACTCAGGATGACCACGCCGTTCGCCTTGGTCTCGCGGATGAGTTTGTAGAGTCGATCGCGTTCGGCCGGGATGTTGGTCCACTTCTCGTGCGGATGATCCTCGGTCACCACTTGAAGGCTGGAAACGAGCAGCCGCAATTGCGCCGGCTTTTTGAGTTCACCTTCGAGCCACTTCCATTGTTCCGCCCCAAGGAACGTGGCCTCCGGATCAGTTTGCGGCACATATGGCACGATCCGCGTGCCAGGCAACGGCTTGTCCGCCTTCTTCAGCTTGCTGCGGAAATAGCGCGTGTCCATCAGGATGATTTGCACGCGTTTGCCTTCCGGCCCGATGATCGCCGAGTTGTAGACGCCCTTCTGTGAACGACGGGGAGAGTCCTTGGGAACGCTGAAGAAGTCGAGAAACAACTGCTGGGAGGCGTCCTTGTGCGGATAATCCGCTCCTTGGTCGTTCTTGCCGTAGTCGTGATCGTCCCAGGTCGCGAGCATGGGGCACGTTTTCACCAGCCGCTGCCAGCCGGGAAGGGCCGCGAGTTTTTCGTACTTGATCTTCATGGAGGCCATTTCTTCCAGGCCTTTTTCCGGCTTGATGTCCGCATAGATGTTGTCGCCCATGGCCAGATACAGGTCGGGCTTCAAGTCCGCGATTTTGTCGAAAATTGGCACCGGCTTGTCCTGATCGGAGCAGGAACCGAACGCAATGCGTGCCAGCGGCTTGTCCTGTGCGAACGATGGCAGAGCCAGGAGACAAGCAAAGAACGTGACAAGCAATCGGGACATGGAAACCTCGTGGATGATGTTAGCCGAATCGCGTTTCAATCGAATCGCTCGTCGTCAAACGGACGGCCGGCTTTCGGTTTGTCTACCGCTTCCCGGAGTTTTAGGAACAGCCCGGCAATCTTCAGGTCATCGTGTGTGGTAATCTTGAGATTGAAGGGGGAGCCCGGAATCATCTTCACCGGATGTCCCATTGCTTCCACCAGTTGAGCGTCGTCCGTGATGTTCTTGCCCAGCGAACCGCGCTGGCCATAGGCCTCCAGCAGCAATTCCTTCCGGAAGACCTGCGGGGTTTGTGCCTGCCACAATGCAAAACGAGAAACAGTTTCGGTCACGTGTAGTTGGGTGTCGACTCGCTTGAGGGTGTCCGAAACTCCCAACCCTGGAAGCGCGGCACCCTCCCTCACCGCGGCTGCGAACACCGATTCGATGACGGCAGCAGAGGTACACGGTCGAACCGCATCGTGGACCGCCACGTGATCGACTTCCGGCTTCAACTGCTCAAGGGCACGGGCCACGGAGTCGAATCGTTCCGTGCCACCATCGACGAGATTGATCCCCAAAAACATGAGATTAGCAGCGTAGCGACGCATGACCATCTCGCGATCGTCCGGGGAAATTACCAGGATCATCTGCACGACATCGGTGCGATTGGCGAAGAGATTGGCTGTTCGCAGCCAAACGGCCGTTCCATCCAGGTCGGCGTAAGGCTTCTTCTCACGGCCACCGAAACGCGAGGAGTTTCCCGCAGCAGGGAAAATGACAGCGAACGCGGGCATCGGTAGACCTCCGAGGGGGCTACCACTGTCCTACGCCCCTTGCAGATGTTTTCGAGCGGTCGTGAAGGAATTGAGCGTCTGCCGCAGGTCCGTGTCCAGCAGTTCGAGATCATCCTGGGCCAGTCGGACCTGGTCGGCCATCCCGGCCAGAATGCTTTGCCATGCGGAAAGATTGCCTTCCAGGCGCTGGACGGCTAGTTCTTCGTACTTGGCCGGGTTGACCAGCATCGAGTCCAATCGCTCCTCGTGATGGAACAGGTCGTTCAGAGCAATCTGTAGAGACGTGGAAACGCCGTTCAGGAATTCGAGCGAGGGCGAGGGCGACAGCGAAGGCGTGGGCGACTGTGCAAACTGGGACATTTAACGGCCTCGTCGAAAGAACGAATTCCGGGCACGGGCGGAAATAGCTTGAACGGGCGTACTGGGCAAGCCGGATTTTGGGTGGATTTTCCTTGCACGCAAGTCGCGTTGTGGTTATTGGGCCCCCTGGACCTTGGGGAAGGTCCGAATGCGTTTGTTGCTACGATCATTGGCGCTCCACGGAGGGGGGAAAACCGTGTACGTCGCTTGTTCTTCGTTATGTTTTGGCCGGTATTCGCTTACAGATGCGTTGCACGCCATCAGTGAGTTACGCTTCCACAAAGTGGATCTGGCTCTTCACGAGTCTGGTCCGCATTTGAGGCCTTCGGAAGTGCTTGCCGACGTGAACCGCTCGGCACAAATTCTTCGCAAGGCGAACGTGGCTTATGCCGCTTTCCACGTTGAAATTGATGCTCCAACGATCGAAAAATATCGCGAGACCATGCGTGCGGTCTGCCGGCTTGGCCGCTGGTTGAGCGTGCCGCTCGTGAATATCTCGGCCGCACCGCTCGGGAGCGACTTCGCCGAGGAGGTCATCCGGCTTACAAGTCTCAATCGAGTGGCCCAGGCCGAGGGGGTCATGCTCACGGTCGAGACGCACAGTCAAACGATCACTGCCAATCGCGAGCGGGCCGTCGAATTGTGCCGCAGCGTTCCCGGTTTGGGCCTGACACTTGATCCGAGTCACTATTTGCTTGGGACGGAACCCACGCAGGACTACGACTCATTGTTCCCGTTCGTCCGCCACGTGCGCCTGCGCGATACGGCACCGGATCGCTTGCAGGTCCGGGTCGGCCAGGGCCAGCTTGAATATGGGCGAATCATCACCCAGCTCACACGCGAACGCTACCAGCGTGCTCTATCGGTCGATATTCGTGACACGCCGGTCCCGGAATTTCCGATGGAGCCTGAAGTTCGCAAGCTAAAGTATCTGTTGGAGAGCATGGTTTAGGGTCTCCGAAAAGATCCGGCGATCTCGAGCGCGTGAAAGCACGAAAAAACCTCTTGAGGTTTTGTTTCGTGCTTTCACGCGTTCGTGATCTGTGTTTTGAAGGCCTTCCGTGCGAAGAATGAGCTTGATACCTGCGAACGTCGGTATTCTCCGTGAATTAACGACTCTCAATTCGCCGTGTCCCCATCCAACTCCCACCATCGCTTGTCCAGGTCTTGTGCACGCGTAGATTAGCGGATCGTCCGACGGTAATTTGTTTTCCAACACTGGAGTAGACCATGGCACACACCCTGCCAGCACTGCCTTACGCGTTTAGTGCCCTCGAACCGCATATCGACGCGATGACGATGGAGATTCACTCACAAAGGCATCACAAGGCCTACGTCGACAACTTGAACAAAGCGCTCGAAGCCCATCCTGATTTCGCATCGAAGTCGATCGAGGAACTCCTCCGGGGGATCAAGAGCGTTCCAGAGGGCGTTCGCCAGGCCGTTATCAACAATGGCGGCGGACACCACAATCACGCATTATTCTGGACCATTATGGGCCCTGGTGCCGGTGGCGAACCAACTGGAGCGGTGGCCGAGGCCGTCAAGGGAGCCTTCGGTGACTTCGCAGCCCTCAAGGCCAAGGTCAAGGAAAACGCGCTCGGACAGTTCGGCAGCGGCTGGTCGTGGATCGTCTGGGATGGAACAAAGTTGCAAGCCGTCAAGAAGCCGAACCAAGATAGCCCGTTGATGGACGGGCTGGTGCCGATTCTCGGCGTTGATGTCTGGGAACATGCTTACTACTTGAAGTACCAGAACAAGCGTGCCGACTACGTCGATGCCTGGTGGAACACGGTCAACTGGAAGGCCGTTGAGGAACGCCTGGCGAACGCGAAGGCAGGCAAATAAGGCTCGCCTTGACGACTTGAGTCACTTCGTTATCCTCCCTCGCTCTTGCGATTCGAGACCGAGGGAGCCTTCACATGCGTGGCGCGTACTACTTGTTGATCGGAATTGCCTTCGTGGCAGCTGGCTGTAATAACACGCCCAAGCGAGAAATGCGTCAGCCAACGGCCGAAGTGTTCGCGATTCCGCCTTCCAACACCTATACGACGCCTCCCGATCTCCCGCGGGACACGCCTTTGCTCACTCCCAAGCCGCAAGGCGGTGGTGGCCTTGGCCCGAACACCCCTGGCCTGGGCGGAGTCGGAAATCCGACGAGCAACATAGGGGCGCCTGGGGGCCGACCACGCTAAAGTTTGACTGGCTGGATAGTTACCCCAAGCCGCGCGGTCCACCGGACCGTTGCGGCTTGTTCATTTTTACACCTATGAGTTTCTGAATCAGGGCGGTTGTATTGGTCGAAGCCGCCGGGTGGGGTATAAAGATAATGGGTTAAAGGATCGAAGCAACGATTGCAAGCCGGGCTGCGCTGGTAGGACACACGCGACCGGGTAGATTCGGCAACGAGCCCTTGTTGTCGTCACGATCCATGACAACAATCATGGACGATCCACTTCACTGCGGGAAGCGGTGTGGCCGGTCACGGAGTCACCAGCGTGCTTCAACGTCTGTTCTTTGTGTCGATCTTTGCGTTGGTCTGCGCAACTTCTGCGGATGCGGGTCCGTTCCGCAAAACTTCCAGGCCGGATCCGGCTACTCAGGTTCCGTTTCTACTCCAAACCCTCCGAACCAGCACCGATGAGCGGGTACGTGAGACGGCAGCCAGTGCTCTTCGCGAGTACGATGCGAAAGCATTTCCCGAAATTCTTCCAACACTCATCGAGGCATTAACGACCGACAAGAGTTCGTCGGTTCGTTCCGAAGTCGCCGAATCGATTGGCAAGATTCGCCCGATTTCCATTCAGGCCGGCTACGCACTTGAACAGGCCATTGCCAACGACAAGAATCCTCTCGTGCAACTCTCCGCCCGGACTGCCATGTTGCAGTACCGCCTGCTCGGCATCGTGAGCAGCAAAGCCGACCTGGCCACGCAGTCCGCCGAACCACGACTGGCCGCCACAACCGACGAAAAAACCATGCCTGGCGAGAGGGTACTCCGCCCAACGCCTGCGCCAATCCCCGTCGCTGGCCCGGTTAGCCCGCCACCGAACGCACCGAAAAACTTGAGCCCGTCAGCGAACCCAACTGCTCAGGCACTGGTACCAAAACAGGCTCCGCAAACAGACGAGCCCCCGAAGGCGGAATCCTCGAAAAGTGGGCCGATCCTGACGATCGATCCAAAGAAGCCGACTCCGGTCATCACGATTCCCAGTGGGCCTCGCGAACTCATCACGCCAATCCCGAATGTGGCGAAGCCGGCACCGGTCGCTCCGCCGCCGATGCCGCTTCCAGCCGGGTTAGATGGGCCGACAACCCCGCAACCGGAGAAGCCCGGCGACCAAGGCCCGACGTTGCCTCCACCGCCGAAATCCTGACTTCGAATCGCTCAGTTTGTGTTCTTGTTCCGGCCCGGAGAGTGCACTCGTCCCGTTGCTAGTCGATGAGATCCCGAGCGGATTGCCGCGTTGAAGATCAAGCCGCACATCTTTCGCCTGAATCTACTGCTCTGATATCCACGACCTATTTGATGTTGCTGCCATCGACCAAGGGATTCCGCACCCAGATGGTTCAAAAGCATGGCGACGAATCTCGAGATGCGTCCTGGGTCAGCGGGACGGGACCAACCCTCCAAAATGCGAGTTGTGCGACCCGAAGCCGATCGCCGGCTGTTCGATCAGGTGAACAAGCTGTTGGACGAAAAAGAGAGTTGTATGTGGTTCAGTTTCGAGCCAGGCTGAATCTGGGGTGCGTGGAGATTGAATCGGCTTGATGGGGCTGACATCTGCCCGGTCACGGATGACTTCTTCGTGATCCCCGGACGGTTCGGCCCAATTCGACAACGCCTGGCCCGACGTGGTTCGAAGCATACCACCGGAACGCCTGGAGTTCCTTCGTTTCAAGGGTTCGGGCCTCCAGATCGGTGGCAGGATCTTCCCGCCGAGTCGGACTACTTCCCTTCCGTTTCCGGTACATCCTGGATGATCTGGGCCAGTACGGTATCCGGTGCGATGTTCTCCGCCTGAGCTTCGAAGTTCAACAAAATGCGATGACGAAGTGCCGGCAAATACGCCCTGCGGATATCCCCGAAGCTCACGTTGAAACGGCCGGTGAGCAGTGCTTGCACCTTGGAAGCCAGCGTCAGAGCTTGCACTCCACGCGGGCTGGCCCCACAGCGAATGTAGCGGTTCGTGACGGCCGGCGCGAATTCGTTGCCGGGATGCGAGGCCAGCAACAAGCGAATCGCATAATCCTGGACCGGCGGCGCGACTATCACTTCTCGAATCAAGGCCTGCCACTTCAGAATCTCCGTGCCGTCCATGATCTTTTCGGGCTTTGGCCACTCGTTCCGGGTCGTGCGATCGAGAATCAAGTTCAGGTCGTCGCGAGTGCAAAAGGGGACCAAAATCTTGAAGAAAAAGCGATCGAGTTGAGCTTCCGGCAACGGGTACGTTCCTTCTTGCTCGATTGGATTCTGTGTGGCCAGCACGAAGAACGGTTCTTCCAGCTTGTGGTTTATCCCAGCAATGGTGACGCTGTGCTCCTGCATCGCTTCGAGCAGGGCCGACTGGGTCTTCGGCGTCGCCCGGTTGATCTCGTCCGCGAGCAGGATCTGGGCAAAGATCGGGCCGGCCTGAAACGCGAAGCGGCGCTGCCCTTCCTGCTCCGTGATGATGTTCGTGCCCAGAATGTCCGACGGCATCAGGTCCGGTGTAAACTGAACGCGGGAAAATTTCAGATCGAGTACCTGGGCCAGCGTCCGAACGAGAAGTGTTTTTCCCAGGCCCGGAACTCCTTCGAGTAACACGTGCCCCCCGACGAACAGGCAGGTCAGCACGCCCTCGACCGCATCGGCCTGGCCGACGATCACCTTGCCGACCTCGGCCTGCACCTGGGCAAACCGCTCCCGAAATTGCCTGGCTTGCTCGATCATGGTGTTCTCTTCAAAAACGAAGTGCGTTCACCCATGCGTTCTTTTCTACGGCTTCCGACGGTTGTCGTGAGTCTTTTGCTCAAGCAAAAGACCAGCGCGAAAGCGTGAACGTGCGAAAACACGAAGAGAGCCAACGAGAAGCAAGAGAATCGGACGGGATGTATTGGAGAAATCGATTGCTGCATTTCCATCCGGTTGCTCCCGTAAATCCTGTCCAATTCAGTTGGAGACGTCCATGCATTCCTGTTTCGTTTTTTCGTGCGTTCGTGATCTGCCTTTGGAGATGCGATTCGGGCTACAATTGGCAGTCGACGACGCTCCTCTCGACTTTCCTCGGGGGTTTCTGCTAAACTGACCCCACCAAGTTGGTCGTACCTGAGACTGGCATGGACCGCTCGAATCACTACGAAACCGCTTTCGAAGCGTATCTGCGCGATCGTCGGCTCGGCTACATTGCCGTCGACGAATCGAAACGCAGCACGCTCGACGACGATCCGGTCAAGAGCATCGACTTCATCGTTCACGGCCTGGACGGTGCCAAACTCCTGGTCGATATCAAGGGGCGAAAGTTCCCGGGTGGCACTCCCGATAAGCCTCGCTGCATCTGGCAAAACTGGGTTGCCCGCGATGATGTTTTGGGCCTCGAACGCTGGCAATCGCGGTTCGGCCTCGATTACCAGCCTTTGCTCGTATTTGCCTACTGCATCCATCCCGATATCGATTTGAAGCAAGGAACCACCGATCTCTGGGTCTGGAATGGCTGCCGGTATCTCATGCGCGCCGTCCGCGTCGCGGATTATCGCGAGCACATGCGCGTCCGCTCTCCACGCTGGGGCACGGTCCATCTGCCCACAGCCATCTTCCGGGAACTCGTTCGGCCGCTGCGGGAGTTCACCCACCCGGAATGACGACCGCCTCGCCGCCAGCTTCCGACCGCTATCACGCTCTCGACGCTCTGCGTGGCTTTGCCATGTTCCTGGGAGTCCTTCTTCATGCAGCGCTATCGTACACCTTCATTCCCGTTGAATTTTGGCCGGTGCAGGATGCCCGGCGTTCCAACCTCTTTGACGCCATCTTGCTGGCCGTGCATGATTTTCGCATGCAGTTATTCTTTCTCCTGGCCGGGTTCTTCGGCTGTCTGCTCTATGCACGTTACGGCTTCGGCGGCACGCTCAAGCATCGTCTGAAACGCGTGGCTTTGCCGCTCGTGCTGGCCATGTTGACGATCCAGCCGGCATTGCAGGCCGTCAGCGTTTACGCACTTGCAACCTCAAGCGGGGCCCGAACGCGGGTGACGTTCTTCGGCGATACGGTTGACCCATCGGAAACTCCAATCGAAACTGTCGCGGAGCATTTCACGAGTGGGGCGTTCTTGCACCTCCTGATCCCCGCTCATCTCTGGTTCTTGTACTTCCTGCTCCTGTGCTTCGCACTCATGCTTCCGTTAGCGAGGCTGGGCGATCGGCTACGAACGCGGCCGCTCGGTCTCGCCTGGGACACCGGCTTCCGTTGGCTCGCTCGTTCACGTTTTCGCTGGCTGATCCTGACGGCCCTAACTTGGCCGCTTTTGCTCCCGATGACCAGTCCGGCCGGCGTCGACACACCGATGGATTGGCTGCCACTGCCGCATTTGCTGGCCTATTACTTCTTCTTCTTCCTGATCGGGTGGACGCTTTATCGCCATCGTGACTTGCTGCCCCGCTTCGTCTGCGGGTGGCGCTGGGCAATTGCCGTGGGCAATCTGTTCGTGCTTCCGGCTGGAGTGCTGGCTCTCTATCTGGAGACGAAACCACACAAGGCGAACATGGTGGATGGGTTTTACTTTCACCGACTTGCACTGCCCTTGCTTGCACTTTACACCTGGCTCAGCATCGGTGGGCTCCTCGGCTTGTTTCTGCACTTTCTCTCACGCGAACGGGCCTGGGTGCGCTGGATGGCGGACAGTTCCTACTGGTGCTACCTCGCAAGTTTGCCGCCGATCGTACTGTTCCAGTTCCTGGCCCTTTCCTGGGACATTCCTGGCCCCCTGAAGTTCGCATTCGTGAGCGTGGCCACGATCGTGCTCTTGTTGCTGACGTATCAATTTGGCGTGCGTTACACGGTCATCGGCCGCTTGTTGAATGGACCACGCGTAAAGTTTCTGAGTGTCGCCAATAATTCATCCGCGCTGCGGGAACGCTTGATCGCATCGAAGTGAGCGAACGTGCCATGCGTGGCGGCCAGTCTGAGCCATTGCTTCAGCCGCATCACACTTTGGGTCGGGGACAACTCCCGGAATTCCGGTGTCAACTCCGTGAGCCGTCGCAACTGCGTGGGCCAATCGGCGATCATCTCTGTCTGAGGTTGGCACGCCGCGATCCCAAGCTCGGTCGCGACCAGGTTGGCAAAGCCTGGCGTGGCCAGCGCACCTCGACCCAACATGAAATGTCGGCAACCCGTTTCCTCGCGACAGCGTTGAAATCCTTCCATGTTCCAGATGTCGCCATTGGCCACGATCGGTATTTCGAGTCGCTCCCGCACCTGGCCGATGAGTGGCCAGTAGACCGGCGGAGCATATCCCTGCGTCCGTGTGCGCGCGTGAATGGTCAGCCAGGATGCACCCCCCTCGGCGGCCATGGCCGCATTTTCGTGAATCGAATCCACGCAGTCCCAGCCCAGACGAAGTTTCGCGGAGACCGGGACGTGTGAGGGCAGCGCGTCCCGGATGGCACGCACGATCTCTCGAATGCGCGCCGGGTGCTTCAACAGCGAAGCCCCGCCGTCGTGACGGTTCACCGTGTTGGCCGGGCAACCGAAGTTCATATCGATGGCGGTTGCCCCAGCTTCGTAGGCAACTACTGCGGCCTCTGCCAACCGGCCTGCGTGCCCGCCAAGCAGTTGAACCTGAACGGGCAAGCCGGTCGATGTCCGAGCACCGTTCGTCAGTTCAGGCACATGTCGTAGCAGCACGCTTTTGCCGGGAACCGAATGGCTGATGCGAAAAAACTCGGAGACGGCAAACGTGAACGCACCCGTCGCACCTTGCAAGGCCCGCATGGGGGCGTCGGTCACGCCTTCCATGGGTGCCAGGATGAGCGCGGGTGAGGTAGAGTCGAGCATGAAACGCATCCGGTCCAAGACACCTTCGAGGCGGCAGAGTAGAGATTTTACCGACGCGAGCCCTAAAAAGCCTATCAAAGAAGCAAAGGGCCCGTAGCTCAACGGTCAGAGCAGGGGACTCATAATCCCTTGGTTCAGGGTTCGAATCCCTGCGGGCCCAGTTCCTCCCCTCTTCTTGCTGCCATCGCTGACCCATCCTGGGTGGCTTTGGCGGAGAAATCAAATTTTCCCAAGTTTTAGTTGCAATCCCCATGTGGCCGTTGTTACCATACACATGCAATTTTACTGGGCCCAAGACCGGGGAGGGCGTTTCGCCCGCATGGATGGCAGGACGTCGATCTGCGACAAGGGAGTCTCCAATGCCTGCACTGCTACTTGATTCGCTTCCCCGCGCAGCCATGCTGATGCGGGAGAATCCCGTGAATGATCTGCGGCGCCTCGACGTGACGGAAAGCGATGTGGAGATCGTAATCTCCGGGATCGTCAGTTCTTACTACCTGAAGCAGATGGCACAGGAAGCAATTCGACCCGCACTCTCTGGTCGACGCTTGCGAAATCAAGTAATTGTTTTTCATCCCAAGTAGGTGCCAATTTGACATGGTTTCGTGTGCCGGGTCCTGGCTAACCCAGGTGCGAAGAGATCGCGCAATTACTCCTAGCTTCAGTCATTTCCTTCGACCATCTTTTCTCCATCCTGTTGGACATGCTACTTGGTTCTTCCATCTTCGGTTGGTCATTTCCCCAATCTACCGAAGAGGTCACATGTTTCATCAACCCGCGAACTCTCAACAATCTGGGGCGTGAGAACGGATGGTTTCCGGCACGAGGCCGATCGGCTGTTCGGCCGACTAAGCCATCGGCACTCATGCAGACGCTCCCGCGTGGATGTGCTGGAGACCCAGCAAGAATTGATGTCGCTTGCCGACTTTCGGGAGTACGGCCCACGGGATGCGATGCCCGTTTCGAAAATAGCAAATTGACGATTCATGGCCGACGAGCCGCCGCGTTTCCGAGCAAGAAACGGGTGCTATGGGAATACGAATCAACGCATGACCATCGGATGTATCGATTAGCAGAGGATGTGGCAGCGGACCGGATCGATGCGTTTTCCAGCACGGCGTCCTGACGGTTCACCTGCCCAAGGCAGAGGCCGCCAAACTGCACCGAATCGCGGCCAAGGGGAAGGGACGGAAATTGCGGGCGTCGATCAGGTAATCGACGCCCCACCTCAGCGTCCCGTCATCGTGAACGCCGCCCACGAATACGGGTGGGCCGCACCGTTCGCTTTCCTCCGAGCCAAAATCGCTTCCCGCTGCATGTCGGCGAGTGCCAGGCTCGCCGACTCTTCCAGTGCCAGCCGCGAGTAGAATCGATTCAGTAGGCGCGTCGATTCCGCGTCGATCGATGGCCAAAGCGTGGAGAGCACGCTCGCAGTTCCCGCCATCCGAAACGCCTGCCGTAAACCTGCGACGGCATCACCCGCCTTGGTGGCGTCCGACCCGCTCAGCACAACCATCCGTGTGCCACGCAAATCGAGGCCAACGATCTCCGCAGCAGACAGCACGCCGTCTTCCTGACCCTCCCTGGCTTCCGCACCGCGGTTGCTGCCCGCGAGGTATAGACCGCTCCGTACGAAGGGGTCATCACCCTTCGGCGACGATGCCGGCAGATGAAAACTGTGCGTCGCCAAAACCAGAAGTTTCGGTCGCGTGGCGGCCTTCACTGCTTGCTCCGTGGCCCCGGCTTCGATGAGCAGCCTGGCCTCGACAGTGGTCAACTCCTTGAGCAGGGCCGCGGTCGTCTCGCCGTGCTTTCGGCTCGCCGATAACGGCCCTGCCCTGGTTGCTGCAGCGGCAACAGGACGTGTCTCACTGGTCTCGAGTTCGAGCACAAACCCATCGGGAAGCACGTCGTTCTTCTCCTTCAACCGGCGTTCCCCCTTGAGTTCCCGACCGACGATTTTGCTCGTGTAAACGGACCGCTCCGTCTCCATGATGACCAAATCGCCCGCTTGCTTCCACGTTCCCTGGCCGATGAGGTTCCCTTCGGGAATGCGCACGCTCAGCTTGCCGGCGAGACCGAATACAAATGTCGCATCAAAGCTCCCTAACCGGCCCTTGGCCTCCGTACCGGCTAGCCTTGGCAGACCAGCGACCGGTGCCGCGTCGAAACTAGGGTCGGCCACAACGAGAGGGGCCGATGTCTCGCCTTTGTAAGTTTCTGGCTTGAGAAGATCGCGACCACTGTGCACCAGACGTGGCGTCATGGCTTCGACGAGGTAGCGGTCGCCATCGATTGGCAGCGCAGCCCAGGGAACCAGCCAGAGGTCGCCGTCCGGACTGAGAATCAGGTTCTTCACACCCTGCAACTGACTGGCGAACGGCTTGAGCACGCGGTCGGCCAGTTTTGTCAGTACTTCGCGTAGCTTCTTCTCGGCCTGGGCTTCGCCGAGTTGTTGGGCAACGCGAACCCCGTCGGCAATTTCCAGACGGGCAGTTTGGATCGCGGCATCGATCGGTGCGGCCTCGCCAAGGTCCACGACGGTAATTGGACCCGTCGGCGGTATTACCCAGGCCACGTAATGCGTCGTGTCCCAGGCTGGTTCGCCAGGACGACCCGAGATGCGGGCTGGATGAAAGCGGGCGATGTCCACGAACAGACTGCCGGCGGGCATCGCGCTGCGAACTTCGTCGAGATCAACCCACGGCGGGAAGAGAGTTGCCGACGGCCCGCCTAGAGTCTGCTCGAGAATTCGCCGGCGAAAGCGCATTTCCGCCCGCTGTTTTCGGGCGTTCATCGTGGCTGGACCGCCTTCCTGAACGAGCAGGACTGCCTCGCGACTGCGAAGGTCCTGCACTTCGGACAGGGCCTGGCGTGCCTCGGGATCGGTGAGGTCGCGTTCCAGCCGCGCGCGCAGGGTTCGCGATTCAAGCGCAGCGTTCTTCCCGTTGAGCAGCCACTCGGCTGAGCGCCGAGCCATCCCGGACTCGGTCGCCCGGTCACGCCCCAGTGTCAGTGCCTTGGCGAAGGTCTCGACTTCGGACTGCACGATAAACTCGCGTTGTTCGGCTTCCGGCAGATACGGAAGGTCGCGCATGAGAAACCGGCGTGCGGAACGGCGGTGCTCGTCGAATAGGCCTGCTGCGTCCTTGGTTTTGCCATCCATCCAGGCGTCCGTGGCGAGATGGCTAATGTTCGCGTTCACGGTGGGGTGATCGAGCCCAAATATCTTTTGGCTCATCGCACGCGCCCGCTGGTGCATCTCGCGGGCAGCCGCCAATTTTCCTTGGTTTCGTAGCGTGGTGCCGAGCAACATCTGCGTGTTGGCTACGTTGGGATGCAGTGCCCCCAGGTGCTTCTCGAAGATCGTCAGGACCTGCTGATAGCCCGCCTCGGCCTCGACATGTTGCCCGGCAGATGCGTGAAAGCCTGCCAGCGAGAATACTGTTTCGGCATAGGCCAGGTGGCCAGTGCCGAAGAGTTTCTCCATGAGCACGACATTTCGGCGATAGAACGCTTCCGCGGCCTTGCGATCGCCCGCCTTGTTCGCCACCACCGCCAGACTGTTCACCGCATCGTGGACGGCGGGATGTTCGGATCCATAGGCTTTTTCGCGGATCTTCAGCGATCGCTCCAGCAAGGTCTGCGCGTCAGTTGGTTGGCCGCGTTCCACGGCCAGGTTCGCCAAATCGGTCAGGCTCGCGGACACGGCCGGATGATCCGAGCCGACCGCTTTTTCGTGAATGGCCAACGAACGGCGATACAGCACTTCGGCTTCGGCGAACTTGCTTCGCTCCGTCTGAAGTGCAGCCAAATTGTTGATCTTGGGCACGATGCTTTGAGAAACGGGACCGTAAACGTTCTCGGCAACCGCGAGCGAGCGAAGCAGATAGCGTTCCGCTTCCGCGTTTCGGCCGCGAGCCCTTTCCAATAGTCCCAAGCTGCCGAGCGTGTCCGAAACGGTCGGGTGATCCACTCCGTAAACGCGTTCGTAGCTGGCCAGGGCCCGCATGAACCAGCCGGCGGCCTCGGCGAATTTTCCTTGATCCGCACACACGACCGCCAGGTTACTGGCACTCGATATGGTGCGAACACTGTCCGCACTCAGCGCGACCTCGCGAATGTTCAATGCCCGGCGATGGGCCTGTTCGGCATCCTGATAACGGCCGACATCGCGAAGCAAAATTCCCAGGTTATTGAGGCTGTCGGCTGTCGTGGGATGATCGGGTCCGTTCACTTTTTCCCGAATCTCGAGTGCTCGGCGATGGCTGTCTTCCGCATCTTTGTGTCGATCAAGTTCGTGCAGCGTCAGGCCCAGGTTGCTCAAGCTTTGTGCGACGACCAGGCTTTCGGAGCCTTCCGTCTTCTGGCGAATGATCAGGCTGCGGCGATACAACCGCTCGGCTTCTTCATTCTTCCCTTGCTTGCTGGCGAGAATCGCCAGGTCGTTCAGGGAGTCGCCCACTTCCGTCGTGTCTTCCCCTTCGCCTTTAGCCTTCTCGCGAATTTCCAGGGCCCGCTTCAGGAGCTTGTCGGCTGTTTCGTACTTGCCCAGTTCCACTGTCACATTGCCCAAGCTGGACAGAGCGATCGCGACGTTCAAATCCTCGGCACCGCTTAGTTTCTCCACGATTTTCAGATTGCGCGCGTAGATCTTCTCGGCTTCGTCGAACTTGTTCTGGCGGTCGTACAGCTCGCCGTGCGCGTTTAACAACAAGGCGGTATTCTTGTGCTCCTCGCCGTGAACGAGAAGTGCAAGTTCCAGCCCGCGTTTGTATTCCTTATCCGCCTCGACATAGTTCAAGGCGGCCTTGAACTCGTTCGCACGGTTGTAGGCAAGTACGACATCGCTCGCGCTTTGGGCCAGGGATGTGGCACCCAGAAGGAGCAGGGCGGCAAACGACAATCGGTAGGCGCGCAGAGTCATGCGTCACATCCTTGTGAGCAAGGCGGAAGGTCCGGCGAGATTATGCCCGGAGTTGGAATAAAAAGGTAGCCGAACCGGTAATCCGCGCAAAGCGCGTGAGACGCGGGAGATCGATGCGATTTTTGGTTTTGGGCAATCTCTGGCCGTATTGGTCAGCTCTTCCAACCACTCCTTGACAATAAACGGCTTTACGTGCGTGGGATTTCTTTTCTCCTTCGGGCCGGTCTTTTAGCTCATCATGCTCAGTTCAAAGGATCGCGGAATCGAACTCTGTTGCTCAACCTCGCGCGGCTTCGGCCCCACTTCCGGTTTCGCGTTTTCATCGCGAATTCCGGTGATCTTGCCTTCCGGTATCACAAGATCGACCGCCGTCTTACTCGCGGACGTCGCAACCGCGACATTTCCGGCAGCATCCTTGGCCGTGATCTTGATGAAGACCTCAGGCGCGATCCCCTTCGGCAATGTCCAATCGAATGAATTCCCCGATAGCGGGGTTGGATGGATGGCTATCCATGTCTCGCCATCCACGCTGTAATCGAGTTTTACCCCTTCCGCCGAGGGATTCTTGTCCGTGGACTGCCAGCGAATCTTGATGCGATCACTCGCGTCTTGGATTGCTTCGGGCGAGAAGATCTTGACCTTCGGAGGCAGCGTGTCCAACCAAAGCTCGAAGTCAACAACCTGTCCCATGCGCGGCTCCGCCGAACGCTGTCCGGTCTCACTCACCAAGACAAGCCGAAAGCCGTAGTACCCATCTTCGTTCAACTTGGCTTGGTACGGTGATTTGGCACCCGGACGGCTATCGTGTTTCTTCCATTTATTCCCTTCGTGTGTAACCCAGAGTTCCGTCGAAGCTATTTGTGAGAGCCCAGCTTTCGAGACTTCAAAGTCCAGTTCCACATCGCGCCGATTCACTAATCGCCTCTGCTTCGACTCGCGAATCTTCGGAACATCAATGACGGGCGGAGGCGGAAGTTCCGGTAAACTCACAACCGGCTCAGGCGGGGTCGCTGCTGCTAGACGTGGCGTCGGCCCCATCAAGGGGATCGGGTTCATTCCGTGAAGCGGAGCGCCGCTCTTCTTCGCATCCACCAACACGGCCGGAACTGGCTCGGGTTCGCCCAGGATCGTCGTCTTGTGGCCCAGTTGTTTCCTGATGATCTGAAAAGTCAGGTCGTTCGGGTCGGGATCCGCCTGCGAGTCGGGGATAGACGTTGTGAGTTTTTCAAAGTCAATCTTCAGGGTGTGCTCTTCCTTGCTGTTCGAGACGAGTTGAATCGACGGTGGCACGACGAGCTTACCCGTCGTCGTCTTCGCAGGAACCGGCAAAGTAGGCTTTGCAGCTTGCTGAACTGTTGGCTGGGTGGATTCCGAACGAAAGCTCGGCGGGTTCCCGAGCACATAGCCCGCCAAGAACGCACTAACGAGACCTGCACCAAACAAGGCACCACGCAGAAATGCAGACATGTCAATACCCCCATCCATGAGGCCGAATTCGGTGTTGAGTATAGGTAAGATGTGCAAGTTTTGTAAAGGCGAGTCCGAGTCTCATCTCATCTTCACGCTTCATACATCCAGCATTCGCCTTCGCGACGTATCCTTCAGCTGACAAAGGAGGGTTCCATCTTGCTCGATGCCCTGATCATTTCCGACCTGCACCTGGGCAGCGATAATTGCCAGGCCAAGGCACTACAGCAGTTTCTCGAAGACATCCATGAAGGCAGCACTCGCACCCAGAAACTCATCTTGAACGGCGACGTGTTCGATTCCATCGACTTTCGTCGCTTGAAGAAGCACCACTGGAAGGTCCTCTCGCTCATTCGCAAGCTCTCCGACCACATCGAAATCGTATGGATCAACGGCAATCACGATGGTTCGGCTGAGATCATCTCGCATCTGCTCGGCGTCGAGGTTCGCGACGAGATCATCCTCGAAAGCGGCGGTCGCAAGATTTTGCTCCATCATGGGCATCGGTTCGACAAATTCATCGATGACCATCCGATTCTGACGGCCATAGGAGACTTCATTTATCGCATGTTGCAGAAGCTCGATTCCTCGCACTCGTTTGCCCGCTCCGCGAAGAAGAAGAGCAAGATCTTCCTTCGTTGCACCGCCAAGATCGAATCCCGTTCCATCGAGTACGCCAAAAAACTGGGCTGCGATGCGGTCTGTTGTAGCCACACGCACGTGCCGGTCGCCAACGAATCGGGCGAGATTGCCTATTACAACAGCGGCTGCTGGACCGAGAAACCCTGCCATTACCTCTCGGTGCGCTGTGGAGAGATCTCGGTTCGAGAGTACGAATTCGCCGAAGTCTACGAGCCGATGCTGGTCGCATCGTGAGTCATCCAGCACAATGGACAAATGTCTGAGCCGCTCGTTTCCACGCACGATTTGCACAAGAGCTATGGATCGGTCCACGTACTGCGTGGCGTATCGATCGAAATGCAACCCGGTGAACGGCTCGCGATTCTCGGCAAATCGGGCTCGGGAAAATCAACTTTGCTGCATCTGCTCGGCGGGCTCGACATGCCGTCTTCGGGTCGATTGCGGGTCGCGGGCCTCGATCTGGGCAGTATTTCCCGTAACGAATGTGCCGAGTTTCGCCTGACCACGGTCGGCATTGTGTTTCAGGCGTTCCATCTCATTTCGAATCGCACCGCCCTTGAAAATGTCGAGTTGCCGATGATGTTTGCGGCCCAGTCTCGGCGAGCACGAAGAAAGCAGGCATCCGCGGCCCTTGCTGCCGTTGGCCTGACGGATCGCCTTCGGCATCGGCCGGCGGAACTGTCGGGTGGCGAACGCCAACGTGTGGCCGTTGCCCGGGCAATGGTGAACCGGCCCCGTTTGTTGCTCGCCGACGAACCGACCGGGAACCTCGATTCGTCAACTGGCGAAGAAGTGATGGCCGAGATTCAACGGCAGATCAAGCTCGTGAACGCGGCTCTCGTTCTGGTCACGCACGACGAAGACTTGGCCCGACGATCCAGCGATCGAGTCCTGCGAATGCAGGACGGCGTGCTGGCGTAGATTGTGGACGTTCTCTCCGCAAACGTGAGGCAGACGATCCAGCCTCAGAAATGTGGCGGCAGGCCTCCAGGCCTGCCGATTCGAGGTCCCTGAAAAATGCTACATTCCCCGCAGTTTTCTGACGCACAGGCCCGGAGGCCTATGCCATGTGGATTCTTGCACTAAGAACTCATGCGAACAGATCCAGCAACGGCTGGCCCGTGCTGAGCGGCTTCGACAGCCCGTCCTTCGTCACCTTCGATTCGTAATTCACACCCAGCGCGTGATAGATCGTCGCGCTAAAATCCTGCGGCTTAACTGGCTTATCCTTCACGTAAGCCCCGATCTTGTCGGATTCGCCGTAGACCATGCCGCCACTGATGCCACCCCCTGCGAGAATCGCAGAGTAGCAGTGCGGCCAGTGTTGCCGACCGGGGATACCGTTGTTCTGATTGATGCGCGGCGTCCGGCCGAACTCCCCCATGCAAACGATAAGCGTGTCGTCTAACATGCCGCGATCCTTCAAGTCTTCGATCAAGGCGGAAAGAGCATGATCGAGTACCGGCAGACAGTAACCCATGCCGTACGAGCCGTTGCCGAATGCGTTACCCATGCCCATCTCGGCTCCATGCATGTCCCAACTCGAACTCGGCGGCCCGTTGTTTTGCACTTGAGTCGGCGAAGGCCCGGTCCAGCCGTTCACCGTCACGAAGCCCACGCCCGATTCGACCAGTCGACGAGCGAGAAGTAGATTTTGCCCGAGGGCATTGTTCCCATATCGATCGCGGAGCTTGGGATCTTCGCGCTCGACCTTGAAAGCTTCGCGCGGCCCAGGCGACGTGGCCAACTCAAAACCCTTGCCGTGAATGTCACGCCAGTTGCCCCCTTCGCTACGTGAACGTTCAATGCTTTCCAACAAGGACCTTCGATCGGTCATGCGGGCGGGCGTTTCGCGCACCTCGAAAACATCGGGGGCCTTGAAGGTCTTCATGGCCGGATGATTGTCAGCCGCACCAACGAACAGCGGAGCATACGGGGCACCAAGGTTCCCTCCTGTCGCAAGGTTCGGAGCGCAGAATACAGGATCGCCCACGCACTTGATGAGCCAAACGTAGGAGGCGCCGTTGCGCTCGCTGGGCCTTACCTTCGAGAGTACGGAGCCGATGTACGGCGAATCCAGCGATGCTCCGGCCTGCCCACTCAGCAAGTTGTGCATGGCATCGAAGTGATTGCTGATATTGCCCGGGTGCGTCATCGAGCGGATGAGCGAGAAGTGCTTGGTCTGTTGAGCGAGCCGCGTGTGCAACTCGCTAATGCGCATGCCAGGCACGGCCGTGGCAATCGGATTGTACGGCCCGCGAATTTCGGCTGGCGCCGAGGGTTTCAGGTCCCAAGTATCAAGATGGCTCGGCCCGCCGCACAGCAGAATGAAGATGCACGCTTTCTCTTTCGCGGGCTTGCCGGAGTCGCTGCCGCCCACGCGTGCCGCGACCATTCCGGGCGAGCCCATGGAGAGTGCGCTTAGCCCGCCAAGCTGCAGAAGACGACGACGAGAGAGGGTGGGAGCGTTCATGGAGACTTCCTCTTCAAGCAAGGTTGAGGCAGGTTAAATCAGGATACCCGATCGGCGAGTGCTTGTCAGGATCAAGACGCTGGCCGACATTCGAACCGCACAAGAGTAGTAATTTGCGGGTTCCAAAAGCGAACTCGCTTTTGAAGATTATGAGGAGACTTCCGAAAATCGTTGTGGCCCAGGTTTTCAGCCCGAACCACGCGAACCGACAACCTCACGCCGGCGACCAGCCTTTGCGGTCGTTCGCTTGTTTCGCCGGTTCCGGCATCGCGTCGCGAATGACTTGTTCGAGTTGATCGAGGTACTCGCGGAACTTGGCTCGGCCTTCCGTCGTAATGCGAACCACGGTGAGTGGCCGATTCCCTCTCGTGCCTTTCGATACCTCGACCAGGCCGGCCTCTTGCAAGATGGCTACGTGCCCGCTCAGGTTGCCATCCGTCAGCGAGCATAGGTCCTTGAGATCGTTGAACGAAATGCCTTCGACCCGCGCGAGCAGGCTGGTGAGAATGCCAAGCCGGGCCTTCTCGTGGATGACGCGATCCAGGCCTTCGTAGGCATAGCGGCCCTGGTTCGGCTTCTTAGAAGTCGCCACGTTTGCGCTCCAATGTCCAGTACAACACTCCCGCCGATAACAACTGTCCGAAGCCAAAAGGCAACGCCATCGCCAGGGGAGACAGGGCGTCCGCACCCCGAGCGAGGATCAGCGTGAGTAGTCCAGAAACCAGGTAGAAGACACCAACCGCGAATGCAGGCCTCGGCAACAACCGACAGGACGCGAACACACCCTGGCTGAAGAAGACCTGCCACAATCCGGGTAACAACCACGCTGATGCAGGAGCAACGCGCATGATTACAGCAGTGACGGCCGCCGCTCCCACTAGACACGGAATGAACTGACCGATCGCCAGCCACGTGATGGGCCGCGTTTCCGAAGTCCCCGCCACCCGATCGCGAAGGAACATCGTCAAGCCCGCGATGGCAACGCTCAGCAGTGCCACGCCCGACCACAGAGCAACGTAACCGGCCACGTCCTGCTCGGGCCTCGGCAAGAAAGTCGCCTGCATCGAACCCACAATCATCGCAAGCAAGGCCGAGCCAGCGACCGGCAAGGAGCGATAGCCGCGAAAAACCTCCGTCTGGGCCATTCGTTGCCGAATGGTCGAAATGCTTTCGAGTGCTTCGCGCAGGTCCATGCGTCCCCCATTTGACTTTGTGTTGCAAAGTATACTCGAGAGGGCTGCGCTGGTGCAAGTGAATTTCGCAGATAGTTGGCATAGCCACACTCGCCAGAGTGCGGGTGGACCTTCCGCCAAAAATCGCTCGGAACGGCACGGCTCACAGGCGATCTGGCACGGCTACGAATTACCTTTGAATTCCGCGTGGCGACGTGGTACGAATACTAATGTCCTACCTGCCACACGGGCATCCCTGTGCCCGCCTGCCATTCGACCGTTGAGGTCATTCACCCGTGAGTTGCTTCCGCCTGAGCCTGGGCTTTTTCTGTCTCGCCGTCCTCTCCGTGAGCGGTGCGGAGTCGTTCACCAACGTGAAGGTCGATCCCGCTACTGTCGCCTTGCAAGGTCCCGGTTCTCGGCAAACGCTGCTAATCTCCGCCACAAATGCCGAGGGGCGAGTTGTCGATCTGACACCGGTCGCTCGATTCACTTCCGCAAACGAAAAAATGATTCGCGTTGAGGGACATGCTTTGCGGGCACTGGGAGACGGGGCCACGACTGTCCGCATCGAGGTCGCCGGACAGACATTGAACATTCCCGTTCAACTTTCCGGAACGGCGATTCCCAAAGCCTTCCACTTCGAGAACGACATTGAGCCTTTACTGGGTCGCTTCGGCTGCAATTCCTCCGGCTGCCACGGTAAGGCGGAGGGACAGAATGGGTTCAAGCTATCGGTGTTTGGTTTCGATTCGCAGGCCGACTATGTGGCACTTGTGAAGGAAGCTCGCGGTCGCCGGCTGTTCGCGGCTTCCGCCGAACGCAGCCTGTTTCTCACGAAAGCCAGCGGGCAAGTTCCTCACGGCGGCGGCACTCGCATATCGGCGGGATCAGACGCTTACGAAACCATTCGCGGCTGGATCGCGGCCGGGGCTCCAATCGGAGCGAGCGACGCCCCCACAGTAAAGAACATCCGCGTCGAACCGACTGAACGTGTTTTGGATATGCACGCCGACCAACAACTCCGTGTGATGGCCCAGTACTCGGATGGCCGCAACATCGACGTCACTCACACCGCTCGATTTCAGACGAATAACGAGAGCGTCGCGACCGTCTCGGCCGAGGGACGAGTGAAAACCCTCGATGTCCCAGGTGAAGCGGCCGTGATGGTGTCGTTCGCAAACGAAGTCTCCGTGTTCCGGACCGTCGTTCCTCGCGCTGGCAAGATCGACTATCCGGCCCTGCCGATCCACAACTTCATCGACCCGCTCGTCGATGCAAAGCTCAAGAAGCTAAACATCGTGCCTTCGGGAGCTGTGGAAGAGTTGGAGTTCCTCCGTCGAGTGTACCTCGACGTGATCGGCACGCTGCCGACTTCCGATGAGGTCCGCAAGTTCCTCGCAGACAAGACAGCCGACAAGCGAGCCAAGCTCGTCGACAAGTTGCTCGAACGGCCCGAATTCGCTGACCTCTGGGCCCTGAAATGGTCGGACGTGCTCCGCGTCGATCGCCAGGCCCTCGGGGCCCAGACGGCCTACTCGTACTATCGCTGGATTCGTCAATCGATTGTTGAGAACAAGCCATTCGACAAGTTCGTGCGTGAACTGGTGACGGCGGAAGGCCCGATCGACGAAGTGCCGGCCGCCTCGTTCTACAAGGTCGTGACCAAACCCGGCGATGCCGCAAACACCCTTTCGCAGGTCTTTTTGGGTGTGCGAATCGCCTGTGCGGAATGCCATCATCACCCGTTCGATCGCTGGGGCCAGGACGACTACTACGGGATGTCCGCGTTCTTCTCGCCCGTGGGCGTTCGCAAGATCGCTAGCCTGGAAACGGTCTCGGCTCAAGGCGAATCGTCGGCCCGCCATCTGCGAAGCGGGGCCATGATTTCCGCGACCCCGCTTGGGAGCCAGGCCGTTGAATCGACCAAGGGGGATCGCCGCGAGGATTTGGCGAACTGGATGACTGCTCCTGAGAACCCGTTCTTCGCCCGCAACCTCGCGAATCGACTGTGGTCGCATTTCCTGGGCCGTGGACTGGTCGAAGCAATTGACGATGTTCGCTCCACGAACCCGCCGACCAATCCCGAACTGCTTGATGCCTTGGCCAAGAAATTCGTCGAATCGAAGTACGACGTGAAGGGAATGATTCGCCTCATTTGTGCTTCGCGCGTTTATCAAACTGCCTCGGCGCCGAATGAGATCAACAAGCGCGACAATCAGAACTACTCGCGTGCCTTGTTCAAACGGCCCGATGCCGAAGTGCTGATGGACATGGTCATGCAGGTATTAGGCGTGCCGGAAAAATTCGACGGTATGCCATTGGGCACTCGGGCCACTCAATTGTGGGACAGCAAGGTGAAGCACTATTTCCTGAAACAATTTGGCCGCCCGGTCCGCGTGAGTGCCTGCGAATGCGAACGCAACGCCGAGCCGAACATCGCCCAGGTGCTGCACCTGCTGAACAGCGAGTTTATTTCAGAACGCCTGCGGCACGAGAATGGCACCATTGCCCGACTCTGCCGAACGCACCCGAACGATGAGCCGGTGCTAGAAGAAATCTGGCTGAGCTTTCTCGGTCGGCCGATCAAGGACGACGAGAAAAAGGTAACCGCGGCCCACATTGCGAAAACCAAGAATCGGCGAGAAGCAATCGAGGATGTGGCCTGGGCCATCATCAACTCGAAGGAGTTTATGTTCAATCATTGATGTGATGGTGGCGGTGTAGACCGTGCCGGAGAACGAGATGTACTCGACGTTGCTGCTTGGATTGGCTGTGGCTGTGGGCGCACCGGGTGCGAAGGACCCACCCAAGAAAGAAGCGGCTATCGTTGGCGAATGGCTGACGATCTCGCTCAGC
The DNA here is from genome assembly GCA_009691845.1 of Gemmataceae bacterium. Lineage (GTDB taxonomy): Bacteria > Planctomycetota > Planctomycetia > Gemmatales > Gemmataceae > SIAJ01. Next base: position 44,199 of record SIAJ01000017.1, read on the forward strand.
GCGGGTGGCATGGACCTGCCCCAACCCAAGGACAAGGAACTTCGATTCACGTTCGCCGCCGATGGCAAGCTGACTGTGCTGGACGACAAGATGACCGAAGTCAGCACGTACACGGTCGATGCCAAGAAATCACCTGCGGAAATCGACATGACTCCGGTGGCCGATAGCAAAGATCTTCCAATCATGGAGATATTCAAGATCGACGGAGACACCTTGACACTGTGTGTCGTTGAAGGGAAGAAAGATCCTCGTCCTACGAAATTTGAGTCGCCCAAAGACTCCCGCACCATGCTGCTGACCCTGAAACGTGACAAGATGTCGGCAGTACCAAAGTGAAATGCCAGAAAAGAAGTACGACACGCCGCTCGTGAAGAAACTGGTGATCAAGCCTGGGCATCGGTTGTTGCTCGTGAATGAGCCGGAGGATTTTCGGGACAAGTTGATCGGGCTCCCCGAAGACATTATCGAGGACTTCGAAGACGACGAACTGGCCAATGTGCTTGTGTGGTTCACGCTCCAGGCCGCCGAGGTGAAACGCGAGTTTTCGAAGTTAAAGAAGCGACTGCAAGTAGGCGGCTTGTGGGTCGCCTGGCCCAAGAAGGCGAGCGGCGTCGAAACCGATGTGACCTTCGCGGTTATCCAGCCGACCGAATTGGTAACGGGACTGGTGGACAACAAGGTCTGTGCGATCGATTCGACGTGGACCGGTTTGCGGTTTGTGTTTCGGAAGAAGTAGAACAGGCGTCCCGGCCTGTCGAGCCAGACAGGCCGGGACGCCTATCCCACCTGGGGGGGTGACTCATGCTCAACCGCCGCGATGCGATGATCCGTCTGGGTCAGATCGGCTTCGGCGGGGTTGCGCTTCCGGAATTGCTCGCCGCCCGACAGGCATCTGCCAACGAATTTCGTCATGAGCCGACGGCCGACTCGGTTATCTTCGTGTTCCTGTGGGGCGGACCTCCTCAGCAAGACATGTGGGACGTGAAGCCCGATGCGCCCGATGGCATCCGTTCGCAATTCAAGCCGATCGATTCAGTTGTGCCCGGCATTCGCGTCAGCGATCATATGCCCCTGTTCGCTCGACAAACGGATAAGACCTGCATCGTGCGTTCGCTGTCGCATGGCAGCAACAATCACGAGCCCAGCGTCTACCACATGATGACCGGGCGGACAAACCCGATGCTCGCGGTGCCGCGAAACCAGCGCAATCGCCGAGAGTTCCCGTTCTTCGGCTCCGTGCTGTCACACTTCAGCCCGCCGTCCGGTTTGCCGAATTCGGTGACGATCCCTCGGCCCATCGGGCACGACGGCGTCACCTACTCCGGAACCTACTCGGGCTTTCTCGGCCCGCGTCACGATCCGTTCGAGCAGGCACCAGCGAATTACTCGAATCAACAGGCCGCTCATCCGACGGCCACGATGCCCGACCTGGCCTTGAGCCGCGTCCAGGCACGCCATGGATTGTTGAAAATCATCGAGGAACAAGATCGCCGGCTGCAATCGGGCAAGACGACTGCCGACATGAACGAAGTCCGCGACCAGGCCATGCGCATGGTCACGTCCGATTCGGTTCGCAAGGCATTTATTCTCGATCACGAAACGCCCGGCACACGCGATCGCTATGGTCGCAACGAGTACGGCGAAAGTTTCCTGCTCGCACGTCGACTGGTCGAGGCGGGCGTGAAAGTCGTGAGCATCGCCTGGATGCACATCGCGAAGAATGGCAAAGCGTACAATGTGTGGGATAATCACGGTGGCACCGGACCGCTCGGCACGCTGACCGGTTACCAGATGCTCAAGGAACAATATTGCCTACCGGGACTCGATCGGGGGCTAAGTACATTGCTCGACGATCTGTCCGAGCGCGGGATGCTGAAGCGAACATTGGTAGTGGCCGTTGGCGAATTCGGACGAACACCGAAGATAAACAAGGATGTGGGCCGCGATCACTGGGGCGCCTGCCAGTCGGCCATCCTCGCGGGTGGTGGAATTAAGGGCGGGCAGGTTTACGGGTCGAGCGACAAGATTGCCGCATATCCGAAGGAGAATCCGGTTTCTCCTGAGGATTTCCTGGCAACGATGTATCATGCATTAGGCCTCGCTCCCGAGGCCGAGGTGCCCGACCGCGAAGGTCGGCCACACCGAATTGTCGAAAACGGAAAGCCGGTTCTGAGTCTTTTTTCCTAAGTATAAGGACGACGATGAAACCGTTCTGCGATGGTCAAACCCGACGTGATTTTCTGCGTGTGGGCAGTGCCGGCCTCTTCGGCATGGGCCTCGGCCTGCCGCAAATGCTCGCGGCCGATCGCCTGAAGTCGCCTGGCACAAAGGACGTGTCGCTCATCTTCGTGTTCTTGCACGGCGGACTGAGCACTATCGATACGTTCGATCTGAAGCCAGAGGCACCCGCCGAGTTTCGCGGCGAGTTCAATCCGATTGCCACGAACCTGCCTGGCTACAAAGTGTGCGAGCACTTGCCGCACGTAGCGCAGGTGATGGACCACCTTTCGGTGATTCGTTCGTTCCGCCATCACAACTCGGATCATGGGCCGGCCGATCATTACATGCTCACGGGCTATTTCCCGACGGCGGGGTTCAACCCGAGTCTGAACCCGAACAACCAGCGACCAAGCCACGGCTCGATCATCGCGAAGAAACTCGGGCCACGTGGTTCCGTGCCCCCATATGTCTGCCTGCCGAAGGTTCATGCGAGTTTTGGCTCGGCCTACCTAGGGGCGGCCTCGGCTCCATTTGGGATCGATGCCGATCCGAATGCCCCGGACTTCAGCGTGCCGGACATCCTGCCGCCAATGAACGTTGCGGCCGATCGGCTCGACAATCGCAAGGGCCTGCTCGAAGGTCTCGACCGATTCCAGAAAACGGAAGAGGCCCGCTCGAACACGCACGCGGAAACTGTTGGCGTTTTCCAGAAAAAGGCATTTGAATTGATGACCTCGCCGGAGGCCAAGAAAGCGTTCGACATCGCGGCCGAGCCTGAAAAGCTCCGTGCGGCTTACGGTCGCCACTCGCTGGGCCAATCGTGCCTGATGGCTCGTCGGCTTGTGGAGGCGGGTGTTCGCTGCGTGACGATCGATCACAGCAATTGGGACACGCACGACTCCAATTTCAATTCGCTGAAGAAGACGCTGCTCCCGCAGCTTGACACCGCGATGTCCATGCTCTTCAAGGATCTGGCCGAACGGGGCCTGCTCGATTCGACGCTCGTTGTCTTCACGGGCGAATTCGGACGTACCCCCCGCATCAACAAGAATGCCGGCCGTGATCACTGGGGACCGGGTTTCTCCGTGATGCTCGGCGGCGGTGGCGTGAAGGGTGGACGAATTCTCGGCACCACGGATGCACGGGCGGAAAAACCGGCCACCGACCCTTACGGCCCGGAAGACCTTTGTGCGACCATGTACAACCTGATGGGTATCAACCCGAAGGACGAGTTCCACTCGCCCGATGGCCGACCCTTGGCGATTGTGAATGGCGGGAAAATTATCGACGATCTGCTTTGATCCAGCGTTTTTCACCACAAAGACACGAAGAGCACAAAGAAGACGAACGAACCATGCGAAGATGCTTCACTACCTCATTGTTTTCTTTGTGCACGTTGTGCCTTTGTGGTGAATCTGCCTTTGCTGATCCTCCCGTGGGAACGTATCTGTTCCCCGCTGGCGGCCAGAAAGGCACCACCGTCAAGTTTCATGTGGGTGGGCTGTATCTCGACAAATCTTGTTCACTTGAGCTGATCGGATTGGGCGTCAAAGCCTCGCCCACGGTTCAACGAACGGAGTCTCTCTGGCTCGAAGGGCCGGTACTTCCCTTGCCCGATTCGCAACGACAAGAAGACTATCCACGTGCGATGGCTGGCAGCGTCTTGATCGCAGCGGATGCACCGTTGGGTCATCGTTATGTCTTGCTTCGTACGGCCCAGGGAATCACCTTGCCGCAACGGTTCGTCGTCGGTGAACTCCCGGAAATCGTTGAAGAAGAACTGCCCGGCTCGCCGGTTCCGGTGTTGGTGAAGGCTCCGGTCACAATCAATGGCCGCATTTTTCCGCATGAAGACATCGACATTTGGAGCGTGCCTCTCAAGAAGGGGCAGGTTCTCTCGGCCTGGGTGGAAGCAGATCGAATCGGCTCGCCACTTGAAGCCAAGATTACTTTTCGGGACCCGGACGGAAAGCTAGTCGCAGAGAGCGTGGCGACCACGGGGACCGATCCACGCACGTCGTTTACGGCGGAGGCCGACGGCACCTATCAGGTCACGATCACCGATGCCCGCTCCGATGGTGGGCCGGCTTTCGTGTATCGCTTGAGCCTTTCGACCGACACCGTCGTCGAACGGGCTTTTCCGCTCGGTGGTCAACGCGGCTCACGCGTTGCACTTGAGTACAACGGCGCACGCTCGGCAACGGTAACCATGCCGGCCGGCGCGAAAGGCTCGCATCTGGCCCGTGTTGAATCCTCGCTTCCCTTCGCACTCGACGTCGATGAGTTCCCGGAAGTTCGCGAGCAGGACTCTCCCGATCCCGTTCGTGGAAATTTCCTTCCCGTTCCTTCGGTGGGAAACGGGCGAATCGCAACGGCAGGCGAAGTAGATCGGTGGGGATTCTCGGGACGAAAAGGGGATGCACTCGAATTCGAACTCCGTGCGAATCGGCTCGGCTCGCCGCTCTTGGGTGTGCTCGCGATCACCGATTCCGCCGGCAAGGAACTGGCCAAGGCCGAGCCAACCACGGGTGATCCCTCGCTGAAATTCAGCGTGCCTGCCGACGGCTTGTATTTCGCCACGGTGCAGGATCGCTTTCGTGGCCGCGGAGGAAATGCGTTCGCGTATCGGCTGCGTCTCGCTCGTCCCGCTCCGGACTTCGACCTCACCTTTGCGATCCCCTCACTCACGGTGACACGGGGCCAGCAAGCTGCACTCAAGCTCACAGCCCAACGCCACGGTTCGTTCACCGGACCGATCTCCCTCCAACTCGATGGCCTACCGGTTGGTTTGACACTGCCCAAGGAAATCATCATGGCGGCTGGCCAAGCCGCAGTCGATGTCCCGATCAAGGCCGAGGCATTGGCGAAAATTGATGGGTCCTTGATTCAGATTCGCGGCACGGGAATGATCCCGCTCGCTCCGTTGACGTCGATGTTTTTCCCCACAACGCGCACGGCAACCTGGTCTGCAGATGGCTCCGTGGATCGCGTGCGCCTGGCGGTGGCCGTGGCGACGCCGTTCAAGATCGCGGCAGACTACGAGATGAGACTTATTCCACGCGGCACAGTCTACACTCGCAAATATCGCATCGAGCGCAACGGCTTCGCTGGCCCGGTCGAGATCGATCTCGCCGATAAGCAAGCCCGCCATCTCCAAGGTGCGTCCGGTCCGAAATTCACTGTGCCCGGCGACAAGAGCGATTTCGACTATCCCACCACGCTGCCGTCATGGATGGAAACGGGCCGAACCTGTCGGGTTTGTGTGATGGGCACCGCGACCCTGAAGGACCCCGACGGCACCGAGCACGTTGTGACCTACTCATCCCGCGAGCAGAACGATCAAGTGATCGCGGTGGTCGAACCCGAACGCCTAGTCCTGCGAATCGAACGCGGCACGGTCCTCGTTGAACCCGGTACATCGGCCGAGCTAAAGATCAACGTCCGTCGCGGCGATGGCATTAAAGGGCCAGCAAACATCGAAGTGATTGTGCCTCGCGGAATCAAAGGCGTGACTGCGCTAGCCTTCCGCGTGGAGAACGAGGGCGGCCTGTTGAAGATTCAGTTCGACAAAGACGCTCGCGGCCCATTCCCGATGCCGCTGACGATTCGGGCCACGGTCATGGACGGCGACAAGCCTGTGACGGCCGAACGGAGCTTGGAGTTGGTTGGGCCACGTTAGGCCGTTCGTCATTCACTGCGCCATAGCGAAGCAATCGGAAATCCGGTCGGTGGGTGCCCGGCCTGCCGGACTCGCATCCCCGATGAAGAATGTCCACCTCACTCGTACCCCATTAGCGCGATCTCCTGGGCGAACAGACGCCCGACGCGGTCAGCTTGCTGGCGAGTGTACACTTCGCGATATGGCCGGCGGTCGGTTCGATATTCGGCCTTCGCGTTTACGCCGAGCGAACCGTCGAAGGGGATGCCGAGTTGCCCGAACACTTCCGCAAGCTCCACGCTCAGTGATTCGTAACGCAGAACACGATCGACCAAAATCCGGGCTGGGTCGTCCGGCTCCGTGTAGTTCGGGTAGTTGATCGGGAAGTCGGTTCCACTCAGGAATTGATCGAACGCCAGCGACCCATTTTGGCGATGGTTCATCATGTGGTAATACGAGAGAACTTTGTCCCACGGGTTACGCTCGACGCAAAACGTGAAGTAGCCGTTCCAAACAGACTGGCGGACGCGGTCGCGTATTTCGTGTGCCGGCATGTGATTGAAGAAGCCCTCGTGATTTCTCGGGCGATGCGGCTTCACGTGCGGCAGAATCGGCGTGAGGATATCGTCGGGGCCGCAAAATTGCGAGAGAAAGACCTCGATGCTGGTCCCCGCGGTTTTCAGCGTCTTTACGAAGATGAAGCGGTATTTGTGGGAGACGATCATGACGCAACTTCTGCTGTATTTGGCGAGCCGGGAGCGTTAGCGACCGGAGTCTGGGGATTTACTTTCGCTGGCACCAGTCGCTGAAAACCCGCACTCGGAGCGCGCGGGCGTCACTCAGTCCCGCGTCGTCAGCCGAACCTCCGTCGCGCTCCACGCCACCTGCGGACGAATGAACCCACTCGATTTCGGCGTTGCCTCGAATATCAACAGGTGCTCTCCGGGTGGTAGTTCGAAATCAAGGACGAAGGGCCCGCGATCATTCGGCACCGCGTCATGACGACCGACAGTTAGCCTCGGGCTGGATACATGGACCTCCAGATCGCGATTCGTGTGACGCTGCCAGTTCATCGAGAGCGTCAGTTGTCTGGATTCCTTGCCGGGATTGATCAGCCGCATGGTACTCGAATATCGGGCTCGTCGTGGTTCGGGCGGCGAGACGGGTGCCCACGGTAAAAACCCGTCCTGAAGTAGCACGCTGGGCCGATTCAGGAGACGGTTCTTCTCCCGTTCCAGTGTCGCGGGATCCAGGGTGTCATGCAGTGATTTGGCAATCGGTGTGAGCGAAAAGAGCAACTGCTCCCCGGAATCGGACGCGAGCATCTCTTTTCCCAATATCCGCCGCAACGCGTCCGTCATGACCTTTCCGTCATCCGCGAAGCCACGACGATCGACGTACACCGCCTCGAATCCCGAAAGGGCAAGTGCTCGCACCATTTGTTCGGGCGTTAGCCGGGCGACATGTTGATGCCACTCGTCCCAACGGCGATTGCGATTGGTGCCGTAGCTGAAGCGCAAAGTTCGCGAATAGGAATGGCAGGCCAGGTGGGCGTAGTCCGGCATTCGATAGGGCGTGCCCGCTTCCGGATAGGAGATGGCCGGTAGCTGGAACACCATCGCGTTCGCAGGCAAGGCCTCCTCCATGCGTTTCACGAAACCAGACCACGCATCGTGGTTCTTCTGCAACTCCGCATGTTTTGGAGCCTGGCGCTCGGACGTAAGGTCCCACAGGCCGAACAGAAGCAGCCCGGCCGCGGCAAGCCAAACGCGGCGACGATGCCCGCGTGCCGCCCACTTGTCCACGAGCAGACCGACGGTGAGCAAACAAAAGAACGCAACGAAGACGCAGACGCGGTTGTAGCAGCGCATCTGCGGGAAAACCAGAAAATTGAACAGCCCTCCGAGTCCGCCACTCGCACCGAGCACAACTGCTGCAATATTCAAAGCCGATAGTCCGCCGATTAGCGTTGTTCCAGCTCGTGGCATCAACAATCGACCACACAGAACCACAAACCCGGCCACGCCCACGAATCCCAGCAAACTATCGCGGTTTTCGCTGCGTTGCATCTCTTCCGCGTTGTACAGTAGCGTGAGCTCTCCGATTTCGCGCACACGATGCGAGCCAGACGGCAGCACCAGCTTCGTGATCTTCAGACAGTACACATCCGCCTCATTCCAGTGACGATGGGCCACCGCCGGGTTCGCACCCTGCTCGCGTTGCGCAAGGATAAACGGCAGCGTGCAGGCCAAGCCGACCGCCGACACCCAGGCAGCCGAGGCCAGTCCAGCCCACCATGCCCGCCAGGAACCTTCGGCAAAGGAACGGTACACTCCCGCGACCACCAGAAAATAGCAGCCGAAGAAGGCGTAGTAGGGGGAGCTTGCCGCCACGATGGCCGCGAGCAGAAGCGTCCATCCCGTAGTCGCATTCCAGGCCGCGAACTTGCGTTTTCCGGCGTGGTCCGCGGGACGAAAGAACGGCAGGCGGCCGGCCAGGATCCAGATGGTCGGCAGCAGAATCAGCGGGACCGTGTGATAGTACGCGAGCATGGTGTGCGTGAACGCTCGCCCCGCGTGGTAGGGAAGAAACGTATAAACAATCGCCAAGGCGAAGGCGACCGGCCGCGAGATGCCGAGAGCGCGCAGAACCGCGAACGAGCAAGCCGCTACCACCGGATAGCTGAGCAGGCACCACAGATTGAACGCGAGAAAAACATTCCCCGTCCACGACAACACGCGGAGAGTGAGATAGTGGGCATGTTCGGGCAGCGGGTAATCGAGGCGTTCGGCGACGCCCGGGGCACCGAGGCGCTCGGCCTTCCAGGGCCAACCGGATTCTTGAATCGATTTAACGAGAGAAAGTAGGGCCGCGGAATCGTTCTGGGCCGGGCAAAGCGGGGCAGAGAGGTCGGCTCGGTACAGGCGAAAGTTGTAACCGAGGTAAACGAGCGTGAATAGGACTAGAACCGCATACCACGCCAACCGCACGCGGAAACGCTCCGGAGCCGGCGAGGTGGCCGGCATGACCGAGGTCGCGGGACGTTCCTTCGTCCAAAGCATGATGCACTCGAAATAATGTTACAGGGACAGCTTGGCCGGTCTTGGCTCCTCACTTTTTATCTCGGCTCGTGCTGGCGGCGAATGGGTGGCGAAACCGTGTGGCCGGCCATCGATCACGCCGACCGTTCCCGCTTTGTGCTCCGGCACGGGATGATTGGCGATATTCACCATCGACATCCCGAGCATGGGCAGCTCTTCCGGGCTGCCGGTCGCCACCGGCCTCCGAACGAATGCCGCGGTGATAAACCCGGCAATGAACGACAGAATGGCGATGATCGCGAGTTGGCGATAGCTCTCCACCTGGTGGAGCAGATTCATGAACGTGTCCGTCAGACCCCATGCCAGCCAGAAAATCAGATTTACGCCAGGGATGGCGTAGAGAAAGTCGGCCAGGAGAAACTTGCGGAACGGCAGACGAACGATGCCGGCGGAAAGGAACACCGGCGTACGAATGCCGGGTAAGACTCGTGCGATCAACAGAATGCGAATGCCGTATTCGTGAAAATTCTTCTCGATCTTCTGAAAGCGTTCGGGGGAAAGAACTCGCCTTTGAACCCACTTACGCGTGATCAGCCAGGGCCCCCACGTGCGGCCGACCCAGTACAAAAACGCATCACACACGACCACACCGATGATGCACAGTGGCAGCATCGCCCACCAGAACATGCCGCTCTCAGGATCTCCCCAGGCGCGTCCGACCATGACCCCGCCTGTCGCAATCGGAATCTCCTCGGGGATCGGAGCGCCGACAGACGCCGCCACGAGCATGCCGAAGACGCTGGCATATTGCCAGAAGTCGGCGGACGATAGCATCCCAAATGCCTCCGAAGGTCGGTAGGGTGATAGCGTACAGCAACTTACGGACCGAAGAAAGGCCGACTGAGAGTTGCGGCACGAACTCACTTCGACATGGGAGTCGGCACACTCCATTTGCCGATGGCTCCGTAGACTGAGAAGCCGTGTCGAGAATCACACGAATGTCGCCCTTCGCTCCGCGAAAGTGTGAGCGACGTGCTGTCGATGAAAACACTCGGCCCGAGCAGGTGGGCTGCATCTCACCCTTTCGCGGAGCGAAAGGCAACAATAAGCTACAAGGACCAGACTTCGAGACCGAACCATGATCCTGCTGATCGACAATTACGATTCGTTCACCTACAACCTCGTCCAGCGTTTCGGGGAGATCAACCCCGACTTGCCGATGACCGTCGTGCGTAACGATCGGATCACAATCGACGAAATCGCGGCCGTGAAGCCGACGCACATCATCATCTCGCCCGGCCCCTGCACGCCGAACGAGGCGGGCATTTCGAACGAGGTCTTGAAGAAATTCGCTGCGACGACGCCGATCTTTGGCGTTTGTCTCGGCCATCAATGCATCGGCCACACGTTCGGAGGCGAAGTCATTCGCAACTGGCGGATCATGCACGGCAAGGTTTCCCCGATTCACCACGACGGCAAAGGAGTTTTCGCGGGGCTGTCCAATCCGTTCGAGGCAACCCGCTATCACAGCCTGGTCATCAACAAAGAATCGTGGAAAAACCCGGACTTCGACATCACCGCCTGGACAGATGAAGGTGAGATCATGGGTGTCCGCCACAAAACCTGGCCGCTGCACGGCGTCCAGTTCCATCCAGAAAGCTTCCTCACAGTTGAAGGCCCGAGGATTCTGAAGAACTTTCTGGACCTGGCGAACTGGCGGTGATTTGCCCCCCTCTCCGCTTCGCAGAGGGGGACCGGATGGGGAGAGGTTTACGAGAGATCACGCTCTCAAACCCTTCCCCCCAACCCCCTCCCCGAAGCGGAGAGGGGGAGAAGATACGCACCTTTACCCAATTCCCCTTGCTTGCGCATCTGTAAACATGGTAGCCTCTCACATTCTTGCCAAGTCCGCACCCAGTTGCCGGGCTTTCACGGATGAATTCGATGGCCACGATGGTCCCATTCAACGATTTGCGCCCACGCTTCGAGGCCGACGCGGCCGTGTATCGCTCGGCCATCGATCGCGTCTTCGCTCGCGGCTGGTACGTGCTTGGTCCGGAAGTCGAAGCCTTCGAGGTTGAGTTCGCCGAGTATCTCGGAATCAATCACGCGGTTGGTGTTGCCAACGGCACAGATGCGATTGAACTTGCACTCCGGGCGGGCGGGATCGGGCGAGGCGACGAAGTCATCACGGTCGCTCACACGGCAGTCGCGACCGCTTGCGGTATCGAACGCAGCGGAGCAACCCCGATCTTTGTGGACATTCGGCCCGATGATTATTGCATCGATCCCAAGGCGATCCCGGCCGCGGTGACGAGTCGAACACGTGCCATCATCGCGGTTCATCTCTACGGGCAGCCGGCACGGCTGAAAGAGTTGCGGGAAATTGCAGATCGGCTCGGCCTGTTGCTGATCGAGGATTGCGCTCAAGCCCACGGGGCTCGCTTCGATGGCCGGCTCGTCGGCACCTTCGGGCATTTGGCCGCATTCAGCTTCTACCCCACCAAGAATCTTGGTGCCTTTGGCGATGGCGGTGCCGTCGTGACCAACGATTCGGCGATGGCCGGACGCTTGCGCCGACTGCGCAACTACGGCCAAACCGATCGCTATCGCCATGAAGACGCAGGGGGATTTAACAGCCGGCTCGACGAGATCCAGGCCGCACTGCTCCGCGTCTCGCTACGCAGGCTCGATTCGGACATTGCACAACGGCAACGGCTGGCGGACCGCTATCTCGGCCGATTGCGGACACCTGCCTTACCGTGTTCCGCACCTGGCACCGATCACGCCTACCATTTGTTTGTGGTTCGTCTTCAGAATCGCGATGGATTCCGCGACGAGATGCACCATCGCGGCATCGAGACACTCGTCCATTACCCCATTCCCGTGCATTTGCAGCCGGCCTTCGCTCATTTGCAGGGGCAGATGGGTGACCTGCCGGAGAGCGAACGAGCCGCCCGTGAAGTGGTTTCGTTGCCGCTGTTCGTCGGCATGACGAACGAACAACAGGACACAGTGATCGTTGCGGCAAATTCCGCGGCGATTACCGAACGTGGCTTGTCGAGCGAAGTGCAGCCAGCCTTCTCTCCTTTCCCTCTTAGGGAAGGGAGTCGGGGAGTTAGGCCTGCGTTGGCGGAAGCTTCAACCTAACCCCCTTCCCTAAGAGGGAAAGGGGAACCGGACCGGCATGCACCGATCAACCAACGCAAACCACTGGAAAGGTCGCCGAGCGCTGATTACCGGCGGGTTGGGCTTTATCGGGTCCAACCTGGCCATTCGGCTGGCGAATCTTGGTGCCCGCGTCACGATCGTCGATGCCATCATTCCCGAATACGGCGGCAATCTCTTCAATATTGAATCAGTCAAGGATCGAGTCACCGTCAATTTTGGCGACATTTGCGATCGGCTCGCGATGAACTGGCTCGTCCGCGATCAGGACTATGTGTTCCACCTGGCCGGGCAGGTCTCTCACATCAAGAGCATGACCGATCCGTTTCCGGATATCGAGTTCAACATCAAGGGGACCATGGTCGTGATGGAGGCGATTCGCCATCACAACCCGACTGCGAAAGTCGTTTTCACGGGCACGCGCGGTCAATACGGACCAGCGATTGCGTTGCCGGTGAACGAATCGGCCCCGACCAACCCGAAAGCGATTTACGAAATCTCGAATCTCACGGCCGAGAAGATTATCCAGGTCTATCACGAAACGCACGGCATCCCGGCCGTAATGTTGCGGCTGACGAACATCTATGGCCCACGTGCGCAGATGAAGCATTCGCAGTACGGAGTGGTGAACTGGTTCGTCAGGCAGGCACTCGATGGCGTGCCGATTCCGGTCTTCGGCACGGGCCGAATCCTGCGCGACTTTGTCTACGTGGACGATTGCGTCGACGCCATCCTGGCAACGGCTACCTGCCCGGCTGCCGTCGGCGAGATCTTCAATGTGGGCTGGGACCAACCGACATCGTTCCTGGAACTGGCCCAAATTTTGGAACGGCTTTGTGCCACCGGCTGGTGGCACTACGCCCCCTTCACGCCCGAGCGAGCAGCCCAGGAGCCAGGCGACTTCTATTCGGACATCACGAAGATCCGCACGATGGTTGGCTGGGAACCGCGGACGGGCTTGGAGGAAGGCTTGCGGAGGACGTTGGAGTATTACGAGGCGAATCGACACCAGTATTGGCAACCCACAATCCATGGCGTTGAATCTCAATCAACAAGGCCCCTGCGACAGCGTCGCGCTGCCTAGCCAAATATCGCTCCCATATGCCGCAATTCTCCCATAGCCGTTCCTTCGATTCCCTCACCTTCGATGGCTTCCGCGAACTCGCGACGGCCGACGGGTTGAGCCGGCACGAGCGCGTGGGCTTTCCCGACTCGTATCGCGATGGCTATGAGACCGCGATCTATCGGGACATTCGCGGCAAGCTGAGCAACCTCTCACGCAGTCGCCAAACGGTTGTTGACATCGGCTGCGGTTGCAGCGATCTGCCGACGCTGTTGGCAGAAACGAGCCGACAGCGTGGCCATGAACTCGTTCTGTGCGATTCGGCTGAGATGCTGGGCCATGTGGTTGATGAACCGTTCATTCGCAAGGAATCCGGGCTGTTTCCACGCGAATCGAACGACCTGCTTGCCGAATTCGCGGGCCGCGTCGATGCGATTCTCGTTTACAGTGTGATCCAGTACGTGTTCGTCGAAGCCTCAATCTTCGATTTTCTGGATGCCTGTTGCAGCCTGCTCGCACCCGGCGGGCAGTTGCTCATCGGCGACATTCCGAATGTAAGTAAGCGCAAGCGATTCTTCGCATCCGAGACAGGGATTCGCTTTCACCAGGAATTCACGGGTTCCGACGAGTTGCCGAGCGTGAGGTTCAATGAACTTGAACGATCGAAAATGGACGACGCGGTGGTGCTTTCGATGATCGCCCGGGCACGAGCGGCCGGGTTCGATGCGTATGTGTTGCCTCAATCGCCCGAATTGCCGATGGCCAATCGCCGTGAGGATGTGCTGATCTTGCGGCCTTAAGCCCAGGGACTGTCGGCCCTGTGCGTTGGGTTGTTAGGGGGAATATTGAAAGACCGCAAGTTGATTTTGTTGGGCGATAGCGCCTTCGCCGAGATTGCGTTCGAGTACTTTACTCACGATTCCCCCTATGAGGTTGTCGCGTTCGCAGTGGAACGAGCGTTCTTGAAACGGTCGGAATTGTTTGGGCGGCCAGTGGTCGCTCTGGAGGATTTGCCGGCGAATTATGCACCTGCCGATCACTCGTTCTATGCCGCCCTGGTTTACACACAACTGAATCGCTTACGAACCAGGCTATATCATCAGGCGAAAGAAATGGGCTATCAGCCGGCATCCTTTATCAGCCCGCGAGCGTTTGTCTGGCGGAATGCCAAGATCGGCGAGCATTGTTTCATTTTTGAGAACAATGTGATTCAGCCGTTCGTTGAGATTGGAAACAACGTCGTGTTGTGGAGCGGAAATCACATCGGCCATCACTCCAGTATTCAGGATCACTGTTTTATTTCGTCGCACGTCGTGATTTCCGGATTCTGCAACATTGGCGAATCGTGTTTCTTCGGCGTGAACGCCACGCTGGGTAACAATGTAAGCATCGGTGCGGATAGTCTGCTCGGCGCCGGTGCGGTGGTCGTGAAGGATGTTCCGCCCGATACGCTGGTCAAAGGCCCGATGGGCGAAATCACGAAAGTGCCCGCGACGGTCTACTTCAAAGTTCCAAAAGCGGGCGGAGCGGAGTAATCCGCCCGATCATGTGCGCTGGCGCAAACCAGGACTCGTTTATCGACCAGCAGGCGAATTGGCCTGGGCCAAACAGTACGCACACGTGCCAACTCCGATTCTTCTCGAAACCGGCGTGATCCGAGTGTATTTCGCCGGCCTGGATGAGCATAAATTTGGCCGAGTTGGTTATGTGGATCTGGACGCGGCCAACCCGTTGCGAATCCTTCGCGAGACGAAGGATCCCGTATTCGACCTTGGTCCGCCTGGTGCGTTCGACGACAGTGGTGTGGTACCTTCGTGTGTCGTGACGATCGCTGGCCAGCAAATGCTGTATTACACCGGCTGGCAACGATGCGAGCGCGTTCCTTACATGCTATACACGGGATTGGCCGAAATCGCGGAGGACGGGCAGTGCCGTCGCGTCTCGAATGTTCCCGTGCTGGACCGAACCGATGCGGAGCCATTCTTGAGATCGGCACCAATGGTGTTGAAGGACGCTGAGAGATTCCGTGCTTGGTACTGCTCGGCCACCGGATGGACGCAGGTGAACGGCAAGCCGTATCCCACGTATGTCATTCGTCATGCCGAGTCGGCCGACGGTGTGCAATGGTCAGACGGGGGGCCGATCTGTATTCCGCTTGAGGAAAACGAATACGGCTTAGCCAGACCATGGGTCGTGCGTGACCCCGATTGTTATCGCATGTGGTACTCGATCCGTTCGCATTCTCAGCCATACCGTATGGGATATGCGCAGTCAGTTGATGGTGAAGACTGGACGCGAATGGACGACCGAGTGGGAATCGCCGCCTCGGAATCGGGCTGGGATTCGGAGATGATCTGTTACCCGGCCATTCTCGATGTGACTGGCCAGCGACTGATGTTCTATAACGGCAATCGTCACGGCGAATCCGGTTTTGGGGTAGCCGTGCTGGAGCAAGATTAAGTGATCGTTGAACGATATCGTCCGGAAGATGCAACAAGCTGGAACGCCTTCGTGCGCGACAGCCGGAATGGCACGTTCCTGTTCGACCGTGGCTACATGGATTATCACGCCGACCGTTTTCAAGATCATTCGCTCATCGTGAAGAATGAGGAGGGTCAACCGCTCGCCTTGCTGCCGGGGCATGTCGATGGGACGACCCTTTCAAGCCACGATGGTCTCTCGTTTGGCGGAATGATTGTTGCTCCTCAAACAACTGCCATCCATTTTCTGCATGCTTTCGAGGCGGTATTAAAATACTTGCAAGCGGCCGGCATCAAAACGCTGAATTACAAATGCGTTCCCCACATTTATCACAGGCAATCAAGCGACGACGATCGTTATGCGTTTCACCTGTTGGGTGCCCAACGCACACGCTGCGACGTGCTCTCCGTTGTCACGCGGAGCGACCCGCTGCCGTATCAGGGACGAAGAAAGCGTGGCATAAAAAAGGCGGAACACGCAAGGGTTACGATTCAGGACGATCAGGATTTCTCGTCTTATTGGGGCTTGTTGACCGAGACGCTTGCCACTCGGCATGGCGCGGAACCCGTGCATTCGCTCGATGAGATGAGATTGCTTGCCGAGCGATTTCCCGAGAACATTCAGCTAACCACGGCTCGCTCCAAGGAAGGCGAAATGCTGGCCGGCGTGGTTCTATACCTTTCAGATTGCGTGACGCACTGCCAGTACATCGCGGCCTCGGAACAAGGTCGCGAGTTACACGCCTTGGATCTTCTTTTTGACATGCTCATTTGCGATGCCTCGGCCGATGCGACATACTTCGACTTCGGTAGTTCGCACGAAGAGGCGGGCCGCTTCATCAATCGCGGGTTGATCGAACAGAAGGAAGGCTTTGGTGCCCGCTCGGTCGTGGCGGAACGATATCGCATCGACGTGGCCACGTTCGTGCCGGGCACATTGACGGGGGCACTGCGTTGAAAAAGCTCTCCGTCGTGGTGCCGGTCTACTTCAATGAAGGCTCGCTGCACGTCTTGTTCCACGAACTCTTGGACGTCGAACGCGGTCTGCATGAACTGGAAGTCGAACTCGAACTGATCTTCGTGGATGACGGTTCCGGCGATGGCTCGTTCGGCGAACTCGTGAAAATCAAAGCTCACCGACCGGCGACGCGGCTGATCAAACTCTCGCGGAATTTCGGGGCCGTTCACGCATCGAAAACAGGTCTTCAGTTCGTCTCCGGCGATGGCTTCGTGATTCTCGCCGCCGATCTTCAAGACCCGCCCTCTCTCATTCTCGACATGGCTCGCCGTTGGCTGGCCGGTTCCAAGTTCGTGACGTGCGTGCGCGAAAAACGCACCGATCCGATTCTTTCGACACTTTACGCGAAAATCTATTATCGATTGCTGCGGCTTCTGGTCGTGAAGAACTACCCCGACGGCGGCTACGACCTTGCCCTGATGGACAAGGTGATGCTGCCGCACATGCAATCGAGCGGCAAGAACATCAACCCGCTCGTATTCGCTTTTTGGCTCGGCTTCAAGCCCGATGTGATTCCGTACGAACGCCAAAAACGGATTCACGGCAAGTCGCGCTGGACGTTCACGAAGAAATTGAAATTCTTTCTCGACACCATGCTCGGCTTCTCGATTGTTCCCCTTCGCATCATCAGCGTGATTGGCATGGTGGTCTCGGCTGCAAGTTTGGCCTTCGTGGTATTCGTGGTCATCAACGGCATCCTTGGCCGTTACGATGTGCCGGGCTTCGCGACCTTGGCTTCCATCATCTCATTCTTGCTCGGGCTGGTTATTTGCATGTTGGGCGTGATCGGCGAATACATCTGGCGAATCTTCGACGAGATTAACCGGCGACCCGAAGCGGTGATTGACGAAATTCACTGAGCGCAAGCGATGCGGCCGCTACTACGTGTCCTGTTGCAAACATCATGAATCCCTGGACCATTGGACTCTGGATTGGCGGAGCACTCGTCGCGTTGTACGGGCTACACCGTCTGGCATTGTGGCTCGAGCGCGAAGGCTGGATTCGCTACATCAAGAATCCGCCGAATGCGGATGCAGGTGCCGGTGCGGCATTCGGCGAATTGCAGCAGACGTTCGAGCCACAGACCAAGCACGTCTATGAGATGAAAGAGCAGAAACGCCCCATTCGCGAGGACGAGGGTGGTGAACCCGAGAGTCCGAAGAAATAGGATGAGCGAAGCTCTCCTCTCTCCCGGACCTCGATCATGGCCAGCGACACATTCTCCGTAGGCGACATCACGGCAATCATCGGCGACAACGCGGCCAAGGATGCCCACCGGGCCGGCTACAACGGATTATGGAGCTTGACCCACAAGGCCGAGAAAGCCAATCTGTTCGTCCCTGCGGTGGCCGGTCTGAACTTCGAGCACATCTTCGACGGCCAAACTCTCGACCCGAAGGGAGAGAGCAAGATATTCTTCGAGCCGCGCAATGCGCCCATGGAGTTCAAAAAAATCTCGGCAACCGAGGCCGAACTCCATCAAGCCCCGACCGCGACGTTCTTTCTCGAAAGCTGGACGACCTTCAAGCTCGTCGAGCCGCACTACATCGATTTCACGTTTCGCTGCAAGCCGACGCAACACGCCTTCAAGCGTGGCTACATCGGCCTATTTTGGGCCAGCTACATCAACGCTCCGGACGACAAGAGCATGTACCTTCGCGGCAAGACGTCCTGGCTTCAGCACTGCACGCCGGCTCACAATGCGCTGAGCACCGTTTTGCATGAGAAGGAGTCGTTCGAGATGACGTTTGCTCGCGACCATCGCGACACGCTCTACATGAATTTCTCGCCCCTCAAGTTCGAATTGCCGCTGTTTTACGGGATGTTTCGCGAGATGACCGCGATCGTGATGTTCGATCGGACCGAAGGAATTCGCCTCGCGCATTCACCCAGTGGTGGCGGGTTCGAGGCGATGCGGCAAACCAGCAATCCCGCCTGGGATTTTCAGTTTGTGCTTCCGAAATACGACGTGAACACCGAATACGGCTTCCAAGGACGACTCGTCTATCGGCCGAAATGCTCCCGCGAAGAAGTGCTCAAGGAATACGAATCCTGGAAGAAATGACGGTAACTGTACGATGCCTCGATGAACTTACGGACATTGCCTCCTCATAGCTGATATCCCGTCCCTGGTCGCGAACCTTGAACGTATGGACGTGCTGAGTTTTCTTGGCCACCGGTGAGTCGTCATGAAGCGAGACCTTGTCCTGGGAGCCAATCGAGTACTTGCCGGCCAGTGTGCTCTCTCCAATTTTGCAAGTGAGTATGCGAAGCTGATCGTCAGGAAGCCAGCCGCTGCCGCTTGGCCCTGGACCCTATGGAGCAAAGAAGTCCACTTGGCCCCCTCGATCTTCTCTTTGTTGTTCGACGGCGAACAGTCGAGTAGGATGCATGCAACCGAAGCGAGGCAATCCACTGTAAATCGTGGACGGAACATTGCCGACTCCAAACCAACCCCGGATTTGTACCCAATCCCGGCAGACCTTGCTGCCGTTGTCCCCGGCCAATTGCGGATGGACGTGACGAATACGAGAGGCCCGACCTGTTGAGCAGACCCGTTGGCGGACATCGCGAATGCTCGGGATCAACGCTTCTGAAACAACTCTGAGAGTACGAGATTCTCGATTACCGAGCGGAGCTTGTAGCCGTCCTTCTTGCTGGCCTGTGCGATTGCCTTGATTTGCTCGGCATCGTCGATTGTCATCACGCGGCGAAGAGCAAACGTGGCCAACTGTTCGACGAATGCCTCTGCGAAGCGGTCGAGATCCTGAACCAGCAACTGCTTGAACTCGTCTGGCCCCTTGAACGAACCCCCGTTCGGAAGGACGCCGCTGGCATCGACGAGCGGATTATCGCCCTGGCCTCCCTGAACCTGTTCGTGGGTTCGCCAGCGTCCGATTGCATCAAAGCTGTCGAAGGCCAAGCCAAGCGGGTCGATCTTCCTATGGCACGATGCGCAGGTCGCGTGAGTTGCGTGGGCTTCAAGTTGATTCCGGATCGTCGCCTTCGGCTTGTTGCTCGGTGTCGGGGCCAGCGGCTCGACATTTGGTGGTGGCGGTGGCGGAGTTCGACCGAAGATCGCCTCCGATACCCACACGCCTCGATGCACCGGGCGATGGCGGGTTCCGTCCGAGGTCAGCGATAGAACCGAGGCGTGCGTCAGCAGTCCCCCCCGATGATCCTCGGGGCGTAGTTTCACTTTCTGGAAGTTTGTCGATTTCAACGCGGGCATGCCGTAGTGCATCGCCAATCGTGGATTGAGGATCGTCCAATCCGAGACGATGAACTCACGGAGCGGCAGGTTTTCCTTGAACACGGTGTCGAAATAGAGCGTCGTTTCCTGCGCCATGCTTTCCTCGAGCCACGTATCGTAGTCGGGGTAAAGTTCCGGATCGGCTGGGAACTGACCGACGCGGTGCAGTTGCAGCCACTGCTTAGGAAAGGCACTCGTGAATCGATTGATCTTCGCGTCTCCGAGCATCCTCGTGAGTTGCGCACGCAGCACGTCGGGCTTGGCGAGCGTTCCGTTTCGGGCTGCGATGAAGAGTTCCTCATCGGGCATCGAACTCCAGAGGAAGTACGACAACCGCGAGGCAAGTTCCCAGGCAGTGATCTTGGCCCGCGACTCGCTGGTGGAACCTTCTTCCAGGCAGTAGAAGTTCTTCGAGGTCAGGATGCCAACCATCGCCGACCGATAGGCGGAGCGAAAATTCTCGCCGGCTTTCAGTTCGGCTTGCAGCAGCTTGAGGTAACGCTCGATTTCCACATCGGTCGCGGGCCGACGCCAGGCGTTCGTGGCCAATCGCTTCAGACCGGCTTGAGCTTCCGCGAGGTCGCCGTCCTTGATCGGGATCAGTCCCTCCCGTTTCTTCTTGTCCGCATCCGTCAGGATCGGCCCATCTATTTCCACCCAGTCAACCAGCAGCAGCGGATAGATCGGTTGCCCTTCTTCGTTAAAGAACTTGTAGCCCGTTGGCCGATTCTGCAGCGTGGTTTTCGTACTGCGAAACGTGAAGTTGGTGTTGCTGAGCGTGTGCCCATCGGAGAACATTCCGGGCGATTCGTTCTTGATCGTGTACGCTCCTTCGGGCAGGAACGCTTCGATTTCAAGGATCGTCGGTTCGCCTTCAGGGGACAGCACATCGCGTCCCAGGATCGACTTCTTCTGGCCGTGATGCCACAAGGCGAGGTGTGGCACGCGTCCTTTGAAGGAGGGCAACGCACTCAACTGAATGCGAAGGCGATAGAGGCCGGGTGAACTGACATTGAGCAGATGCTGGCCGTGGTCCGGCCAGAACAGCCAGCGTATCGGCCCCTCGTGCCCTTGGGCTTTCCACTTGCCGTCATCTGCGTCTCGGCGTGCCTTCTGGGCTTTGGGCGGCGAAGCGGGAAATGCTCGTTCGAGAACTGTTTCCGCGGCTTTGAAATAACGTTCCACATGCGAGGGGGATAGCGACAACAGAGAACCGATGCGGTCGAAGCCATGCCAGCGTGGATCGTCGTTGAAAGCTCCCGGCAAATTCACATCGAAGTAGACGCCGAGCAAGTCGTAAGCGGTATGGCCGTATTCCTCGCGACTCAATCGATAGTGCGTGATGGGGCCGCGTTTAGCCATGCGAGCCGCCTCGCCTTCCTTGAGCCGCGTCGAGATCCAGTCGGCGATTTTGCCAAGTTCCTCAGCCTTCGGTTGCGGTTCTTTCTTCGGCGGCATCTCGCCCGAGTTGATTCGGAAGAGCAATTCACCCCATTTTTGTGCGATCGACTGATTGGCGAAGTCACGCGACAGGATGTCCAGGCGAAACTCGCCTTTCTTCATTTTGTCGTCGTGACAACGCAGGCAGTACGTCTTGAAGAATGGTTGGACGGTCGCGTCAAAGTCGACCGGCTCAGCCGCCGTTGCAGTGCATGAAACGATCAGAAACACAACGCTGACCAGAACACGGATCATCCGACTTCTCCTGACCTGTCCGAAAAATAATAGGCACACTCCGTCTGCCGTGAAATCGTCTGGAAAAGTAACGGCACACGGAGTGTGCCGATTACTTTCCGACCGCTCATCTCACCATTTCGCACCAGGCGGCTTGGCACCGGCATTGACCAGCCGAATGCTGTAAAGAGACGTACGCGCCGTAATGAACAACGTCTTGTAATCCTCCCCGCCGAAGCAGAGGTTGGCCGGGCCTTCGGGAACGGCGATCTCTTCGAGCAACTTGCCATCGGCGTTGTAGATTTTCACTTTACCACTCGTCGTGTAGAGGTTGCCCTTCACGTCCACTCTCAGCCCATCACTTCCCTGGTTGATGGTGAAGAGCTTTTTCCCAAGTGCCCCGCTCTTGCTCACTTCGTAGCAGTGAATCCCGGCGGGGAGTTTGTGGTAAGCGGGATCGGGGTGCTTGGTATGACCGCCCGTGTCTGCAATGTAGATGCGGCTTTCATCAGGTGAAAAGATGATGCCGTTGGGCATGGCGAGGTCTTTGACGACGGCTTCAACCTTACCCGTTTTCAGATCGAGTTTGAACACATAGTGGCCGGCGAGTTCTGTTTTCTCGGTCAGCCCCCACGGCGGATCGGTGAACCAGATGGTGCCATCCGATCGAATGGCCAGGTCGTTCGGCGAGTTGAATCGCTTGCCATCGAATTTGTCCACAAGCACCTTGATGCTGCCATCTTTCTCCGTTCGCACGAGGTTCCGCCCCGCGTGCTGACACGTCATGAGCCGCCCTTCGAGGTCGAGGATGTTGCCGTTGGATTGTTCGCTCTTGCGGAATTCGGAAAGGCCGTCCCCTTCCTTCCACTGCATCAGTTTGCTGTTGGGAATGTCGGAGAAGACGAGCTTCTTATCCGCCGGTAGCCAGACGGGCCCTTCCGTGAACTTCATGCCGTCGGCAAGTTTTTTCACCGCCGCGCCGGACTCGACGAGCGACTTGGGCTCTTCGGCATAGGCACTGGCGAATGCCAGCACGAGCGGGATGGCGAGCGAAATGAACCTCTTCATGGAGACTCCTCATGTAGTGTGTGATCAAGGCAGAATCATTGTGGACGAACGCTTCTGCTCCTCCGGCGATTTTACCCGTTCCTCGAATGGCATCGTGACGAACGCCCAGCGGTCGCATTTGAGCCGCACGTTTCGGCCGGGCCGATAACCTTCCAGCACTTCCGTGAATTTCAGGCGCACTTGAATACCGCTGCTTCCCAGGGGTGGATTCTCGATCTCCTTCCAATCCAGCACTCGGCCGACCTTACGGTCGGCGCGATGGAACCAGGTTCGCAAGGTCTTCTCGGCGGTTGCAACCCAGTAGCCGGTCTCGCGGCTGGCCTTCATGTCGGCGTAGAGCGACGGATCCATCCCACCGAACAGAGTGATGGTGAGGAGCGCGCCGCCGTAATCGAAATGCTCGATGTGATCGATCCAGCCGGGCAGCCAGCGTTGTTGCTGATAGCGCACGTGCCGACGCCGCTGAAGTTCCGTGGCGAACTTGCGACTCTCTTCATCAAGCCAGATGTCGGTGACCGTGAACTCTTTGTTGACGGCCCCCTGCGACCAACTGAGATTTAATTGGACGGTTTGCTCGGCCGCGATACGATCCAACTCGACGAGTTTCCGTTCTTTCCAGACACGGGTGACGGAGTCGATGTCAAACGTGTACTTCCCGTTGATGCCGTCCTTCACGAGTTTCCCCGTCGCGGCGACATCCAGCTTCCCCTTCTTCAAGTCTGTCGCCACGATCTTCCACGCTTGGCCTCGGCGTTGGTAGTAGCTGAAGTCGTCTTCGAGCGTGATGGCGTGGTTGTGCTTTTGGAATCGCTGGTGAGCCGGGATCGTTTCTTCCTCACCCGCTGGGGGCTCGTGAAAATAACCGTGGACGTGCGTACCGAGCGGAACGTCGCGGAGTTCCGCTGGAGCGCCGTTGTACCCGATCATTCCGTATGGGAGCATCGCGAAGTAATGCATCGGGCCATCGCCATCGAGCCGAAGCGCACCCCGGTGATTGATCGCATCGACAATCACCAGATCGCCGGAGAAATACTTGCCCGCATCGTCGGAAACGAATTTCGGTGACTTCGCTTCCTTGGCAGGCTCGGCTGCAGGGGTTGGTGGCTCCTTCTTCTTCTCCTGGGCGAAAGTGAAGAAGGCAATCGCACAGATACCGAACAGGACGATACTACCCACCAGACTACCTTTGCCACAGTGGGAAATGCCCCTCCGGGGAGGGTGAGGACCAATGATGGAAGGTTTCACGCCAGCACCTCCGAGAGGGTGCCGTTGCTGTCGGCGAATTTATCCGTCTTCACGTCCATCTTCTGAGCCATCGTCAGCAACAGGTTGCTCAAGTGGGCCTTGCTGTTCACCGGATTGAAGTAGATGCCTGGGTGCTTGTCGTAGCCCTTGAAGTCCTTGATAAGGTTGAAGTCGATGTGCGTGCCGTGCTTGAAGCCGAGTTGCGTGCCTCCTGCGAGGATGATCGGCAAACTCGCATTGCCGTGGCTGTGTCCGTAGGCCATGCCGCTGCCATAGAGGGCCATCGTGGTATCGAGCAACGGTCCGTCGGCGTCCTTCACTTCGCTCAGTCGGTCGAGGAAATAGCTGAACTGCTTGATGTTGAAAGCGTCGCTATCGAGCAAATCCTGCAGGAGTTTCGGATTGCCGTTGTGGTGCGACAGCGAATGGCGGTCTTGCTTGATGCCGATCTCGGGCACGGCCGGGCCTTGCCCCTCGTTCCCCGTGCTGAAACTTGCCACACGGGTCATGTCGGTCTGAAATGCCAGCACCATGATGTCGTACATCGTGCGGAGATATTCGCCGAGGCGTTCCATGGCAATGTCGCGATTGAGTTGCGACTGCACGGCCGGTTCGACCTTCGGCCGCGGCGTATCGAGCCACTTCTCGGCACGCTGGGTGCGAATTTCTACTTCACGCACGGAAGTCAGATACTGCTCCAGCCGACCACGGTCATCTTTGCCGAGTTGGTTGCCCAGCGACTTGGATTCATCGAGAACCGCGTCCAGAATGCTGGCCTGGCGTTGCAATCCTCGGCGTTGTTTGGCGATGCCGCCTTGCGGCTCCGTGAACATCTCTCGAAAGACCACGCCGGGACTCGCTTGGGCAGGTAACTGGATGCCGTCAGCACTGTAAGCCAGCGAGTGCCCCTGATTGCTCATCTCGATCGACGAGTAGCGCGTTTGCGGTGCGGTCACCTGGGTCATGAGCTGATCGACCGAGATCGTGTTGCGTTCCGATGGACCAATTTTGCCGCCCGTCAGCCAGATGGTGCTGCAGTTGTGGTGGTTGCCCAAACCGTGCGGGTGATGCAGCCCGCTAATCGGCGTGATGACCTTGCGGTGTTTTTCGAGTGCCGCGAGCGGTTTCGAGAGTTTGTAATCCGCCCCGGACGTGGGCATCTCGTACGCGGTTGTGTTGACGCCGTTGGGCAGGTAGATGAACACGCTGCGTCTCGGCCGCACGGCTTTGTCGCCGGCCAGCAATGGCCGCATGCAGTCGAGCAATGGGAGTGCCATCGTGATCCCGAGCCCGCGGAGAGCGTGCCGCCGACTGATCAGCCAGCTTTGGGAGCGGAAGTGGGACATCTGGCATCGCCCTTGGGTATTGATCCGTTCTGGCGGGTTGAAAACCGGCAAAAAACTGTTCGCAACTTCCCAAACTAGCCCGACGCGTAAGCGAGGGCGTCCCTCGCTTACGCGTCGGGCTAGTTTGAAAACAGCCTCTATCAATTCTCCCGGTTGGGCACGGAATTGCAAGCCTTTGCTTCCCGATAGTCGTTTTGGCATATCCTTGAACTCAAAGAGTCTGCCTCCATCGAAGGTCCTGCATGCGCCACCTGCTCACACTCCTGTTGGCCACGTTGGTTGCGACTGGCCACGCCCAAGAACTTGCCAAGCTCCCCGCCAATAGCTGGACCGAACTCAAATACACCACCGTGCAGCCCGCCGATCTGAGCGAAAAGGGCCAGTGGGTCAGTGCCGGCTGGAACAAGATTGCCTACGATCCGGACCACAAGCGCGTTCTCTTTTATGACCGCTGGCACGACAAGAAGCATGGTGGCACGACCATCTACGGAAATTGCCTGTTTGCGTTCGATCCGGCGAAGGCCACGCTTTCGCCAGTCAAGATCGACAACTGGGCGAAGATCGACACAAAGACCGGCGGCTATCGAACGGTCGCTCTCGCCGAGAACGGCAAGGAACCGACACCGGTGTCGCGGCACGTCTATCACGCTTTCGATTACGTGCCGGAACTAAAAAGCGTGTTCATCTGCAACGGCGCGAATCAAACGGTCATGAAGGCCGAGAAACTCGTCGGCCACGATGAGTGCGATAATGCCTGGCGTCTCGACTTGAAAACCAATACCTGGGCCCCGATCCCGTCGAAGCCGTATCCAGTCAACCATCTGGATGATGCGATGGCGTATTGCCCCGACATCAAGTCGCTCGTTTACTCGGGGAACAATGGGCAGATCTGGATACTCGATCTGAGCAAGGGCGAATGGCGCAAGGCCAAGCAGAGCCCGCCGCAACGGACCTCGTTTGGCCGAACAATTTGTTACGACCCGTCGAAGAAACGCATGTTGCTGATCGGCGGCGGTCGGCTCGACGCCTGGCAAAAAGGGGAAGCCCGCGAGTTCCGCGAGTTGTTCGGTTTCGATCCGAAGACCGAGACCATCGAAAAGCTCGCGGAAGGGCCGACCGCGTTTTATGAATCGCAACTGGCGTACGATTCCAAGCGTGAGATATTCGTGACGGTGGCTGTGTTCAGCAAGAAGGAGCAGCCATCAGGGATGTTTAGCTATGATCCGAAGAAGAACACCTGGAGCGAGATTCGTCCGGCGAACGCGATTCCGCCGCACACGAGTTGGCACGGTTGGATGAAGCTTTGCTACGCCGGCGATGCCGATTGCTTGATCGGCATGATCCGCGACAAGATTTTTGCCTTCCGGTGCGCTCCGCCGGGATCGGCGCTCAAGCCAACAACGCCTTGACGATCTTGGACGCTTCCACGCCTGTCAGGCGTTGATCGAGGCCTTGGAACTTGAATGTGAACTTGCTGTGATCAATGCCCAGGCAGTGCAGGATGGTCGCGTTGAGATCGTTCACATTCACGGGGTTTTCGGTCGCGTTGTAACTGAAGTCGTCCGTTTGGCCGTGAACGATGCCCCCCTTGACGCCGCCACCAGCCATCCACATGCAAAAGTTCCGGGGATGGTGATCGCGGCCATAGTCCGTCGCGGTCAGTTTGCCCTGGCTGTAAACGGTGCGGCCGAACTCACCGCCCCAGACCACGAGCGTTTGATTGAGCAGGCCACGACGCTTCAAATCGGTGACGAGTGCGGCCGTGGCCTGGTCCGTGTCCTTGCATTGATTGCCAAGCTGGGTCGGCAACGCCCCATGTTGATCCCAACCGCGGTGCAGAATCTGCACTGCCCGCACGCCTCGTTCCACAAGCCGGCGAGCCAGCAACACACTATTCGCGAATGTGCCCGGCTTGGTTGCATCCGGCCCGTACAGTTCGAGCGTCTCCTTCGTTTCTTTACTCAAATCGGTCAGTTCGGGAACGCTCGACTGCATGCGATACGCCATCTCGTACTGGGCGACCCGCGTCTGTGTTTCGGGATCGCCCAGGCGGTCAAGGCCCATGGCATTGAGTTTGTTCAAGGCATCGAGCATCGTGCGTCGATCCTGGCCGGTCACGCCATCCGGGTTCTTCAGATAAAGAACCGGATCGCCCGTGCCACGTAACGCGACGCCCGTGTACTTGGTTGGCAGAAAACCGCTGGCCCACATGCGCGAAAACAGTGCTTGCCCGTTGCTCCCGACCGGGAATCGCGGCGTGAACACGACGAACGCGGGCAGGTCGTCACACTCGCTGCCAAGCCCATACGCGAGCCAGGAGCCAATGCTTGGCTTGCCAGGCACTTCGCTGCCGGTCATCACAAAGGTGCAGGCCGGGTCGTGATTGATGGCATTGGTGTGAACCGTTTTCACGAGCGCAATGTCATCGACGATCTTCGCGGTGTGAGGCAAAAGTTCCGAGTTCACCCACGTGCCGCACTTGCCGCCTTGAATGAACTTGTACTTGGAAGGAGCGACCGGGAACTTCCCCTGACCGCTGGTCATCGTCGTCAGCCGTTGACCGCTGCGAATACTTTCGGGTAGTTCTTTGCCAAAGTGATCCTGCAACTTTGGCTTAAAGTCCCAGAGGTCGATCTGACTCGGCCCGCCGTTCATATGCAGATAGATAACCGACTTGGCCGTCGGCTTATGGTGAGGAAACCCAGCCAGTGCCGGATGCGGCTTCGCACCTTCCGCGCGTGCGGCACGTTCGCCCCCGAGCATGGCGAGGGCAACGCCACCCAGGCGAATGCCCGTCGAGCCGAAGAATTGCCGGCGTGTTTGGTTCAATTCGAAATCGGAAACTGAGTTCATGATCGTCACCTTTGCGGCAAGCTCAGGGCCGTACGCGGACTCCGCTTGCCTATCCTACAATCCCTCGCCGTACCAACTCCTCCGCGACCTGAACGGCGTTGGTAGCCGCCCCTTTGCGCAGGTTGTCGGCAACGACCCAGAGATTGAGAGCGTTCGGACAACCGTGGTCTTTTCGCACTCGGCCAACAAATGTGTGGTCCTGGCCAGCCGCGTGGATCGGTTGGGGGAATTCGCCCTTGAACTCGTCCATCAGGATGACGCCCGGGGCTTTCGCCAGCGCCGCCTTCGCTTCTTCAACCGAGATCGGCCGTTCGAACTCAACGTTGATCGATTCGCTGTGCGCAATCCGCACGGGGACGCGGACGCAGGTCGGCGAGACCGCAAGAGTCGCATCGCCAAGAATCTTTCGGGTCTCGTTGACGACTTTGTTCTCTTCCTCCGTGTAGCCGTTGGGGTCGAGGGTCCAATCGAGGGTGATCACGTTCCCCGCCAGCTGTCCGCGATGGGCGGTAGGCGTGACCTTTTCGCCCTTCATCCACGAGCCGAGTTGCTGCTCGAAATCCACCAGGCCGGTCGCACCTTTTCCAGAAGACGACTGATAAGTGGAGACGATGATTCGCTTGATTTTCGCGATGTCGTGCAACGGCTTCAACGCGACACACAGGGGAATCGCCACGCAGTTCGGGTTGGCGACGATGCCTTTCTTGATGTTCTTCAGTTCGTCCGCATTCACCTCCGGGACTACGAGCGGGCAGTCCGGGTCCATTCGCCAGGCGGACGAATTATCGACGACGATTGCACCTTGCTTGGCCGCGATCGGGCTGAATTCCTTGCTGATATTCGATGGCGTGCTGGAAAGAACGATCTGCATTCCCACAAAAGCTTCGGGACGGATGGCCTCGACGATGTACTGTTTCCCGCCGTACTCGATCGGTTTTCCCGCACTCCGTTCCGAGGCGAGAAACTTGATGGTTTTCGCAGGAAAATTCCGTTCGTGCAGAACCTTCCGAATCAGATCACCGACGGCACCCGTCGCGCCTACCACCGCCACGTTCACAGCCACGACAAACTCCTGTTGGTTTCAAGTTTTAAGTTTCAAGTTCACACACAATCCACGATTATAGGCACTTGGCACGCGGTGTGGTTCTAACTTGAAGCTAGAAACCTGAAAGTTGAAACAATCCATGCGTTTCGGAATCCGTTACCGCCTGCTGGTCCCACTTGGCCTGCTCCTGATCGGCGTCGTAGGCACCAGCCTTTGGAGTGCACGGGTCGCGGCCCATCGAGAGGAGGAGCGTGTCGCCACCCAGGTTCGCAACGTCTCGAAAACGCTTAGCAACGCGAACTTTCCGCTCACCGGGCCTGTTCTTGAACAGATGAAGAGCCTGTCTGGTGCGGAGTTCTTGCTCGTGAGCTCGGAGGGTAGCAAACTCACCACACTCGGGGGGGAACAAATCGACGTTCCCTCCGACGAAATCTTCGAGGGGATCGACGACCAGGGAATTGGTCCGATTGTTCGCGTGCATGGAACGGAGTTTCGTTGTCACCGATTGGTGTTAAAGGAGCCACATCGCCATGCGGGAGGAGTGGTGTACATTTTTTACCCGGAGGCCTTGCTCGAGGAGGCCATCGCCGACGCGAAGCGACCTTCGTTCATTGGCCTGCTCTTCGGCTTGATCGCGGTGGGCCTGACATTCGGGATCGGTCAACGACTGGTTGGCCGCATACGAGCGTTGGAAAAACGGACCCGGCAGATCGCGGCCGGGGATTTTGCACCCATGCCGCTGCCAAAAGCGAACGACGAGTTGCGCGATCTTTCCGCTTCGGTCAATGAGATGGCCGAGCATCTTGACCGTTTGAACCGAGCCGTTGCGAGTGCCGAGCGTTCTCGACTCACGGCCCAGCTATCGACAGGGCTGGCCCACCAACTTCGCAACGGCGTAACCGGGGCCAAGCTCGCCGTGCAAGTCTTCCTGGCCGAGAATGCCAATCAGGACGCGGAAGCACTGCAAGTCGCCCTGCGGCAACTGGCGACGATGGAAGCCAACCTGCGCCGATTCATCGACCTCGAACGCTCCAACGATGCCAAGCGAGAAGCGTGCCTGCTGACTCAGGTCCTCATGGATGTCGTGGAACTCACTCAACCACGTTGTAAACATGTAGGAATCGAGTTGCGTTGTGACCTGCCCGAGAGCGAGATTCGCATTCAGGGAGACCCGGGCCAAATTAGCGACATCTTCAGCAATCTCATCGGCAATGCCGTGGATGCCGTCGGCACGGAAGGGAAAGTTCAAGTCGTTCTCCGAAGCAAGGCTAACCACGCCGTTGTCGAAGTCAGTGATACGGGGCCTGGGCCGACACCAGAGTTGGCCGCACGCCTGTTCGAGCCTTTTGTCACCGGCAAACCCGAGGGCATTGGTCTTGGGCTGGCCGTCGCCAAACATGCGGCCGAGGCACACGGCGGTACAATTTCCTGGTATCGAGACGGAGGACGAACTGTTTTTCGGGTGACCCTGCGTTGCGAATGAGTCGTAAACTGATTCCAGGCCCCGAGACATCTCACAGGTTCGGCCATGGAACCACTCGACCTGACTTGTGCCAAGTGCAACGGGACGTGGAAGCTGATCAAGGCCGAGGGGGCTATCGCATGCCCGTATTGCAAGGCTATTGTCGATTCGCCACCACTTGCAAGCAGTTCGGAAACCACGGTGCCGGCCCCGGTTCCCAGCGAATCTCCCGTCACAGCCGAAAAGCCTCCTGAACCTGGTGCGACAAATGAACCAGCGCAGGCGGAGCCTGATCCAGTTGCGACTCCAGCTACCGACTCGATTCCATTGCTAGCGCGATTGGACCGCCCGTCCGCAGCGATGGATGATGCCGACGATCCGGGGCCACGCGCTGACTACGACGACCGCCGACGCAGCGGCATGCACCCGCTCCTGAAGGTATTCATCATTCTGATGATCCTGTTCATCCTGGTCCCTCTTGCCATCGTCATTCTGATCGCAGTCGTGTGTGCCGTGATGCTATCCGGGAGATGACGCTTGAACGTTCGCGATTACGTCTTTCGTGGTACCACGCGTTCGCTCTGCCCGCAGTGTCGCCGAGTGGTCGATGCCAAGATCATCATTCGCGGCCAACGCGTCTACTTCCGCAAGCAATGCCCGGAGCACGGCACCTTTGAGGATTTCGTTTCGTCGGATGTCGCCTACTACGACCGCCACGAACACGATCAGCCCGCCCGCACGCCACGACATTATGGAACGGAAGCCGACAAGGGTTGCCCGCTGGATTGCGGCCTCTGTCCGGAGCACGAGCAACACACGTGCATCGGGCTCATCGAAGTCACTTCGAATTGCAATTTGAAATGCCCGATGTGCTTCGCGGAATCAGGCCCGGGCGGCACGAACATTGATTTCGCGACCTACACGAAGATGGTTGATCGTTACGTGCATCTCGAAGGCGTGGCCGACGTGTTGCAGCTCTCGGGAGGCGAGCCGACGCTGCACCCGGACA
The DNA here is from genome assembly GCA_009691845.1 of Gemmataceae bacterium. Lineage (GTDB taxonomy): Bacteria > Planctomycetota > Planctomycetia > Gemmatales > Gemmataceae > SIAJ01. Next base: position 75,802 of record SIAJ01000017.1, read on the forward strand.
TCGTTCGCATGGTGCGCTATGCCTACGAGCAGCCGATCCAGGTGGTGATGATCAACACCAACGGCATCCGCTTGGCACGCGATCCGGATCTGGTGAAGCAGCTTGCGGAGATGAAGGATCGGCTCGAAATCTATTTGCAGTTCGATGGTTTCGATGATGCGACCAGTGAAAAGCTCCGAGGCGAACGGCTGACCGCGACGAAGTTGAAGGCGCTCGACAACCTGGAACGAGCCGGAATCCGCTGCACGCTCGTTTGCACCGTGGAGCACACGACAAACCTGCATGAGGTCGGCCGGGTATTGCAATTCGGGCTGGAGCGGCCAAGTGTTCGGGGCGTTAGTTATCAACTCGCGACATATTGTGGCCGACATCTGCCGACGGCCGAGCTGGAACGCCGTGTCACCATGCCCGATCTCGCGAAGGCCCTGGTGTCGCAAACCAATCACCTTCTGGAAGAAACGGACTTCTATCCACTGCCGTGTGCGCATCCGAATTGCCATCTCATGGCCTACATCTATCGCGGTGGAAGCACGCCGATCCCGGTCTCTCGGATGATCGACGTCACCAAGCACATGGACCTGATCGCCAACTCGATCGTCTACACTCCGAATCGGGCGAAGCAGATTATCTCGCGTGCCATTGATGCCTCGGGCAATTGCGGCTGCGGCCCGGAAGGCTGTTCGCCGGGTGTCGTCGATGATTTTGCGGCAAAAGCACTCGCGGAACAATTGACCGGGGCCGACGTCTTCCGTGTCACGCTTACGGCATTTCTGGACGCCTACACGTTCGACACGCGCCGGGTGATGAAGTGCTGCCTGGCCCACATCCTGCCTAGCGGACATGTCGTGCCGTTTTGTGCTTACAACACGCTTTATCGCGATGGGCATGTCAAGTTGCCGGTACTGGTGGATGCGAAGGAGACCTCCACCTTGGGGTTGCCGGTCATTGTGTGATCCTTGTCACGCCCATGCTCCGCCCTGCAAAGCCTGAGCGTCGCGGCTTGCGATCACGTCATCGGGCTGTATTTGCAGTACAATCATAACACTATGCCCCGTCACGGTTTCGTCCGACTCGCCGCCGCCGTCCCGCAACTTCGGGTGGCCGATACACGCTTCAACGCCACGCGAACCATCGACCTGATGAATCACGCTGCCAACGAGTCGGTCGATGTTGTCGTCTTTCCCGAGATGGGTCTCACGGGCTACACTTGCGGAGACTTGTTCTTTCAACGCACCTTGCAAGCGGGGGCCCTCGAGGCCTTGCAAGGAATTGCCGCGGCATCGGCTCGAAGTTTCAAGGGCGTGATGGTTGTTGGTTTGCCCTTAGTCATCGACGATCAAGTCTTCAATTGCGCTGCCGTCGTGCATCGCGGTGAAGTGCTGGGCATCATTCCCAAGTCGTATTTGCCGACGTACAAGGAATTTTACGACGCACGCTTCTTTGCACCGGCTTCGACTGTTGTCAGTAACATCGTGCAACTGTTCGGCAAGCCGGTTCCCTTTGGAACGGATTTGCTCTTTCGTTGCTCGAACGTGACAGGCTGCGTGATTGGCATAGAGATCTGCGAAGACATGTGGGGCCCCGTGCCCCCTAGTTCGCTCCAGGCCCTTCACGGCGCGACCGTGTGTCTGAATCTCTCCGCGAGCAACGAGACGATTGCGAAGGCGAATTATCGGCGTTCGCTCGTCGTGCAACAGTCGGCCCGGTGCCTGGCGAGTTACGTGTACTCGTCCTCCGGACCGGGGGAGTCCAGCACGGACCTGGTTTTCGGCGGCCACGCCTTGATTGCCGAGAACGGAACCCTGCTTGCCGAATCCGAACGCTTTCGACGGGACGATCACCTCACAATGGCCGATGTCGATCTCGATCGCTTGCGGATGGATCGCTCGCAGACCACGAGCTTTGGCGATGCGGTCCTGACACGAGGCTTGAAGCAAGAATATCGCAGACTTGAGTTTGAACTTGCCGAACGGCCTAGCAGCGTTTCTCTTGCCCGCCTGGTTGTCGCACATCCGTTCGTGCCTTCGATCGAAAGCGAACTGCGCGAACGCTGCGACGAGATCTTCCACATTCAAGTCTCTGGATTGGGTCGCCGTCTCGAGCAGATCGGCACGCCCCCCGTTGCGATCGGCGTTTCCGGCGGGCTCGATTCAACGCTGGCCCTTTTGGTTCTGTGCAAGACTCTCGATCGAATCGGGGCGAGTCGCGAACGAATCCGAGCCCTCACGATGCCGGGCTATGGCACCACGAATCGTACGCTCGCGAATGCCAAGTCGCTCATGAAGTCGCTCGGCGTCAGCTTTCGCGAAGTGGATATTCGGCAACTTTGCCTGGACGAGATGAAGGCCCTGGGCCATGCTCCTTTCGGCATCGCTCTGGAAAAGCTCGATGTGGCAGGGCTCAACGCGAAATTGACTTCGCTTCCGGCCGAGCAGCGTAGTGATCTCACATTCGAAAATGTGCAGGCACGGGCGCGAACCAGTTTGCTCATGAACACGGCATTCGTAGTAGGCACCGGCGACCTGTCCGAACTGGCCCTCGGCTGGTGTACCTATAACGCCGATCACATGAGCATGTACAACCCGAACATCAGCGTTCCCAAGACGCTGGTCAAGTTCCTGGTGCGCTGGGCAGCCCAGAATGAGTTCGACGGCGAAGCTCGCAAGACACTCCTGGACATCGTGGCCACAGAGATCTCAGCCGAACTGTTGCCCACGACCAGCGATGGCAAGTCCCAATCGACCGAAAGCACAATCGGCCCGTACGAATTGCACGACTTCTTCTTGTATCACTTCCTGCGCTATGGAGCGACGCCCGAGAAAATTCTCTATCTCGCCTCGTTCGCGAAGTTCGATCGGCCTTATGCGGCCGATGAAATCAAGAAGTGGCTGCGGGTATTCCTGACCCGCTTTTTCGCGAACCAGTTCAAACGCTCGTGCCTGCCCGACGGCCCAAAAGTCGGCTCAGTAAGTCTGTCGCCTCGTGGTGACTGGCGAATGCCGAGCGATGCGGCAGCCACTCTGTGGCTGGACGGTACAGATATGTTCGGGAGTCCAGAGCCGCGACCGTAAGGGAGCGACCCAGCGAAATCGCTCCTTTACGGTCGCGGCTCCGACGGAACATCGACTTTTGTCGGGCACGTCTATCTTGCCGGTTCACCACGTCTACATCGAGAATTCCTTCATCGCTTCTCGATCCAGTTCGATGCCCAATCCTGGGCCAGTCGGGACGTGCAAAAAACCTTCGGCGTCGGGCTTCATTGGTTTCGTAACCAGGTTGTCCATGTATGGCGAGGGCGTCAGAAACTCGACATACCTTGCAACGGGCAACGCGGCCGTGAGATGCAAATCGGCGGCGAGGCCGATGGCCGTGTTCCAGCCGTGCGGCACCATCTGAATGTTGTGCTCGTAAGCCATCCAGCCGATTCGCCACGCTTCGGTGAGCCCGCCGCACTTGGTGCAATCGGGTTGAATGATGTCCACGGCATGTTGCTGAAGAAATGGCCAAAAGCTCTGTCGCCGGGTGAGAACCTCGCCCGTCGAAATCGGCACCGGCGAATGCCGTCGCAGTTCAATGAATCCCGCGAGATCATCCGGCGGTAACGCTTCTTCAAACCAGACGACGTCGTAGGCGGCGAGCATTTGTGCCGTTCGCACCGCCCACTTGTAGCCGTGCGGCCAATAGGCGTCGCTGCCACCGGCATCGACCATCAGTTCCACGCCGGGACCGATGGCCTCGCGTGCAGTTTGAATCAGCAACTCATCGAACTTCGCATCCCGGCGACCAAACGGACGCCAGCCGAGTTTGATCGCTCGGAATCCGCGAGCCACGGCTTGCCGCAATTTTTCGCGCAGAGGTTCCGGCTCGTCGAACAACAGCGAACCATACGGCTTGATCTTGTTGCGGTACATGCCGCCGAGAAGCCGGCCGACCGGCTGATTCGTGATCTTGCCGAACAAATCCCAAAGGGCGATGTCGATGCCGCTGATGGCATGTTCAACCGCTCCGCCACGTCCCTGCCAGAACGTGTTCTGTCGCAACTTCTCGCTCACGCGGGCCGGCTCATCTGCTCGCTCCCCAATCAGAAACGGACGCAGAAGTTTCACGCCCCCTTCAACGAGGGCCCGGCTCGTCATGGCGCTGCCGATGCCCACGCGGCCATCATCGGCAATGACTTCGACGACTGTGTGCAGATTATCCTGCGGAACGAGTTCCTCGGCCCAGCCGCCCTCGACGGTGGCGCCAGCGAGGCCGGTGAGTCGTATGTCTGCGATTTTCATCGTCATGATTTCCGTAGAGCACACGGCTCGCGTGCTTGTATTTTCACAACCACAACACGCGAGTCGCGTGTGCTGAGACTAAAGCTGCCCATACCCCAATCTGAACAACTCCGCCGCCCGCTTCACGTCGCCAGTCTTATAGCCTACCATGAACCAGCGTTGTCGCTGACGCGAAGTGCCATGCGTGAACGTGTCCGGTTGCACCCGGCCGCGGCCCTGTTGTTGCAGATGGTCGTCGCCGATCTTCGCGGCCGCGTTCATGGCCGATTCGACGTCGCCTTTTTCCAGGAAGTTAAACTTCTTCTGCGCGTGGTGAGCCCAGACGCCTGCCAGGTAATCCGCCTGCAATTCAAGTCGCACGGACATGTGATTCGCCTCGACCTTCGGCCCTCGGCGGGCTTCATCGACTCGGGCAGAGTAACCCAGCAAACGCTGCACGTGATGACCAACCTCATGGGCGATGACGTAGGCTCGTGCGAACTCACCTGGAGCGCCCAATTCTTCGTCCAAAACCTTGAAGAAAGAAAGATCGAGACAGACGCTCGTGTCGGCCGGGCAGTAGAAAGGCCCGATGCCCGCGTCCGCCGCTCCGCAACCTGTCTGGGTGTGACCCGAGAACAGCACGAGCGTCGGTTTCTGATACTTCTTGCCCATCCGCTGAAACTGCTCTTCCCAGATCACCTCGGTATCGTGAAAGATCACCTTGCAAAACTTGGCTTGCTTTTCTTCCTCCGGACCACCACGCCCTCCGCGTTGATCGAGGAATTGTCCGGGATCGAGACCGAATATCAGGGCGACGATCGCAACAACTATCCCGCCCCCACCCACCATGAGGCCTTGCGACCTCCCGCGGCGATCATCGACGTTGCTGCTCTCTTCGCGACCTTCCCACTTCATGGGACACCTCCGCAGACCGTCTCGATGTGGGCCAAAGGGTTATCGTAGCAAATCGCGCTCGGCTACCCGTCGTGTCCCGATTTCACGCCAGGATTCGTCACGCCCGATTGCAGGGGACCGTCCGAACGCTTATTCTAACGGAGTTACCTTTCCGGAGCATACCATGATCGGAATCGAACTCCTTGCCTCGCTCGCACTATCCACAACCGTGATGGCCCCGGCCCTTCCCGAGCGGAACGACTGGGTCGGCGAGTGGGTGCTCATCAAGCAAACGAGCACGGTGTGTGAGAAGAAAGAAGCCGACGGCAACTTCACGCCGAACGGCAACCTGAGGTCGATTCAATACCGCGTCGAGAAGGACGAAAAAAACAAGCTAATGCTGAACCAGGAAGGGAAGCAGATCTGGGTGAACAAGGATCATATGGTTCGCCTGAAGGACGCAGTCGACCATTACACCAAGATGCTGGATGCCGATCCGAACAACGGCACTTGGTATGCGTTCCGCGGCTGGGCGCGGCATCGTAACGGCAAATCAGAGGAAGCCCTGAAGGACTACGCGGAAGCCATCCGACTGCAGCCGGAAGCGCCGCACTGGTACTCCAATCGCGGCCTGGTCCACATGGAATTGAAGAAACTCGACGAGGCCCTCTCGGACTTCAGTACTTCCATTGAACTTGCGCCCGAGAACGAGGTTGCCTATCGCAATCGCGCGATGGCCCACACCAAAAAGAAGAATTTCGCGAAGGCAGCCGAGGATTATGCCTCGGTGGTCGAACTCAATCCGGATTCCCCCATCGGCAACAATGGCCTCGCCTGGCTGCTGAGTACTGCTCCGGACGACAAAGTCCGAGATGGCAAACGGGCCGTGGAACATGCTAAGAAAGCGTGCGAATTGACGCAGCACAAGAGTGGCGGCTTTCTCGATACCCTGGCAGCCGCCTATGCGGAAGCCGGAGATTTCACCAAGGCCGTCGAATGGCAGGAGAAAGCCATCAAGGCCGGCGACATGCCAATTAAGGACATCGACGCCGCCAAGAAGCGACTGGAACTGTTCAAGGTGAAAAAGCCGTATCGAGGGGATGAGTAGGACAGCGGATCCCTCAAGGCGAACTTCGCCCGCGACTCAGTCGGATCGTTCGACCGTGGCACGAGTTTCCAGGGGCCGTGCGAAATTCCACACGGTGAATCCAGGCCGTGCTTCCAAGTGCAATAAAATCCTCGCAAACCGCGAGGAAAGACTCGACTATCAACGAAGCGATATCTGCAGTGCGAGTTGCTCGACTTTCGCTAAAGGCATCTGGACAAGAATACAAATCTGGATTCAGGACCCTGAATGTGAGCCGAATCCGATTTCCAAGCGTCGACAAGATACGACTCGATTCGCCTATAACCGTACTCATTGAGCCTGCATCCCTGGAGCACACACCGTGACTCGTTCACTCCGTCTTCTTCTCTCACTCAGCGTCATCCCCGCCGCGGCCCGTGAGCCGATTCGTTTGCCGAACAATCCCGCCCTTTCGCCGGACGGCAAGACGCTCGCATCGCTCTCATGCAATAGCCTGTAGGCAATCGCGATCAAAATTGTGACCCCGTCTCGAGTTCACACAAACGCGGCGGCAATGACGTTCGACAGATGTACCAGCCGCCAGGGAGCCTTCGAGCGAACCGCGTTCGTCAGCAGGATGCAGAAGCCTTGCGTTTGCGGGTCGATCCAGACCGTTGTGCCCGTCGCACCGGTATGGCCAAAAACTTCCTTGCCGAGCAGGTCGCCCCAGCTTTCCGATGTGGCCGGGTGATTCAATCGCCAGCCCAGGCCCCACGGCTTCGTTCTCGCTTCGGCTTCCGGCAAGGCCGGTTCTTCGAGTAGCCGATTGGTCGTCATCGCCCGCACACTAGCGGATGACAGCAAGCGCACGCCGGCCCAGGTTCCCTTGTTGAGCAAGAGTTGACAGATCACCGCGAAATCCTCGGCTGAACTGAACATGCCGCCCCAGGGTGCGCCGAGTTGTTGCCAGTATTCGCTGTTCCAGTTCGACTTCGCATCGGTCTGATACTCGGGCGTCTGCACGCGAACCAGCCGCTCGCGGTCGAAACCCTTTGAGCCGAGGCCGATCGACGCGAGCCCGAGCGGGTCGAAGATCTCACGCTTCAGAAACTCGCTGATCGACTTGCCCGAAAGCCGCTGAATGATCTCGGCCACGATCGCGGTGCCCATGCTCTGATAGCTAATCTTCGTGCCGGGCTTGAACAGCAATTCCGTGTCCTTGATCGCCCCATCCAGGAATCGCTGTAGCGGAGCCTGCTTGCTGCGCAGCTTGAGATCGTCCGGCAACATGTCCGGCAGGCCCGAGGTGTGCGTGAACAGATGCCGCACGAGAACAAGTTCCTTGTCGCCCCCTTTGAACTCCGGAACGTAGCGAGCAACGGGATCGTTCAGGTTGAGCAGGCCCCGCTCGACCAGCAACATTCCCCCCATGTAGGTAATCGGCTTCGTAATCGAGGCCATCAGGAACATGGCATCCTTGCGAAGCGGCGGCGCATCGGCCTCCGGGCTCTGCTTGCCAAAGAACCGCGGCGGCACAACCTTGCCGTTTCGACCGACAAGAATCGCCCCGCTGGCCACCGCAGCGTCCTTGCCCGTAGTCCACTTTTCGAGCAGATCGTAGGCGACTTCCAATTGCTTGGCATCGAGGCCGATTTCGTTGGGCTTGGCGTGAGGGAGGAAGGATTTCATGGGGGTGGGTTCTCGTGCGATGGAGGGGGCGACGGTGGCAAGTCCCGCAGCGCTTGCGGCAGCTAGTACATCTCGACGCGAGGGTAGTTGAGGAATCATTCGCCCACTTTGTTTCCAGCGGGGATTTGCTCTGCTTGAGACTTCAGCCTCCACTGTATTCAGTAGCGACCTATCGTTGCTCGCCATAGCAAGAGAATCTGACGGAAACCAAGGAAAAACTACTTGTCATAGAAGATTCGTAACACTTCAGTCGGCTGAAGCGTTTTTTACGGGTAGCGGTGGAAGCTGGCCTGTAGTGATGGCGGTTCGCAGCGATTCCGTCAGCGTCTTGAGCGGGTCGAGGCTGCGGCGTTTGAGGGTTCGGAAGATCGTCATCAGGACGG
>SIAJ01000078.1 GCA_009691845.1 Gemmataceae bacterium
ATGAACGAAATTCTGCAAATTTTGAGCCTCAGTCTGTTTGAAAAAACACCGCTTTTTTCGGTATTGTCGAGTAAAATAGAGCCGGATTCAGTCGAGCCTCGCCATAAACAGTTGTCGCTGTTCGACTTCTAACGGGACAGTAGTGATATTTGGTTGCCAACTGCCACGAACAGCGAGCGAAGTCGAGCCGCCTCCTTGTTGGCATCGTGGCAAGCCCGAACACGCTCGGCCCCGGCCTGCCCCATGCCGCTGAGTTCCTCAACCGGGGTTCGCAGAATGCGGAGAATAGCCTCGGCAGTGGCCTTCACGTTGCCTGCCGGGACCAACCAGCCGTTCACGCCTGAATCGATCAATTCCGGCACGCCTGCGATATAAGTGCCCAAAACTGGCCGGCCCATCGGAAGTGCCTCCATCATTGCCACGGGGAGGTTCTCCGCGAAGGACGGCATAATTAACGCTCGCGACACGCGAAGATGTTCGCGAACCTGATCGTTGCTCTGCCAACCCGCAAATCGAACGCGATCCGTAAGCCCGAGGCGTGCAACCTCGGTTTCGAGAATGAGTCGCAAATGTCCATCGCCGACGAAGACCATCCGGAAATCCTCGCTTGGTCGCGAACTATGCCAAGTGCCTGCAGCAAGAGCAGATGGCCCTTCTGCTCCACGAGGCCGGCAATCAAGACGAGCGTATTCGTATCCGGAACTGGTTCCGGTTCGCGTTTCAAGAATGCATCATCGACTCCGCAGCGAACCACATGGACCTTCGGCCAAAATTCGGGCCTTGTCCACCGATAAACCTGGCACCGTCCAAAATCACTCACGGCAACAACAAAGGCGGCACCCTCGTATTTCTCCTTCAAGGAAATCGCTTCGGGCCGGTCCCATTCTTCGGGGCCATGAACCGTAATGCTGTAACTCGGGCCACCGAGAATCTTGCAGAACAAGGCGACTGCGGCAGGGTTGGTGGCGAAGTGTACGTGCAAGTGCGTGGCACCCGCCGTCGCTAGCCACTTTCGCAACACACACGCCTCGGCGAGATAGACGAGATGCACGAGCACGCCACGATCCGCACGCCGGCCGAAGCGGACCGCCAGGCAGACAGCACGCCACGCTCGAAACGGCCGTGTCAACAATGCTGCAAGTAGGGCGAACAGCAAAGCGACCTTCCCGACGTTCAACAACGCCCGAGTCTTGCCGTACTCGCTCTGGTCGGCAGGATCGACCGCGTCGCGGCCTGAATCACGCATCGAGAAGCGTAGCACTTCCACGCCGAGGGCTTCGAGCGCGACAATCTCACGTCGAATGAACGTATGGCGAACGTGCGGGTATTGATTGGTCAGATGCGCGATTCTCATTCGCTTACCCGTGGGGCCTTGTATTCGATCAGCCGATGCTTTCGACCCAGCAGCCGATTGCGTGTGAATCTGGCTTGCCCGAGCAACTGGGGGAATTTTCCAAGCACGCAAAAGAACGCGTAGATTCTCGCCGCGCGTCGTACATCTGCTCGCCTGCGCCGCCAACGGTAGATTTTGAACATCAGGAGCTGGTAGCCAAGCATCATCGCGAAACTCATTCCCCAGGTGAACCAAGCCAGTCCTATGGCCAGTAGCGGAATCACGAGTCCCCAGATCCGGTTGCTCCGCGCCTCGCGTCGCCAGATTCCGGGCGGGCTGCCTCGATGCAAACGAGAGACTTCCGCAAACGCGTGGCCGGCCCGAACGTTGCGTGCCCACCATTGGCGAAAGCGTGTCATGTCCGCATCGTGCCAAGTCATCTCGATGGGAAGCCGGTGGATTTTTGCGCCAGTGGCCCGCAGTCGCACGCACAACTCTGGCTCTTCACCCGCAATGAGATTGTTGCGATAACCGCCCACGTCGTGAAGTGTGGAGACGCGAAACAACGCGTCCCCGCCGCAGGCAAGAGCCTCGCCGGTTGGCGTGTCCCATTCGAGGTCGCACAGCAAATTGTAGAGGCTTGCCTCGGGATGCCGTTCGTGGCGACGCCCGCAGACGACGGCCAGTTTTGCATCTGCATCGAGGGCAATAATCGCGGCCGACAACCAGCCTCAATCGACCTCGCAATCGCCGTCCACGAATTGAACGTATTCGATTTCCGGCGAGGTTTTCAACAGTTGCTCGAACCCGGCATTTCGTGCCCGTGCAGCAGTGAAGGGAGTCGCCAGATCGAGATCGACAACTTTGACGTGCATGGAGCGGGCCAGATTCGGACTGCCATCCGTAGAGCCAGAATCGACATAGACGATGGGGTGAGCGTGCGGATCGAGAGACTGCAAACAACGTCGCAGCCTCTCTCCTTCGTTGCGACCGATCGCGACCACACCAACGCGGGACAACCGACCCTCCTTGGCCGTGCCGTATGCGAATAACTGTTGTACGTCAGTTGGGTTGGGCGCACACCCCGGCACGTGCTACAATTCGCCTTCGTCAATCCGGAAGGAGTCTGGGATGCTCGAGGCGTTGGGCTGGGCCGCGTTTCTCCTGGCATTCATCGGCACATTGCTGGTGGTGTCCGAGCGTGGCTACCGCGATGGCATGCGCATCGCCTGGTTTGCTGCCACGCTCGCCGTTCTGGCCTAGTTCCGTCTTTCCTTCCGCTCCGTCGACTTGGGTGCCATCGTCGGAGTTGGCCTCGCTACTGTCTCGGCTACTCTGTTTCGCCCCTTCGCGGGAACTCGCACGCGCTGGGTTTTGCTTGACCTGCTGCTGATTTTCATCGTGCTGTCCGCGACCATCTCGGAAGTCGCAAATCGCACACTCATTCCGGGCACCATCTTTGAACTGCTGCGATTCTGGATTTTCCCCTACTTGCTCGGCCGCTTGTGCGTGGAAGCCTGGCCCGAGATGAAGCGAAGTCTGCCGATCATTGTGCTGCTGGCAACCATTTTGGGCGTTTTCGCAATCGTTGAATCCCTGCTTCAAGTGAATCTGCTTGCCGTCGTCAGTGGCAAGAAATGGGACTTGCTGGATAACGGTGAAGGCTTTCGTTGGGGGCTTGAAGCGAGCCCAGGGAGTCGCGAACCATCCGTTCTATCTCGGCTTGTTGCTGGCACTGACCTTGCCCTGGTTGCTCGTGGCCGGCCGGGCTGCTGGTCGAGGCGAGGCTCCAAAGTGGTGAAGATTCGCACCGCTTCTCGTCGTGTTCGCGGGCATTCTGACGGTTTCCCGATCCGCTCACCTGGCGATCGTGCTCGTCCTCCTTGCAGACCAGTTCTTTCGCAAGCCGAATTACCGAGTGCCCATGCTCGCGCTCATTGCCTTCGCGATAGCCGGGGCCTGGAATCTGGGACGTATGGCCTTGGCCCGAAATGGCCCATGGTCCGAACTGGCGGCACCGATGTTCGGAGCCTTCGTCGCGGTCGCGTTGATCGTGCGTGGGGTGGCTCTCTCGTTCGACTCTGGAGCCACCTGGCTGTTCGTGGCTGGAATCGCGGGCTCACTTCAGGCGAGCCGTGTGTCAGCAGCCAGTCCGGTTTTCAGAGTGAAATTTGAAGCATCTGGCGACGATCGCCCGCTGATGTGACCGACTAGCGAGCGATTGCCTCCAAATAATTCCGGATCCCCGGAATGAGCCATTGCCACCGTCTCCCTTGGCCTAACCCCCCTGCGACCGTAGCATATCCCAACAGGTTTCGTATTTCCCGCGCTTGAGGCGTTGGGACTCTCGTAGTGACCCGCCACATGTCGAACACTTCTGACGCGATTTCTCTCGATCTGTCCCGCATTGCCCAGGATTTGCAATTGCGCAAGGTGCAGGTCGAAGCGGCTGTTCAACTATTGGACGAAGGGAATTCCCCTTCGTTCATCGCCCGCTATCGGCGGGAACGCGCGAGCGGGCTCGACGAAAACCGCATCCGCATTATTCGCGATCGCGTCGCCGACCTTCGGCAACTCGCGGAGCGGAAGCAGACCATCCTGAAGTCGCTTGAGATTCAAGGCAAACTCACGGACGAACTGCGGCAGTCTCTCCACATTGCCGAGACCGCGAAGCGAGTTGAGGATCTGTTTCTTCCCTACAAGCCCAAGAAACGCTCGCCAGCCAGCGATGCTCGCGAGAAGGGCCTGGAATCACTGGCCCGAGCGATCTGGACTCGCGACCAGGCTGTGGCCAATCTGCCCGAAGTTCTGACCGGCATGGTCAACCCCGACAAGGGGCTGAACTCGATCGAGGACGTGGTAGCGGGCACCAAGCTGATTTTGACGGAACTTATTGGCGAATCCGCGGAAGTTCGCGCTCCGGTTCGCTTCGCACTCTGGGAAAGTGGCCGCATTGTCGCCCGCAAGGCCGAGCCGAAACCCGAACTGCCAAAGCCTCCGGAACCACCACCGCCGCCGCCGGCACCAGTTGTTGAGACCCCGCCAGCCGAGGCTGTCGCACCTGCCGCCGAGGGCGAAACGCCAGCCACGCCGCCTGCTCCCGTGGTGGCTGCACCGCCTCCGCCGCCACGACGGCCGAAACGCGAGCCCCGCGTCGACGAGCGCAAGGGGGAAGAGTACCGCGATTACTTCGATTATGTGGAAGGCTTGCGGGCGATGCCGCCTCATCGCATCTTGGCCGTGAATCGTGGCGAAAAGGAACGCGTGCTGCAAGTTCGGCTCGATTGGGATAGCAACCACGTGAAGGGGGCTGCCCGTTCGAATCTGAATCTGGCCGAGCACCCGCACCGCGACCTGCTTGAGCCGCTCGTGGACAAAGCATTGGCTCAGTACGTATTGCCGAGTTTGGACAAAGAGATTCGAAAGGAACTGATGGAGGAGGCCCTGGGCCACGCCATCGAGATCTTTGCCCGCAATTTTCGCTCGCTGTTGCTTACGCCACCGTTGCGGAACAAGCGGGTACTCGCCATCGATCCAGGCACGCGATCCGGAACCAAGGCCGTTGCTCTCGACGAAAAAGGGACGCCGCTCGAAGACGTGACCGTCCATCCGCTGCCGCCGCAAAATAAGGTGGCGGAAGCGAAGACCGCGTTAGCCGGGCTGATTCGCAAGCACAACTTGGCCGTCATCGCCATTGGCAACGGTTCCATGTGTCGCGAGATGGAGCAGATCGTTTCGGACCTGATCGGCGAACTGGAAGCGCCGACGGACGGGCAGCCTGCGGTTCCCAACCTGGCCTATGCCATCGCGAACGAGGCTGGTGCTGCCGACTATTCGGAAAGCCCAGTGGCACGCGAAGAATTTCCGAACACCGACCGCATGACGCGCGGCACAATTTCGATCGGTCGTCGTCTTCAGGATCCCCTTTCGGAACTGGTCAAGATCGACCCGCAACATGTGGGTGTGGGTCTCTATCAGCACGATGTTCGACCCAAGCACATGAAGGAATCGATCGACGAAGTGGTCGAATCGTGTGTGAACGAAGTGGGTGTCGATGTCAACGCGGCCGGCGTGTCGCTGTTGCGTCACATTTCCGGGCTAAACCCAGCGGCTGCTCAAGAGATTGTGCAATACCGTAAGGAAAAAGGCCCCTTTCGCTCGCGGAACCAACTGCTCGAAGTGCCGAACTTTACACCCGCCCGCTTCACGCAGGCTGCCGCGTTCCTGAAAGTTCCCGGCGGGGACGACGCACTCGATTCGACCTGGGTTCATCCCGAAAGCTACGCCCTCGCCCGCCAGATTCTTGCCGAGAACGGCTTCATCGATGCCGACTTGCGTGATCCGGAAAAGCATGCACGCATCAAGAGCCAGCTTCGCGACGCGAACGCACTTGACATCGCAACTCGATTCGAAACTTCCGAAGCGTCGGTTCGCGATGTGCTGGAAGCCCTCTCGTTTCCTTACGAGGACCTTCGCGATAGCCGCACGCCACCGGTGCTCAAACGCCGGTTGTTGCGGCTCGAAGATCTCAGTGCTGGGATGGAGCTGAAAGGCACCGTGGTGAATGTTGTGCCGTTCGGAGCTTTCGTGGATATTGGCTTGAAGGACACGGGCCTGGTCCACATCAGCCGGATGGCAAACAAGTTTATCAAGAACCCGCACGAAGTCGTCGGCGTGGGCGATGTCGTTTCCGTATGGGTGGTCGAAGTCGATCAAGAACGCAAGCGTGCTTCGCTGACGATGGTGCAACCGGGTTCGGAGCGCAAGCCGGAACCGCGACCCGCGTTTCAGGCCCCGCCTCCTCGACCGCCGCGTCAACAAGAATCACGGCCACAACCGCCGCGTCCCGCACGTCCGGCTGGCCCGGCTCCGCAACGGCCGCCGCAAGATCGATCGGCCCGATTCCAGCCGCGAGCACGGCCGTCGTTCTCGGCGCAGACACCCGCGGAACCTGCTCCGCCGCCGAAGCCATCGAAGCCGAAGGCGCTGCCCAAACTTTCCACCGACGCGTTGGCTGGCAAGGCTCCCCTCGGCTCCTTCGCGGAATTAGAGGCGTTCTTCAAGACGAAGGACGAGCCGGTCAAGCCAGTTGAGCCGCCGAAGGAAGTTCCGAAGACGGACGAGCCTGCGGTCTAAACCAACGTAGTCGGCACACTCCGTGTGCCGACCTCCCGCAGACGGAGTCTGCGGGCTACGAGGAGAGATTGAACGACCCGCGTAGAATATGTTCACTGGGCGTTCCGCAAGGACGCCCATTCCTTTCGTAAGAACCACCGGGCTTCCTTGAACGACCCGTCTACCCCACCAACGCCTCCGCCCGGCGCTCCGCAGCGTCCTTCCGACGGCCCGCAAACGCGTCGGCCCGGTGCGCTATTCGCTGGCCTGTTCATCGTCGGTGCCGTGCTCTTCGTGGCCTTCTTCGCGTATCTCGTTTTCAGTTCCGGGCCCAAGGGAATCACCTACAACCAGTTCCTCGATCTCGCGGAGCAAGGGAAGATCGCCAAGCTCAATCTCATCGGCTCCGGCAAAGCAGTCGGCGAGGTTCGCAAGCCGGATGATCCCGCCCTCAAGGACCTCGAACTGAACGCTGGCCGTTTCTCGACCGTCGTGCCCAAGACTGAAAACCTACACGAATATTTGACAAAGATCATTGCTCAGGATCTGGCCGCGAATAAAGCCGCAATTGCTGCGAAAGACGTGAAGCCGATCGAGGTAATGACGGAAGAAGACCAGGGACAATGGGTCGGGCCGGTTGTTTATTTTCTGCTGCCCATGCTATTGCTGGTCGTGTTTTTCTTCTTCCTGCTGCCGCGAATGCGCGACCCGATGGGCGGCGGCTTCGCGTCCAGCTTCACGAAAAGCTCGGCCCGGCGAGTGGACAAGTCGATGAACAAGACCGGCTTCGCCGATGTGGCCGGCATGGACAACTCCAAGCGTGAATTGCAGGAAGTCGTCGAGTTTCTCAAGAACCCGGAGAAGTTCCAGCGTCTCGGTGCCCAGGTGCCGAAGGGCATCTTGCTGGTCGGAGCACCCGGCATGGGCAAGACGCTGCTCGCCCGTGCCGTGGCCGGCGAGGCGGGGGTGCCGTTCTATTCCATCAACGGATCGGAATTCATTCAGATGTTTGTCGGCGTCGGTGCTAGCCGCGTTCGCGACCTGTTCCGCACCGCCAAGGAAACGGCCCCGTGTCTGGTGTTCATTGACGAAATTGATGCCGTCGGCCGAATGCGTGGCGCAGGCGTCGGCGGTGGATCGGACGAACGCGAACAGACGCTGAACCAGATCCTTGGCGAGATGGATGGGTTCACGCCGAACGAGGCCGTCATCGTCATCGCGGCCACGAATCGCCCCGATGTGCTCGACTCCGCCCTGCTCCGCCCCGGCCGCTTCGATCGTCACGTCACCGTCGATCGTCCCACGGTTCAAGGGCGTGTCGAGATTCTAAAGGTTCACATTCGCAACAAGCCGCTGGCGGACAACGTCGATCTCGAACGCGTGGCCCGCAAGGCCTTCAACATGAGCGGTGCCGACCTCAGGAACCTGGCCAATGAGGCGGCCATTCACGCCGCCCGGGCCGGCAAGGAACGCATCGACGCCGACGACTTCGACAAGGCTGCCGAGCGAATTCTTCTCGGGGCACGCCGAGAAGGAACGCACACGCCCGACGAGAAACGTCGGACTGCCTACCACGAGGCCGGCCACGCGCTCACGGCCTGGCTGGAACCGAAAGCGGATCCACTCTGGAAAATCTCCGTGATGCCACGCGGCCAGGCGGCCGGCGTCACGCTCTACCATCCCGATGAAGACCGCATCGATTTGTCGAAGAGCGAGTTCATGGCCCGACTGGTAACCGCGATGGGTGGCCGGGCTGCCGATCGATTGGTGTTCGGCGAGTCAATGGCCGGTGCCGCTGGCGACCTGAAGCAAGCGACCCGTATGGCCCGCATGATGGTCACGCAATTCGGCATGAGCGAGCGTCTCGGACCCGTCGCCTATCGCTCTGGCGAAGACCATCCGTTCCTGGGCAAGGAACTCCACGAAACCCGCGACTTTAGCGACGGCACCGCCAGGCTGATCGACGAGGAAATTCAACGCATTCTGAGAGAAGCGGAAGAACGAGCCTTTCAAATCGTCACCGACAACCGCGACAAACTGGACCTGCTAACGAACGCACTGATCGAGCGTGAAGAGTTGGACCGCGATGATGTGGAGAAATTGCTGGGGCCAAGGGCGGTGGAAGAGGCAGTGACGGTGGTGCAGTAGACGAGCAGCTTGATTGCCGGCCGCGTAGGAGATGGCGAGTTGCGTCCAGGCCGTGCCATCGCGGAGCCAACTCGTTTGCAGTCGTCGTTATTGTTCGGTTCAAGTGGATAGTTGTGAGTCTTGTCGATCACTCGTCCCAAGATTCCCAGGCCACCATTCATATCGGCTAAGATCATCCACATGGTTGCTGAGTAATCGCTCCACGAAGGCGTGGCCGCGAGGCTCAAGGATCCCGTGCTGCTGGTTGTGCTAATGACCTTGGTGCGGCCCGCGTAACTGGCGGCCATGTCCCAGGTGCCCGAGGACGTGCGAGTGAATCTTTGGGGATGGGTTTGTAGCTCGGTTTCAAGCTGGGCGCATGCGGATTCGCTCAGGTTGAGAGCCTGAGTCTGGAGAATCAGTAGGGCAACCACGCCGCCACGATTTCATGGAAGCGAATGGAACATTGAAGTTTCTCGAAGGCCTCGGTCGTTCGACGCGAGAGCAATTCGTAGGAAGCGGGTTCTGCACTTAACTGTGAAATGAGTGACGCCAAGGCTGCAGCATTCCCAGCAGGAAAATATCTCAGCCCCTCTCCATCCTTCAGGACACGGGTGAACACAGGATGATCGCTGGCCAGGATCGGCGTGTGAGCAGTCAGGGCTTCCGTGAGAGTTAGAGGGAAACCCTCCGCAAACGCATGGCGTCTCGGCACGCAGACGAACGTGGCACTCGCCATCTGGCGAAAGACCTCGTCGTTGCCGACGCGGCCAAGGAAACGGATTGTATCGCCCCTACCTGCCACTCGCTTCTCGAACGCTGGGAGATCAGGGCCGGTCACGCTTCAGTGCAATCGCCGCATCGATCAGATCGGCAACGCCTTTCGCGTTGCTCATTGCACCCGCGTAGACGATCTCGACTGGTCCGGGCTGGAGCGTTCGGGACGGAAAATCAGCCGGATCTCGGGCCAGCGGGTAATCCCACGCAATTCCTTTCTTGGGAAAAAGCCCCGCCTCGATCATCGAGTCCGTCGCAGGTTGCCGATGATTCCCAGCCGCGAACACGAGCGGATTGTTTAAGCTTCGAACGACCTGAGCTGTGATCAAGCGATCGTACGGCCGCTGATTCGGAAAGAAGCCCGCGAACATGGCCAGCGTGTGCCAGCGATGGCGAAGTGCCAGACGCAAGAGCGTGGCCGCGAGCAGGGAGCCGGTTCGCAACTAGAAATGCGTCGGCCGGAAGAGCCGGAGTTCTCGGGCAATCCGATAGGCCCAGCGAAGTTGGCGAGCCGTTCCACGTTCACCAGGTAAACCTGCCGGTTCCGGCAAGCCGAGAAGGACACCATCACCATCAATTTCGCGATAGCGAGGAGCGTTCAAACCGATGACTAGATGCGGCCGGCCGGACATCCATTCGTCCAAGAACCCCTGGTATAGCGCATCCCATAATAGTGTGCGGCTGACCCGTTGCCCGCAATCGGCGGGCCTCCCGCACGTCCCCATGCTGTACGACGGCAATCCGTGGCGTCATCCCTACCCCCTGCGCAACGGTTCGTGTTATCAAGAAACTTTCGTCAAGCCCGCGGATTTAGCTTGCGTTGATGGTCGTTCTGACCGTACAAAGACTATCTGCATTGCGGATACTTCTTCCCGGCAATTCCATGCCTAGTTTCTGTCCCGGACGCTTGGCCGTCTTGGTTCTCTGTGCGCTGCTCTCCAATGCCCTTGCGGGCGATTGGCCAGCCTGGCGGCACGATGGCCAACGCACCGGCGCGTCGCCGGACAATTTGCCGGTTGCGATGAAGCAGCAATGGAAGCTTGTTCTTCCGGCGTTAAAGCCGGCCTGGCCCGATCAGCCGATGATGCCGTTCGATGCGGTATACGAGCCGATTGTCGTCGGGCATATGCTTTTCGTCGGCTCCTCGCGAACGGACAGTATCACAGCTTACGACACCCGCAATGGGGAACAACGCTGGCGATTCCAGGCTGACGGCCCGATTCGCTTCGCACCACTCTGGCACTCAAACCACCTCTACGTCGTCTCGGATGACGGACATCTCTACTGCCTGGATGCCGCAACTGGCACTGTGGCCTGGAAGTTCCGGGGCGGCCCAAGCGATCGGCGAATTCTTGGCAACGATCGGCTCATTTCGACATGGCCCGCTCGTGGTGCCCCGGTCGTTGCAGATGGCACGGTCTACTTCGCGGCCAGTATCTGGCCGTTCATGGGCGTCTTCATTCACGCCCTCGACACGGAGACGGGCAAGGTCATCTGGACCAACGACGGCGATGGTTCGCTGTACATCAAGCAGCCGCACTCGGCCGACTCCTTTGCCGGAGTTGCACCACAAGGGCCGATGAGCATTGCCGGCAATCTACTTTTGATACCCGGTGGCCGATCAATCCCAGCCGCCTACGACCGCAAGACCGGCCGACAAAAACATTTTCTTCTGAACGAGAACTCGAAGAAGGGTGGCGGCCATACGGTCGCGGTGGCAGGCAAGGTGTTCTTCAACGGGACAGGTGCCTTTGCCACGCAGTCAGGCAAGTATCTTGGAGCATTTTCGCCAATCGTTGTTGCCACGAAGGACATGGCTTACGTTCATCAGGCGAACGAAGTCCGGGCGCTCGACTTGAAGAGTGCCGAAGCCAGCCCGAACAAGTGGAAGCCGCAGATCGATGGGGTCGTCAAACTCCCGGGGGTGACGGCGATGATCTTGGCCGGCAATCGTCTTTATGTGGGCCGTGCCGGCAAGATCGGGGCGTTCGCTCTGCCACTGCCGGAAGAACTTCTCGACGACGCGGAATTCGCATGGGAAGCGGAGATCGAGGGAACTCCACTCAGTATTGTCGCCGCGGACGATCGATTGTTCGTCTCGACGAAGGAAGGGCGCATTTATTGCTTTGGTGAAGGCGAGGGTGCGACGGTCGACTTCAACCTGCCTCGGCCGATGAAGGTGGAAGCGAAGGCGAGTGCATTGCCCTTCACTGCCCGTGAAATCCTGAAACACGCTGGGAACCTGGAGGGTTATGCGGTCGTTTGGTCGGCTGATGTTCCTTTTTTGAAACAACTTATTCGCTCGTCGAAACTGCACGTGATTGCAATCGATGCCGATCCCGCTCGTGTGAAATCCGCACGCGAGGAACTCAATGCCGAAAATCTCTATGGCGATCGTTGTTCCATTCACGTCGGCGAGCCCGGAAAGTTCCAATTGCCGCCGTATCTCGCATCGTTCATGGTTGCGCCCGAGGGGAAGCCAGAAGGGCTCGCGCGTGCCTTCGAATCATTGCGGCCGTATGGTGGTACCCTCTTCATTCCACTGGCCAAGTCGAAGATTCCGGCCTACCGCATCGCTGCGGAGGGACTGGCCAAAGCCGTCATCACGGAAGTCGAGAACGGCGTGCTCATCGTTCGTGAAGGCTCGTTGCCCGGCTCGGCACCCTGGACTCACGAACATGCGGATGCGGCGAATACACGGGTGTCGCTGGATTCCGTCGTGAAGGCCCCGCTCGGCGTCCTGTGGTTTGGTGGTACGACGAACGAGGGCATTCTTCCGCGACACGGGCACGGCCCGCAACCGCAGGTCGTTGGCGGACGAATCATCGTCGAAGGCATGGATCTGCTTCGCGCCGTTGATGCCTATACCGGACGATTGCTATGGGAATCGCCGCTGCCAGGACTGGGCGATTTTTACAACAACACCGCCCATCAGCCGGGGGCGAATGCTCGCGGTTCGAATTACATCTCTCTTCCGGATGGGATCTATGTCGCCTACAAGACTTCATGCATTCGCCTCGACCCGGCGACGGGCAAGCGAGTAGCTGAATTTCGATTTCCGAAAGTTGCTGATGAGCTACAGCCGCCGAAGTGGGGACATCTGAATGTCGTCGGCGATTATCTCGTTGGCGCTGCCGACCCACTGTTCAACGTTCAGAATGAGAAGCAGGAAAAATCCCCGGCTAAACTGTTCAAGCTCTCCTCTGCGGACCTGTATTCGTCGAGCCGGTATCTTGCCGTACTCGATCGGCACACGGGTAAATTGCTCTGGACGGCCACGGCCAGGCTCGGGTTTCGGCACAACACGATCTGTGCGGGTAATGGCAAGCTGTTCGCCATCGATCGACTCTCATCGGCTCGACTGGCAAAAATGCGTGCCGACGAAGAAATTCCTTCGTTGCCCCGTGTCCTTGCCTGGGACCTTGCAACCGGCAAGGAACTTTGGACGGACGAGACCGAGACGTTTGGCACCTGGCTCTCGTATTCCGAAAAACACGATGTGCTGGTCGAAGCTGGCCGCGTGGCTCGCGATACGCTTTCAGACGAACCGACCGGCATGAGGGCCTACATTGGCACGACTGGCAAGGAACTCTGGTTCGACAAGAAAGCCGTCGGCCCCGCGATGTTGCACGGCGAGATGATCCTGCGTGGTCAAGGCGCCTGCAACCTCCTGACGGGCAAGCCAACCCTTCGACGCGATCCAATCTCTGGCGCAATGGAAGAATGGGTCTGGTCGCGGAACTACGGCTGCAACACGCCGGCCGCGTCGCAGCACCTGCTCACGTTTCGTTCCGGGGCTGCCGGCTTTTACGACTTGTGTGGGGATGGCGGCACCGGTAATTTCGGCGGCTTCCGTTCGAGTTGCACGAACAACCTCATCGTGGCCGACGGCATTCTCTGTGCTCCGGACTATACGCGTACCTGCACCTGCTCCTACCAGAATCAATGTTCGATCGCGATGGTCCCAATGGCCGACGCGGAGGAATGGACCTTCTACGGCAAAGGAGGTACTCGTAAAGTCGTCGAACGTGTCGGCATCAACTTCGGCGCTCCCGGCGATCGCAAGGCCGAGAATGGAACATTGTGGCTCGAATATCCGGGCGTGGGCGGAGCATCACCGGCCGTTCCCGTACATGTGACGGGCAAGAACATTGAGTACTTCCGGCACCATCAGTCGAAGACCACCGGCGAACTTCCCTGGGTCACGTGTTCCGGTGTCAGCGGCGTGGAGTCGGTTGCCATCACACTGTTGCCCGAGGAAACGGCCGACCGCTACTACACGGTGCGACTTTTCTTCGCCGAGCCCGACGACCTGAAGCCCGGCGAACGCCTGGTGGACGTGACTTTGCAGGGCAGAAGAGTGCTGGACGATTTCGACGCCGTAAAGGAAGCTGGCAAGCCACGTCACACAGTCGTCAAGGAATTCACCGGCGTGCGCGTCGACGACGAACTCCGCATCTCGTTCCGAGCCGAAGGCAAACGCGGGGCGATCTTGTGTGGCGTGGAAATTGTGCAGGAATGAGTGCACGCAGGGTTTAACACGTTTTTGCCCGTTTATTATACCTTCACTTGCATCGGACGGGAGTGCCTTCGTATCCTTACGAGTGTGTCCAACGACCTCCCAAAAACGGAAACTCTCTCCCGCCGGGCTCGTCGGTTGTTGGCTGCCTGAAGCCTTGTTCTTTCGGCTTTGTTTGCGCTGGCTGGTGTTTACCTCTTTCAAACTATGCGGGCCAACCAGCAGGCTGCGGCCGGGCGACATGCGGCCCGCCTGGACCCAGCCGCCGATGAGCCAGGCGTCACTTCCGCTGACCGGATGCTTTCTGCCGACGCTCGCCCTACCCTCGTCACAGTCGGTATCTACGTCGATCGCATTCTTGAGTTGTCCGTGAAGGACGTAGGCTGGACCGTCGAGTTTTACATCTGGTTTCGCTGGGGTGGGGACACTCTCAAGACTTGCGAAGAGTTCCAAGTTGTGGACGGCACGGTCGATAGTCGGGAGAAGGAGGAAGACGAGTCGATCGAGGGCGAGCGGTATCAGCGATTTCGAGTAGTCGCCAAGATCACCAAATTTTTTGATATCCGACGTTTCCCGTGCGACGAGCATCTGTTGATCATTGCTGTCGAGTTGCCCGGCCATCAGCGTGGCGAAGTGCTGTTCGTGGCCGACCAGGAAGGGTCGTCGGTCAGTTCACGGGTCAAGGTCCCGGCCTACGACTTGAAACCCGTTGTGGTGCTCGAGAAACCGCATTCGTACAAGACCGCCCGTGGCGACCCGCGATTACAGAAGGGAGCCAAGTCCACTTACAGCCAATTGCGGATGGGCGTCGGCATCGAACGATCGGGCTGGGGACAGTACTTCAAGCTGTTTCAGTCACTCTACATCGCGGTGCTGTTAGCACTGCTGGCCTTCTTCATTCGGCCCACCGAAGTCGATCCGCGATTCGGGCTCGGCGTCGGTGCCTTGTTCGCCGGCGTTGCTAATGCGTATGTGATTTCGTCAATGGTGCCGGACACTGGTGTCCTGGCACTCGCCGATATCGTCAACGGCGTCGGCATCGCGGTGATCCTTCTCACCGTTTTGCAATCCACCATCTCGCTTCACCTCTATACGATTCGTGAGGCGCATGCGGTCTCGCGTGCGTTCGACCGGCTCTCCTTCGCGGTCATTCTGACTGGCTACATGCTTTTGAACATCGCCTTGCCGTTAGGGGCTATCAGCCATTGAGGACCCGAGTAGAATGAACAGTGCCTGTGTTTCGATGGCTATTCGCACCGGACTACTTGATGAACACCAAGGATGAACTCGGCGGGATTATCCACACCTATCTCGGTTACGATCCTCTCAACTTCCCCTCGCCGTCTGCTCCGCCGCCGGACATGGCTTCGGCCGCGATGGAGCATTTGCTCTTTTACGGCAACACCCGGCGACTAACGGAAGCAGAGTTGGCCAACGCGGTTCACATTGACCCGTCGCAGATTCGTGGCCTGGGGCCGAGCCTGGAAGCCATTGCCGAGATTCTTCGCGAACGCAAACGCAAAATCCTGGCGACATACGAAACGACCGCAGCCCAGGAAGCAGCCGGCAAGCAGTTCCACGAATCGGCCGACAAAATGCTGCCGCCCAAGACGTTGGCCGAGCGTTTTCGCGAGGCCGTCAAGGAAGAGCAACTCCACGATTTGGAGAAGCTGTGCTACGCTGTTGGCCGCGATACGGACCCATTCGCTCGGTCGCTCGTTGGCCTGGTTGAAAAACTCGGCAACAAGTATCAGCTCGATGCCTTGGCCGGGAAATACGAGTTCACCGGCAAGGAACGGATGACGGTTCCGAAAGCTCTCGAGGTGAAAGAAGAGTTGGAGACGATCGACAAGTTGCTCGCCCAGATCGAAGAAGCGAAGAAGAACGCGAAGGTCGGCATCATCGACATGGACGAGCTTTCCGAGTTCACGGATGGCGAGGAGATGGACAACCTTCGCCAGATTCAACAGCAGATCAACGAATACTTGCGTGATCAAGCGGAACGCCAGGGCATTACCCAGGATCGCAAGGGCTTCCAGCTTTCGCCAAAGGCCTTTCGCCTGTTTCAATCTAAGCTACTCACGACGATCTTCGAGGACATGCAAGCTTCCAAGACTGGCCGGCATCCCAATGCCGTGGCCGGGGAGGGGGCCATCGAAACGCAACGTACCAAGCCATATGAGTTCGGCGACACTGTCTCGCAAATGGACATTCCTGGCTCGATGATCAACGCCATGATTCGTCAGGGAACGGGCCGGCCACTCCGCATGAAGCCCGAGGACATTGAGATTCACCGTACTCAAGTGACGCCGAAGGCCGCGACCTGTGTGCTGCTCGATATGTCCGGTTCGATGCGTTACGACGAACTCTACGCGAACGTGAAGCGCATGGGTTTGGCTCTCGATGGCCTGATCCGCACCGAGTATCCTGGAGATTTTCTGCAATTCATCGAGATGTTCACCTTCGCCAAGCCACGGCACGTGTCGGAAGTTCCTGGCCTGATGCCGAAGCCGGTGACGATCTTCGACCCGGTAGTGCGTCTGAAGGCGGATATGAGCGACCCGAACATCAGCGAACTGCAACTGCCGCCGCACTTCACGAACATTCAACACGCCATGCAACTGGGCCGTAAATTTCTATCGAACCAGGACACACCCAATCGCCAGATGGTGCTAATCACGGACGGCCTGCCCACGGCCCACTTCGAAGGCAGTACGCTCTTTCTTCTTTATCCGGCCGACAAGCGGACTGAGGACGCGACCATGCGTGAGGCCCATCTGTGTGCTCGCGAAGGCATCACGATCAACATTTTCTTGCTGCAAAGCTGGAATCAGTCCGAGGAAGACGTGCGTTTCGCTTATCGAATGGCCGAGGCAACCAAGGGCCGCGTAGTCTTCACGGCGGGACGGGACCTGGATCGCTTTGTGGTGTGGGATTATGTGAAGCGGAAGAAATCGATCGTGTCGTGATCTGCAACTACGTTAAGGGCACTACTGCGACGCCTTCTTCGCAGAGAACTCCGTTGAGCGAGGGCATCCACCTGGCGTGAGTACTTCGGTTCACTGTATTTGTGTCCCTGGCACTCGTTTCTGTTTCTTGTTCCCCGATGATCGGGTACAATTTTCCGAGGGACGGAATCGAACCCGGAGCACAACCCTGTCGCAGCGAGTCGAGTGTCCGCACTGCCACGAATCCTACGCGTATTCCCCGGCTATTCGCGGACGAGCGTATCACTGCACGCATTGCCGGGTGTCCTTCACGGTTAGCAGTGGCAGCCAGGCACCACCACCGCTTCCCGGCGCAATAGCCCGCCCAGCAAGTATTTCACGTTCACGCCCATCGCTCGCACCGGATCCTGAACGCACATCAGGTGCGGTTGCTCGCTTCGGTTTGATCGCGATTTTCTTGTTCGGTGTTTCGATTATCGCTACTGGCATTGGTTACTTGTTGTGGCCTTCCTCGCCGACTGCGCAGGTTCCACAAACGTCGAACCTGGAGGCTCCGCGAGAACTGCCTAGCGATGTGGAGAGACCGAAGAGTCTCAATGAGATCTTGAACGATCCACCACCGGGCGGAGTTGGCAAGCAAAAGGGCGGCTAGAACGATCGGAATCCCGCCGACCCTGGCCTGCCCCCCGTACTGCCGCTGCCAAACTTCGGGCCAAAGTGGCGATTCTGTCTCCGGACTCAGGATCTCCCTTGTCGGCAGCACGATGCCAGCCTATCATTTGCCCTTTCACAGTTGAGTCGTGGATCTCAAAGGAGTTTGCGTATATGGGACGTCGTCGTGGCACGGGCCGTCGAAAGGTCGGTCGCAAGAAGCGTCGAATGCGAGCGAAAATCCGCCATCGTAAGTAAAGGGTATTGGAAACCGGGACGTCACATCGTTCTGCCGCCATCCACTACCAAGACCTGTCCGGTTATCAGCGTAGTGCCCAGAGCCAGGAATTCCACGACATCGGCCACGTCATCGGGCGTGGCCGCTCGCTTCATGGGTGTCTGCGCGATTGCCTTGTCCACGTGTTTTTCGTGGCCAATCAGCCAGCGAGTTAGAATTGGGCCAGGTGCCACCGCATTGACACGCACATCCGGTGCAAACGCCCGGGCCAGCGATTGCGTCATACAGTTCATGGCCGCCTTGCTCGCCGAGTACGGGATCGAACTGCCGTGCCCTTGCAAGCCGGCCACCGATGAGATGCTGACGATGTTCCCCTGGCGTGCCTTGAGTAACGGCATCGCAGCCCGGCTGGCGTAATAGGCCCCTTTTAGATTCACCTGGAAGATCTCGTCCCAAATATCGTCCGTCACCGCTTCGAGTTCGCTGTGCGGAATGAAGTGCGTAGTGCCGGCATTGTTCACCAGCACGTCTAGTCCGCCCAACTCAACCCGACAGCGTTCGACCATGGCCCGTACCTGGGCATCGTCCCCCACGGTCGCCTTGCAGAGAATCGCGGGCACACCCAGTTTCTGTACGGCCGCAAGCGTTTCCTTGGCATCGGCCTCGGAACGCGAGTAGTTGACGGCAACCGCGTAGCCACGCTTGGCGAAACGAAGTGCGATGGCACGGCCAGCGCCGGTGGCGGAACCAGTAACGAGGGCGACTTTTTGCGATGACATGAATACTCCGATTAACCTTGAACTAGGCGGGCGACTTCAGCACAATCTTTATCGCCACGACCCGAAAAGCAAAGAACGACGACGTCCGTCTTCTTGCGTGCGGCCGCGATCCGCATGGTCTCGACAATTCCGTGGGCGGTTTCTAGTGCGGGAATGATTCCCTCCATCCGGCAGCAAACGCGGAATCCTTCGAGCGATTCGGCATCGTTCACGCTGGTGTAACGCACCCGGCCCTGGTCTTTCCAGTAACTGTGTTCCGGACCGACGCCGGGATAGTCGAGCCCGGCCGAGATCGAGTGCACCGGGGCCGTTTGGCCATCGTCGTCTTGCAGGACGTAACTAAAAGTTCCGTGCAATACGCCGGGTTTGCCCTGGCTGATGGTTGCTGCGTGCTCGCCATATTTATTGTTTCGACCACCGGCCTCGACACCAACCAACTCGACGCTTTTGTCGTTCACGAACGGGTAGAACATCCCGGCTGCGTTGCTGCCACCGCCGACGCAGGCGACCACGACATCGGGCAGCCGGCCGATTTGTTCGAGCGATTGCTGCTTCGTTTCTTCGCCGATGACTGCCTGGAAATCGCGAACCATCATCGGGAACGGATGAGGGCCGATCACGCTGCCGATGATGTAATGCGTCGTTTCGACGGTAGCCATCCACTCACGCATGGCTTCATTCACGGCATCGCGAAGCGTCTTGCTGCCGCTTTCGACGGGAATGACTTCCGTTCCCATCGCCCGCATTTTGAAGACGTTCAGTTCCTGACGACGCACATCCTCCGAGCCCATGTAAACGCAACAGGGATAACCCAGCAGTGCCGCGGCGGTGGCACTGGCGACGCCGTGCTGGCCCGCCCCCGTCTCGGCGATGATCCGCTTCTTGCCCATCCGCTTCGTGAGCAGAGCCTGGCCGATAGCGTTGTTGATCTTGTGCGCACCGGTGTGGTTCAAGTCCTCGCGCTTCAGGAAAATGCGGGCTCCACCGGCCTCTTTTGTTAATCGCTCCGCGAAGTACAGTCGTGATGGCCGGCCGACGTACTCGTTGAGAAGGCGAGTGAATTCGGCCTGAAACGCGGGGTCGTGCTTTGCGGACTCGTAGGCGTCCGTCAGTTGCTCGATGGCGAACATGAGGGTTTCAGGGACGTAGCGGCCCCCATACGGACCAAAGCGGCCACGGGCATCGGGAACGGTCTGCGTCAAAACGGTTGGCATGAAGATACTCGACGGACTACGGGTATATGAGTGTTGTATTTGTGGAGTGGGTTAAGTGGCACTTCGGGTAGCTTGTGCGACGGTGATTCTCGAATAGGACTAATACGCCTTCTCCCGATCTTGCCGCGACGCGCGCCCCAATGCCGCGACGGTGAAGATGATGGGATACAGCTTTTCGAAGTACCAGAGCTTGGCAAAGTAGAAGCCGATGGGCGAGGGTTCCGCGAACGTGCCGTCGTGGACCCGGCCGAGCAGGTAATCGATGCCGCGTTCGATCGCGCCGCGAGATTCGGGTGGGACAAGATCGAGTAACACCTCGATGGCCAGTGCGGTTTCTTCCACACTCGACGGCGAATCCTCTGCTCCACCCCAGCCACCATCCGGGTTTTGCACGTCGAGCAGAAAGGCGATCCCGCGTCGGGCCTCGTTGCTCTCGGCCCGCTTCAAGTCGCGGTAGGCGGCCAGCACCCGCGAGGTCCCGTAAACCGGGTTAATATCGTCCTGTGCGTGTTGGTTGCCAAACCAAAGGGGCAGCCAGGACCCATCGGCCCGCTGTTGACTCCTCAAGTATGTGAAGCCGGTTTCGAGGACGCTGCCATCAACCTCCCGGATTGCCCGCAACGCGTGTGCAGTGAGGTCCGTCCCACTACGATCGAATGGGAGCTTGCCCCAACCTCGGCAAAAGGTGGGGAAGCCGCCGTCGCGGTTTTGCAGGGCCAGCATCCAACGGGTGCCGTTTCGTAGTGCGATCGCTTTTTCCTCCCCTGCCCCGCTTCGAGGACGGGGCTGGGAGGAGGGGTTGGCTTCGGCGTGCAATAACCTCTCTCCTTCGACCCTTTTCCTCGAAATGGGGAGAGGGGAAGAAAGCCGCCCACCCTGACTGGTCAAGTTGGAGATCGCCAAAATCGTTCCCGGCGTGTCGTCGCAATCGGGTACGCTGCCGGGTTCGTCACTCCAGCCCCAAGCTCCCGGAGCAGCCCCGGTGTAGGGATGCATTTCTTTCGTCTGTTGATCGAGCAGCCACCTGACCAATTCGTCTCGACGGTCGAGGGACTCCAGGTCGCCCGCTGCCGCCAGGGCGTTCACCGCCAGCGTCGTAACCCAGATCGACAGGTTCGTATCGATCGGCCAGCTTCCGTCGGGCTGGGCAGAGCGGACTATGAAGTCGATGCCACGTTCGATCACTCGGTCCGCAGCGGGAGTGCGATTGGGAATCGAAGCCAGGCTCATCACGACGAAGCTAGTCAGCGGTGTCGCTTCGAGAAAGCCGCCGCCTCGAGGTTGAATTCGCTCAAGGACGCGCAAGCTGCTTTTCTTCGCGAGCCAGCGAGTGATCAGCGAGTATGGATTGGCCGTGAATCGCTTGGCATGAATGACCTGGCCGATGGCGATCAGTGCGGGCAACGCATAACTGACAACGGGCATGCGGGCGAAGCGATACCAACTCTGCGGAATGCAGGCCAATTCGAACGGCAAACGCGGCACTTCCTTCCAGGGCACTAGGCCTGCAAGAGCGCACATCATCAGGATGGGCACGGAAAACGTGCGGTCCTTGCCGTAACGCCGGCGCACAGCCTCCGCCAACTCCGCAGGCGTCTGGCCGTAAATGTCGAGCCATTGTTCGCACCTCTGCAAAGTGCTGTTGGTATGTGAAGACCTGCATATCGTGATTGCGGCTCGGCAGAGCATCGTGGTGGAGATGTTGCTTTTGCTTTTGACCGTGTCGCCCCAGCCGCCGTCGGGGTTCTGATGTGAGGCAAGCCAGTTTAGGCCTCCTTCGATCAGTTTTTTTGTGGCCTCGCTTACGCTTCGGCCTGCGGAGGTCGCGGAAAGCGCCGTGATGGCCGTGGCCGTCGAAAGCGATGAGGCGGAAAGTTCGCCGACCCAGTGCCCGGCTTCGGTTCGCTGGGCGAGCAGCGCATCGCAGGCCTTAGCATAGGCGGCCTGAACTCGTAGCGGGTCGAGGCTCAATGCTTCTTCCACCATTCGGTGCAGCGAATCTGTCGAACCCATCCAGTCTAGGCATCCGATTTGTCGATGGTCCAAGAAATCTCGCAAACGCTATCATGCCCCCATGCTCGATTTTCGTGCCGAGAAGCTTGTCTCGCTCATCGCACATCTGCGAAAGCACGTCTCCGGTGAGGTCCGATTCGACGAAACGAGTCGCCGCCTGTACAGCACCGATGCCAGTATCTACCAGATTCTTCCGCAAGGAGTCGTCGTCCCGCGTACCGAGCAGGACCTGATCGTTGCCGTGCAAATCGCGTTGGAAACGCGGACACCCATCATTCCACGCGGTGGAGGAACCAGTCTGTCCGGTCAATCCATCGGGGCCGGACTGGTGATCGACTGTTCCAAGTATCTGAATGCCATCGGGCCCGTGGACACTGCTGGCCACACCGTGGTGGTTCAACCCGGCGTCGTGCTCGATCAACTGAATCGCTCGCTCGCCTCGCACGGCTTGCAGTTTGGTCCGGACGTGGCAACCGCCAGTCGTGCGACGCTGGGAGGCATGATTGGCAATAACTCAGCAGGCTCGCGATCGATTGTCTATGGCCAGACTCGCCACCATGTTCGTTCGTTGAAGACGGTCCTTTCCGATGGATCGCTCGCGACTTTCTCCGATCACTCGTCGAACGAACGGGAGGTCATCGCCTCGAAACGCACGATCGAGGGGGGTGCCTATCGGACTGTGGAAACGGTGCTGCACCAGAATGCGGAGGAAATCGAGCGACGATTCCCCAAGATACTTCGCCGAGTGAGCGGCTACAACCTGGTCGATTGCAAGCAATCCCTTGTTCCGTTGCTGGTCGGTTCAGAAGGAACGCTTGGCTTTCTTACGGAAGCTGTATTGAATCTTGTGCCGCTGCCGAAACATCGCGGATTGCTCGTTCCACACTTCGATTCCCTCCACTCGGCGCTGGATGCACTGGCTGCGTGCCTGGAATTCTCGCCGTCTGCCGTCGAGTTGCTCGATTCGATGCTCATCGACCTCGCTCGGAATCAGCGTGGGATCCGAGGCATGATGGCTGCGGTTCAAGGATCCCCGGCGGCATTGCTCATGGTCGAATTCTCGGGGAATGAAGCTGCCGAGGTTTCCTCGCGTGTTTACGGTTTGCAGCGACGACTGAAAGAAGTGAATGGAATCACAGCTTGCGTTCCCGCGATTGAACCCGCCCTGCGTGATCCGCTGTGGAATCTGCGACGCTCGGCTGTACCGTTGCTTTACGGCATGAAGGGAGACCGCAAGCCAGTGACCTTTGTCGAGGATTGTGCCGTTTCTCCCCAGCGATTGCCCGAATTCGCCGCCCGGTTCAAGGAGATTATCACTCGCCACGGGACCGAAGGGGCGTTCTACGGTCACGCGAGTGTCGGCTGCCTGCATATTCGTCCCGTGCTGAATCTGAAGGACACAGAAGACGTGTCGCGCATGAGGCGGATCATGGAAGACGTGACCAGCCTCGTCCTCGAATTCGGAGGCAGCCTGAGCGGCGAGCACGGCGACGGCTTGGTCCGGGGCGAATGGAATCGCAAAATGTTCGGCCCGATTGTCTATGAGGCATTTCGCCAGGTAAAACGTGCGTTCGATCCCAACAACTTGTTCAATCCCGGCAAGATCGTCGATTCGCCATCGATGACGGAAAATCTCCGATTTGGCCCGAAGTACAAGCCTATTTCGCTTCCCGTCGTGTTCGACTACGAGAAGCAAGAGGGTTTCTTTCCATCGATCGAACTCTGCAACGGTTCAGGAGTTTGCCGCAAAACGCAAGGCGGAGCGATGTGCCCCTCCTATCGTGCCACGCTCGATGAACGTGATAGCACGCGAGGCCGGGCGAACGCGCTCCGGCTGGCGGTAACAGGACA
This sequence comes from Gemmataceae bacterium, assembly GCA_009691845.1. GTDB lineage: Bacteria > Planctomycetota > Planctomycetia > Gemmatales > Gemmataceae > SIAJ01. The sequence goes on from SIAJ01000078.1 coordinate 23,566, forward strand.
AGGCATCCCCGAGGCCACGAAATCGCCCCTCGCCGAACGCTGGTTGTTCGACGTGATGGACCTGTGCCTGAGTTGCAAGGCTTGCAAGACCGAGTGCCCAAGCAATGTCGATGTGGCCAAGTTGAAGGCCGAGTGGCAACACGCGTACTATGCCGAGCATCGTCGGCCCTTCGGCCACAAGCTGGCTGCGAATATTCATCGGCTGAACCGCGTCGGTTCGGCCGTCGCACCATTTGCAAACTGGATGAATCGCCGTCGGCTTGCACGCTGGATGATGGAACTCCTTACGGGGTTCGATCGTCGGCGACCGCTGCCACGCTTGGAGTGGAATCATCTTCGTCGCTGGTTTCGCCGGCGAAAAATAGCAGGCACACTCCGTGTGCCGAAGAAGGTCATCCTGTTCGACGATTGTTTCACGACCTTCAACGAGCCGAATGTTGGCCGGGCAGCCGTTGAGGTTCTTGAAGCCGCAGGATACACCGTCGAACTTGCCAATCCCATTTGCTGTGGCCGGGCAATGATCAGCAAGGGCTTCTTGAAAGAGGCCCGTGAACTGGTGCGTTCGCAAGTCGCAGACCTGGCCAAACGTGTGGCCGATGGCACGCCGATCCTGGGCCTCGAGCCGAGTTGCCTCCTCACACTTTCGGATGAGTGGCCGGAACTCGTTCCTGGCGAAGACGCGAATCGCGTGGCTGCCGCCGTTCACTTGGCGGACGAGTGGCTTGGCCAGAAGCTCGTGGCGAACGAATGCAAACTACCGATGATCGCGACTGGCGAGCAATGTCTGTTTCATGGCCACTGCCATCAGAAGGCACTTGTGGGAGTGAAAGGTTCGGCAACCACCTTGGGTCAAGTGCCCGGCCTATCCGTGAAGGTTCTGGACACCGGCTGCTGTGGCATGGCCGGGGCCTTTGGTTATGAGAAAGAGCATTTCGATTTGAGTGTCCAGATTGCCGGACAAGAGTTGCTTCCCGCACTCGCTGCTCAGCCACAGGCGATGGTCGCCGCAACTGGCACATCCTGCCGACACCAGATCCGCGACCTTACCGGCCGACAGGCGCTACACCCGATTGAGGTGATTCGTAATGCACTGGTGGATCCACAGTAGTCGGCACACTCCGTGTGCCGACTTTCAACGAAGCGAAAGGTCAATGTGCTATCTCGCAGAGCACCGTGTCACATTGATCCGCGTACCGAGTGTGCGGACTACTATCGCGACTCCTTCAGCAACTTCATGGCCGCGTCTCCCCGACGTTCGGATTCTCGTTCGCATCGTTCGATAGGCGATACTCTCCACTTCTACTGCTCCAGACATCCTTGAAGCCGCTCGGGGGTTGCACCCCGCAAAAGTGGCCTCATGCTAAACCGCGATCAACTCACGAGCGAAAAACGAGTGGTTGACATGATCTTCCCCAGTGGATTGCGTCGTCTGTTCAGCACCCAGATGGGTGAATTTGGCCGGCGTGACTCCCAGTATGGGTTTTCTTCCACGTGAAGTTGGGTTGCCCTGACGATTTGCTCTGCCAACATAAGATTGCCTTACGTAAGACAGGCCTCCCGGCCTGTCTATATCTCGACAGGCCGGGAGGCCTGTCCTACATGGAGTCATCAGGATGATTGGCAGGCAGATGGGCCCGATGGCCTTTTTAAGTCGCGTTGGTGAAGAACTCGGCAAGATCGATCCGGCACAGATGTCGACACTTGCGGACTGGATTTGGGACGTGTACGAGGCCGGGCGATATGTCTACGTGATCGGCAACGGCGGCAGCGGCTCGAACGCCTCGCACTTCTGCGAAGACATGGGCAAAGGCACAATTGACCGCAAGGACTTCGACAACGACGCCAAGAAGCGCCTGAAGATCCTGAGCCTTACGGACAACACCCCCTACATCCTCGCCTGGGGAAACGACGAGGGCTTTGACCGCGTGTTCTCCGAACAACTCAAAAACCTCGCAGGCCCCGGCGACTTGTTGATCGCCATCAGCGGTTCCGGCAATAGCCCCAATATTCTGCGTGCCGTGGACTGGGCGAATCAACACGGCGTGAAGACTTTCGGCTGTACCGGCTTCACCGGCGGCAAGCTAAAATCGCTCGCCCACGGCAACCTGCACGTTCCTCTCGATGATATGGGCATTGTCGAATCGATTCACCTGACGGCGTTCCACTGGGTTGTGGACGATCTGTATCGACGGATTTCGATGTGAGGCTCGTTACAGTCAATCCTTCAAACACGACAACACTGATCTTCGCTGATCCGCACTCAGCAATGCCAACAGGCAACACGTTCTCGGTCGAGTATTACTGAAGATCAGTGAAGAGTAGCGTTGAAAACTCAAGTTTTCGGGACGGCATCGTGTCTGGATTACTCCTTCTTCATCCTCTTTAGCATGAGTAGAAACGTCTTCTCGCCCTCCTTCAACTCAAACGTCTTGGGTCGATCCGCTCCTCGTTCCGCGTAGCAGATCGTTATTTTACCTTTCTCGCCCAGTACTGTCCGGCTATATGTCGAACAAGGATAGCTGTTTATGATTCGGCTCTTCGGCAGTCTGCGATTTCTCATCAACAAACGCTTGAGAAATCGGGGTTTTCTCGAACAGCGTCAGGCTGAGGATTTGCAAAATTTCGCTCAGGCTCCGCTTGCTCTTGAGTTCCTTGCGAACGATGGCCACGAGCACATACACACTGATCGCGACC
>SIAJ01000079.1 GCA_009691845.1 Gemmataceae bacterium
GAAAAACTCCGCGTGGCCGGGATCGGCGTCGGCGGCAAGGGGGATGGCGACATCTCTCAGGCCGGCAACCTCATGGACGTCGTCGCGATCTGCGATTGCGATCGCGGCACTCTCGGCAAGAAAGCACAACAATTCAAGGGAGCCAAGACCTACACCGATTTTCGCAAGCTATTCGATGAGATGGAAAAGCATTTCGACGCCCTGACCGTCAGCACGCCGGATCATACGCACGCCTGGCCGAGCGTGACGGCCATGCGGATGAAGAAGCACGTTTACGTGCAAAAGCCGCTGACTCATTCGGTGTTCGAAGCCCGCCTGATGCGTGAAACCGCCAAGAAATTCGGCGTCTGCACGCAGATGGGCAATCAGGGTTCCGCGGAGAACGGCCTGCGTCGTGCGGTCGAACTCGTGCAGGAGGGCATTCTCGGCAAGGTCAGCGAAATCCACGTCTGGACCAATCGCCCCGTGTGGCCACAAGCCCCCGGTATCATCAAGCGTCCCGATGGAGAGGATGCGGTTCCAGCCTCGCTCGACTGGGAAGCGTTCATTGGCCCCGCGCCCATGCGGCCATTCAAAGCGGGAATCTACCATTCGTTCAAATGGCGCGGTTGGTTGGATTTCGGCACCGGTGCCTTGGGCGACATGGCCTGCCATACGGCCAACATGGCCTTCCGGGCTTGTGAGTTGACGAGCCCGACGACGATCGAGGCCGAGGCGACCGACGTGAACCCGGAGACATTCCCGTCGTCCGCGAAGATTCGTTACGAGTATCCCAAGCGAGGCGACAAGCCACATCAAGCCGCTCTCTCGTTCTTCTGGTACGAAGGCAAACGCGATGGGAAGAAAGTGCTACCGCCAGAAGAGTTGCTGAAGAAGGTGCTGCCACAAGGCCAAAAACTCGCGGATAGCGGATCGATCATCGTCGGCGACAAGGCGATTCTGTTCTCTCCCAACGATTACGGTTCCGCGTTTCGTATCGTTGCGGGCGAAGAAGAACTCGCCAAGGGCGATCGCACGCCGAAGACGTTGCCGATCAATGGCAAGGGTGATCAAGGCATGAAGGACGAGTGGGTCCGGGCCATCCGTGAAGGCAAGCCGGAAATCGCCTACTCTAACTTCAACATTGCAGGCATGTTGACCGAAGCGATTCTCCTCGGCAACGTGGCAATCAAGGCCGGGAAGAAGATCGAGTTCGACTCGGTCAAACTCGAGGTGGCCGGCAACAAGGAAGCCAATGCCGCCATCAAGCGTGAGTACCGCAAGGGCTGGGAGTTGACCGAACGAGCGTAGGTTGGAAGATCGTCTGTAGCCGCGTTCGTCAGAACGCGGCTACTTGCACGGAGACACGATGTCCCAACTCTCCATGGCCGATTTGTCCACGCCTAAATTGCGGCACGGTCTCGATGCCGCACTCGGCTCGGAACCCAATACCGTTATCCTGTCTGATCGGTTTCGACTCGGTCGTCCACTCGTTCTTTCTCGAGCCGCGTTCAATCTCATCCGCCTCTTCGATGGCAAGAAAACTCTCCCAGTTCTTCAGGCAGAATCCGCCTTGATGTTCGAAGGCAACGAAGTGCCGATCGAAACGTTCGAGAACCTCCTGCATGGCCTCAACGAGGAATACTATCTCGAATCGCCGCGACTTCTCACGCGTTTGAACGAACCGGAGCGGCCGCCCTCGTGCATCGGTTGCTACGATGCCGATCCGGAGAAAGCGAGCAAGCAACTTCGAAAACTGTTCACAGCCCACGGCGGACCAGGCCTGCCGGGGGAACCTGGCTGCCGGGTTGCAGCCGAGAAACCGGTTCGAGCCGTCTTGTTGCCCCACATGGATTATCAGCGTGGCGGAGTGACTTTCGGCTGGGGGTTCAAGGAACTGGTCGAGCGTACCGATGCCACGCTCTTCGTCATCATTGCCACCTCGCACTATTCCGGTCATCGCTTCACTCTGACACGCCAGCATTTCACTTCGCCATTCGGCCGTGTGGAAACGGACCAAGCGTACATTGATCGAATCGTGAAGCACTATGGCGATGGCCTGTTCGACGATCCATTCGCTCATGCACCGGAGCACTCGATCGAACTCGAAGTCGTCGGCATGCAGTTCGCCTTCGCGGGCAAGCGGCCATTCCGGATCGTTCCCCTTTTGGTCGGCTCGTTCTTCGATTGCGTGGGCGACCGAACCCGGCCTGACGAGCGTGAAGACGTTGCACGGATGATCAAGGCACTTCGTCTCGCGGAAGCAGAGTCTGGCGAGTCGATCTGCTACGTCATCAGCGGCGACCTGGCCCACATTGGTCCCAAGTTCGACGATGAAAATCTGGTCGATGATGTGATTCTGAAACACAGTCGAACCCAGGATGATCTGTTGCTCGAACGTGCATCGGCCGCCGATGCCGATGGCTACTTTGACACAATCGCCGCCGAGAACGATGCCCGCCGCATTTGCGGACTACCGCCAACCTATGTAACCCTGGGGGCTGCCAAGCCGACCTCCGGCAAGCTATTGCATTACGGGCGATTCGTGCATCCCGAAGGCTTCGAAAGCGTCAGCTTCGCAAGTATGGCCTTCGAGTGGTGAACCGCAGCGAGGGGTACTTTCTGTCGCGGGGATTACGTCGAACCGTAAGCTAACTCCATGCGACGCTCGCTCGTTCGATTGATTGCCGCCCGGGAGATTCGCGATTTGCTTCGCGATCGGCGCACATTACTCATCATTCTCGTCCTGCCCGCCCTACTCTATCCCGCGTTCGTCCTCGTCGGCCTGGCGTTCGCCGTCAGCATGTTGGAACAGAAAACAGTCATCGGTATCGTCGGGGCAGAAAATCTTCCGCCGGTCAAGCCGCATCCGGAAGCACTGTTGGCTGGCGGCACTCTTGCTGTTGAGGCGGAGCGTCGCTGGGACAATCCGCCACTCATCGAAGGCGGCAAGTTCCTGACGCGATTCCACCGAACCGAAGCTCTGTCCGGACAGATGGAATTGCGAGTGCTGGCTTCTGACGATCGTGGACCACTCGATCGACGCGAAGTCGATGCGATCCTTGTCATTCCCCCGAACGTGATGAGCGACATCGAAAATGGCAAGCGACCCGAAATGCGAATTCTCGGTCGCGATGGGGACGAGACTTCCAAGCTGGCCGTGACACGTGTTGGTGGCGTGGTCGGCCGTTGGCGTGAGCAGGTGAAGGTGGTTCGCTTCACCCGGCGTGGCTTGCCCGCCGATTTTGACGAACCACTGGCCATCGTCGATCCACAGGCCTCGAAGCCGGCCGAGATTCGCACGGCAGACGAGCTTCGCGATGTACTCGTGAAGTTTCTGCCGTTCTTGCTCGTGATGTGGACAATGGCCGGGGCACTACACCCCGCGATCGATCTGACGGCCGGTGAAAAAGAGCGTGGCACGATGGAGACCTTGCTGATCTGCCCTGCGGGACGAACCGAGATCGTGGCCGGGAAGTTCGTGGCGGTGTTCGTGTTCAGCTACATGTCGGCCCTGTGGAATTTGCTGTGGATGGCGACGGGTGCGATCCTGTTAGGCCTGTTTCTTCCCACTCCCATCCTGTCGTTTTCGGGCCTGGGCTGGGCAGCATTGCTCGCGGTACCACTGGCCGCGCTGTTTAGTTCGCTGGCCCTGGGACTGGGTGCGTTTGCTCGCTCCACCAAGGAAGGGCAGTATTATCTCTTACCGCTGATGATGCTCATTCTGCCTCTCAGCATGTTCGCCCTGACGCCCGGACTGAAATTGACGCCTTTCCTGAGTGCGATTCCGGTTTCGGGCCTGTCGTTGATCCTGCAAAACTTGCTGGCCATCTCCGGCGAGCCGATCTCCGTTTGGAGTTGGTTGCTGGGTGTCGGCTCACTCGTTGCCTGCGTTGGCCTGACACTGACGTGGGCCTCCTGGCAATTCCGTCGTGAGTCCGTGTTGTTCCGTGGCGAAGAAGGTCCCAGCCTGCGAGCCTGGCTTCGCATCCTGACGGAACGAGGAACTTGACCATGAAAATCGGCGTCGTGTTGGAATCCATGGGCCTGCCCTTGCGGCAGGGCTTGCCCCAGGCCGCAAAGCTGGGCGTGGGCGGAGTGCAGTTCAACGCGATCGGGGACTTCGCACCGGAGCGGCTCGCGGACACCGCCCGACGGGAATTGAAGAATCTGTTGAAAACGTTCGACCAACAGATTACCGCCTTGAATTGCCCGCTGCGCCATGCTCTAGACGAAACCTTGAATCAGCAGCCACGAATTGAGTATGTCCGCAACGTCATGACTTTGGCTTTTGAGTTCGGAGCGAGAATCGTGATCGCCCCGTTCCCGAAACTTCCCGGCGAGAACGAACCGGAACGAGCGCGATTGCTCCGTGAAGCCCTCACCGATCTTGGCCGGCACGGCGACCGCGTGGGTAGTGTGCTCGCCCTGGAAATCGGCTTTGACCCTCCGGAAGCGGTTCGCGATTACTTGGCCACGTTCGACGTCGGTAGTCTGAAAGTGAATTACGATCCCGCGAACATGCTGGCAAACGGCTTCGATCCCGTGAAAGGGATTGTGCCGCTGCATCGACTGATCGCCCACACACATGCTCGAGACGCCCGAAAAGTTAGCGTCAGTCGCGGGGTTCAAGAAGTAGCATTAGGTGCCGGGGATGTGGATTGGCTCAGCTACGTGGCAACGATGGCATCCGTGGAATACCGCGGCTGGCTCACGATTGAACGCGAGCGAACGGATGATGCCATCAAAGAAATGGAACGGGCGGTTGGGTTCTTGAAGCGGATGGTGGTGCCGGGCTAACTTGCTTCAACCGCCACGCGGCAAACGGCCTCAATGATCTCACGCAGGCCGTGCTCCTCGGTGCGGTCCATCGCTTCCAGCGGATTGACCCACTCGCGTTTGCGCACGTCCCGTTCGGGCCAGTCGTTGGCCGTCTCGGTTACGTTCATGGCATAGACCAGCACATGGTGCGTTCGGCCGTATTTGTCGTAGAGGTAGCTGCCAGCGGGTTCGTGGCTGAGCACGCCAACCAAGCCGGCCTCTTCCCACGCTTCCTTCAATGCGGCCTCGCCTGCCGAGTGGCCGGAGTCGATCATACCCTTCGGCACGATCCAACGCTTGCCACTCGACGACGTGACCATGCAGACACGACCCTCTGCCATCGGAATTACGGCTACTTGACGCAGAACCTGGTTCATGGCATCCCTTGCCTCAGCTGACACATCTGTACTCAATTCCATGCAGTATTGTCCCTGCTAGCTCGAACGTCAAGTCCGGTTAGCGTTTAGGTGCGGTTCGGGGTGAAAATACCGGAAGCCTTCGTCACGTGTACTTCGTTCGTTCACTTCTTCTTCATGCGGCCCAGGTGTACGTTGGCCACGTCCCACATGTAATGGCCGATCTTGTACTTCTCGACCGCGGCCGTCATGTGTTCCTTACATTTCTCGGCATTTCCGTCGGCCTCGTAGTACAGACCAACGTACAGATGGCCGTAAAACATCGCCTCGTTCTTATCCTCGGCATCGAGTTTCGCTTTGCCAGCGGCCTCGATCACTTCGTCCGGCTTCGCTTTGCCTTCTAGCATCTCGTAGATTTTCATCATCGGAATGCGACGATCCGGACCATCGAGCTTCAGCAGGCCTTCGCGAGCTTTTTTGACGCCATCCTTGCGTGCATTACAGAGAAAATGGAAGAAGGCGTTCTCGACATCCGCCCCGAAAACCACTCGGCCATCGTAAAACTGCTTGGCACCTTCCGTGTACTTCCCCACGTAATAGAAGGAAATTCCTCGCCGCCAGTGGCCTGGCTCTTCCTTCGGGTTCGCCTTCAAAAACGTATCGAAGTCGGTGATCGATTCTTCGACCTTCCCCAGCTTGAACTGCTCGCCGCCACGCTGATTGATGGCTGCAACGAGCGTCTTGTCGAGTGCGAAAGCCGCATTAAAGTCCTTGATCGCTTCCGCGTGCTTTCGTTGAGCGGCATATGCCTCTCCACGCAGGTAGAATGCGACCGCACTCTTGGCATCGGCCTCGATCGCCTTGTTTGCCGCCTTCAGGGCTGCGGCCGCGTCACCCTTCTTCAGGGCAGCACGGGCTTCTTTGAGGAATTCATCCGCATCGGCGGCATTCACAATCGAAACACTGGCAATCAGCATCAGGCAAGAAAGGTAGTAACGCATTGGCGGCTCCGGGGGAGGGCAGGAAGGAGCATCTTATCTGTTGCGGAATTCGAGCCAAGAACCATCCGAGCGTGTATTCTAATTGAACGCCCGATTTTCGATGGAGTTCGTTTTGGTTACTACAGCGAGCGGTTTGCAATACGAGGACACCGTGACAGGCACCGGCGTCGAAGCGGTGGCCGGCAAAGGTGTCGAAGTCCATTACACCGGCACGTTGGCCGATGGCACCAAGTTCGACAGCAGTCACGATCGCAGAAAGCCATTTTCGTTTCGGCTCGGTGGCAGGCAAGTCATTGCCGGCTGGGATGAAGGCGTCGCGGGAATGAAAGTCGGCGGCACGCGGAAACTCGTGATCCCCGGCAATTTGGCCTACGGCCCTCGCGGCGTCCCCGGGACGATCCCACCGAACGCGGAATTGACCTTTGTCGTCGAATTGCTTCGAGTCCTGTAATCCAACCTCATTCATGGGAGATATTGATGTCCTCGAAAGTGTTCTTGATGGCGGGAGTGGGAATTGTGTTGCGGGCCGCGATTTCGGTCGCGGTTCTCGCTGTCGTCTTCGGCGACGTGAACGCGGCACCCAATAAGGGTGACGACAAGAAGGATGAAAAAGTCATCACGACCAAGTCCGGCTTGAAGTACGTCGAACTGAAAGTCGGAGACGGCAAGGAAGCGAAGGAGGGCTCCAAGGTCATCGTTCATTACACCGGCACACTGGAGAGCGGCAAGAAGTTCGACAGCAGCGTCGATCGCAACAAGCCGTTTGGCCCGATTGAATTGGGTGCGGGAATGGTCATCAAGGGCTGGGACGAAGGCCTGCAAGGCATGAAGGTTGGCGGCAAGCGCAAGCTGATCATCCCGGCCAAACTTGGCTACGGCGATCGCGGTGCCGGCGAGGTCATCCCCCCAGGTGCCACGCTAATCTTTGAAGTGGAATTGATCGAGATCAAGTAAACGACTTGTGCGAACTCAAATGGCGTGTTCGACCCCGCGAATAAGGGGAACGACACGCCTATTTCATTGAGATACCGACCCTAGCCGAACTCTTTCTCAGCCCCGTCTTCGTCAGCATCGCAGGTGGCGTGGCGATTAGGCCTGGGCTCCTCGCTCATCCCTAGCTGGAGCAAGCGCTGAACTGCCATCGAGGCAGACCTCAAACTCGGCAGGTCCGCTACGGGGAAGACTGATTTCACGAAGCACGCGGATCGTCGAGCAGATGCCCAAGTTTGTCCTTCTTGGTCATCAAATACCGTTCGTTGTTTGGATTGGACGGGACCTGAATCGGCACGCGATCGACGATCTTGAGGTTGTAGCTGTCCAGCCCGATCACTTTCTTCGGGTTGTTGGTGAGCAGTCGAATTTCGCGGACACCCAGGTCATAGAGAATCTGAGCCCCGATGCCGTAGTGCCGCAAGTCGGGTGGGAACCCAAGTCGCTGATTCGCTTCGACCGTGTCGAGCCCCTCTTCCTGTTGCAGCTTGTAAGCATGCAGCTTGTTCAACAGGCCGATGCCGCGACCTTCTTGACGCATGTAGAGGAGCACGCCCTTACCGGCATCGCGGATTTGCTTCAAAGCGGTGTGCAGTTGGGAACCGCAATCGCACAAGGCACTTTCGAGCACGTCACCCGTAAAACACTCGCTGTGGACGCGGACCAGAACTGGCTCCGTGCATTCCGTTGTGACACCCTTCTCCTCGACGCCGATACCGCCCACGGTCAGGGCGATATGCAAATCCTGATCGACCAGCGACGAAAACGCGAACAGATCGAACATACCGAGTGCCGTGGGCAGCTTGAGGGCGATCTCACGCCGGACTAATTTTTCACGTTGCCGACGATACTTGATGAGGTCGGCAATGGTACACATCTTGAGCCCGTGCTTGGCGGAGAATTCACGCAGGTCCGGCAGGCGGGCCATATAGCCATCTTCGCGAACCACTTCGCAGATCACACCGGCCGGTTTCAATCCAGCGAGACGTGCAAGATCGACGCTGCCTTCCGTATGCCCAGCCCGTACCAGCACCCCGCCATCGCGAGCACGCAGGCCATCCATGTGCCCTTTATCCAGCACGAGATCGTGCGGCGTGGAACGATCGTCGATGGCCGTGAGAATCGACTGGGCCCGGTCGAACGCGGAGATTCCGGTCGTGACCCCTTCGCGAGCATCAAAATTATGCGTAAACGGAGTGGCGGAGGGGTCGAGGTTCACGCCCGGCAACAGGCTGAGACCAACCCGATCGCACATCGGGCCCGTCATGGCCAGGCAGAGCCGACCGCAGGCATGGCGAATCATGAAGTTGACGGCCTGCGGAGTCACTTTCTCGGCCGCAATGACGACGTCCCCTTCGTTTTCGCGATGTTCATCGTCAACGAGAACGATCATGCGACCGGCACGAAGCTCCTCGAGGCCTTCCTCGATAGTGGAAATGGCTGAGTTATGTGGCATTCCGGCTCCCTTCGAACTGGCGTTCCTATTATGATAGCGTAATCCCAGCCCCGCCCGGCACTTGACTTGCTCTCCGTTGAACGCAGAATTGCTTTACCCTCCCTAAAACGCTCTCCCATTACTCTCTCATGGCTAGTCGTCGCGTTGGACTTTGGCTCATCGGTGCATGCGGTAGTGTTGGCTCAACCGTGGCGTTGGGTCTGGCATCGCTGGCCCGAAAAATCACGCCGCCCACGGGCATGGTGACCTCGCTTCCTGTTTGCCAATCGCTCGATCTCGATGCACCGGCCACATTCGTTCTCGGCGGGCACGACATCCGCAAGGCCGATTTTCGCGAAGGCGTATTGGGCCTGAACGAACGTTCCGGCGTCTTTACTGCCCGCCAAATTGAAGCCTGTTCGCTGGAATTACTCGCCTGGAGCGGCAACGTTCGCCCCGGCACCGTGTTGGAAACCAACGAAACGATTCGGGCCTTGGTGGACCTTCCGGAAGTGCAGCGGGTCCGTTCGCCGCGTGAAGCCATCGAACGAATTCAAGCCGACCTCCGGGCCTTCCAGAGCAAGCACAAGCTGGATCAGGTTGTCGTCATCAACGTGGCTTCTACGGAGCCACCCTTCGAGTTGACCGACGAACACCAGAGGCTAGAAACCCTCGAAGCCGCCCTCAATCGGGTGTCGCCAGTGGCTCTGCCGCCGAGCGGGCTCTATGCCTATGCGGCTCTCGACCTGGGGCTGCCACACATCAATTTTACGCCATCGCTGGGCACCTCTTGCCCAGCGCTGGATGAACTTGCCCGGCTTCGGGGGGCTCCTCACGGCGGCAAGGACGGCAAGACTGGCGAGACTTTGTTGAAGACGGTACTGGCCCCGATGTTCGCGGCCCGAAACCTGAACGTGCTGAGCTGGATCGGCCACAACATCCTGGGTGGCGGCGATGGCCGGGTTCTGAACGACCCCGCCAACAAAGCGTCCAAGGTGAAATCGAAAGATTCGTCGCTGTCGTCGATCCTCGGCTATCGGCCACAGTCACACGTATCGATTGAGTATGTCGAATCGCTCGACGACTGGAAAACAGCCTGGGATCACATCCACTTCGAGGGATTCCTGGGCACGAAGATGGCCCTGCAATTCACTTGGCAGGGCTGTGATTCCTTGCTGGCCGCCCCGCTCGTGATCGATCTGGCTCGACTCGCGTTGCTTGCACAGCGGCAGAATGAGAAAGGCCTGATGCCGCACCTCGCCTGCTTCTTCAAGAGCCCGATGGGCACCGACGAACAGGATTTCTTCCGCCAGTGGTCCGCGTTTGAAGCACACATTTCTGCCTGGTGACGATGGCAAGAGTCGGTCCAGTCCGTATGGCAAACTCAACACATTCGTTTGAACTTTCGCGAGCGATCCAATGACCACCGACAACGAGCCCTTTCAACGAGGGGTCATCCGCCCCATGGAGTGCATCAAGGCTGGTTGGGCTTTGATCAAAGAGAAGTATTGGCTCTTTTTTGGCATCAGCGTGCTGGGCATGCTCATTGCCAGCTTCGGCCCTTTCGGTGTTCTCATGGGTCCGATGATGTGCGGGATCTATTATTGCCTATTTCGTCAAATGCGTGGCCAGCCCGTCAAGTTTGAGATGCTCTTCAAGGGTTTCGAATATTTCATTCCAAGCCTGATTGCCACTCTGCTCATGATGATCCCGATGATCATCGTCATGATCCCCGGTTACATCATTCTGTTCGTGCTGTTGATGGCCTCGATGCCGCAACCGAAACCAGACGGGCCACCACCCGCTCTTTCTGACCTGGTGCCGTTTCTAGTTTACTCGGGGCTTTTCATACTCGTGCTGATGGTCGTCCAGCTTGTGGTGACGGTCCTGTTTTTCTTCACTTTCCCACTGATCATCGATCGCAAGATGAAAGGCATCGATGCCCTCAAGCTGAGTTATCGGGCTGCCAAAGCCAACCTAGGCGGGGTGATTGGGCTGGTGCTGCTGGGGATGGTATTCTCTATGGTTGGTGCGCTGGCCTGCTACGTCGGGGCGTTCTTCGTCATGCCGATTCACTTCGCTGCAAGTGCTATGGCCTATCGACACGTGTTTCCAGAACTTGACGAGCCGGAAACTCGCGATGAGCCTGGCGCGGATTTGCAGGCGTAGGAGTGATGTCGTTTGGCGCTGTGTGTCGAACGATCGCCCTCACCCCCGCAAGCCGATTTCCACGACGCACCCCGGATCATAATGTAACCCCATGAACCTTGCATTCAGCACCAACGCGTATCTGCGTTTTTCCTTCGCCGAGACCTGTCGTCGCCTGGCCGCGATTGGCTATCCCGCTGTCGAGATCATGGCCGATGTGCCGCACGCCTGGCCCGCATTCATGCTGCCGGAGCAGAAGCAGTCCATCCGCGATGCACTCTCCGCGAACAAGCTGCAAATATCGAATATCAATGCCTTCATGATGCACGCGGTCGACGATCATCGCCAGCGTTACTGGCACCCATCCTGGATCGAGCCGGATTACAACTATCGCCGTATCCGCATCGACCACACCAAGCGGGCCCTGACCCTGGCCAAGGAACTCGGAGCGAAGTGCGTCACCACGGAGCCGGGCGGGCCTGTCGCTCCGGGCGAATCGTGGTCGGCGGCGATGAACCTATTCGTCGAGATGATCAAGCCGGTCGCCGAGCACGCGGAAAAGGAAGGAGTGCAGTTGCTTGTTGAGCCGGAGCCGGGCTTATTAATCGAGACCTGCGAGCAAGCCGAGGAGTTCATGAGCCGGATGACTTCCCCGGCCGTCGGGCTCAATTTTGACATTGGACATCAATATTGCGTCGGCGAAGATCCAGCCGTGTCCGTGAAACGGCTCGCAAAATGGGTGAAGCACGTGCATCTTGAAGACATCGCAGCCACGCGAGTGCATCACCACATGATTCCGGGCGAAGGGGTCATCGATTTCGCCAGCGTGCTGAAGGCGATCCGCGAGATCGGCTACACCGGTTGGGTGACGATCGAACTGTATCCTTACACGGATGACCCCGATCATGCGGCCAGGACTGCCCTCGAACGAATCAAAGCGATCGACAAATAAGGTACAGACTGCTCGCCTCGAAAAAGACGAACGTCACGACACAAGCCAACAACCGAGTTCCCCGAACAAACTCGGCAGAGCTACGTCGTCCCGATTCTCAAAACTGCCCGCAACGGAGAACCATCCCCGCCGACAATCTTCAACGGCAAACCAACAAATTCATATCGCCCCACTGGCACGTCGTTCAACCACAGCCCTTCCACGATCAAAATGCCTCGGCGTTTCAGGGCGTGGTGAATCTCTAGCGTTTTCGAGTGGATGCCATCCACGGATGGCACATCGACCCCAATCAAGCGCACGCCGCGATCGGCCAACCAATCGGGCAGATCCAGTTCCATCACCGGAATCGGATCCGGAAAAACGCTCGTGTCTGGCCAGCCGCCCGTGTGAAAAAGCACACGCGGCGTCTCGGAAAAATCGAGTTGCTCCACCCGTTCCCGCCAACGAGTCGTGTCACGCACATCGACCACATGTGCCGGACCGATAAACGTGTCGAGTGGTAGTTGCTCGATCTTCGGGCCCTGATCGTCGTAATGAAACGGCGAATCGCAATGCGTGGCCGTGTGAACGCTGGCTTGAATCGCGCCCACGTTTACAGTGGACCCGTCTGCCATTTTCCAGCTCAGGCGAAACGAAAACGGTTCGTCGCCCGGCCAGCAGGCGGTGCTGTTCTGTAGTGGCCGTGAGATGTCGATGATTTCAGGTGACGAGGGCATGGCTCGCTCCGATCTGCAAGTGGGCCTCGGTTCGGAGAATCTCTTCGAGGGTCGCGATGGCGGAATCGCAGTCCTGGAACGACGTATACAGCGGCGCAGGAGCGAACCGCCCAAGTTCGGTAGGACGATGATCGACGATGATGCCGCGTTGCCGCAACGCCAGCGCGAATGTCACATGCCCGCCGCGGTCCCAGGTCTCTTCGGGTGTAGTCAAGCGTACTCCGCAATGGGAGGGTTCTCGCAATTTGTAGAACTCCCCGGCGAAAAGAGCGAGTGGATCGCGGGCATCGAGCAATCCCAAATCAACGCCGCCGAGCGGCAAATCGATCAACTCATCTACGAACTCTACGGCCCGACCGACAAGGAGATCAAGATCGTGGAGGGGGAGGCGTGTGTCTGCTGTCTTTACGCTGAAAGCGTTACACAACACAGCCCAGGGTTCGACGCGCAGCGTCGTACCCTGGGTACGACAGACCCAATAATCCTCGGTGCCCACAAGGGGCACGATAACGCGGCCATGCAGGCAAACCAGGGTTCGACGCGCAGCGTCAAACGAGCGGAGTTCCGCATTCCGAGGGGGTATTGTGCAAGTATCAGTCGATTAGCGGCGGAGGCCTGTCCTATGGACCCGCCGAGAACACTCGCTCGATCGGCGTCACGTTCCCGACCTTGTCCTTCACACTCACCTTTAACACGCCACGTTTGGTGCGGATCGGTTCCTTCACACTCATCGCCCAAACGCCCGGCGACGTCTCTTTGAACTGGTTGGCGAGGTTTGTTCCCGCTGCAACGCCGTCGATCGCGAAGTCGGCGATCACTGCGAAGCTTTTCGGATCGAGGCCCACGTAGTCGTACATGCCGATCAGGATTTTGCTGAGGGCGGGATTCGCACCAGCTTGCGGGCTGGTGAGCGTCAGCGTTGGCCGTTGGTCGTCGAGCAGCCAGCCATATTTCGGGTCGAGGTCGATCGGGCAGCCGAGGTCGATCCAGCGAACGATGGTCAGGCGATCTTCGTCCGAGAGCGCGGCGGCTTTGCCGGACTTCACTGCCGCGGGGGGCGGCATCACGCTGCCGACGAAATCGACGTCCGCACGATTCCGGTTCACCAGTGTGTCGAGAACTCCTTCGCCCTTGAGCGTCAACGTGCGGCCATCGCCTGGTTCGCTTTCGGTCGGGAAGTCGTCGTTGCTCCAGCCATCGAGGCGTTGGCCAAAGATCTTCCACACCAGCAGGCTTCGCCGCGACTGGAACATTCGCACATAGCGTGACGCGTTCGGGGCCTTCCAGCCACCGACGAGTGGCTTGTGGCCGAATCGTCCGGCAAAGTCCATCGCCAGGCGATAGTACGAATTCGGCACGTCGTCCACGTCCGGCAAATTGACCTTCTTGTGATCGCTCAGCACCAGCTTCGCGGGGGCCGAGGTGCCCGTGTGGCAGGCAGCACAACTGCGATCGAGGATCGGCTTCACATCGCGGAAGAACTCGACGTTTTTCACGCTCTTGTCGAAACGCAGGCCGGTCTCATCTTTCGCGTCCCACTTCTGCTTCGATTCATCCTTGACCTTCGCGGTGAGAAGCGGAACCGTGTTCGTGAGATCGAAGACCTTGTATTCGGGCTTCGAGGCAAGCGTCAGGTTGAACTCAGTCGGTTTCTGGCTGTGGGCATGGCAGCCGCCGCAATCGTGGCGAATCTCGCCGGGCCGTACTTGATGCCAGGTTTGCGCCATGTTCAGCACCATCCCCTTGCGATCGAGAGTTTGGAACGTGAAGCCGGTATCGGCCGGGATCTTGGCGAGGAAACTGGTATCCGGATTGCCGTCGGGGTCGGTCGGCTGCTTGTCATTGACGAACTTGCGAACCGGAATCTCGCCGAGGATGCGTAAGCGTTCCGTCGCGTGGCTGCGAAACGTGCGGCCTGAACTCGGACCGCGATGGCGATCGGTCTTCGGTTCCATCGCCAAGATGCGGATGGCGTGAACGTCGTCGTTCGAATAACGGCTTGTGTCGGCCCCCTGGAATTGCCAGTTCTGCGACGGGTTCGCGGCCGACGAATTGAACGGCCCGAGATCTTCGTAGCCCGTGGGATCATTGCCCGAGTACGAGGCCGTCACGGTTCCCGGCTTCACGACCCCGTTCGGATAACTCTCGCGTTTCAGCAGGCTCGACGTGCCGACGAGTCCGAACGGCGTTCCCGCAGGCAAATGCGGCGACTTCGTGCCATCGTTGGCGAGCTTGGCCAGATTCTTCGGTTCCTCGATGCCGTAGATGCGTTTGTACGGCACGACGGCCCGCGGCCATTGTTCGTTGAACTTCGGGTCGTTCTTGAGCAGCAACATCTGCGAAGGCTCGTCGATCGCCTTGCCTTCCTTCAGCAGATACAGCCCGCCATCGACAGAGGGCGTGTGAACACTGTAGCCGCCGTTGACGGGACCGATCGACCACACGGCCAGCAGATGGTTGTCCGGTGCCCCCGACGGATGAGCGACCTTGCCAACGCGAGTGCCAGTACGCTGGCCGCGAGCATCATAGTCCGATGGGCCCTCGTCACTGCGGGAGAACCGCGTGAGCGATTCCATGCCGAATGGGCTGAACGGCAAGCGACGAATGCGCGGCGAGCCGTTGTCGAGCCGACCGTGCCGCAGGGCCGGGTTGCGTGGGTCGTCGGTGAATCCTGAGCCGAATGCTGTTTCCCCCTTCGGCGCAGTCGGTGGGAACTTCACGAAGCTGCCGAAGCCGTGGCTGGTCTGGTTGTAGTATTCCTCGGCCACGATCGACCCGTCGGAGAGTTGCGTCTGAAAGTGCCAGGCAGTCGGATTGGGCCCGGGGAGGAAGGCACTCGCCATCGGCCCCCAGTTGGTGCCATCGGGGTGGATGGTCCACAGGCCCCAGAGGATCGAGGCACGCAAGCCTTGCGATTCGAGCGAGCTGAACATCACCCGGCCATCCATGAGCATCGTCGGATGGAGAGCCATGCCGAGATTCAGATGGCCGATGCACTCGACGTTTTCGCCGTTGTCGTCCATCGTGAACAGCTGCAGCGTGTGCGGCAACCGCTTGGGCGGCTTGAACGCATTGCGATTGCTGGCAAACATCAGCCGGCCGCCGGGCAGCGGACACGGGCCCATGTTGAACACGCCGAATTCGAGATAGTTCTTGCCCGCTGCCGGCGTGCGAAAGTCCTTCGACCAGTTCGCGGCCCCCAGATTCGGCGTGAATTCCTGTTGGGTTAGGCGAACGATTTTCTTGCTCTTCACGTGAATCTTGAAGATGTCCGCACCGGCCGTGGGCCCTTGCTGGAGGCTGCCCCCCTTCATGTCGTGGAAGTACGAGTAGTAGATCCATTCGCCATCGAACGAAACCATCGGATCGGTCACGGCCCCGGCCCCGCCTTTGACAAGAACTTCTTCGCTACCATCGGGGTGCAGGAGCATCAGGTCGGCGCCCGCGTCCATGAACACGGGATTGGCAATCTCGGCCCAGGTGGTGCCAACGCTATCGCCATTGCGAGGGAAGCGGACGTAGGCGATGTCGTAATCGATCTTGACGCTGGAGTCGGTCGAAACGTGCTTGGGGTCGGTGCCGATGCGCTCGGGAGTCCGGTCCGGCTGCTGGGCGAGGGCGATCAGTCCGAAGGCAAAGGGAAGAATGAAGGGGGTGCGCAATCGCATGGAATAGCCCTGAGTGAGGCAGAAGTACAGGCAGGCTTGCCGGGTGACTAACTCATCGGGCCGGTCCATTGCTGGCCGGCCCGACGTTGTTCATGATAGTTCGACTCGGCTCATTATTCCAAGGCGGCCTTGGCTGCGTCCGCAATGTCCTTGGCTTTCTCGGCAGCACTCTTGCTGTCCTTGAAGGCAAAGCTCTTGCTGATGACGCCACCCTTCTTGTAGACGAGGACGGTCACGGCCGCTTCTTTATTCAGGTTGTACTTTTTGGGACCGTCTTTATCGTGTGCGACGGTCAGAGGTGTGGTGAATTTGTGAGTGTCCTGGAGCTTTTCGAGGTCCGCTCCTTCGACGCCACCCACGCCAACAACCACTGTTCCGAGCTTGGAATTGTTCTTTTGAACTTCATCAACTGCCTTGACCAAACTGGCCAAGTGTTCGTCTGCCTTCTGGCTGAAAATCAGCACCACGGCAGGACGACCTTCTCCACCGAATTTTCAGACATAACAGAGCGATTTGCCCGTGTTAGCACCGGAGAATGCCTTGACTTGGAAGGCCCCCGCCATTCGTTTTTCCGGCCCGGACTTCAGTTCGTCGGCGGTGGCACCCAGCCACGCAAACCCGAGAACGAGTGCCAGGGCCGACCTGGCAGAAACATGCATGAG
The DNA here is from genome assembly GCA_009691845.1 of Gemmataceae bacterium. Classification (GTDB taxonomy): domain Bacteria; phylum Planctomycetota; class Planctomycetia; order Gemmatales; family Gemmataceae; genus SIAJ01. The sequence continues at coordinate 16,729 of SIAJ01000079.1, forward strand.
ACTGACCTCCTAAGATGATCCGAGGAAAGGGTTGAGACCAAGCTACCATACAATGAAACCCCATTCCTGGGAAAGGTATTCGAAAAGGTCCCGCCTTTTTCAGAAATCGCTCGGGTCCGCCACCCAATTCAATCCGCTACAGTCGTTAATGTTGGTGTGCATTTCTCCCACGCACCGGTCGCTGGCCTACCGAACCATCCCACCTGTACACGCTTCGACGAAAGACATGCCCTCGGGCCTCACATCCACTCCGGACGGCTGTTCGAACTCATTCTCGCCGATCTGTACGGTCCGCAGCGATTGCATCAGGCCGGGCTGATTCCGCCAGAATTGGTCTTTCCGAATCCTGGCTACTTGCGGCCTTGTCTCGGCATCCGTCTGCCGGCTGGACGTTTTCTACGAAGCGGCTTGCTTTGGGAGAAAGCGTCACGTTCGCAGAGCGAACGTCCACCATGTGCTGCAGTGCTTCACACGCCCACCGCGTACCGTCGTTATTACGGCACACGGAGTGTGCTTACTACTTCGACGCCACCGCACTCAACGAACCAGTCCACGCTGCCGCATGTAACCCATCACCAGCCGATCGAACGGCACCTGGTTGCTCGTGAATAGATAGTTCACGCCTCTTCGAGCGCAGAATTCGGCGAGCTTGCCGCGATACGCAGCCAGGTTTTCTTTGTACTTCTTCAACAATGGCGCACTCACGGTCACTTCGGCCTGGTCGCCGTCCTCCGCGTCGGTGAGTTTCAGATCGCCCGTATACGGTGGTTCGATTTCTTCCTGGCTCAACACCTGAACAACGTACACGTCCATATTGCGGGCGATGAGGTAGCGCAGGCCGTCGGCATATCCAGCTTTGTCCATGAAATCGCTTAGGATCACGACCACACCCTTGCCTTTGGCCTTCATGCTGAAAGCTTTCAAGGCTCGTGTCAGGTCGCTCGCCCCGGCTGGCTCCACGCTTTCCAGAAAGCTGGTCAGTCGCCACAAGCTGCGTCTCCCACGCAGGGCGGGTGTTGACTGCGAGATGCGGTTGTTGAACGCCTCGACCACGACGCGATCCATGTTCGTCAGGCCGATGAAGCCCAAGGCGGCCACGACCTGCTTGGCGAAATGTAACTTGGTCGGTTCGCCAAATTCCATCGACAGGCTGTTGTCGATCAACAAATAAACGTGCAGGTCTTCTTCTTCCACGAACAGCCGAAGGAATAGACGGTCGAGACGAGCAAACAAGTTCCAATCCAGAAAGCGGAGATCGTCCCCCACGGAATAGGGCCGAAAGTCTGCGAATTCAACGCTTTGGCCCTTGCGCTTGCTGAGTCGCTCCCCTTTGGTTTTGCCGGAAAATATCTTCTTGGAGACAATCTCCAAGCGTTGGAGTTTGGCCAGGAAGTCCGGATCAAGCAACGGCTTGGCAGTCATGTTGGCTCGGTTTTCGACGATTCGGATCAAAGAAGAACGCCCAAAGACCTTTACGATCGTCTGAGCGTACAATATGAGTAACGCAACCCACTTAGTCGCCCAAACTTGCCCGTTCGCGGTTCGGAACATACTCCGCGCCGTGGGTTTTGGTCGTTCACACTTTCCATCAATAGTGGTGTCGCCATGCCCCGTCCTGCTTCGATCTCGCCTGAACTCATGATGACGTTCGTAACAATCATGCGAACGGAGGGCGACGCCGTGCGGGCCGCCGAGATCCTGTGCGTCAATCAGCCCTCGATGTCCAAACGGCTGGCCTTCTTGCAGCACGCTGGCCCTATCCTACGCAAGCCGTGGGTCGAACGCATCGGGAAAGATTGGCGGCTCACTCCGGAAGGCCGCCGGGTGCTGCCAGCCGTCGAGGAACTCGTCCATCGATACCGGCTACTGAAAGAATCTCTCGAGGAGTCGCGGCCCGACGTCGTGTTCGGTTGTGGGTCTAGTGGTGCGGCCGGGTTCGTTCGAGAGGCGATACGATCCTATCGTTCCCGACGCCCGACGGGCACGTTCCGTATCTCGACTCGCCCAGCAATCGCACGGGTCGAGTGCGTAGCCAACGGATCGTTTGATCTGGCCTGTGTAAGGCTTGAAACACATGAGATACTCGATCTCGCCCATCGGCCGCTGTTCGTCGAAGAGCTTTACAGCGATCCGCTGGTCTTGATCGCGGCATCGAGCGTGGACGGGTTTCAGGAGTTTCAGGCGATGCCGGAGAAAGGAGCAACACCCAAGGCCCTTACTTGTTTCCCGTTGATCTTGCCGGAACCCGACTCCGGCCTTCGCCGCGACTTCGATCGCTGCTGTCGCGAAGCAGGCGTGCACGATCGATTGAACGTCGTAGTCGAAGTGAGCCCTTGGACGAGTGTTCTCAACTTTGTACGGGATGGCGTGGGCGTGGGGATCGTTCCTCGCTCGGCCGCATTGGCACAGAACGGGCTGCACATCAAGCCACTTCCAGGCAAGCTGTCGCCAGCCTCCGCAGTTCGAGTCATCTGCCGCAAAAGAGCCGGCACAGACGACCTCGATCTGGCGGAAGGTGCGCTGGAGTTCTTGCAAGCACTTCGCGATGCGGCGAAGGGGTTTGATTACTAACAACTACGCGACGATTAGTGCACTCGTCGCAGCAGCAAGAACAACGCGGCCATCGTGACCACCCCGGCCTGGACCGCGATGACCGCACGAACATCGTTCAAGTAATCCGCCAACGGGCCGAGCACGAGATTGCCGAGCGGAACGCCCGCACTCAGCATCATGGCCCACACGCCCATTACCTTGCCTCGGTCGGCATCGGCGATGTCGAGTTGCACCACCGTCTGACCCGTCGCGAAAAAGAGTATCATCCCGAAGCCAAACAGCACGCAGCCGGCGGCGGCCACACCGAAGAGTGGTGTGGTTGAAATCCCGACGAGTGCGATGCCAACGAGAATCAGCCCGCCGAGCAAGATAATCCGGCGATTAACATCATTCCCCAGCGTCGCGGCCGTCAATGCGGCACCGAGCGCGCCGATTCCCACACAGCTTAGAAGAGTTCCGTAGCCACCTTCAGCGAGTTTCATCTCATTCGCGGCAAACGAGGGGAGCAACGCCAGGAGCGGCCAGCCGCCGCTGGCCACGACTCCGGAAATCAACACGAGTGTTAGCAGCCCCGGCTTGCTGGCCAATGCTCGGAAGCCACCACCCGCGGACGGGGCAAACTCTCGCGGCGGTTCGACCGGTACTCGAATACAGGCCACAGCGATGATGACGGCCAAATAGCTCAGTGCATTTAGCAGAAAGCACCAGACTGGCCCCGCCGACGCGAGGAGTACGGCAGCGATGGCGGGGCCCACAGCGCGTGCCACGTTGAACAGCAACGAATTGAGTGCCACCGCATTGGAAAGATCGTCCCGCGCAACTAACCCCGGAACGAAGGCGAGGCGAGTCGGTAAGTCGATGGCTTGAATGACACCATGAACGAACATCACGCCGAGCATGGCCCAGATCGTCAAGGAATCCGCGAGATAGAACGCCAGCAATGCGAGTGCGCAGCCCAGAAACACCATTTGCGTTCGCATAATCAGACCGCGTTTCGAAACGCGATCCGCCAGAGCGCCACCCCAGGGACCAAGCAGAAACGTTGGCCCAATTTGCACGGCCGCGAGAAAGGCCGGCCACTTGGCTTCATGCGTGAGTTCGTGGGCCAACCACATCAGTGTCGTGATCTGCGTCCACGAGCCGATAAGCGAGACGAGTTGCCCGACAAAGTAGAGTCGATAGTTCCGATGTCGGAGAGAGCGAAACGTCCGCATTCGTTCAGCATAGTAGTCGGCACACTCCATGTGCCGACCGATTCGGCTTAATACCCCGGAATCACTTCCCCATCGTTGCGAATGCTGAGCAATTCCAGAATGTACGGATTCGTGGACGTCGAAATCGTTCGCACGTGGCCGTCGCCAAACAGGAACTGCGACACGGCGAGGTGCCGGCTGCCGAACTTCCAGGCCTGATCTTGTGGGTTGTTCGTCAAGGGAAACATTCGACCCGCCGAGCGTGCCGAGCACTGATAGTAACGTCCGTCGTACAGCGAGCAATCCCACCAGCCTTGGCCTTCCTTGCCGATGGGCACGTGCTTTTCGCCCATCAGAAACGTCTCGCTCAGCCCGTCGGTGAAGTCCGCGAATCGCGTTCCCGTGCCAAACTGAAACGCAGCACGAACGGGCAGTCCGCCCGGCGTGACGTTCGACGCGGCCTGGGGTGCATCGTGGCCAAGCGGATCGATGACCACGGCATAGTCGCCGAGCGCCCCGGGCACGTGTACCGCGGCTGCCCCATTGCCGACGAGGTCGCCGGAGAGACTCATCCCGGCCGACAAGGCCGTTCGACGTGACGGGCAGAAAAAGCCCTTCACGGGCGTCATTCGGGCGACGTCAATTTGTGAGCCATAGGGGAAGAAGATGTTCCACTTGTGGTAGAGATTGTCTTGTTCCATGAAGGGCAGGAGCAAGATCGCCCAGGTCGGGCCGGTGGAATTTAAGCGACTCGGCGGCATCGTTTCCAGCGTGTCGTGATAGTGGTGCAATGCCAGGCCGAGTTGTTTCATATTGTTCCCGCAACTCATGCGATTGGCGGCCTCACGCACGCGTTGGACGGCCGGCAACAACAGTCCGATCAAGACCGAGATGATTGAGATCACCACGAGCAACTCGATCAACGTGAAACCGGAACGACGGGACATGGCATTATCCTTTGGGGGGCAGATAGCCGAGAGGACGTGCTGGTATTTGGAATCGAATCGTTTGCTCGGCAGCGCCGCACGGGCCGCCTGGTAGTTCGAGCCGGAAAAACGCGCCAGGATTCGCGGATACTTCAAAAAGATAATCGTGCTCGACGGTATCGCGAGGTGTTAGCTTAGCATGTTCTCGGCGAAGCGTGGGTTCCCAGTTTGCTTCGAACGTCGGTGGGGCGAGTTCCTTGCCATTCGCATCAGTGAGCTTCATCGGCGTTTTCAAATCCCAGCCTACCACATCGAAAGCACGAGCAACACCAACATTTCCGACGGCCACGCGGATCTTGAGATACGTCGGCTTGGTCCACTTCTTCTGCCCTTTGGGTCCCGTCAACTCGATCTGCTCGAGGGTCGCGATCACGCGAACGCGAACGTCGTCGAATTGCCAGGATTGGCGCACGTCGGTCCATTCGCTGGTTGGTTTCAGGCCGTCCTTGTCAAACGCTTGCGGCGTTAAGCGTTCCTTGTCGATCGGTTCCGGTCTCCACGGATCTATGCCGAGCCAGGTTGGCGCCAGCGAGACAATCAGGAGAATAAGCGCATTCAATCCGGTCGCGGACGCCGACAGCACTGGACGGCGTGTGCTGTACCAGCCGATGAACGCGACGATCAAGCCGAATGCGGCCAGGACCACCGTGCCGATCCGGCCATAGGGAATCTGCGACGCGACGAGCGCCACGCCAGCCAGCGAAAACGCCAGCAACGTGGGAACACGAAGCGGATCGAAGGATCGGCCGTCTTGTTCATCGTCGTTGGATACTTGCGTTTCAACCGGCACGGCTTGCATGGTCGGCGACCGGAACACGGCTGCGGGCCCTGGTGCTGGAGCGGGCACAACAGTCGGTTGCGTACGAGCGATTGCGGAAACGGGCTCAGGTTCCACATCGACCGGGAACCCGGAATCGACCATCGTGAAATTGGTTTTGCAGTTCGGGCACGACGCGGTTAGCCCGAGGGCCTTTTCCGGACAGCGGATTCGTCCGGTGTTGCAATACGGACAGATGGCAAGGAAGGGCACGGGTCAATCCCTCCACCGCGGCGAATGCCGACAGGAGATTGAGGAAGGAGTCGGGACACAGTCCAATGAGGTAGCTAACCTCAGTATATCCGTCATGGCAAGAAACCAAAATGTCGTTGAGCGAGAGCGTAGCCGCGTTCGCCAGAGTGCGCGAGACCCTGCACCCGCATTCTGGCGAACGCGGCTACAGCCACTTTACGGGGTCGGCTTCTCGCCGGCTGGCACAAACGATCAGACTCGGAAAATCACGAGAAATTCGGCTCGCGAGTTCTTCCACGGCCGGCCGTTCCGTCGCATAGTGGCCGGGTAGAAGCAGTGCGATTCCTTGAGCCTCCGCACTCAGATAATCGTGAAAACGCATCTCGCCGGTCAGAAAGACGTCGGCCTGCGCCCGAAGGGCATCGGAGAGGAATTCGCCGGCTGCACCGCAAGCAATTGCGATTCGTTTCACGGAACGATCGAGGTCGCCAACGATCTGGGTTGCGCCTGCGGAAAGCTTGCGTTTCACTCGCTCGCCAAGAATGCGAAGCGGAACGGATTCGGTCAAGTTGCCCACACGACCTTCGCCCTGCGAGCTTGGCAGCGGCTTCAGTGGGTACACATCGAAAGCTGGCTCCTCGTAAGAATGAGCTGTTCGCATCTCCGAAATCACACCGGTCAACTTCACTTCCGAGCAGACCACTTCGAGCCGCCATTCGGCAACTTCCTCGCGACGACCCTGCTCACCGACAGTTGGATTCGTCCCGGCCATGCCGAAAAACGTGCCCTGACCAGGCAGGCGAAATGAGCATTGTTCATACTGCCCGATGATTCCGGCCCCTGCCGCGAACATGGCATCGGCAACCTTCGACAGGTCGCTATCAGGAACGAAGACGACCACCTTGCAAGTTCGTTCGCCATCTCGTTTTCGTAGGGGAACCACGTCCGTCAAGCCGAGCATGTGACAGAGCGAATCGTTGATGCCGCCAACCGTGTTGTCGAAGGAGGTGTGAGGCGAGTACACCGCAATACCCGCTTTCGCCAACGGCCAAAGCAGCCGACCCTCACTGGTTGTTGTTGCGAGCCGTTTCGTCCCGCGAAAGAGGATTGGGTGGTGACTGACAATCAGATCGGCCGATTCGGCCAACGCTTCCGCTACGACCGAAGGTGTAACAGTGAGGCACGTCAGCACGCGGCGTACTTCGCTACTCGTATCGCCAAGCAACAGGCCGACGTTATCCCAGTCCGATGCCAGACTCGCCGGAGCGAAGCGGTCGAAGAACGCGCACAGGTCTGCAACGGTCGGCATAAATCTCATTCCTGTCCTGGGAACGCCAATCTCCCGATTGGCCAGGGAAGACGCAGCATTCGGAGAAGGGCGTTCCCGGCTTGGTTCCCTGCACGTACTACTTCGCTTTCGGCTCCTACTTACCTGACGGTGACTTTCGCAGCAGGCAGAATTTGCTTCAGGTCATCGACGGCAGCGATTGCATCTTTCTCGGTTGCATAAGCACCGGAACCACAGACATATTTGTCTTCCGCCGTCCGAACCTGGAAGCGGTATTTGCCATCCTTGCCCGCGGCGATGATCACCGTGCCGACGGCCGCTGGTACTTTTGCGTCTTTGTCCTTTTTCACCTGTGCGACCGACTCGTGCGAGGTCACACCGATCATGCCGCTCAAAAGAAGCAATATGAGCACAGTTCGCTTCAAAACGACACCCATTATTGAGAGGGAATGTCGGCAGGAAGAGTGCCGACTACGGATACTGTATCGAGGCGACGAATCTGCATGATGGAATTCTCACCGCAATCGGGACCGAGGACTTCTGTCTCAGTGGACGAGTGTATTAGGAAGACTAAAATGATTGAACCACGGCACGATTGAACACCAAGATGCCTCGACGCGATTTCGATGACGACGACGACTTTCCGAGAAGGCCCTCGCGGCGATCCCGCTACGACGATGACGAATACGACGACGAACCGCGTCGGCGCAAATCGTCTTCGACTTCCAACAACGTGCCGTTGATTCTGGGTCTCGTGGGCGGTGGGTTTCTCTTGCTCTTGGCATTGGCCGGGGGTGTAGTATTCGCCCTTCGCGCCCGACCGGCAGCGCCGCAACAACAGTTTGCCGTAGCCCCGCAACCAAACGCTCCGCAGCCAGTCTTTGTCCCGCCGGGGGTGCCACTGGGTGTCATTCCAGACGAGGTCGCTCTGGAATGCACGATCACAAATCTGCGCATCGAGCAAGGCGGACTCGGCACCCGTCCGGCGCTGACGTTCGACTATGAGTTCCCTGGCGGCCGGCCTTTCGGCGGCGATCGTTTCATAGCGGTCGTGAACGAACCGGGAAAGCCTCCCCTGCACGCGAATCTCGTCGGCTTCATGAACGCGAGAGACAAGGTCGCCGTGAATCGATTCGGCGGTATCGGCGATTTCGTGCGCGGCACGACTGTCTACATCGGCAAGGGATTTGGCAACCCGAAGCGCGTCTCGAATGTGCTGACGTTGCAGTAACGGACAGCAATGCTCGACCGGCCGGGAGCAGGCCGCGAGCTGCCCTAAACCTTCAACTGCCGGCACGCCTCTGCATGACCAGATGTTGGCACACCGGGAAAAACGCAGAGAACGCGGCTAAAAACTTGCTGCGTTCTCTGCGTTTTTCCGAGAATGGAGAAGAGGCCTCGCCCGGATTCGAACCGGGGAATGACGGTTTTGCAAACCGTTGCCTTACCACTTGGCGACGAGGCCGACGCTTAACAATCGTAGTAGCCACTGGAATCGGCGTCAACCGACCATCCGTACTATCGGCCCCGGAAGTAGCCGACCTTGAGGCGTTCCGCAGTCGCCTCCAGGTTCAGGGGGGCGTCGTTTTCAGAGTCCAAAAATAGTAGGCACACTCCGAGCGTGAAAACAAATGCCACTGTCGTGCCCTCGCTTCCCGCTCAAGGCGAGGTTTTGCAAAAACTCTGTTGGTAGCCGGCTGGGCAGTCCGCTGGCCACCCTCATCTCGGTTCCGCCCTCCCGGGCGGTCGCGAGCTATTTTTAGCTCCTCGTGGAGCTTGATTCCAAGATTCTTGGACCGGATTTCCCTCTTTCCGCCTCTCGGC
>SIAJ01000080.1 GCA_009691845.1 Gemmataceae bacterium
GCAAGCGTCTGTTTTCAGTCCAACGGACTGAAGACAAAAACGATCGAATCTCCATAACGTAGGAGGTTGCGTAACCAGAAAAGGATGGATCGCGATCCGTAGCCTGCGGCCGGCGAAAGCGGGAAGTTATTTCGCTGGGGTTCCTTAATTGTCGGGTAGACTGACCTTAGTTTGGTCCGGGCATCATCGATCTTCATTTGCCAGTCGACGCCACGCTGCGTCGTGTTGACATCGTTCGACCATGCTTCCGTCTTCTCACGCAGGGTGGCGATGTCTTCAAAGCGACGATCCGAGACGCATTGACGCGTTAACGAACTCAGTTCGTTCTCGGCCACGTTCAGCCAACTGCCGTGCTTCGGCGTGTAGCAGAACTTGATGCGTCGAACCAAGGCCCGAGCCCGTTCGGGTTCAAACGCTTCGTAGAACGCTCCCTTGGTGTGGGTGTTGAGGTTGTCACACACCACAATCACCTTGACGCACGCAGCGTAGCGGCCCTCCAGCAACCTCGCCATTTCGACGGCCCAATCGATCTTCGTTCGCCGTTCGCGAACCGCGACTTCACGCCAGCCCGCCAAAGGCTCGGTGAACAGGAAGATGGCGGCCGTCCCCGCTCGCTCGTATTCGTAATCGACCCGCTTGGCATGTTCCGCCGTGGCAGGAATGGGCGAGCGTGTTTCCTTCAGCAACTGCACCGGTTGTTCGTCCATGCACAGGACGGGCACCTGCGGATCGTACGGCTTTTCGTAGGTTTCCAGCACTTCTTCCATGTGGGCGACGAACTCGCTATCGGCTTCCGGTGGAATCACCCAGTATTCGATCTTCCGGTTCGTCATGCCATTTTTTTTAGCGTGCGCCGGACCGTTTCGTAGCTCACCGAATCCACGATTTCCAGTTCCACGACCTTGCGGGCCAACAACCGCAGCGTCCAGTTGTTGTAGCCTTTCGGTGGCGGACCAAGCCGAGTCGCAATGATGCGGGCCTCCGGATCGCCCGTCAACAGCTTCTCCACGGGCGGTTGCTTACGCTCAACTCGGTTGAGGACCTCATCAAATCCTTGCTCGACGAATCGTTGCCGAAGTCGTTCAACGGTTCTGGTCCGACACGAGTAGGCCTCGGCGATACGCTCGTCGGTCCAGTTGGGGCCATCGGCGTCCGCCTTGAGCAGAATCTGAGCACGCCGAACTTTCTGACCGGTCCCCGTCAGCTTTTTGACAACGCTTTGAAGCTCAACACGCTCTGGCTTGGTCAGTCGAACGACATACAACTTCCGCATGGCACACCTCCTTGTGCCACGCAGCATCGCTGATTCGCCCGAAATTTCCAATCCGACTATTTAGCGGTGACATAGCACTAGAGAAGGAAAGCGCCAAGCGGTTCAGGTATCCTCAATAGAATTCAATATACCCGACCCCTTTATTTTTCCCACCATCACGTTCTACCCCCCACGGCCCTCCGCGATGTCATTGGCTCGCGCGATCGCCTTCATTTCGGCTTCGATGGCCGACCACTGACGATTCCAGTTCTCCAGATCGAAGCAGGGATCGCCAGGTACGGAAGAAGCTGCACCAGCCAGGTCTGCAGGTAGAGGGGATCCGTGCCGGCGCGATTGCGAACGCCGATCGGAAATTGGCCTCGGTCGTCGTGGAAGTTGTGGGCGGCGAGACCGAGTTGCTTGAGGTTGTTGGAACACTGCATGCGCACGGCACTGGCGCGAATGCGCTGGATGGCCGGCAGCAGCAGGCCGATCAGTAGCGCCATGATCCCAATGACCACCAGAATCTCGATCAAGGTGAACGCGGCCCGGCATGTTTAACGGCACGAGCGGCCATTACGCGGAAATCCTCGGCTACGGATACACCTCCGAGCAGCCGGGGACCGTGCCGCTGCGCCGCTACAAGATCGGCAACGCCCACCTGTTCACCACCAAGATGATCGAGACGCCGGGGTACGAGGAGCAGCCGATGCCCCTGTGGGTTCCGGCCAAGGATGGGCTGGACGCCTCGGTCCGGCAGGCGTTCAAAAAGAAGAACGGGTCGATGCAGTACGGCCGAAAGATGGACGCGGCGGCGGCGCGGAAGGAGGGGTATCTCCCGACCGGTGACGAGTTCTTCATGCTCGACAAGCCGGGCGAGTGACCCACGACCGGCCGAGACCATCGGCTGGCTCGGGCTCGGCGGGGCGTGGGTCTTGCAGCAGTCTACGAAAGACGCGTCCCTCCGAATTGGTTTGAAGCGAGAGAAGGATAAAGCGAGGGAGTACGGGCCGGAGTCCATGTGCCATCCCTCGCCGGGTGCTGAGGCGGAAAGAATGGCTTGAATCTACGACCGAATTGAAATCGAAAACAGGCACGACCGCACCTAGATCATTGTTACAGCGTATGTTGCGTCAAAAACATAAAGCGTTAACCGGACAGTAGTGACCAGTGACACTGAAAGATGGTAGGTTCAGCAAACTCATCGCGAATCACCTTTCTTTGGGAGAGGCGTGATGCCTTATTCCGTTGTATTCAGGAAACAGTACAGCCGAGCCGTTGGCGTCGCCACCGCACTCGAACCAAAGCCGAGGCCGATATAGACTCGTCGAGTGATCTTGCCGTCCTTCTCCTCTCGGGAAACGACGGGCGTTGACACCGTGTTGGCGTGTGGCACCTCGATCAAATCGCGGAAGCTGATGCGCCAGTAGAGCGAGCCATCGGCAGGCGAGAGAGCTGCCAACATTCCCTGGCTGCCGATCGCGTAAAGCACTTCGCCGGTTTTCGTCTGTGGATTCACATCGACCGTGGGCGAGGCAAGCACCGTACCGTGCAGATTCTTGCTCCAGATTACATCACCTGTGTGACGGTCTAGGGCGTAACAGTTACCATCGCGGCTCCCCACGTAGACCTGGTAGCGATCAATGGCCGGGCGACAGAGGATGCTGTTCGGCAGCGATCGTTCCCATATGGGTTTGCCCGAGGCCGCATCGCGGCAAAGAACCTGGCCGGCAATCGGGGCCCGATTCTCGGAGAACGTGCCGTTGCCGGTCACGAAATACACATGATTTCCCAACGCATTGGGCGAGCCCCACGCCGAGAACTCGAGCTTCTCACCCCAAACTTCGGTGCCCGTTTTCAGATCGAGGCAGAAGATGCGATTAGTCTTCGAACGCTTGCTCGTCCCGCTGCCTGCATACACTCTTTCATCGTGAATGAGCGGATTCGAATCGACGTGCAAGCCCCCTTCAACGGAGAACTGCCAGGACTTGGAACCGGTATTGGCATCGAGGCAATAGACGCCGTCGTCGCCGGCCCCGAAGACGACCTTGCCATTAGCCACGGCCGGCGTCGACTCGGTATGGCTATTGGTCGGGAATTCCCAGACCTTCTTCCCGGTTGCCGCATCGACGCAAAACATCTTGCTATCGCGATCCGTGTGATAGCCTTCACCGAAATAGAGCTTGCCATTGGCAAACACGGGCGAGCAGAACATGGGCTTCAAGTTCTCGTCGTCGTCGAACGTCCAGAGGACATTCCCGTTCGCGGGATCGAGTGCATAGACTCGCCCATACTGCGAGATGGGGTTCGGCCGATGATGCACCGTCACAAACACTCGTTCCGGCGTGACGCAGGGAGTGGAAACAATCTCACCCTTTTCCTTCGGCTCGAAGACCCAGAGCGGTTGCTCGGCCAGTTTCACTCCGCCCTTAGCCTCCCCGGATGTCATTGAGGGACCACGTGGGCCGGCCATCAAGGCGACGCCGGTGATCGCGCAGGCGAGCATGCCGGCCCATACGCCAACAGTCTCTGCCGACACGGCCACTGGCGTCGGCTCCGGATTCGTGCGAAGAAAGTGCAACACTACATAGCCGAAGCAGACCACGGTTGGCACCAGTAACAACACGAGTTCCAGCCACGGGGACTCTCGCAGCGATTCACCGAGCAGATGCACGACCGCCAATCCGCCCGCGATGAGCAGCACGGCCACGGCAAGCCCGGAGCGATCGAGATAGCGTGGTTGAAATTCGTCGCTACGTCCTTCGCGGATCGCCCGGCGATAGCGGTAGGAGGTCCAGGACGCGCCCAGTCCGCAAATCACAGCCCCGACCAGCCACATCGTGCTGAGCGAACGAATGCCGCTCCAGGCAATCCAGCTTGGGAAATAAACCGCAAGGGCGGCCAGTATGCTGATGAAGCTGGCGATGGATAACGCACCAACCCAGCGCCGCATCATGATGGCCGCGCCGCCGAAGACGGCAGGGAATAATGCGGCCAGGGCGACGATGAGGCCGAGGAAGGGGAGTTGAATAACTGCAAATGGAAGCGAGGAAGGAGGAGGGAGGAGGGAGAAGTTTGCGAGCGGGCTTTTCCCTTCCCCATCGCCGACTTTGGCCTTTTTCAGCGGCGGTCCGTAGCCGGGTTCTTCCTTCTCGTTATAAGCCGGTAGTTTGCCACCCTTGAGGCCGCCCTTGACCGCGTCGATCATCTCCTGGGTCGTACCCTTGAATGTCCGACGGAAGTAGGTCTCGATGTGCAGGAATCGCCAGCGCGTGATTTCCTTGTCGCCGTCTTTCTCGATCTGGCCGGCCAGGCGGATCCAGGTTCCATTCGAATAGGCGACCGCATCGATCGTTCGGCCACGCCGCGCAGCGAACACGACGAGCGGTAGGTCCTTCCCTAGCCGTTCCAGGATGAGGGCAGGCTGTTTCTCGTCGATCGCCTCCTTGTCGCCGGTTAGGTTGACGGGCACGCGATCGAAGGAAAATTCACCGCGAAGCTTCTCCACCGGGGCGAAGACCAGGCCAGGTTTGTCGGGGAAAAACTCCGTGACCTTGGCCGTGAAGATCAGCGGCTGGTCCTTGACGAGTTGTTCGAGCGTAACTGGATTGGTGATCTTCGCATAAGACGAATTGACCAGGAATAGGAGAGCCAAGATAGTCGGAAGATGTAGGCGAAGCATGAAGCAGTCTCGGATCGGCGGGCTGACAACATGATAGTTCTACCGAGGATGGCGGCAAAGTGAGGATTCCGCATTGTGTTGATCACGTCACTCGACTCGCCCCCGTCTCGCACAGCAATAAAATGGCTCGATGCCTGTTCCTTCCGAATTGACAGTCCGTCGGCTCATGAATACCGACCCGGCTCGAGTGACTCCGGATCAACCCGTCGAAGCCGCGATTCAATTAATGACCACGCGGCGGGTCGGAGCGGTGGTCGTGGCCGACGAAAATGGCCGTGTCGTGGGCATCTTTACGGAGCGCGACTATCTTCGACAGGCATGCGACTCGCACAACGGGCATCGAGGAATTCCGATCCAAGAGTGGATGTCACCGTTGCCCTACACCATTCAGCCCGATGCGGGCTGGGAGGAGGCCGTAGCGAGTATGGAACGGCTAAGAGTCCGACATTTGCCCGTTGTCGAGGATGGCAAGCTTGTCGGAATCGTCACGACACGACAATTGGTGGCACAACGAGCGAATCACCTCAATCAGATCGTCGCCGAGCGAACACTCGCATTAATGCAAGCGAATAACGCCTTGCTCGACCGTGATGCCGAAGTGACCCACTACATCAAGGCGGCCGCCCGACTTCAGAAACGGCTGGTATTGCCGCAATCGCCGCCCGATTGGCCCGAGGTATCGTGGGGCATTCACTACGCTCCGCTCGATCCACTCGGCGGCGACCTGTACGGGTTCGCTCGCCCGGACGAGGATCATCTGGGCGTGTTCATTGCGGACGCAAGCGGCCACGGCATACCCGCTGCTATGGTTGCAATCCTGGCCCGCTCCGCCTTTGCGGAGACTTCTCGATCGACCATCCATCCGGGCGAAGTGCTCGCTGAAATGAACGCACGACTTCAGGACATGACGGACGAACGCTTTGTGACGGCCTTCTACGGAGTACTGAACCGACGAACCAGACACTTTGCGTATGCCAATGCGGGACATCCGTTTCCGATTTGGTATTCAGCCAGGCTCAAAACGTGCATCGACCTGTCGGCACGCGGCTTCCTTCTGGGAGTGATGCCGGGCGAAGTTTACGCGGAACGCTTCGTCGAACTCGAGCCAGGCGATCGAATATGCATGTTCACGGACGGCGTGCCCGATTGCCGGGACGAACGCGGCGAATCGTTCGGTCAAGACCGCTTGAAGAGCGTGTTTGCACGGCTCGCTGAACTATCGGCCAGTGAGATGACCGAAGGGATACTGAAGGAGTTGAAGAGCTTCCAGGGGACATCAAGATCGAACGACGATGTGACGTTGCTGATTACGGAAGTTCGCTAAGCTCCTTCAGGGTGTCGCCGCACTCACCAGAGTGTGGTTTTTCCGCGTCCTGACGAACGCCGCTACGCCACCCCTTACCACTCCGCCATGCCATTCTCGTCGCTCAACACCGAATCGAAATCGGCAGCTCCCATGCGCGCGGCCAGCTGATTGAATTCATCGGAGAAGTGCGGTTGGCTATGGTGCAGATGAGCGGCTTCAGAGATCAACCGAAGTTCGGGGACCAGTTCGATCCCATGCCCACGCAGAACGCGGCGGAAGGGCTTCAGGTTGCGGGCGTAGACGAATAGGATTTTGTGCTCGTCCAGTTGCACTTCCATTCGCTTGTCGGCTGCCACTACGGCGACGCCCGTAAACCC
This sequence comes from Gemmataceae bacterium, assembly GCA_009691845.1. Classification (GTDB taxonomy): domain Bacteria; phylum Planctomycetota; class Planctomycetia; order Gemmatales; family Gemmataceae; genus SIAJ01. The sequence goes on from SIAJ01000080.1 coordinate 6,618, forward strand.
GTCGTTGAGCAACAAGGCTTCGAAATCACAGAAATGGCTCATCAGCACCGGCAGGTCGATGTCGCCACGACGCAGATCGACGTGCCGGTCTCCACCTGCATCGTGACTGGTTTCCAGCACGGCGTGTGCCCGTTCGCCTAGCAATTCGAGCAAATCGAAAAATACCTCGAAGACCTTGTCGGCCGAGGCGGAAATTCCAAGCACCGGGAGAGAGACGCCCGTTTCGGCATCCCGGAACCGGTTAATTCGATAACCTTCCGTCGGCACGATCGGAACGCCGGGTCCGGGTCGAACCGCGTCGGTCAAAAGGAAGTCCCCGAATTGTTGTTGCATGTGTGTATTGAGTAGGTTGTTCATGGTACGATCAGCCCTGAAGGTTTGGGGTTGGCTGGTCTGGCTGGGCAATCGGTGCGGGTAGTATCAGAGGTGCGTAGGTATTATAGATTGCGAAAAAGCCAATGTCTGCCTGACCTGAATTATTCTAGCACGGGCATCAAGGGCGGAGGCGATTGATGGCAAGTTTGTCGGAAATTTCGGCTTGAAGAGGGAGGGTAATTCGGACGGATTGGGCAAAGCTTAGCGCACCGAGAAGGACTAGCGATAACGACAGTCGCCACGGCACAGGCCCGTGGCGACCGACTGACTAAACAGAATAATCAACCAACTACGCTGGCCTCCGGCACGTTGATCGGTTCCCGATCAGGAATCGAGGGAATGGTTTCCGTGCGCCGGCCCGCTCGACCTTCGCAAAGCAGGACGAGGATTCCATCCTGGACAACCTTCCCGGCTTGGTTGATTACGGCTCGATACCAAACCATTTCGCCACGTCGGCCTCGGCCTCGAAGCGTCTTCTCCAGAAGCCTGCTCTTGAGGCGAACCGTATCCCCAATGAACACGGGCTCTCGGAAGTTCCATTCACGAACCTGTAGGAACGCCATCGTTCGCATGGGTGGGCAATTGACGCCTAGACCGCTCCCGATTGTTAAAACAAGTAGTCCATGAGCGATCGGACGTCGAAACGGCGTGGTCTTGGCGAACTCGTGGTCAACATGTATCGGGTTGAAGTCCCCGCTTATTCCGGCATAGTTTACGATGTCGGCTTCCGTAACGGTACGACCTCCAGATTCCCATTCCTGGCCCACCTCGACATCGTCGTAGAAAAGATGACTGCTGGAAAACGACATAGCACCTCGCAAAAGAGAGGACGGACAGACGGGACCGACACCATCTTGAAGTTTACGGGAAATTCTGACGAACAGGCAGATAAATCGACGAAGGGGACGATCGCGAAGCTACGGTGCGACTGTCGCAGTCGGCACTAACGGTGTCGGCTTTCGGTTAGCGTCCACCCCGACGTATACCACTTCCGCATCCGTCACATGGCTTTCCATTCCCCCTCTTTCCGCAATCACGCAGACGTGCATTGTGATCGATGTCCGCCCCAACCTCGTCACGGTTGTCTCAAACCGAACCACATCCCCCACCAGCACGGGTTGCTTGAATTCAACGCGGTTAAGGGCCACCGTCACAATGGGAGTGCTGGCCGAACCTCCGAGTAATGCGATCTCACGGCGCGCAGCTGTAGCACCCGCCATGTCGATGTAGCTGAGGATGACGCCGCCAAAGATGGTCCCATGTGGGTTGGTGTCCCGGGGCATCATGACGATCTGGATCGCGGTATACGGTTCGGCCATGCCATCACGGGTTGGGTTTTTCGATGTCGATTTGACGAGAGTTCTATTAGAACGACGACGCAAACCAAGCCGCACTGCTTGTCAGTCAGGTTGTGGGTACTGTGTCATTATCGTTTGCTGTCTTTCTGGCGCGTACAGTTTTCCTCCATCACCCGAGTATTACGCCAAGGGCCGGCCGTCGCCAGACAAGAGGACACCATGCCGCGCGTCGGGCAGCTATCGTCGGAATGTTCGCGGCACTGATCGCTTTCGGCCCACCTCTCCAGTCGGTGGCTAAGGACAAGCAACCGCCCAAGGACGTCAGGACCGAAAAATAAATCGGTCCCTGGACCGACTTTGTTGCGGTGGAACCTGGCGATCTCGGGCCGACAAGTGGCAACCCGTACTTCATCCTCTAACCGGGCTATTACCTCGTCCTCCGGAAAGGCAACCAAGAAGTCACCATCACCGTACTCGATGGAACGAGGAAGGTGGACGGCGTCGAAACCCGCGTCGTCGAAGCGAAAGAAACCAAGGCTGGTAAGCTCGTCGAGATCTCGCGGAACTCCTTCGCCATCTACAACCGCACCAACAGCGTTTTCTACTTCGGAGAGAAAGTTGACATCTGCGAAGTTGGCAGGATCGTCGGTCACGATGGTGCCTGGCTGTCGGGCGTCAAAGGGGCCAAGTTCGGCCTAATGATGCCGAAACCCTTCGAGCCTAGGCTCCGTACCGTGCGTGCGAACCCAGTTCTTCTTCGATGCGCAACAACTGGTTGTACTTCGCAATACGGTCGGTGCGGCTGGCACTGCCCGTCTTGATCTGGCCTGCATTCGTCGCAACCGCGATGTCTGCAATCGTGACATCCTCGGTCTCGCCGCTGCGATGGCTGATGATGGTCCCGAAGCAATTTCGCTTGGCCAACTCGATCGCATCGAACGTTTCGGTCATGCTGCCAATCTGGTTCACCTTCACCAGGATGCTGTTCCCACATCCCGTATCGATTCCACGTTTCAAGCGTTCCACATTCGTCACATACAAGTCGTCGCCAACGAGTTGGACTTTGCTGCCGAGTTCCGTCGTCAGCTTCTTCCAGCCGTCCCAGTCATCCTCGGACAGGCCATCTTCCAAAGAACGGATCGGCCACTTGGCACACAATCCCTTCCAAAACGCAATCATCTCGTCGGACGAAATGATCTTGTTCGGCTCACTCTTGAAGAAGCGGTAGCCGGTCTTTCCCTTGGCCTTGGCTTCCTCGAACAGTTCCGTGCAGGCGGCATCCATGGCGAAGACGATCTGCTCGCCCAGCTTAAAGCCGGCTTTTTCGACGGCGGTGGCGATCGTGCTCAGTGCCTCGTCCGCACTGGCGATGTTCGGAGCGAAGCCCCCTTCATCACCCACTGAGGTACTCAGCCCCTTATCGTGTAACACCTTTTTCAAGCTGTGAAAGACCTCCGCACCCATCCGTAACCCTTCGCGGAACGTCGATGCGCCAATGGGCATGATCATGAATTCTTGAAAATCGACGGTATTGTCCGCATGCTTGCCACCGTTCAAAATGTTCATGAGCGGGATCGGCAGCACCTTGGCATTGGTCCCGCCAAGGTAGCGGAAGAGCGGCAGGCCAGCAACCTTCGCGGCCGCATGAGAAACGGCCATTGACACTCCGAGAATCGCATTGGCACCCAATTTCGCCTTGTTCGGCGTGCCATCCAGTTTGAGCATCTCAGAATCGATGCCAAGCTGATCGAACGGATCCTTCCCCGCTAGAACCGGGGCGATTTTCTTGTTGACATTTTCGACCGCCTTCAACGTCCCTTTGCTTAGATACCGGCTCTTGTCGCCATCGCGAAGTTCGACCGCCTCGTGTGCGCCGGTACTGGCTCCGCTAGGCACGGCGGCCCGGCCCAGTGCTCCACAGGTCAAAATGACATCGACCTCCACCGTGGGATTGCCACGGCTATCGAGGATTTCGCGGGCTCGGACGGTTCGAATGGTGCTGGGCATTGCTTGCGTAATTGGGTGGTTGGATGAATGGGTTTGCAACGGGATGGATACGATTCGAGAAGGGAAATACAAGGGACCCCGGCGGACGAGTGGGGAGCGGAGCCGGATATCCGGACCGGGCCACGACGCCAACGACCGGGGTCCCGGCCGGATGGAAAGTTCCCCGCCCCCCAGATTGTCGGGGGTCAACGCAAGGGGCGTTATCGGGTGATTTCAGTCCACGAAAGGGCGTCTCACCGTCGCCTCCGTTTCCCTCAATCTCTTCCGCACCGGCCTGACTCACAGTAGTGTTGCACGCCTACTATCGGCCGGAGGATGATGGGGTCTTCACATAATGTCTTCTCACTTCCCCGCGACCGGCCGATACACCCGCATCCAGCCGCCTGACAGTTCGTTCGGCCGCAGCGTCCCCTTCGTCACTTCCTGTTTTCCGTTCATGTTCTGCTCGTACACGACCACCTCGCCTGTCGTTTTGACCTCGGCGACGATGGCCGTGTGATGGGCCAAAAGCAAAATGCCGCGACTGCTGCGGAATACGGCATCGCGATATTGGATCACGTCGCCCGCTTTCAGCTTCACATCGGCTGGTGTACGGACTCGTTTGTCGTCCTTTATCTCCTGAACGAACTGCAGTTCTCCCCAAACGAAATCTTGTGCTCCGGGGTTCTCCTTGAACTCGTGGAACGGCTTGCCTTTCGCCGCCGCGATAGCGTGAACCGCCAGTGTGCCGCATTCACCATCGCCGACTTTTGTGCCGAGTTGCCCCTTGCAAAACTTGATGACGTTATCCGCGATCTCGTTCGCCGCAAGGTCTTCCTTCGAGATGATTCCGACTTCGATCAGTTTGGCAGTAATCGTGGCCCTTTCGATGGTCGCCCGGAGTTGCACCGAAACCTTGCCACTCGCCAGTTTCTCGGACTTTAACACCTCATGGCTCTTCACGATCTCGCCTGCCTTTGGCAGCACTTTCTCCGTGATCGCGTCCTTGTGCTTGGTGCGGGCCGAGGCTTCCAGGACGACTTCCAGTGCATTCTTCAGGGCATCTGAAAGTGCCGCACTCGTGGCTGCCTTCTCGTCCGCTGCCGTGGCCGAACCCCGAACGGTCAGGGTCGGGTTGGCGATTGGCTGCGCGAAAGCCGGGATAGCGATGGCTAGAAACGCGGATAATCGAACGAAGTAGGTCATGGTGCTCCTTGATTACGAGCGATGTGTCGTTCAGTCGGCATAAGAAATGAGCGAAACCGATCAAGATCCTAACCTGGGAACGCCAGTCGCCTGATTGGCGTTTGTACTCGCGACAATCGGGAGATTGGTGTTCTCAACACCCAACGGACGAAACCCGTTGGATCGAGCTTTGCCAAATAGCGGCAGGCCTGATCGAACGGGTTCGTCGATGGTGTCCTCGTACGCTTTTGCCTACGGCACCGATGCAAACAACAAAGCCACCAGGCCCACCTCGGCCAGCAAACCCGTTGCCGTCACTTCCGGCGGACGCCAGGAATACGGCACCAGATCGCCCGGCAAGCATTGGCCCGCGTTCGTCTCAAATCGTCGGCATGGGAACGCCGCGAAGTTGCTCGGGAGCATCAGCGCATCGCGGAAGAATATCAACGATGAAAGCCCCGGCTGCAACAGGCCAATGTTCCAGCCATAGCGCTCCGAGTTCGTCTCCTCGAAGTACAGTGGACGATAGACCACGTAGCTCGGTTCGGCGAGGACGACAGTCGGATCGAACTTGCGTGTCTCATACGGCTCCGACGAAAGTGGCAGAGCGGCCGGGAAGGCAATTGGCTCGCCTATGCTGGAGTCGCGACGCTCCTGACGCATCCGCTCTTCGAGTTCTTTCTCCGTGTCTCGTGTGCCGAACAGCCGCTCGCGGCCCGGCGGATCGAGACGGATATAGGCTTCGTAAGGATCCTGGCCTGGCTTCGCGCCGATGCCGATTTCCTTCTTGTCTTGAGCCTGCACCACCTTCGACTCTGCCGGCATTATCGGGGCGGCCAAGACGGCACGTGGCAGGTCTTCGCGCGACATGAACGTCGATGCGGCCTTACCGGCCGGAACCTCGGCCAGTGCCGGGCAACTCAGTGCGAGCAAGGCCAGCAGGCTACATGACGTCCGACTTCGTGTAGTCTTCACGAGACGAATAGTTCGGCGATTCCTGCGTAATGAAAATGTCATGAGGATGGCTCTCCTGCATCGATGCGGAACTGACCTGGATGAACCGGGCCCGTATCCGCAACTCGTCGAGCGTTTGTGTTCCGCAATATCCCATGCCTGCCCGTAACCCACCAACCAACTGATACAAGAACGGAGCAAGTGGCCCCTTGTACGGCACTCGGCCCTCCACACCTTCCGGCACCAACTTGCCGTTTCCAAGCGTCGCTTCCTTGCCCTGGCTGTAGCGATCGCCGGAGCCTGCTACCATCGCCCCAAGCGAACCCATGCCGCGATACGACTTGAAGGTTCGACCCTTGTACAAGATCGTCTGCCCTGGGCTTTCCGCCAGTCCCGCGAACAACCCACCGATCATCACCGTGTGAGCACCGGCGGCCAGCGCCTTCGTGATGTCCCCCGAATAGCGGATGCCGCCATCCGCAATAATCGGAATGTCCGATCCTTTCAAGGCTTTTACCGCGGAAGATATTGCCGACAGTTGCGGCACACCCACACCGGACACGATCCGCGTCGTGCAAATCGACCCGGGGCCGATTCCGCATTTCACCGCATCTGCCCCAGCTTCCGCAAGTGCCTTGGCCCCCTCCGTCGTGGCGATGTTCCCGGCAATGATGTCGATCTGGTAGCGTTTCTTCAGTTCGCGAACCGTGTTGATCACGTTTTTGGAGTGCCCGTGTGCCGAATCCACCACCAGAACATCCACGCCTGCCTGAATCAGCGATTCGGCCCGCTCCATGTCCAGCACCCCAACTGCCGCACCCACTCGCAATCTCCCCCGTGCGTCTTTACACGCGTTCGGGAAATTGACCATCTTGTCAATGTCCTTGATCGTGATTAACCCCTTCAGTCGAAAATGATCGTCTACAAGGAGAAGTTTCTCCACTTTATTTCCAGTCAAGATTCGGCCGGCCTCCTCCAGCGTCGTATTTTCCTTGGCCGTGACCAGGTTGTCCTTGGTCATCACCTCGGAAATCTTCTGCGAGTTGTCGGTAAGAAAACGCAGGTCACGCCGGGTGAGAATGCCCTTTAACATGCCGTTGACCGTAATCGGCACGCCGCTAACGTGGTGCTGTTCCATCAACTTACGTGCGGTCTCCACCGTCTCGTCTGGTGCCAGCGTGACCGGATCGATGATCACGCCGTTCTCGGAACGCTTCACCTTGTCGACTTCGCGTGTCTGGGCCGAGATGCTCAGATTCTTGTGAATGATGCCGATGCCCCCTTCCTGAGCGAGGGCAATGGCCAGTTCGCTTTCGGTCACCGTATCCATCGGCGACGAGAGAATGGGGATATTGAGTTTGATGTGGCGAGTGAGCGAAGTACGGACATCTACGTCCTTGGGCACGACCTCGGAATATCCGGGTTCCAGGAGAACGTCGTCGAAAGTGATGCCCTGATAAGCAATGCGATCGTGCATGATGCGAACTCCCGGAAGCGAATCAATAGTTGAACCGATTATAGGGTCCCGGCGAGTAGTGGAAACGGCCGCCGGACTTTCATGCCGGGGCCGAATCGCCCTCGGCCGACGGGGAACGAGGTTGCAAGCCAAAAACGATCTTTTGCCGGCGCGGAGATTTTGAGACACTCACCCAAGGCCACTTGGCGAACCTCTTTTTTACTGTGACAAATCGAGACAATTTGTGACCTGCACTCCTGTCGTCACGCGAGTTGTGTCGGATACGGTCCGCGCAGCAACGAAACTCCGTGCCAAAACGCGACCGCAAATCCGGGGCGAACGAAACGTTTTTGGGCAACCTGAGCGATGCCACGAATGCCCGCCTGATTGCCTGTGAGGGGATGGGCACCATCGAGAATGACGATTAGGGATCCCGGCCGGAGGGGAGGACTGTGGCTGGCTTGTCTCGAGCCGGCCCACCCCACGTTCACGCGCCGAACGACGTAGCACACTGGTTGTTCGGTATACTGGCCGATGAGCATGGCCAAGCAACTTCTGCCACCGACTCTTGCGGATGCTGTTGTCACCGCATTGAGCCCCGTCCTCATCATGGGGCTCGTTGGTAGTCTCGTTTTCTTCCTGGCTGAGGTTTTTTACGCGGGCCGCTACGAAGACCGGCTTCTCTACACGCTCTGTTTCTTCGTGGCCGGGTCCGTGCTCGTTGGTCGCATTGCGGTGGCCGTCGATCGCAAACGTGCGTGGGCCTATGGCGGGGTGCTCGCCCTAGTCACCTTCATTGCCCTGCAGGCCTGGATCGAGTTTCCCGACGATCATCCGATGGGCCCTTACCGGGACCTCATCAATGTCGTGCTGATCCTCGTGGTCTGGTGGGCGAGCAATCGGCTCGTGCGTGATTGCACGTACATCGACGACAAACGAACCGGTTCTGGCAAAGGGCTGCTCGCGGCCGCTGGCTGGGAGAAACGGCCCGGAGTTCGCCCTGATGTCGTGGAGGACATTCAGGAAGACGAACGGAAATATGCGGCCGGCTCCGCGGGCTGGTATCAGCGTTTCGACCAGTGGAAGAAGTCTCGCGACAAGAAACCACACACGCCGGGCCTGACGGTTGTCTACTTTTCGATCGCCGCGTTGCCGATCTTCGGGCTTGGGCAGGCCCTCATCCCGTCGGAAGAAGATGCTCGACGAGCCTTCTCGTTCCGCCTGGCGGCCATTTACGTGATGAGCGGGCTGGCACTCCTGATGACCACGAGTTTCCTCGGCCTGCGACGCTATCTGCGGCAACGTAAATTGCAGATGCCCGCAACGATGACCGCAACCTGGATGGGCCTGGGTGCTGTGCTCATTCTCGCGTTCGTGCTGGTCGGTGCGATGTTGCCTCGGCCGTATTCCGAAAGCCCGGTGTGGAACCCACGCAAGGCCATGACACAGGAACGCGATGCCTCCCGATATGCGGTGAATCGCGACAGTGGCGGCAAAGGCGAAGGCCAGTCCGGTGAGCAAGCCACCAAGGGTGATGGCAAAGCGACTGGCAAGGGAGGCGAACCCGGGGCGAAAGGAAAGTCCGGCGAGGCCAAGACCGGCAGCGGCAACAAGGACGGCAAGAATGGCGGAGGCGAAGAAGGGAAAAAGGGAGACGGCGAAGGCAAGAAAGGGGACAACGATCAGGGGGACAAATCCAAAGACGGCAGCGATAGCGGACGTGAAGCGAGTGCCAAGCAGAAAGAGGGCCAGGATGGCAAGGGTAAGGCCGGGGAACGCTCGCAAACTTCGTCGGTCGGCAACGCACTATCGAAGATCGGCAGCGTGTTGAAGTGGATCATCTTCGCCCTCGTGGCCCTCGTGGTCATGTTCGTGATCTTCAGGCATGGCCTGCAATTCCTGGCCAACTTCATGCCATGGGCCAAGAACCTGCTGGCATCGATCGATGCCTGGTGGAAGGGGCTATTCGGGAGCAAGGCACGAACCGAAAAGGAGCGAGAGAGTATCGAACCGACGCCTGTCGAGTTACGCGTACCATTTGCAGCCTTCTCGAATCCGTTCGTAGATGGAACGGCCCAGGGCCGTTCGCCAGAGGATCTAGTCCGCTATAGTTTTGACGGCCTAGAAGCCTGGGCGAACGACCGTGATCTCGGGCGTGCACCGGATGAGACGCCGATCGAATTTGCGACGCGCCTGGGTGAATCTCACCTGTGGTTTCAGGATGACACGCGGAAACTTGCAATACTGGTGGCACGCATGGCCTACGCTGGCGGGAATTTGCCAAGCAATTCTCGCAAGGTGCTGGGTGAGTTTTGGGGGCGGATTACGGCGGGGGCAGACGAGGCTGTGGAAGTGGTTGGATGATTTTCTCCCCCTCTCCGAAACAGAGAGGGGGAGAAAGCAAATTACTTCACAAATCGCTTGATCTTGATCTTCTCCGCATTGTCCTTCAGGAACGCAGTCGTTGCGTCTTCCAGGATCTTGTTGTAATCCGGTTGTGGCTCTCCTGGCTTGGCAGGCTTGATCACCGGTTGCTTGAAGCCCTGTTCGTTCGGATTGATCATGTACCAAAGCTGCGAACGACTTGGTGGCACGGGGTCCGATCCCGTTCGCGGCTTGTCAAACTTCGCCTGCCACGGGAGTTCCATCATGAGCGCAACTAGCAGCTTGTTCTCTTCGGCCGGAATCGCCTCGCGGGCCGTGCCACCCGTGCGGCTTTGGTTGTAACGCTGAAGAATCAACATCGCGGCCGCATAACGCTCGTCGAGTTCCTTGGCCTTCAGTGCGCTCACCGGATCGTCAATGGTCTTGGCGACTTTCTTGACCGCTTCGAGTTCCTTCTTAAAGTTCTCGTCCTTCTTGCTGAGCGGGGCGGCCATGCCGTTGTAGGCGAGAATATAGAAGTCGCCGTCGTGATGCTGAGACAGGAAGAACACGCCTTCCGTGCCTGCGGTGAGGGCCACCGGAGCAAGACCGCGACCTCCGCCTGGACGAATGCGAATCGCAACGCCTGCAACGCCTGGATTGGGCGGCGTGGGCGGCCTACCGTCCACAGCGGCACCTTCCGGGAAGCCGACGCGGAACTGCGTCAGACCCTTGCCGCCGATTATCGCTTCTTCAATCTTGACGACGGCAATCTTGTAGGTGACTTTCTCGCCCTTGGGAGCACCCTTGTAAGCGGTGGCTTCCACGGCGTCCTTCTCGACTTCGACGACTTTGCCGAGGACCACGATATCCGACTGACCGGCCAGGGCACCCGGTTTCGGCGGGGCGGCCACCATGAGAGCCTTCGCTTCGGCCCCGGCAGCAAAAACAAACAGGGCCGAGGCAACTAGGCCGACCCCGATTCGACTGCGAAATCTCATGTGAAACTCCAGATCCGGAGAGGAAAAATCATCTGTTTAGCATATGTCGATCCCGGCAGGCGAAAAGCCCCGCGTTCGCAAATCTCCGCGATGATACGGAGTTCGTCCCGTCATCCCCGAATCTCGGCGACCTCAACCAGTCGGCTCTTTTCCTTCACGGACTTGGCGGCCGCGAAAACGATCTCCGTGACCGCTTGAATCTCTTCGTGCGGGATTGGCTCCTTGCCGGTGCGAACCATCTCGCGGAATGTCGCGGCCATGCGAAAGATTTCGTAGTGGTGGCCGTACCAGAAATCGCCTTCGATCGACGGGGTGAATTGCACCAGCTTTTTCTGAAAGTGCACGGCCGTGTGGTTGTACTCCCAATCCTGATTCGGCCGGCCAAACCACATTTCGCCGGGCATGCGATCGGGATAAGTCACCAGCCCATGGCACACATCTTCTCGTGCGTACATGCTGACAGCCTCGACCTTCGGGCCAAGTAGTGTCACTACGGCCCATGCTGGATGCTGCCCATAAACGAGCCAGCCGTCAGGCCGATAGCCCCCTTGTACAGAAGCCACAACGTGGCGGATTGGCCCGAATTCATTACTATCGCGTTTGCGAACTGCTGCCTCCATGCCCTGATGGTGTCGAAACAGACTCGACGACATAATCGGGGCCTTGTGCTTGCGAGCGTAGTCGAGAATTTTTTTCGTGCCCGCCGCGCTGCCGCCGATTGGCTTATCGCAGAAGCAAGGCAGGCCGCGTTCCAGTGCCGGGGCAATCAGATCGAAATGATCCTCGCCGTAGCCGGACGCGTCGCCGAGCCAAACGGCATCGACTTCCTTGGCGAGAGCCGCGGGGCTGTTCGAGGCCTCCACTCCCGGAAAGGCCTCCTTGAATGGCCCGATCACCGACTGGTCGGCATCGTAATAGTGCGAGATTCGGGTGTCCGCGAATGGGAGCACGTCGAACGAGCATTTGGGATTTCGCATGACTTTGCGGAAGAAATCAGCCGAGCCGGGATCAAGATACTTCTTGATCGCATCGAGATCGCAGTGCGGATGCAAGTATTGGGCAAAGTGCCAGGTGTGCCCGTTGCGTGGCTGCGGCTTGCCCTTGATGGCTGCGGAGAGCACGCCGATGCGAAAGATCTTCTTCGGCGGATCATCGGCCCTCGCGGCCTGCGAGGCGACCAGCGCAGTGCCGGCCGCCAGCAGAACATCGCGCCGAGTGGTGTGTGATGGTTGAGGCATGATTGGTCTCGGGGAGTAAGGGATGCTTCTAACGTTTATCGAATCGTGCCGTGGGCATCGCTCGAAAGAAGACGCCGGAACCGCCGGGTTGCTTGGCGTCCGTGTCGTAGAAAATTGTTCCAAGAGTCTTGTCGTCGAGTTCGACCGTACGGGGGCAAGCACGCCCGCCGATCTCGCGGCTCGGATTGTAGAACTCGACGGGGCGATCCACGTCCCAGGTTTTTCCATCGTCGCGTGAGACAATGAACGTGATCTTTTCGCCGCCCACGCCGGGGCCTGGCGTTTGCGAGGCCAATAGCCAGCCGTTCTTGAGAGCGATCATCTGTTGCCGCCAGCCTTGCGACGAGACATCGGGGAACGGCTTGATGGTTTCCCAGGTCTTGCCGTCATCGGTCGAACGCAGACCCTTGCCGCTGATCAACGTGCCCTTCGCGGTTCGAACGATGGGCGTCAGGCCATGCTTGCGGTCGTCGCCGAACGGACGTTCTTCGCCGGTCTCCGGATTGTAAACGATGGTTCGATCCATGAGTGGAAAAAGCCAGGCCGTGCGTGAGAGTTCCACGAACGGATGGCGAACGACGCTTTCAATTTTTTCATCTTTGTTCTTGTTGAGGTTCTTCGGCTCACTCCAGGTGACACCATCGTCGCTGCTGATGGAGTAGGCAACATGGCGAGAGCGGACTTTTTCGGCCGGCGAGAACCAGACGTTCCAGGCATGTACGAGTCGTCCATCGGCCAGCGTTGTCAGCGAACCCGGATAGACCTGCGTTTTCTCCGTGTGCGGAAAGAGTGTAGACTTGGACCAGTTCTTGCCGCCATCGGTCGAACGGGTGATGAGGTAAGGCTTATACTCACTTTTGCAAAAGACAGCGACGAGCGTCCCCTTGGACGTCACGCAAAGAGCCGGGTGAATGTGGCCGCTCACGCCAGTTTCGAGGCGAACGGAAATAGGAAGATCAGCATCTTGAGCATGGCAGGCCATCGCGAAGACAAGAGTGGTTGCGAGCGCCGAACGCATAGCAGAGACCTCCGGTAGCAGAGCGGGCTCCTCGCCTGCTCATCCTATGAGGTGAGTCACCCAATCAGTGCTTGTTTTATTACGGCGTCCGCGCGCTGGCGAGTCAGCGTTTCTCGATGCTCCAACTCGGCCAAGATTCCCCGAATTTCTTCCTTGCAACGCGAACAACGCAAAGGTACGATCAATCTCACTCGCGTCTGACCATGCGAATCCAGATTCGCCTTACCCTTTCCCGGTATTCCTATGCTCGGCTTCAATCGACTCTCGCGCTGCACCTCCGCACGGAAACTCCGGACACCTCGACTGCGTTTGGAATCGCTCGACGAGCGAATTAACCCGGTTGCGGGGGGGCTTGACCCTTCGTTTGGCGGCGGGGATGGAATCCTGAATGGCCTAATAAACATGGACCGTATTGACGCTGTCACAATGGATGCTCAGGGCCGAATTATAGTTGCGGGCGATGGTCCGGGCGGCCTCAGCTTCACGGTCGTGCGCTTGAATACGGATGGTTCATACGACACGACATTCGACGTTGACGGGTCGGCGAACTTCAAGATCCTTCCTTACGGGGGCAATCCAACCTCCGTGGCCATTGATAGTGCTGGCCGCATCATTCTGGGCGGCGTGGCCGGAAACGCCAGTGGGAATTTTGACCTGGCAGTGGTTTGCTTCAACACCAATGGCACCATCGACAGCACATTCGGAACTGGCGGGTTCGTCGCACTTCCGGTTGGCAATGGAGACGATGAATTATACTCCGTCGCGATCGATTCCACCGGCCGAATCGTAGCCTCCGGTCGCAGCGACCACGATACGACCACGGGCTCTGCCTTTGACGTGGTTGTGGCTCGCTTCACTTCGGCAGGCGCACTCGACACCTCGTTCGGCGGCACCGGTATCGTACTTCACGCCGTCGCTTATCGAGACATTACGTCGCACAGCATGGCCCTTGATTCAAGTGGACGGATCGTTGTGGGTGCGACGTTTCACTTCGACGCGGGAACCGACGCCAACGATTTTTGCGTACTGCGCTATCTCGATAACGGTACCCTGGACCCAACGTTCGGAGATAGCGGGCTTGGGAAGAAGGTCATTGCGTTCAGCCCGCTGGAAGAAGTAGTTGCCGATGTGGCTGTGGACTCGACTGGTCGAATTCTCGTGACTGGCCCAGCCATTGTAAATACGAACATAGGCACGAACGCCGGCGACTATGATTTCGCCACCGTGCGGTTGCAAGCGAATGGTCAACTCGATCCAACATTCGGCAGCGGAGGCAAAGTCAGCACCGCTATTTCCGGTAATGGCATCAACATGACCGATCTGCCCGCAGCCGTACAAGTAGACGCCATTGGACGAGTTCTCGTATCTGGGGCCAGTCGCCTCGACAATGGCGAACTCGACTTCGCGATCGTGCGTTATCTTTCGGACGGCTCGCTAGACTCGACATTCGGGACAGGTGGCATCGTACGTTACGACATGCCATCGGCGGGCGAAGGTCCAGTGATGGCGATGCAGAACGATGGCCGAATCATCCTGGCTGGCGGGTATCCGGCTCGGTCCGTGGTGGCTCGCCTCCTCGCCAACTACGCCCCGACCCTGAGCATCAGTGCGGGCGTGCTTACTTATCTGGAAGATCTTGGATCACTCGCTATCGATCCCGCACTTACGGTGACCGATAGTTCCAACCTACTAGTCGGGGCCACCGTCCGCATTAACAATTTCTTTGCCAATCAGGACGTGCTGGCCTTCACGCCGCAGGCCGGAATCACGGGCAATTACAACGTAGCGCTCGGGTCGCTCACCTTCACGGGAAGCGCGTCCACTGCCAGTTACCAAAGCGTATTGCGTTCGGTTACCTACGCGAACACCAGCCAGAACCCGACCGAGCAGCCGCGATCGGTTACTTTCACGATCGATGACGGCGGAGTCGAGACGACCACGGCCTCCGCCAGTCGCCAGTTCAGCGTGACACGCGTGAACGATGCGCCATCGCTCTCGGACGACACCCGGCTGCCGGACGTCTCACTCAGCACCGCGAACCCGGTAGGAAAGACTTTGTCGGCCATGTTCTTGGACAAGTGCATCGATGTGGACGACGACAATTTCGGCGGCGTCGCGGTGATTGGGAACTCGGCCAATGTGGGCACGCACGGGAAGTGGCAATACTCATCCAATGGCGGAAGCAACTGGTTCGACATCGGCAGCGTGGCCGACAACGCGAACGCGCTGGGCCTCTCTGCAGCAACGCGTGTGCGCTTCCTGCCTCTACCTTCTTTCTCGGGTGAGCCTCCGATACTGGTAATTCGTGCTCTCGATTCCAGCTACTCCGCTGCTTACACTTCAAACGGATCGCGGCAGACGATCAACACCAGCGTCAACGGCGGCACGACACCCATTGCCAGCACAACGAACACGATCGGCGTCACGGTCGTGAATACAGTGCCGACGCTTTCGAACGTACCGAATTCTGCCAACGTCAACGAGCTCTCGGTACTGACATTCACCGCGAGCGGCAGTGATCCCGACATCGGCCAGACGCTCTCGTTCAGCGTGGCCGATGCCCCGATCGGGGCCAGCATTCATCCGACCAGTGGTGCCTTCACCTGGACGCCGTCCGAGAACCAGGGACCCGGCGTGTTCGTGTTCAAGGTCATCCTCACTGATTCAATCGTGACCTCTTACCAATCGATCACGGTCAACGTTGTCGAAATGAACTCGACCCCGATATTGGGGGGCGTACCTGCGACTGCCACCGTCGCACGCGGTGTGACACTCAGCTTCACCGCAATCGTGAGCGATCCCGACCTGGTGAACGGACTGCCGAATACACAGATCTTTAGCCTGGTTAGTGGACCGCAAGGTGCATCGATCGATCCGGATACCGGCGTCTTCTCCTGGAGACCTTCCAGCGATTATCCCCTCGGAGAAGTCTCGCTCTCCGTTCGAGTTGCCGATGACGGCGTACCGTCCAAAAGCTCGACTCTGCCGATTGCCGTGACCGTGACCGGCAACACGCCGCCCACGCTTTCCGGCGTGCCAACGCTCTTGAACGGGAACGAAGGGGAGTTGCTTTCGTTCACGGCCACGGCCAGCGATCCGGACACCACGCAGACGCTTACCTTCAGCCTCGCTGGTGCACCGGCCGGTGCAAGTATCCATCCGACGACCGGAGCATTCACGTGGACGCCGACCGAAAATCAGGGGCCGGACTCCTACGCGTTTATTGTGGAACTGAGCGACAGCTTGGTGAGTTCATGCCAATTGGTCGCGATGAACGTGCGTGAAGTGAACACGGCACCAACGTTGAGCGGCGTGCCTACGACGGCGACAGTAGCGCAGGGCGGTTCGCTCACATTCACCGCGACCGCGAGCGATTCCGATCTGTTGAACGGCTTACCCAACACGCAATCGTACAGCCTGGTCGGTCATCCCGATGGAGCGGTGATCGACCCTGATACGGGGGTCTTCACTTTCGAGCCGAGCGTCAATCTCCAGCTCACCGATTATCACTTCAGCGTGCGCGTGGCCGACGATGGCGTTCCGTCATTGAGCGACAGCCAGGACATCACGGTGACCGTGACCGGCAACACCCCGCCGACGATCTCCGGAGTGCCGATATTCGTCGCGATCAACGAAGGTGAATTATTTACCCTCGGCGCTACCGGCACCGACCCCGACGCCGGTGACACGCTAACGTTCAGCCTCACGGGAGCACCGTCGGGTGCAAGCATCGACCCAAGTACGGGTATCTTCAATTGGACCCCGACCGAAGACCAAGGGCCCGAGACCTACATGTTCCAGGTCATCCTGACCGACACGTTGGTGAGTTCCTACCAAACGATCACGTTGAATGTTCGGGAACTGAACATGGCTCCAACCTTGAGCAGCGTACCCTCCGCGATCACCGTGGTTCGCGGGCATCCGTTTACGTTCACGGGCGTCGCAACCGACCCGGACATTATCAATAGGGAAGGAAACACGCTCACGTTCGGTCTGGTTGGGGCACCATCAGGAACCTTTGTTGATCCGGATACCGGGGCCTTCCTCTACAGTCCAACGATTAGCGGACAGGGGGCCGGCGATCTGGTGTCCCCCGAGTTACTCTCGATTAACTACCGCGTGGCCGACGATGGCGTGCCCTCGAAGTCGGACTCGCAAATGATCAACATGACGATCCTTCCTGCAGGCATGATCGGCACCGACTTGCTCATCGGCGGCACCGAAGGGAACGACACCATTGCCGTGAGCGTATCGAAGGACCTGCTCACTCTCACCGTCAAACGGAACAACGTCACCCTCGGGACCTACCTCGCAGCGGTTGTGACCGGCCGAATCGTCGTGCGGGGCCTTGGTGGGAATGACAAAATTTCTCTCTCGGCAAAGATCATGACCCCGGCCGATCTTTATGGTGGTACGGGCAACGACGTACTCACGGGCGGGGCAGGCGACGATCGACTGATGGGTGAGGGAGGGAATGACAAGCTCGTCGGAGGATTCGGCAACGACATGCTGGTCGGAGGCGATGGCAACGATACTCTCAGCGACTCACGAGGCACCAACGCGCTGTTTGGCGGCAAGGGTGCCGACAAACTGACGGGCGGTACGGGAGAAGATCTGCTCGTCGGCGGTTACTTCCAGACGGAATTGATTCCACAGCTTTGGCTACTGGCACTCGAATGGAGTTCCAACACACCCCTCGCGACTCGCGTGGACCATCTGAAGAACGGTGGTGGCCTGAATGGATCGCTAGTTCTTTCCGTCGCGACGGTGGATAACGATGGCATGAAGGACATCCTGAAAGGCGGCAAGGGGAACGACTTCTTCGTCAAACATGCACTCGATACTCTCGATCAAAAGCTCGGCGATGAGCTGCTAACGTTGTAGTACAACTCACCTCAACGAGTAAACTTCCTCCGGCTGGCGGCGGGTCGCATCGACACGATCGCCGGCCGGTTGAGTTGCGGTGAACTGAGAATGGCCTCCCCGGTGGCGAGGAGTGGGCATCGCGCCCAAAGTTCGGCCACGATGTCGCCGGTCGTTGCCATGAGCGCATCCAGGTTATTTATGCTCCGCAGATTGTGACACCGCCGAGCGAAAATTATCGCCAGGGCGTATGCGAATTCGAGAATCCAGGTCCTAGGAATTGAGTGAGGCGAGTCCGAAAGACCTCGTCGCACATGATTCCGATCTTGTGCTCTTCTCGACAAGATCGGAACCATATCGCGACGAGGGCGACTAAAAGCAAAGTTCCGCGTTCGAGGTCTTTCTCCGCAAATCCTTGGCCTCAATCTCGGTGATGATCTCCGCCTTCACCATCTCGGTCAGGTGCAGGACGTAGGCCATCTCGTGCAGCATGGCCTCGACCGATCGGTGGGCACGACGCGGCTTATCGGAAGCGAACTGCGGGCGATTCGGTTTGGTTTCGAGGTCTAAGCGGGTCATAGGTAAACTCCAGTAAAGAGGTTTTGTTTGTCGAACACCTACATTGCACGGGCGATGCCAATGCGAGAATATTCTGAACCTTCGAGGAGGAATTGACGCAACTCGTTGACTTCGTGTCACTTGCCGGATCGCGGTTTTTTGGCACCGCCGCGTTCGTTTTCGACACGATGCTTGCAAGTCCTACATCTTGAGAGAATCTGTACAAAGCAGCGATTATTTACAGATGGTCTGCGGTACGCAGGGCAGTCGGAGCCGTTCCTTTTGCCGATGCGATCATCGCCGCCATCAAGAAAAGAAGCTGAAGGCATTCACCATAAAAACGCAAAGGACACGAAGAAGACAAGAACAGATGGAACTGATGTATTCTTCGTGTCTTTGTGGTAAATCGTCGTACTCTCCTGCCTTACTCCGCCGACAGGTTCGCCAGGAAGCTATCGTACGCCGTGCGGGTTTTCGCTTCTTCCCCGTGCAGCGTCTTCAGGCTGGCTTGCAGCTTGTCCATTTCGGTTTCTTGTTCTTCCAGCGTCTTCAGATAACGAGTGAACAGCGGGC
>SIAJ01000081.1 GCA_009691845.1 Gemmataceae bacterium
CCGACCAAGCAACCCTGCTGGACTCGCGAGGAAGTCCTGAGCATTTTGGCCGCAAGCCCACCAATGGTACGTTCTGCCTTTATCCTGCTGGCCGAGACCGGGATGCGGTTCGGCGAACTTCAGTGGCTCACTTGGGACGACATCGGCCTGCAGCAAAAGATCTTGAACATTAGTGCCAAGGATAATTGGAAGCCGAAGACCGGTGACGAGCGGTCCGTGCCACTCTCGGAGGCGGCCCTTGTCGTCCTGACAGACCTTCCCCGGTCAGCGAGGTGGGTAGTCACGATGCCACCCACCACGAGACTTCCCCAGTTGGGGCAACAGTGGACGGAAAGGCGGTTGTTGATGAGCTTGAAGTCCGTCCTGAAAGGGATCGGGCTCGAACTCGCCGGCAAGCTGCACACTTTTCGACATTCGTTTATCAGCCATGCCCTTCTTTGCAACACACCGGCGGCGGTGGTTCGGAAGTGGGTCGGGCACGTCGACCAACGGACGATTGACCTTTACACGCACGTGCACGACGTTGCGTCACGTGTAGCCATGGATCGCCTATCGGATGACTTTAAAAACGCAAAGCCGAAGAAGGAGAAGGAAAATGAATAAGGAAAAGGTTCAGCACAAAAGTAGCACACTGACAAGGAGGTCCGAAATGAATAAGTCGAAAAGCCAACGCCAGCCGCAACTTGCGACTGGCGTTGGGATTAACAGCGGAGAGGAAGGGATTCGAACCCTTGGTGAGATTTCTCCCACACAGCATTTCCAGTGCTGCACAATCGACCACTCTGCCACCTCTCCGGCTTCGTGCATCTTACTTACGCTGGGGGGAGTGCGTCAACGTGCCGCTCGATCAGTCGAACGCTATCTCGTGATTGCTGAGCCGATCGTAGCCCTTGGCCGTGATGAGATAGTTGTGCTCGATGCGGAAGCCGCCGACGCCATCGACGTACAATCCAGGTTCAAGCGTCACTACATCACCCTCAACCAGCGTTTCCGACGAATTCCGCACAATGAACGGGGCTTCGGGATGCTCCAGGCCCAAACCGTGTCCCGCATGATGCGGAAAGGCATCGGCCAAGTTCTCTCCAGCGAAGACAGCACGCACCGCGTCATAAATAGACTGGCACGTCGCGCCCGCTTTTAAATGCGATTCGCCAGCCGCCATTGCTTTCACACAGGCGTCAAACAGGCGTTTTTGCTCGCTGGTCGGCTGGCCACCAACGACGAGAGTGTTGGTAAAATCGCTGCGATACCCGAACAGGATCACGGAATAGTCGAGAATGAACGTATCCCCGATTCGCAGTACCTGATTCGTTGGCGGGCCACCTCGTCGAGCCGACCCGGGCGAGATTGCGAAGTCGCCGTAGACGATGGCAGGCTTGCCGGCCGCCGTCGAGCACGCCTGGAAGACGCCCTCGTATACGTCGAGTTCGGTCATGCCTTCATGCAAATTTGTTCGAGCCCAGGCGTGGCCCGCTTCGGTAGCCCTCATGCACGATCGCAGCAATTCGATTTCGTCGGGGTCTTTCTGGCGGCGTAGTTTGGCGATTGCTTCGATGATGGTCGGGCCGAGCGGATCGTTCAACGCGTCGTGAATTCGGCCGCCATGGCTTGCAAGTGCGGGCAATAATGCGAGTCGTCGACGGCCCTTGCCTGCAGATTGTCCGTCGTACCACGGCACGACTACCACGCGATCAACTTGGGCGGACTGTACGGAGCCAGGAAGGCGATTGTCGTGGTAGAGAGTCGTGGATTCATCGCGTCCGATCACGAGCAGGCCGCCGAATTCCGCACCGAGGCTGAAGGGATCGACGTGAAAGTTCGCCAAGTAACGCAGATGAATCGGATCGGCAATCACAAGTTCGGGGACGTCCATCTGGGCCGCTAGCCTGTTTAGCAGGCGCGAACGGCGTGACTGGCAGCCTTCTTTTGTGAGCACGATTTGCCTCGCTGTTGCGATCCTGAATTCTTCGCGGTTGATCGGATGTGCCATCCGATCCTACAACTACTTCTATGAACGATTTGCTCGATCGCCGGGAAGTTCGCATCCGCAAGATGTTCGATGGCATCGCGCCGAGCTACGATCTGCTGAACCATCTGCTCAGCCTGAACATCGACAAAGCCTGGCGGAAGCGCGTGACGAGGATGGTGCCCCTGACGACCGGACCGCTCCTCGATCTATGTACGGGCACCGGCGACCTGGCCTTCGAGTACGACAAGGTGTGCGGCGGTTCGTTACGGATCGTCGCGGCCGATTTTTCCGGCGAGATGCTAGTTCACGCCATCCGGAAATCGAAGCGGCGTGGCTCGCATCCACGCATTCCGTTCATCCAGGCGGACGCTCAGCAACTTCCGTTTCCCTCGAATGAATTTGAAGTCGCAGCAGTCGCTTTCGGCCTGCGAAATGTGACGGACACGGATCGTGGACTTCAGGAAATGGTGCGGGTCACACGTCCAGGTGGCAAAGTCGCGGTGTTGGAATTCTCCCGGCCTCGGCATTGGTTTCTGGGTCGAGCCTACCGGGCCTACTTTCGCTACCTGTTGCCGATGGTCGGCCAACTCTTCTCACGCAGCGGCGAGAAGGCGTACCGCTATCTCCCCGCCAGCGTGATGGAATTCCCCGACGGCGAAGCCCTGGCGGAACGCATGAGGGCGGCAGGATTGCACGATGTGCAGTTCACACCGTTCACGTTTGGGATTGCGACGCTGTATGTGGGGACGAAATAAGCTTCGCTGCAGTCGGTGCTTCCGCCTCACCGACTCAGCCGATCCGCCCCCGCCGCTGCCTTTTGCCCCACCGTTGCCAACGCTTGCCCCAAGAAGTCCGTCGCAATCTTTTGCGCTAGCACATCGACTTCCTTGCACGCCGCGTCCCACGCTTCACCTGGGATGCCCGCCTTCCACGGTGCCGAGCGGACTTCCAGATAGGCTTTCGCCTTTGGCTCTGTTCCACTCGGTCGAAGCACGACCTTCGCCACCTCACCAAGGCGGAAGATCAGGAAATTTCGTGCGCCGGCGTCAGTCGCCCCGCGGAGTTTGCCCATGCGGCCGTTCTCGTCTCTCAGGTCTTCAAAGCCTGTGACCATCATGCCGCCGATGGTTTTCGGGGGCGTTTGCCGCAGCGTTTCCAACATGCGACCCATGTTGGATTTGCCTTCGATGCCAAGCATCACGATGTTGATCACTTCATTGCGGAAGTAACCGTACTGTCTAGCGAGAGAGTCGAGATAATCGGGCACGCTGCGGCCCTGGCGTTTCTGCTCGAGGGCCATCTCCGCCAGCAGCACGGCCGCACCGCCGGCGTCCTTGTCACGCAAGTCGGCCGTGGTTTGCAGGCCGTGGCTTTCCTCGCAACCGAGCACGAAGTCGGCCGGAGTGCCGGTGATGTCCTCATAGCTGCCGGTCGATTCGAGTTGCCAGATCACGTCGGCAATGTACTTGAAGCCGACCAGTAAATTGTCCACGACCTGGGCGTTGAAACTGCGGGCAATGCGGCCAACCATCGATGTGGTCACTTCCGTGGTGACCACGATAGGCGAGGCCGGCATCATGCCATTCTTCGACAGTTGGCTGAGCTTGAAGTGCGTGATCATCGCACAGAATTCGTTGCCCGTCAGGAAGCGATATTCGCCGTTGCCGTCTTTATCTCGGCAAGCGATTCCGCCGATGCGGTCGGCATCCGGATCGGTCGCAATGGCGAGATGGGCCTTGTTCGCCTTGGCAACGATCTCGGCCCGGTCGAGTGATTCCCGCACTTCCGGGTTGGGCGATTTCGTCACGTTTGGAAATTGGCCATCGGGGGCCATCTGCTCGGCGACAGGAATCGGCTTGAAGCCGACGGCTTGTAAAGCCTCCATTACGGTCATCGACCCGACGCCGTGTAAAGGCGTGTAGACGACGCGAATCTCCTCCCCCTTCGGCGGGTTCGTGACGCTCTGGCGTTTGCACAGGTCGATGTAAGCCTTGTGTGATGAATCATCCAAAAAATGGACCTTGCCGCTGCGAACGGCATCCGCCCATGGGATCGAGCGAATTGTGGCCACCTGCTCGACGAAGTCGGACATGATTTGATCGTCTGGAGCGACCGGCTGGCCGCCACGTTCGTCGTAGAACTTGCCGCCGTTGTCGTCGGGCGGATTGTGCGATGCGGAGATATTCAGCCCGCCGTGGGCCTTCAGATAGCGGATCGCAAACGAGAGTTCTGGCGTAGCGAGATAACGGGGACTATCCGGGGGCAGGACATAAGCGTGGATGCCGTTAGCCACATAAACGCGGGCGGCGTACTGGGCGAAATCGCGGCTTGATAGGTGCAGCACCGGGTTCGGCAACTCGGAGTTATAAATCTTCCGCTTGTCCTCGAATTGTCGAACGTCGAAGGCCAAGGCCACGTGCAGATCGGTGTTGCCCGGGAAGCGAGCCTTGAGATATTCGCAGTGCCCTTGAACGCTTGCCCCGAGCGTCCAGAGATTCATCCTGTTCGGCCCGATGCCGACACCACCGCGGCGGCCGCCAGTCCCGAATGGCAGCACCTGATAGAACTGATCGAGCAAATCAGCCCATTTCCCGGCATTGATTTGCCATTCCATCTGGGGACGAAACGAGCCGAATTCTTCACCCGAGAGCCATTGGCCGAGAAACTCGACTGCCTTGGTCCGAAACGCGGGATCGGCATCGACGGTTTGAAAGCCCTGGGTTGAGGCAGTGAGAAGATCCATGTGATTGATCCGCGGAAGCAGCGAGTGAAGGGAATGCGGCTTACTCTACGCACGTGCTTGGGCAGGGCAATTCCAGAGCCTGCCAGGTCCGTGCAACCCGAGCCAATCGGCGCATAGATTCCGGCACGATCTCGCAGCGTCGCGCCAGATCATGGCGCCAGACATTTACGAAAGCCCGCCTCAAGTGCGGCGCGATCCAGGTCCTTGCCAATGAAGATGAGCTTGTTCACACGCTTCGCCTGGCCCCACGTTGTGCCAGGCGTGCCGTCGAGTTGCATGTGGACCCCCTGGAAAATGAATCGGTTCGGGTCCCCCTTCAGGCTTAGCACGCCCTTGAAGCGATAAAGGTCCGGGCCTTTCGTGGCCATCAGGTCGGCGAACCATTCGTTCACCTTGCTCGCGCGAAGGTCCCCCTCGATCTCGATGCCGACGGACTTGATGCTTTCGTCGTGAACGTGGTCATGATGTTCGTGATCGTGGTCGTGCCCGCAGTGTTCGTCGTGAACGTGAGGCTTCTCTTCCTCAATTTTCTTTGGCTCGATCTTCTCGATGAGTTCGAGATTGAAGCCCTGGATGCCGAGTAGCTGACTGAGATCCACAATTGTTTTTTGCGTCCGGATCACACGGGCGGTGCCGTTCATGCCCTTGATGCGGCGTTCGAGAAGATCGACCTCGTTCGCGCCCACCAGATCGGTCTTGTTCAGAAGCACGACATCCGCAAAGGCGATCTGCTCCTTGACCTCACGATCGCCCCAGTGCAGTGCGACATGCTTACAATCGACCACGGTGACGACCCCGTCGAGCCGCACTTTCTCCTTGAGTTCCTCATCGAAGAAGAACGTTTGCACCACGGGACCTGGATCAGCCAGGCCTGTCGTTTCGATGAGGATGTAGTCGAACTTGTCTTTCCGCTTCATCAGGTTGCCAATGATGCGAATCAGATCACCGCGCACGGTGCAGCAGATGCAGCCGTTGTTCATCTCGAAAATTTCTTCCTCGGCCCCGATCACGAGATCTTGATCGACGCCAATCTCGCCGAACTCGTTCTCAATGACAGCAATCCGCTTGCCGTGATTGGCGGTGAGAATGTGGTTCAAGAGGGTCGTCTTTCCGGCCCCCAGGAAGCCGGTCAGAACGGTGACGGGAGTGCGCGTGTCGGTCATGAGGACATTGTAGGAACGCGACGGTATAGCTGAATTCGTAAGAATTCAATGACGCGGCCAGAAGGCTGAATTCTTACGAATTCAGCTACCAGGCGAAGCCCGCTCGCCTCCTACATCTGCTTCAACGCCACGGCCGTCCCATACGCGAGCACTTCCGTCGTGCCTTGCATGAACTCCGTCGCGTCGTAACGCATGCCGATGATCGCGTCGGCATTGATATCGTTCGCCTGTCGAGCCATCCGTTTGAAGGCGTCCTGGCGGGCGGCCTCGCAGACTTCCTCATAGGCAACGACGTTGCCGCCGATGATGCTCTTGAACGCACCGCGAATGCCCTGGCTGATCGACGTGGCCCGAACGACGATCCCACGGACGATGCCGAGGTATTCGGCAATTTCGTGCCCGGCGACTTCGTTGCCAGTGGTAACGATGAGTTTCGGACGGTCGGCCATGATGTTTCTCAGAAAGGGTGAACGTGATACTCTTCATACGGTGATTCGTTAGCGGCCGCCGTTCATCTTCGTTTTCGCTCATCGTCCTCGTAAGCCTTCACGATTTGTTGCACAAGCGGGTGCCGGACAATGTCTTTCTCGTCCAGATGAATGATGCCGAGGCGTGGTATGCCGCGAAGGCGGTGCATGGCATCGACCAGGCCGCTCTTCAGTGTCGGGGGCAAGTCGACCTGCGTGATGTCCCCGGTCACGATGATTTTCGAACTCACGCCCATTCGCGTCAGAAACATCTTCATCTGTGCCGTGGTCGCGTTCTGCCCTTCGTCGAGAATGATGCAGGCGTTGTTCAGCGTTCGGCCACGCATATAGGCCAGCGGCACGATCTCGATGATCTCGGCTTCCATGTACTTCTTGACTTGCTCGATGTCGATGAGATCGTTGAGAGCGTCGAGCAGCGGGCGCAGATAGGGGTTGATTTTCGCGACCAAATCGCCGGGCAGGAAGCCGAGCCGTTCGCCCGCTTCCACGGCCGGGCGAACCAGCACGATTTTTTTGACCACGCCCTGTCGCAACAGGGTGACGGCCATGCCGACCGCGAGAAACGTCTTGCCGGTTCCGGCTGGACCGATGCAGATCGTGACGTCGTTTTCGCGCAACGCCTGGACGTACCGCCCTTGGCCATCGGTTCGAGGGCGGAGGTATTTCCCGCCCTCGGTCATCGTCAAATTCTGAGCGCCGTTGCGTTCGGAACCTGCACGCACGACTTCGATGATGGTCTTCACGTCCTCGACCGTGATCTGGCCGTTCGTTCGCAGGATGGATCGCAGTTGGCCGAACGCCCGTTCAGTCTGCCCGACGGCTTCCTCGGTCCCGTCGAACTGGACGATGTCCCCACGTGCGACAATGCGGACACCCAGCCCATCGCGCACGAGCTTCAAGAAATTGTCGCGTGTCCCGAATAACAGAACCGCCTCCTCGCGGCTATCCAGTGCGAGCGAGCGGGATACAGGTTCGGTCATGCAAACTTTCCGGAGAGGATCTCGATTCGGGAACAGACGCATCAACTCGCCACGAAGTTCACCCCATTCTACGGATGACCCCGCGCGCAAAAAAAGGGCCGCCCAGGAACACCCTGGACGACCCAACAACTCTTTGGGAAGAGCTGGTGCCTGAGAGGAAGAGAAGAACCTTGTCACTTATCTATTGGATTGACGCGTAGCCCCCGGCAATCTTGCGCGCGGACTTGAGGTTTTTTGGTCGCCTTTCATTCCGCGAAAAGGCGAGGGAACCTGCCACATGCGGAATTCAGCTTCCTTCCGTGTGGCCTGCGCCTCGCCCTTTCGCGGGGTGTAAGGCGACAATAAAGTAAAATGACGAACACTCCCGCATTCGCGTGTACCTCCTCGGGTGACATCATGCTGCTACGCTCGATCGGCCTTCTGTTGCTTCTCGCATTCCCCGTTCTTGCCGCGGACAAGAAGGTCCTGCTCGTCGGCCAGGGTCCGGACGGGCATCCCCCCTCGACCCACGAATACATGGATGGCCTCAAGGTTTTCGAAGGGGTCCTGAGGCCCGTGAAGGGAATTGACGTAACGCTGGTGAAGGCCGACGGCAAATGGGAAAACGGCCCGGAACTCATCGGCCGCTCCGATGCGATTGTGCTGTTCGTCTCTGAAGGGGCCAAGTGGGTTTGCCAGGACGAAAAACGCCTGGCGGCCTTCCAACGTGCCGCTAAACGCGGGGCTGGGCTCAGTTGTATCCACTGGGGCATGGGCTGTAAGGATGCCGAGTTCATCGACAAGTATCTCGCCCTCTTCGGCGGCTGTCATGGCGGACCGGATCGCAAGTATCAGGTGGTCGAAACGGACGTGACGCCAACCGTGAAGAATCCCATCGCCGTCGGCCTCGCATCGTTCAAGATCAAGGAAGAGTTCTACTACAAGCTCAAGTTCGTGAAGCCTGAAGGATCCGTGAAACCTGTCCTCACGGCCAAGATCGATGGCGAGGCGTTCCCGGTCGCGTGGTCGTGGGAGCGGCCAGATGGCGGACGTTCATTCGGCTTCAGCGGCCTGCACTTTCACGAGAACTGGAAACGGCCCGAGTATCGCCGGCTAGTCGGACAGGGCGTGCTCTGGACGTTGAAGCACGATCTTCCCAAGACCGGCCTGACGGTGGAGAACTGACGTGCAACGTTGTCCCCGCTGCCAGCGTGCCAATCCGCCCGAGGCATCGTACTGTCACAACGACGGCATTCGTCTCGACACGGTACACGTCCAGGACGGTGACATCTTTCGCCACGAATGGCGGTTCCCTTCGGGGCGGATTTGTCGCACGCTCGACGAGTTCGTGACCGGTTGCTTGGCCGAGTGGACCGAGGCCCGCAATGCTCTCGTTCGCCGCGAGTTCGTCAAATTCTTCGAGGAAAACAATCGCCCCGACCTGGCCCGTCTCGTTCCACCGGCCGAGCCGGATGCCGAGATCGCCCTGCAAAACTTTCTGGCGAAACTCCCCAGCAAGGTGAAAGTCGCCCCGGCTCTCGACGTGGTGCCGCGTCGATTGTTGATTCCGAACGTGAGCAAGGGGGAGGAACGCAAGATCATCCTTACGGTTCTGAATCGCGGCAACGGCCTGCTCGTCGGCGACTTGATCGTGGCCGAGGGCTCGCGATGGCTGCGGACGAATACGGATCGCATTCGGGCCCGCGCCGAGCAACCGATCGAAGTCACGATCGATCCGCGAGGGTTTTCCAACACGGGCAGTTACTTCGCCCGTTTGCAAGTCCGCACGAATGCCGGCACGATCGAAGTGCCCATTCAGGTGGACGCAAACGTTCGCGGCACGCCATTCCAGGGTTTTCACGTTACGGACGCACAGGACCTCGCCCGCATCATGCTGTCGAAGCCCAAGCTCGGCGCAAAGTGGTTGGCCGACGGCTCGGCAAGAAAACTCTTCGCGAATGAAGGCTGGAAGTTCCCGCTCGAAGGCCAGCCGTTGGCCCCCTCTCTCGGGGCGGTGCAACAATTCTTTGAAGCTCTCAAGCTCTCGTTGGTCCCGACGGTCTCACTCGACGCAGCCGGTTTTGAAGTCACGTGCGAATACCCGGAGATGATCACGCGGGCGGTTACGTTGAGCACCACCTCCAAAAAATGGGTCTACGCCTTCGTGGAAAGCGGGGCCTTCTGGCTGAAACCGCGTGAAGCGGTCGTCGCCGGCGGCCGGCAGGTCGATGTAGTCTTCGACATCGATTCCGAAATGATGGAACCCGGTAGAATTCACGAGGGGGTTCTACACATCACAATCAACGGCAACGTGGAACACACGGTCTGGGTGAGAGTTGATGTACGCAAACCCTTCGAGCCCTGGAGCCGGCGGATCATGAAGCCGTTTGGGAAGTGAAAGTGTGCCAGGGCAAGGAAATCCAAGAGAACTGACTTCAAGCGAAAAAGTACAGTGTGCGCCAAGTTGCGGTCGACCCACTCAGGCTATCATCCTACATGTCGCGGTCGGCAAAAAATCGGGATCTAGTCATGGATACAGCCACGGCCAACGAGAACATTCGACAGTTGTCGGACGCGATCTACTGGGAGAAGGTTCGTCGCGCACGTGAGGAGCCGCCGATTGAAAAACTGCTCGATGGTTTTCGTCTCCACGAATACGCATGTCGCATTACACTTGCAGGCATCAAAAATCAAAACCCCGGTGTCCGTGACGAGGATCCGATGAAAATCCTCAAGGACCGAATCGCCATGAAACGCCGTTGGGATAAAGTCAAATGACCATCGAAGAGACAGGTGGCCTTGTAGTAGAGGCATGGCTCGATCGACTAAGGATTTTGTTGTGCAGACGAAGCCGGGCGACACTCAGGAGCTTGCCAACCGACTCTCTCCGCTCTTGCGACTTGATCCCCAGCCATCCTTTGAATCAATCACGCTTACTAGCAAGTATTTGTTCGTGGTGAAAGAACATGCGTTCTAACTGGGGCTTTTTGAACTGTCCGATGATCCACACGACCTTGAGCGATTCGCCCGCCGAGTTCCGATCGACTTGTACGGCAAGACGGCCTGGCTACCCACGGCCGAGGATGTGATTATCACCAAGGTTCGTTGGTACACCCGCGCACGTCGCGGAAAGGATTGGGACGATATCCGCGACGTCATCTCGGTTCAGGACAGCCGCCTCAACCGGGACTACATCCACCGCTGGTGCGAAATCCACGGCTCCCGCGAATCGCTGAAGCGGCTGTAGCTCGCAACCTCTCCAAGACACGCTTGCGACCAATCGGTTCAAGGCTATCCTGAATCCATGGGAGCCAAGACATTTGATCTCGATTTCGCCATCGCGCACATCGCCAAGGCCTTGAACGTTCCCCCAGCGCAAGTGCGGGCGACGGTCGAGTTGCTCGATGCAGGCAGCACGATTCCTTTCATCGCTCGGTATCGGAAGGAAGCAACCGGCAGCCTGAGCGAACTCATTTTGCGAGCAATCGAGGATGCCATCGGTCTGGCCCGCGAGTTGGCCGACCGCAAGGCAACCATCCTGAAAACCATCGACGGTCAGGGATTGCTGACGCCCGAATTGCAGCGTCAAATCGAATCGTGCCAGGACAAGCGAACCCTCGAAGATCTGTATCTTCCGTTCAAGCCAAAACGGCGAACGCGTGCCACCATCGCCCGCGAACGCGGCCTCGAACCGCTGGCCGAACTTCTGCTGAAGCAGAACCAACTCGGCAAATCGCGCAGCGATGTGCTTCGACCATTCGTGAATCTCGAGAAAGAGGTGCCCGACGAGGCGGCGGCATTGCAAGGGGCTTGCGACATCGTGGCCGAGACGTGGTCCGAGGATGCTGCCACTCGCAGTTGGCTGGTGCAACAATCGTACGAACACGGGCAAATCGTTTCGCAATTCAAACGCGGCAAGCAGGAGGAAGCGGCCAAGTTCGAAATGTATTTCGACTATCGCGAGTCGATCAAACGAATTCCTTCGCACCGACTGTTGGCGATGAAACGCGGCGAGGCCGAGGGGCTTCTTCGGCTCGACTTGCAGATGGACGCAGAATACATCGTCGGCCGAATGAGCGAGAGATTCCTACGCAATCCCCGCTTCGAGTTTTTCGCCGAATTGCGGAGTACGGTTGCCGATAGCTACGAGCGATTGCTGCAACCTGCGACCGAATCGACCGTGTTTCAAGAACTGAAAGGGAAGGCGGACGTCGAGGCCATCGAAGTCTTCGCCAAGAACTTGCGTGAGTTGCTGCTTTCTCCGCCTGCCGGGCCGCATGTGACGATCGGCATCGATCCCGGATTTCGCACCGGCTGCAAGGTCGTCGTGGTCGATGGCACCGGCAAGGTGCTAACGCACACCGCAATCTATCCCACGCCACCGCGTAGTGATCTCGCCGGCGCGACAGCGGCGCTTCTTGATCTTCTGAAGAAGTTCGACGCCAAGTTGATTGCTATCGGCAACGGCACCGCGTCGCGCGAGACCGATGAGTTCGTTTCTCAGTTGCTCAAGCAGAGCGGTCGTGAAGCCACCAAGGTGATGGTGAGCGAATCCGGCGCTTCGATCTACTCCGCCAGCGAACTCGCCGCGAGCGAATACCCCGATCTGGATGTGACCGTTCGCGGGGCCATCAGCATTGCCCATCGTCTCCAGGATCCGCTCGCCGAGTTGGTGAAGATCGATCCCAAGTCGATCGGCGTCGGCCAGTACCAGCACGATGTGAATCAGACGCTGCTTCGCAAATGCCTCGATCGCGAGGTGGAATCGTGCGTGAACTCGGTGGGTGTCGATGTAAACCTTGCGAGCCCATCGCTGCTCGCCCATGTCGCCGGCATCGGGCCGAAATTGGCTTCCGCAGTCGTCGCCTATCGCGATGAGAATGGCCGCTTCGAGAGCCGTAGCCAATTGAACAAGGTCCCCAAGTTGGGCAAGAAGGCGTTCGAACAGGCGGCCGGTTTTTTGCGGATCGCAAACGGCAAACAGCCGCTCGATAACTCCGCCGTTCATCCGGAAAGCTATTACGTGGTTCAAAAGATGGCGGAGACACTTAACGTCAAACCGGCCGAATTGGTCGGAAACGCGAAGCTGACCGAGCAATTGAAGCCCGACGAATTCGTCGACGAAAATTTCGGTTTGCCGACCATTCGCGATATCCTGACGGAACTCGCCCGACCCGGCCGCGATCCGCGTCGCGAATTCAAGGCCGTTGTGTTCGACGAAACCGTTCGCGAGATGAGCGATCTCAAACCCGGCATGATTTTGCAAGGCGTGATCACCAACGTAACGCACTTCGGTGCCTTCGTAGATATCGGTGTCCATCAAGACGGTCTGATCCACATCTCGCAACTGGCGAACACCTACGTGCAAAACCCGAGCGACGTGGTTGCAGTGGGCGACGTGGTTCGCGTGAAGGTGCTGGAGATTGACCTGGAACGCAAACGGATCGCGGTGTCGCGGAAACAGGTGGAATAGCTGCCCTGTCCGTATCTGTGGGAAGACGCAGCTATTCCTTCTGATCCTGGATCTGCATCCCAGACAAGTTCGCTCGAACTCCAAGCTTCTCGATTGCACCGCGCTCGCCAAACGAGTACAGTTTCAAGATCAAGATTCCTGCCTGCCGCGATGTCCGCTTCGCCCGTCCTGCCTGGTTCCGCGATGATCATCCGAATTGCCTGTATCGCGATTGCCGCTTTCACGCAGGCTTTGTCGGCTGCGGAACCGGTCGATTACGCTCGTCAGATCAAGCCAATTCTGAAGGAACGTTGCTATTCGTGCCACGGAGCATTGAAGCAGAACGGCAAACTTCGGCTCGATACGGTTGCCCTTTTGAAGAAAGGCGGCAAGAACGGGAACGCGGCCAATCATTTGCTCATCGAACGTGTGACCGACGCTGACGAAAGCTCGCGGATGCCACCCGAGGGCAAGCCGCTCACGGCCGAGCAAATTGCACTCTTGAGAGCCTGGATGGCCCAAGGTGCGACAGGCCCCGCCGAGGAGAAGCCGGAGGAAGACCCGCGTACACACTGGGCGTTTCAAAAACCAAAGCACTTCACGCCCGCACCAGCCGCTAATCCCGAGTGGGACCTGAACCCAGTCGATCGCTTCCTGGCCGCCGATCAGCAGAAGCGAGGCCTCGTTCCCGCGAAGGAAGCCGACCAGGCGACGCTGCTTCGACGAGTGTATCTCGACTTGATCGGCTTGCCGCCGACTCGCGATGAGCTGTTGGCGTTTCTCAACGATCCATCAACGAATGCTTATGAGAAGGTGGTCGATCGCCTGCTGGCCTCGCCGCAGTATGGCGAACGCTGGGCCAGGCACTGGATGGATATTTGGCGATATTCGGACTGGTACGGCCGACGTGCTGTCCCCGATGTGCTGAACAGCTATGCCCAGGTTTGGCGCTGGCGTGATTGGATTGTCCGTTCATTGAATGCGGATCGAGGCTACGACGAGATGGTCCGTCTGATGCTCGCAGCCGACGAACTCGATCCGAGCAATCTCGACGATTCCGTGGCCACGGGCTTCCTGGTTCGGAATTTCTACCGCTGGAATTACAACAACTGGATGCGCGACAACGTCGAGCACACGGCCAAGGCCTTCCTGGGTCTGACGCTGAACTGCTGTCACTGCCACGATCACAAATACGATCCGGTGACGCACGAGGAATACTTCCGCTTCCGTGCCGTCTTCGAACCGCTGGAAATTCGTCACGACCGCTGGCCGGGGGAAGCCGATTCCGGAGTGTACCCGAAGTACAACTATGCGTCGTCTTACAAACCGATCACGTCCGGCATGGTCCGAGTGATGGACGAGAAGTTGGACGCCAAAACACTTTTTTACACTGACGGTGACGAGCGCAACGTGGCCAAGGGGAAGCCACCGATTCCGCCCGGCGTGCCGAGTATTCTTGGCGGGACCTACAAGATTGAACCGGTCGCCTTGCCTCCAGAGTCGTGGTATCCCGGCCTGAAAGAGTTCGTGCGTCGGGACGAGATCGCTGTTCGCGAACAGGCCATCGGAGCCGCGAAGGCCACCCTACTCAAAGCCGCTACAACGCCGGATCAGATTCCAGTCGCGAATGCTCAACTTCTCGTTGCCCGGTCCGATCTCGAATCGCTGCTCGCTCGCATCGCGGCCGACGACGTTATGTATCGAGGCGTGCAGGGGGACGTCACGGCCGCAACGCTCTCCGCCGGCATGGCCGAAACACGGCATCGCTTCGACCTGTCCATGCTCGATCTCACCCAGAAGGAAGTTGCACTCGCTGTGACCAAGAAGGGGACGAATGCCCCGGCAACAATCGCGGCCGAGAAAGCTGTTGCAGATTCGCTTACCAAATCGACGGCGGCTTCACGATCGCTGCTAATTCCGACCACGAGTTACACGCCCCTTTCTTCCCAATACCCGAAAGCAAGCACCGGGCGACGCACAGCACTCGCCCGCTGGATTACCGATCGCGAAAATCCGCTGACGGCTCGCGTGGCTGTCAATCACATGTGGGCGTGGCACTTCGGAACGCCACTCGTCGAGACGACGAGCAACTTCGGACGGCAGGGCAAATCGCCGACGAATCCGGAACTGCTCGACTGGCTCGCTCTTCAGCTCATGGATAACGGTTGGCAAATGAAGCCGTTGCACAAGCTGCTCGTAACCAGTCGGGCTTATCGAACGAGTTCGACTCCCGAGCGGGGAACTGCGAAATCGAACTGGGTCTTCGCGACCACGCGCATGGAGGCCGAGGTCGTCCGCGATAGCCTCCTCTATTTGGCGGGCGATCTCGACGTGAATCAGGGCGGATTGGAAATTCCCCAGGAACAGGCCCAAGTCTCCAGGCGACGCAGTCTGTACCTTTCCCACCACGGCGAAACGCGGGCGGAGATCCTGGAACTGTTCGATGCGGCCAACCCGTGCGATGCCTATCGAAGAACCACCTCCGTGATGCCCCAACAGGCACTGGCATTAAGCAATAGCGAGATGGCGATTCGCCTGGCACGAGCGCTGGCAAAGAAACTGCCGTCCGGAAGCGATGCGGTTTTCGTGCCTGCTGCCTTTGAGCACGTGCTAACGCGGTTGCCGAGAGCGGCGGAGCTGAGTGCCTCGATCAGTTTTCTGGATAAACAACGAAAGCTGTTCGAAGCAGAATTGAAGGGGAGTGATTCCAATAGCCGTGCCCGCGAGAACCTGATTCTCGCGTTGTTTAACCACACGGACTTTGTGACGGTTCGGTAATGTAAGAAGACAAGATCACCACGGACCTCACGGAATTTCACGGATTAGACAGAAATGCGATTTGAGTTTTTATCCGTGAAATTCCGTGAAGTCCGTGGTAGAAAATGTTTTGAGGTACATGATGCGTCGTCGAACGTTTCTATCCGATCTCGGCATGGGCTTCACCGGCCTCGCTCTCGGCGCGATGTTGCACCGGGATGGGCATGTGCGTGCGAGTGACAGCACCTGGGTGCCGCCCGATGGTAAGCCGCACTTCGCACCCAAGGCGAAGAGCGTGATCTGGATATTCCTGTCCGGCGGCGTTTCGCAGATGGAGAGTTTTGATCCGAAGCCAGCTCTCACCAAGTATGCCGGCAAGACTTTTTCTGACACACCTTACGCCGATCCGCTCAAGTCGCCCTTGTTCTTCAAGCACTCGCGCGATGTCGTGGGCGGCACTCGCCCGTATCCGAAAATCTTCCCGATGCAGGTCGGCTTCAAGAAGCATGGCACCACGGGCGTCGAGGTGGCCGACTGGTTCCCGGAGATGGCCAAGTGCGTCGACGATCTCGCCATCGTGCGCTCGATGTACACGACCGACAACGATCATGGGGCCGAGTTCCAGATGCACACTGGCCGGCATCAACTCGACGAGCAGCAACCGGTAATTGGTTCGTGGCTGAATTACGGCCTGGGCACCTTGAACGAAAACCTGCCGCAGTTCGTGTTTCTCGGCCAATACAAGGATTCACGTGTCAAGAAGAACTTCTTCGCCGACTATCTCGGGCCACGTTTTGGCGGCGTCGAATTATCGCTCGACCCGAAGAACCCGCTGCCATTCGCCACGCGCGGCAAGGATGTGCTAGCCAAGGAACAGGAGAACCAGTTTGCCTTCGCGAACGAACTCAACAAACTCGCGGCCATCGAGTATCCCGAAGACGAACAACTGAAAGCCCGCATCAAGGCCTATGAACTTGCATTCCGCATGCAGCAAGCGATTCCCGAAGTACTCGACCTCACCAAGGAAACGGAGGAAACCAAGAAGCTCTACGGCATCGACAACCCGACCACGGAGATTTACGGCCGACGATTGCTGGCCGCACGACGACTGGCCCAGAAGGGTGTGCGATTCTCGCTCGTGTACCTCAGCGATTATGGGGAATGGGATTCGCACAACGAGTTGCAGAAGAACCACGCCCGCAGTGCCGCCCGCGTCGATAAGCCGCTGGCCGGCCTGATTCGAGATCTGAAACGCACGGGTCAGGACAAGGATACGCTCGTGGTATGTGCCACCGAGTTCGGCCGCACGCCAGGCCTGGAAACCCGCGACGCTTACAAGATGCCAACCGGCCGCGATCATCACCCGCACGGCTTCACGGTTTGGCTGTACGGTGCAGGCATCAAACGCGGCATCGTTCACGGAGCCACCGACGAACTCGGCTTCCACGCCGTGGAACATCCGCACTACGTGACCGACCTGCACGCGACCGTGCTGAATCGTTTAGGGCTGGATCCCAAGAAGCTGGATGTTCCGGGAAGGAAGCGGCTGGAGATTGATCACGGAAAGGTGATGCGGGAGATTTGCATATAGGTGCGATATCTTGATGCGTTCCTCAAATCAACACATAATCACCCAAGCCATGAATAACCGACTCGGACCGAACGAAGACCGGCTGTGAAGGCGATTCGACTCGGCTTCGCTGTTTGTTGCCTAGAAACTCCTTACACTTGCCGCCGACAGAGAGAAATCTCTGAATCAGCGCCTTCTCAATGAGGAGTAATAGCAGTTCATCGCAATCCAAATCTGCAACGAATACGCGGTACTGGGCGACGCACTTAAGAATGGTCTCCGGAGTCGGGTTCTCGACCAGCCAATTCTCCCCGAGCGAAAAATAATCCGGGTCCAAGACATCTTTGCCGCTTCCGACCCATTTCGCATGTTGTGCAAACCTTGAAGCAAACCCCTGAATGGTCTTCCCTACATAGTTCACGAGAAAACCTGATTCATACTCGATCGTCCACAAATATAGGCCATTGAGCTTGGCAAGCTCCTTGAGAAGGTTGATGTAAAGCGAGCCTGGCATCGCGGAGAAAGGTCCGCGAAAGCACACCTCCAGAGTTGGCTTCGCCATCGCCACTGCTCCTGAGTGGACCTCGGTTCATTGCTCTCCCGCCACAATCGGCAGCGTCAGCCCCGGTTGGTCTTGGTACTTGCCTTTCTTATCCGCGTAGCTGGTTCGACACGGGGCGGCAGCACGGAAGAACAACATTTGTGCTACCCCTTCATTGGCGTAGAGCTTGGCAGGTAGCGGGGTCGTGTTTGAAATCTCCAGCGTTACCCGGCCTCGCCATTCAGGTTCCAGTGGGGTCACGTTCACGATCAGGCCGCAACGGGCGAGGGTGCTTTTGCCGACGCAGACAACCAGTACGTCGCGGGGCACTTCGATGTACTCGATCGTCTCGGCGAGCACGAAGCTGTTCGGCGGGATGAGGCAAAAGTCTCCCTCGACTTCCACGAATGAACGCGGATCAAAATTCTTGGGGTCGACGACTGCGCCCCAGACGTTCGTAAACACCTTGAATTTACGATCGAGACGCACGTCGTAGCCGTAACTGGTGACGCCGTAGGAGATGACCCCAGGCCGAGAAAGGTTGGGGGCGAAAGGCACAATTTTGACGTCGCGCTCGATCATCCAATCGGGAAGTAGACCGCTTTCCATCGCTGCTGCTCCAGGTGTGATTGGGTGATTGTGCAGGCTGGCGGCAATTCGGGCAAGGGTCCGACGACTCGGGACAACCGACTTTTGGCGAGGGCTACGCAACTTGCTGTCTTTCCCTTTACTCTCCAACCACAGTCCCCGTCTCCTTCCGGCTGGCCGGGAGAAAATCCCGAATCCGGTCGAGGAGGTCGAGTGCCGCGAGTTCTTCCTCGATAGTCTTGAGGCCCAACGGGTCGCCCTGATCGAAGATAGGCCGGCCCGGGAGCAATTCGTCCGAGACCAGTATCAGCGAGGGGAGACCGCCTCCACAAATCGATCAATCTCTTCAAACGAGTTGTACGCGTGCGGACTCACCCGCAGCCGGCCGCCTCTCAGGTTGACAATCACCCCTGCGGCTTTACAGTCCTTCAACAGTTCCCTCGGATCACGGCCGGGTGAGAGAAGAGACACAATCCCCGACTCTTCACCTGGCACTCGGCTACTGAAGACTTCCAAACCTGCGGATTGCACGCGTTCGCACAGGTAGTTCGTCAACTCCTGCACACGTTCCCACACATGGTCGATGCCGGCGTTCAGCAGCAGTTGCAGACTTTCTCCCATGCCGGCGATGCCACCAACATTCACAGTGCCCCCTTCCCAGCGGCCCGCGTGGGGCTTCATGCGTAAATCGATGGTCGAAAAATCGATGGCATTCACGACACTGTTCCAGCCGACGCCCGTGGCATGAAGGCGATCTACCCATTCTCGGCGAACGTAGGCGATGCCTGCACCCTCCGGGCCGAGCAGCCATTTGTGACTGTCGGCCGCGAGCGCATCGATTGGCAACTGTTGCAAATCGAGCGGGATTACACCGAGCGATTGAATGGCATCGACGAAAAAAAAGGTGCCGCGTTGCCGGCAGAGTTCGCCCAGGGCCGCGAGATCGTTGCGAAAGCCGCTGGCAAACTCGACGGAGCTAATGGCGAGCACCCGCGTCCGCGAATTCATCGCATCGCGAATGTCGGCAATATCCACGCGGTTGCCACGACTGATTACGGAGCGGGCCTCGACACCGCGATCGCGCTGGTTGATCCAGGGATACTGGTTCGACGGATATTCCTCGGCCACGATGACGACATTGTCGCCCGGCTTCCAGGGGAAACCCTCCGCGATGATGCCGATGCCGTGCGTGGTGCTGCCGACGAAGCAAACATCGAGCGGGTCGGCATTCAACAATCGACCCGCCCGAGCACGCGTCTCTTCCACACGCCTGGCCCAAGGCGAATACGACAAGATGCCGTTGATGGATTTATCGTGGGCCCACTCGGCAATGGCGTTGGCGCACACGTCCGGCGGCGCAGCGACGGCCGCATGATCGAGGAACGCCCAGTGGGCGGTAACGGGAAAGTGGGTTCGGAATCGTTGCCAGTCCATATATGGTGAATTGTCCGGATTAGCGGGATCGCTTACAATCGAAAAAGCCAAGATTCGTTTCATCCTCCGGAGTTGCCTGTGCATCCAGATCAAGACCCACCCCGTACAGGCTTCGAACTCCGCTGGAGGATGCTGGGCGTGGGGGTACGTGTATTCCCGTCGTTCTTCTTCATCACCGCTCTCATCGTAGGCATCGTTGTCTACATGCAGATGATCAAGCCTGCAAATTTGCTCGATCTTGCGATTATCGTGGCCATCGACGTTGCCTGTGTTTTCGTGGCAATACTGTTTATCGGCATGGTCCAGGGCTGGGTTTATCGTTCGTATGGCATCCGCTCAACGGTCGTCGTGAGAGAACTCGTCGGGGGCATTTCCCCAGAGGCTTTGCCTCCTACCGCACTCCAGCGAATCGTGGTTGCCCTGGCTTATCCTGCATCGAGCTTCCTATTATTTGCAATCGTCTATTATTCAAACCTGGAATACGACTGGAAAAGCACCTCAGTCATTGCGCAAATGACCTACTTCATTCTCTCCGCAATTTCATTGTTCTGGGGCGTTATAGGCCTGCTGCCAATCTATCCGTATTCCGGCGGGCGCGTGATGCTCGAAGTGTTTCAGTTCATTTCGCCCGGCTATGGGCTAATGGGTACGCTCTTAGTCTCAATCCTGGTCGGCATGGCCTACGTTGCCTACACCGCTGCCGTGTATTTTCGTCACATGAAAGAAGTGATCGTTGAAGGAGTGCCGCTTCCGGCAGAACCGATCGTCGCAATCTTCTTCGCACTTTCGGTTATGCAGAATTGGCAACTCTTCCAGATCGTTCGCGCCCAGGGGCGTCCAACCAGTGCGTACGACGAACACGACGACGATCGCAGGCCGTGGGGGCGGTAGCAGTTCAGCCCCTCCCCGAAGTGGAGTGGGGAGGAAGACAATGCCCTCCGAACCCGAACGAGCGTTTTTCGACCGCATCCGCGATGAGCTGGACGAGGATTGGGCCAGTCTGATCGGGCGGAGTTCATTCGACTGCAATGTGCCCTCGCTCATGTGCCCGAAGACGATTCGCGTTGGCCCCAGATTCGGGAACGCGAACGGATCCTCGCGGATGCGCACAAGGAGATGTCGAAGCTCGTGAAGTCTCCATTGCTGAGGCTCGTTCGCGAAATCGATCCTTCGGGCAATGAACTCGGCACTCGCGGCCCAAACCTGTTGCTACAACTAAAGGTAGATTCTCAACTTCGCAGTTGGGCGTCGGCCCTCTCGGCGGCTTCCTCCGTAGACCACCTCCTTGAATCGTGGAGATTCCCATGCGTTCGATCTGCTTCGGTCTATTCGGCCTTCTGCTGGCTGGATGTCAGGAGAACAAGAATGATCCCCCGGCCGGAGGCGGTCCGGTTGTACCGGCTTCACCCAGCACGCCGCCTGCTCAGAAGTCGAAAGCCGGGCCGGTGGCCGAAGTCAGCGGCATGATCAAGGGGAGCCCTTTCAAGCCGGACTCTGTCACACTGCAGGGAAACACGCTGTCGTTCCGCAAGGGCAAGGGGGTCTTCGCGGACATGGAGATCACCTTCCAGGTGCCCGCCAAAGCAGAGGACATCCGCGAGGGAAACACCTGGAATCTTGGCAGCGATCAGTTTGGCCACCCGTTTCTGAACGTGTCCGCGAAAGACGGCTCAGGCTTTGCCGGTAGCGAAGCAGTCAGGGGCGAGGACTATTCCATGACTCTGACAATCACCAAGCGAACTCCCAAGGCAATCGAAGGCACGATCAATCTGAAGGTCATGAAGCCGGAGAACACGAACCTTGCCGGCAAGTTTTCCGCAACCGTGAAGAAAACCGGCACCGATCCGCTTGATGCCGACGATGCCCCCTACATTCAGGGGAAGATCATCATGAAGGGGGACTGGAAGGAAGAGTCCCTCACAGCCGGCTTTCAAGCAAAGGGGGCGGATGGCAAATCTTACTCGAACCTCAGTGGGACCGCATTCTCCCGGGATGGTGGTGGATCGGCCTCGTCCCTGACGTTCGACCCGCAAATCACGAGTGTACTCAGCGACAAAAAGGATGGGCCCCGCTTCGTTCATACGCGGCTGGCACCAGGAGAGTACCTCGTCTATGTCCGTCGCGGCGGAGTACTGGCCGCGTGGAAGAACGTCACGGTAAAACCCGGCGACCAACAAAAAGTGGACCTCACGATCGATCTCGACAACGTCGGCAGTCTTGTCGTCACCTTGCCGGACAAGGAAGTGATCGGCAAGGACGACACCAACTTTAATAACCTGCAACTCATCCCGGACGGCATCTCCCTTCCAACGGACTTCAACGCGTTCCTGTTCGATGCGGGCCAGGTCAAGGAAGGCGAGAAAACCATCACATCGACAAACGTTCCCGCCGGCAAGTACAAGGCCATCTTTAGAAAAAGTGAAGTGATGGTGGAAGTCGTCGCCGGCAAGGAGTCGGCCGTGACTCTGGTTCCCAAGAAGAAGTAAGGTCGTGATCGACATTCGCCCTCATGCGGAAGGCTGTGTGCTGGCCGTTCGAGCCCAAACGGGTGCCCGTAAGAACGCGGTCATGGGCGAGCAGGCCGGTGCGCTCAAAGTGGCCGTCACCGCTCCGCCGGAAGATGGCCGGGCGAATGCGGCCATCACGGACGTTCTACGCGAACATCTCGGCTTGAAACGCGCACAGGTCGAACTCATGGGAGGGGCTACGAATCGGAACAAGCAGTTTCTGATTCGGGGACTTACGCCGGAGGAATTGAGGGGGAAGCTGGAGGAGTAGGGCGAAGGACGGCAGTCAGGTTTGGCTGCCCATCAGCTCCGCAAGGCGTTCGCTCCGTTTGCAGCGATAGGGCTCCGTGCAGACGGACTTCAGTTCGATCGAGATCAGCGAACGCGCGACCTCTTCGGGAGTACTTTTTTCACCCGACTGGCTGAGGGATTCGGACAACTCCATGAGGAAGTCCCAATCCTCCGCCTTCACGCTAATTTCGTGTTCTTGGCCAAGATCGAGCAGTTTGAATTCTGGCTTCCCGGTCGCGACTTGGCCTCCGATTTGGTGCGACTTCTCTAGTGCCATCGGAATTCATTTGTTCGTCGCGAAGACGCATTCAATCTGCTTCGTCCCGCTGTTGAATTGCTCATCCGAATTATTGTGCGTATCCGCCAATCAAACAAGAACTTACGGCGACAGGCCACTCCTACTTTTCCTTGCCCAATTCCGTAGAATACAACCACAGTTCGAGGTGCCCGCCAACTCGCGCATTCGACTTCAGGAAGGCTTTCCTAGATGAGCATCGATCTCACTGTCCCCGCGCCGCCGCTGGACGATTACACGGCCGAGAACACTCAGGTTTTGCGGAACCGCGATCACATTCGTAAGCGGCCCGACAACTACATCCCAGATACCGGTCCGCGTGGCCTGCACCACCTCGTATACGAACTCATTTACAACTCCGTTGACGAGCACCTCGCCGGTCACTGCAAGGTCATTCACGTTTCGATCCTGCCCGATGGCGGGCTCTCCGTGAGCGACGATGGCCGCGGTATTCCCGTCGATGATCATCCGACCGAAAAAAAGTCCAACCTCGAGGTCGTCATGACGATCGTCGGGGCCGGCGGGAAGTTCGACAACAAGGCCTACAAGTCCTCGGCCGGGTTGCACGGCATG
Organism: Gemmataceae bacterium; assembly: GCA_009691845.1. Lineage (GTDB taxonomy): Bacteria > Planctomycetota > Planctomycetia > Gemmatales > Gemmataceae > SIAJ01. Next base: position 23,331 of record SIAJ01000081.1, read on the forward strand.
GGTGCGAAGGCCGTGACCGCCCTCAGCGAGACGACCGTGGCCGAGGTGCGGCGCGGTGGCAAACTCTACCAGATGGAGTTCGATAGGGGCGTCATGAGCAAGGCCCTGCAAGTCATGGGCCCGGCCACGCACACCGGCACCAAGATTTCGTTCTGGCCGGATGCCGAGATTTTTGGCACCACCAAGTTCGAGTTCGATATGCTCGAAAACCGCATGCGTGAGTTGGCCTTCCTCAATCGCGGACTGGCGATCGGCATCAAGGATGAACGCGACGGCAAGGAAACACACTTCAAGTACGATGGCGGCGTCTCGGAGTATGTGAGTTGGTTGAACCGCAACGAAGACGTGCTGCATCCCCCCATCCATATTTTGCGAACCGTCGATCACATCGATGGCGATGGCAATGCCGACCCGATCAAGGTCGAGGTCGCTTTCCAGTACACCACCGGCGACGAAGAACGCATCCGCTGTTACGCCAACAACCAGTACAACCCCAACGGCGGCACGCACCTGACCGGCTTTCGCAAAGCACTTACCCGCGTCGTGAACGCCTACGCCGAGAAGGAAAAACTCTACAAGGACGACATCAAGCCTGAGGGCAAAGACTTCGGCGAAGGACTCACTGCCGTCGTCAATGTCACGCTCGGCAAGCCGCACTTCGAGGCGCAGACCAAGATCCGGCTGAATAATCCGGAGGTCGATGGCGCCGTCGCCAGCGCAGTCGGCGAGTATCTCTCGAAGTATCTCGAAGAGAATCCGAAGGAAGCCAAGAAAATCGTTCAGAAAGTGGTTCTCTCGGCCGAAGTGCGTGCGGCCGAGGCCAAGGCTCGCAAGGCGCTGATTGACCGCAAAAAAATCCTGGGCGGCGGCGGGTTGCCCGGCAAGTTGATGGACTGCACGAGCCGAGATCGCGACGAAACCGAACTGTTCCTGGTCGAGGGTGATTCCGCAGGCGGATCGGCCGAGAGCGGCCGCGACCGGCACTACCAGGCCGTGCTGCCGTTGCGTGGAAAAGTGTTGAACGTCGAGAAGGCCCGTCTCGAAAAGCTGTTGCAGAACAAGGAAATTGCCAGCCTGATCGCGGCCATCGGCGTCGATATCGGCGACGATGTGGACATCAGCAAAGTACGCTACGGCAAGATCGTGATCCTGACCGACGCCGACGTGGACGGCCAACACATCCGCACTTTGCTGCTCACGTTCTTCTTCCGACAGATGCGCAAGCTCGTCGAAGGGGGCAACATCTACGTCGCCCGCCCGCCGCTCTACAAGGTCGTGCAGAAGAAAACTGTCCGCTTCATCAAGACGGCCGAGGAGATGACGAGCGAGCTCAATCGACGCGGCCTGGAAGGCACGCGGCTCGTGGTTTCGTTGCCGATCACGGACACCGTGAAAGAAGGCTCGGCGGGTCAAATCATCGATGGCGATCGTCTGAACACGCTGATGGACATCCTCGACAAACTGGAATCCTTGTTGCAAGTCCTCGAACGTCGCGGCGTGACCCTCTCTTCATTCGTCACCCAGGCGAAGGATGGAGTTCTGCCGAACTGGCACGTGAAGGTCGGCGCGCGGGAGTATTGGTTCCACACGTCGAAGGAAGTGGATGACTTCCGCCAGGCCGAATCGCAACGGCTTGGCAAGGTACTGGTGGTCGAGGACCCGGAAGCAGCCGGAGTCGCGAACCCGGAGACCTTGTTCGTGGCCGACGAATTCCACGAAGTCCGTGGCATCAACCGCTACTTGGCCAGGCTCGCGACGGAGTTCCACTTCAAGGCGGGCGACCTACTGCCCGCCCCCAGAATCGCCGGCCGCGAACCATTGATCCGTTACGTGATGGAACACGGCGAAGCCCGCAAGCCGCTCTCGCATCTGCGTGATCTAGTAAACGAAGTCCGCACGCTAGGCGAGAAGGGCCTGACGGTCACACGATTCAAAGGCCTCGGCGAAATGGACCCCGATGAACTCTGGGAAACCACCCTCGACCCCACCAACCGCGTCCTACTGCAAGTCACCCTGGTAGACGCCCAAAGAGCCAACGACCTCTTTAGATGCCTGATGGGCGA
>SIAJ01000018.1 GCA_009691845.1 Gemmataceae bacterium
TCTTCGTAATCGTCCGTTTGCCGGCGAACGCGTGGGCGGTCATCATCGTCGTCCAACTCGTCGCGTTCATCGCGGCGCTTTCCGCGACGGCTGGGGCGATCGTCTTCTCTGTATTCGTCGTCTTGTCGGCCACGGCGGCTCGGACGATCGACCTCGGACGATCGACGCGGCGGCGGATCTCCTTCGTCGTCGAGACGGCTGCGTTCCACTACTTTCGGAAACAAGGCCTTTACGGTCTTCGCCTCGACCCAGTCGGCCATGCCGTCACGCCAGACCAAATCGGTCGACTTTAGCCGGCCATCGTCCGCGAGGCGTCGAAGTTCGTCCTCGGTTACCGGACCTTTGCGTTCGGAACCTTCGCTGTAAAACCAGTCGGCGCTCACGGTGGCTCCCGGCGAGTAGGGATAATCGGGCAGGCGAGGCAGAGTCGGTCGAGACGTACTTCGTTTACCGGGTCTGGTAATTTTTGTTGGTCCAGGGAATCCTGTCAAGCTCCCAGTTTGAATTCGTGGCAGAAGATAGGCAAGCCACGGGTTTCGGCCAAGGCCGGAAAGCTGGCACGTGACAATTCTGCCCGGTTTTTCCTTGCGTTTTTGCTCGTCGCCGCTATCGTCCAGTCGATTCCGCGCGTCATCGGGGGATGTGCGCGTGGACTGTAGGGGTTGTTACGTTTTACTAGCCAAATAGCCGATGAAATTCCCGGAACAGCCTGCACACGGATCGTGCCGGCTTCTCGGAGGAAGGACTTCCATGTCACGCACGCCACGATTGGGTTTGGAATCGCTCGAAGCTCGCGCAGTCCCGGCGGACCTCGCTTACGCTCAATTGCTCACCGGGCTTCCCGCCAATGCCATGACTCGCGTCGTCGGTGATGCGGTTGGCAACCTGTATGTGACAGGTTCCTTCACAGGGACGATTGATCTCAACCCGGACCCCGTGCTCACCAGGCTAATGACTGCCAATGGTGGAACGGACGTCTTCGTGGCAAAATATGGCTACGACGGCCAACTCCTCTGGGCTCGTCAACTTGATGGCCAGGCCGACGAGACGGTGGCCGACATCACGCTGGACAACATTGGCAATGTCTACGTTGCCGGTACGTTCAGAGGGGCCACGGATTTCAATCCGAACCCGGCCATCAGTGCCGTTGGAAGTGCGGCTCAAGGCGGCTCCGCATACATCTGGAAGCTCGACTCCCAGGGCGATTTCTTCATGGCCCGCGTGGCCGACGGTACGAGTTCGGCCAGCGGCATCGCGGTCGATACGAACGGAAACATTCTCCTGGCAGGCACGTTTGCGGGCACGGCCGACTTTCACCCGGCAGCCGATTTTGCGGTCAATCTGAACACGACGAACGCGAACGGGGCAGGGTTTTTGTGGAAGCTGGATTCGATCGGGAACATGACCTGGGCTCGCAAGTTCGAGACGACCGGCACGCTGGCAACGGCGATGCCTGCCCTCGACGGTGCCGGCTACGCGTATCTCTCCGGCCGGTTTACCGGCACGGCCGATCTCGATCCTGAGGACGAGACGAAAGCTCTCGTTGCTGGCGGCACGGCCTGGACGCCGTTCGTGGTCAAGATCGGCTTCACGGGCGATTACGTTTGGGGCCGAACGCTGCGACCAATCACCCCGACTGTCGGTGCGAACAACGCCATCACGGGCCTGGGTGTCGATGGCATCGGCAACGTCTTTGCGGGCGGCACGCTACAAGGGACGGTCGATTTCGAGCCGAGTGAGGCAAATTTTAATCTGACGAGTGCGAACGATACAACGGACGGCTTCATCTGGAAATTGAATCCAGGCGGAACACTCGGTTATGCACGCAAATTCGGCGGACCGAACAACGAAACTCTCGCGGACCTCTTCGTCCACCAATCGGGATTCGCGTACGCAACGGGTGTCTTTACCGGCACGGTCGATTTCGATCCAGGGGCGGGTGTCGTGAATCTCGGCAGCGGTGCCGGCGCGGCCGACGCGTATGTCATCAAGCTCAATCCGTCCGGAAATCTTGCCTACACAAAGGCACTCGGCGGAGGCAGAAGTGCGACACGGCCGAGCGGCCTGTGGGCGGATGGTGCCGGGAACATGTACATCTCGGGCGGAGTGAGCGGACGAGCCGACTTCGAACCAGCGAACACGATTTCAGTTGTCGCAGCGGGCAACGGCAGCGGCTTTATCTCCAAGCTGTGGCCAGCCGTGGGTTCAGCCACCAAGCCGCAGAACCGTCCGCCGACCAACCTGTCGGCCGGTGGGCCCTACACGATTGATGAAGGAAAGTCGCTGACAATCAAGGCCGCGGCCGTCGATCCGGAGGGACAGCCGCTGACCTTTGCATGGGATCTGAACGGCGATGGCATCTACACGGACGCGATCGGGAAAAAGGTGACGCTTACCCGTGCTCAGTTGGCTGCTCTGGGTTTGGCCGATGGGAACAATGTCGCCAAGTCGATCCGCGTGCGAATCTTCGACAACACGAACCTCGGTGTGGAAGCAGCGACGACGCTGACGATCAAGAATCTGCCGCCCGTCGGGACAATTGTTGCTCCCGCCACGGGAACCGAAGGCGTTCGACCGATTGTGAAGTATGTGGTGACCAGCGATCCCTCGAACAAGGATCTCAAGGCTGGGTTCCGGGCGAGTTGGGACTTCAACGACGATGGCGTGTGGGACCTGGGCAACGGTTCGACGTATGCTGGGTCGATCGCAGGCAAGGCCACGATCCCGCTTGGCTTCGTCAGCGATTCCGGCCCAATTCAGGTACTCGTCCGCATCTTCGACAAGGATGGCGGCTATGTGGATGATCGGGCCACGATCATCATCAATGAAGCCGCCCCGAAGGCCGCCTTCGGCCCGATTAGTGCATTGACCTCCGGGTCGCCGGTCACGTTTAAGTTCTCGACCCCAGTCGATTCCCCGTCCGACTCGGCGGCCGGATTCACGTACGGCTTCGACTTCGACAACGATGGCGTGTTCGAGGTGAACGGCCCGAGCAAGCAGGCGGCCACGGTCTTCCCGGGTCGCGGCAGCTTCGTGGTGACGGGCCGCATCATGGATCAGGATGGCTTCTTCACGCTGTACACGCTGACTGTGAATGTGCTGTAAAGGGGGAGATCGGCACGCGAGAGCTTTTTTCAGACGGTCGGAGTGTGCAGATTTCTATTCAATTATCGCATCCGCTTCGATCTCGACGAGCATGTCGGGATCGATGAGCTTACTGACTTCGATAATCGCCGTGGCCGGGCGGATGTCACCGAAGACTTCGCCATGAGCCTTCCCAACTTTTTCCCAGTCGGCAATGTTCGTCAGGTAAATGCGCGTGCGAACGACGTGCTTCATGCTCGCTCCGGCCTGTTGCAACGCAGCTTCGATAGTCTTCAGGGTCTGCACGGTTTGTGCGTAGACGTCCCCTTTGCCGACGAACCCCGCCGGAGTGGCTGCGGTCGAACCGGAAACGAACACAAACTGGCCAACCTTCACGCCCCGCGAGTAGCCGATGATCGGCTCCCACTTGCCGCCGCTGGAAATGTTCTGACGGGTCATGTTGATTCTCCTAATGGGCGAGCGGAGCGGCGTCAGCCGCCGGGTAATAACTACACCCGGCGGCTGACGCCGCTCCGCTCGCTCTAATTCTATTTGCCTACAAACGCTTTCCTCATTGCTTCGCACTCTGCCTGGGTCGCTTCGCCCGCTTTCACCCACAGGCGGTACTTCACCTTCAGAGGCTTGTCCTTCGTCAGATCGTACTCGAAGTACGTTCCCACGCGGCCATAGGTCCGCTCGCTCTGGCGGGCTTCCTTTGGGTTATCTGGATGATCGAGGTAGACGGTTGTGTAGCGTTTGCCGTCGATCACGTAGCTCATCGCGGTCCAGGCGCGATTCACTGGACCCTTTCCGGACACCCAGTTCACTTCCTTGCCGTTCTCGCCTTTCCCTGTCGGGCTCAAGAAGTACGTCTCGCCTTTGGTTTTCTCAACTTCCACGTTGGCCCGGAAATGGAAGCCGGCATGTTGCGGATCGCCGTCGAGACGGATTTTGTCCAACTCCGTGGAAAGAACGCTTTCGAAGTCAATCAAGCGGCCTTCCTTCGAGTTGCGAACGGTGAGGCTTCGCTCTTCGCTGGCGAAGGGCTTTCCGTCTTGGCCGTTCCAATTGACCTTCACGGTGTGTTTGCCGAACTCGGCCGTCGCTTCGTGCTTGCCGAAACCGGTGTGCTGCTGCGATTCCCCCTTCGTGCAATGCCACACGTCCGCCTGCTTCTTGTCTCCATAGCTAACCCGGTTGAAACCGAAGTAGATGCCTCGATGATGCGGAAATTGACCGTCCGGGCCATTGGTAAGACGCACCTTGCCGGATTCATCGTAGAGGTGGTGATAGACCTTAATGGTCGGGTTCGCGGTTGCCGATTTTTTGGGCGGTGTTTGCGAGGGGTCGAATTTCGGCCGCACATATTCGAGGACCGGTTTGCCCTCGAACATGAGCACCGGCTTCTCGCCGTCGGCATCAGTCCAGGTGAAGCCTTTGGATTCCGCGAAGTTCGTCGAGGCGACAAGAAGGCTAGCGAAAACGGAGAGTGCGTATTTCATGGATGTCCTCATAATAGACTGCAGACTCCGTGTGGGGGTGATTGCCATCTGGAGTTTGCTGGCGAGTTCAAGATCGGCACACGGAGTGTGCCGACTACTATTTGCTGAATACAAACTTGCCCGGGTTGCCATCGCCCAGCGGGCTGTCGGCGGCAGGCCGCCACAATATTGCTTCTTCGATCTTCTTGGCGACCAGAAAATCCTTATCCGTGATGCCTCCGGCCGAGTGCGTCATGAGCTTCACCCAGAGCTTGCCCCAGGTGACAGCTAGATCGGCGTGATGATAGGCCGCCTCGCAAATGTAACCGACGGCATTAACGGCCATCAGAGTCTGCGGCCAGCCATCCGTGTTGTACTTGCGTCGCAGCCAGCCTTCTTCCAGAGACCAGCCGCTCAAGCCGAGTTCCTGGATCTTGGCTTTCACTTCGTCTTCGCTGTAGGTGCGTTCTTTTTCTGTTGACATGATGCAACTCCTTGGATCAGAGCCACGACCGTAAGGGAGTGGCCAAGACTAGCCCGCTCCCTTACGGTCGCGGCTCCGATTGTCGCCTCATGGCCGCTCCCTTACGGTCGCGGCTCCGTTAACCGCCAACTATGCTCCCGGTGCCTTCGGCACCCAACGGCCAACAACCGGCACGGGTTCCGCAGGCAAATCCTGCTCCAGGCTGGTCAGATTCTTCGGGAACGTGTCCTCGAACCACTTGGCACCGCGAAGCGCTTCGTCCCACTTCAAGGCTTTGCCCGAGTATGCCGCCATGCGGCCCAGGATGGCCGTGAACGTGCTGTTGGCCACGTTTTCGAGTTCGTTCAGCGGCTTGTTATCGCGGATGGCCTTGATCAGGTCGATGTGTTCCTGAACGTAAGGATCGGTCTCGCCGCCGCCACCGACGAGTTCCTTGCCGTTGAAGAAGTAGTTGCCTGGGCTCGTGCGAACGCGGCCTTTGGTGCCGACAAATTCCTCGGAGACGTTGTTCACGCAGCCGTCGATCTGCCGGCAATAGCTTTGCACGATCGCGCCATTGGGATACTCGTACTCGATAGCAAAGTGGTCGAAAATGTTGCCGACGTTCTTGGAATCGCCCACGGGCCGATTGCTGCGGCCACCCATGCCAGTGGCCTTGATCGGATTGGCACCCATCGCCCAGTTGGCGACGTCCAGATTGTGAACGTGCTGCTCGCAAATGTGATCGCCGCACAACCAGACGTAGTGGTACCAGTTATAGAACTGGTAGTGAGCGTCCTTCATGTCCTTCGGTCGCGCGTTAAACCAGGGCGTGGTGCCGTTCCAGTAGACGCGTCCGGAGGTAATGTCGCCGATCAGGCCGTCCTTCATTTGCTTGATCGTCTCGATGTACCCGGCCTGGTGACGGCGTTGCGTGCCGGCCGCGATCTTCAACCCCTTCTCTTGAGATTTCTTGACGAGATCGAGTACCTTGCGAGTGCCGGCCACGTCTACCGCCACGGGCTTCTCGGTGAAGATGTTTTTGCCGGCCTCGACTGCGGCTTCGAGATGCATGGGGCGATAGCCGGGAGGTGTCGCGAGGATGACGTAGTCCACGCCCGACATGCTGACGAGTTTTTTGAACCCATCGAGCCCGTGAAAGCAAGTTTCCGGGGTGGCCGTCACGCGTTCTTTGTACTTGTTCTTGATGCCGGTGAATGTTCCTTTGACTTTGGTCTCGAATAGATCGCACAAGCCGGCGATCTCCACGTTCTTGTCGGCGTCCAAGACGTTGCGGATGGCACCCGTGCCACGGCCGCCGCAGCCGATCAGACCCACCTTGATGGTCTGCGAGTCGGCCGCGTACATTTTGCTTTGGATGGCCAGCGTCGTGGCCAATGCGCTACCCGCGATTAGAAAATCGCGGCGATCGACTGTTTCGCTCATGGGAGAGTCCTTTGAAAAAATAGTAGTAGGCACACTCCGTGTGCCGTCATTCAGAACAGCACACGGAGTGTGCCTACTACTTTGCCGGTCTACTTGGGTACAAATTCTTCGTTGTTCTCTTTGACGACCTTGGAGGTCATGCCGGTCAGTTCGTCGGGCTCAAGCGGTCTAACGACGCGGAAGCCGACCATGGAATAATTCGTCAGCCACCAGATGCTTTGTGGCTCTTGCGGGTCGGCGTCCATCCATTTCAGGTCCGATTTCCGGCGTGCCGCACTGCGGAGTTCCTTGGGGTCGTCTTTGTAGTGCCCCCCACGCGTCGTGTGCCGCCACTTGTTCTCGGTCGGCTTGAACAGGGGCGATTTGACGAAGCCGTCCTTCAAGGCGAGTTTCGAGTATCGCTCGTAAGCATCTTCCACGTAGTGATCGATGCACCATTCCATCACGTTGCCATGCATGTCGTAGATGCCCCAGGCGTTTGGTTTCCGCGTACCGATTGCGTGTGGACCGAAGCGAGTGATACCGTCTTTCTCGGCCTTGGAGTTCACCTTGAGCCAGGCGTAGTCTTCGGGCTTATCACCGTTCGGAATGGCGTAGGGAGTGGTCGTTCCCGCCCGGCAAGCGTATTCCCACTCGGCCTCGGTCGGTAGGCGATAATCCTTGCCGGTCTTCTTCGAAAGCCATTCGCAATATTTGTGAGCGCCGTGATGAGTCATGCAGATCGCCGGGTTCTTCTCGCGTTCGAAGCCGTAGGTTTCATCCACGTAGGGCTTGGTCGGCTTGGAAACAGCATCAGCGGGATTGGCCGGCTTCATGTCCTTTTTGGGGAGCTTGGCCTTTTCCTCGTCCGAGAGCAGGTTCACGTTGCTGTAGCGGAAGTACAGATCGAACTCGTCCCAGCTCACCTCGTGCTTGCCGATCCAGAATGGCTTGAGTTGTACTTTGACTTGCGGACCTTCGTCCTCGCGACGGCCCGTCTCCGATTCGGGGCTGCCCATGAGAAATTCGCCGCCGGGCACGGCTACCATCTCAAACGTGGCTTTGCCGTCCGGGCTTTCGAGCATCTCGGTATAGGCCATGTGCTTTGTGGCCGGCTTGGCGGGCCTCAGGTCATCGGCCAGGGCCGCGAACAAGACGAAGCCGCCGAGGACGAGTGCAACAGATATTTGGATGCGGCGGAGCATGTCTGCTAGATTCTCCACTAGGGCACTTACTTCAACAGAAATATTCTATGAGCCGCATTCTACCTTTCCTCGGACTTCTTGCGTTTGGTTCGGCTTGGGCAGATGAGCCGCAACGATTCGAGTATGAGGAGCCGCACATGGGGACGAAGTTTCGCATCGTCCTCTACTCACCCAACAAGGCAACGGCGGACAAGACCGCCAAGGCAGCGTTCGCTCGTGTGGCCGTGTTGAATCGAATCATGAGCGACTATTCGCCGGATAGCGAGTTGATGCAACTGTGCAAGAGATTCGAGAAGGAGTCGGTTGCGTCGGTGAAAGTCAGCGATGAACTGTTCTTCTTGCTACACAAGGCGAACCAGGTTTCCGAGTTGTCCGGAGGGGCCTTCGACGTCACGATCGGCCCGGTCGTGAGGCTTTGGCGGCAAGCCCGCAAAGACCGCCGCTTACCGGAGCCGGAAATCCTTAAGGCGGCACTTCAGAAAGTTGGTTACAAGAATCTTACGCTCGATGCCAAGGAGAAAAGCGTTTTGCTGAAAGTGCCGGGCATGATGCTCGACCTCGGTGGAATCGCCAAGGGGTATGCCGCAGACGAAGGATTGCGCGTGATCGGGACTTTCGGAATCAAAAGTGCTCTCGTCGCGGCCAGCGGGGACATCGCTGTTTCCAGGGCTCCTCCTGGCCGGGATGGCTGGCGGATCGATGTTGAACCATTGCCCGGTTCGAAGGACCCCCGGCAGGTGGTCTTGGTAGATGCAGCGGTGTCAACCTCGGGAGATTCCGAGCAGTTTGTCGAGATCGCGGGAGTACGTTACTCGCACCTGGTTGATCCGTTTACGGGCATCGGCCTGAAGGGGCGGCGAAGCGTGACGGTCGTCTCACGGCGAGGCATCGATGCGGATAGTCTGACGAAGATGGCCAGTATTCTCCCGCCCGACAAAGCCATTGAGAAGATCGAGGCGTTGCAAGGAACGGCAGCCCTGATTGTTGTTAAGTTGGTGAAGGGGGAGGAAGTTAAACAATCGAGTAGATTCGCTGGCTTCCTGGCGAAGGAATAAAAAGGGCCCCTGGGGACTCGCATCCCAGGGGCCGCCAAAGCTGTCCCTGTTGAGAAATGAGGACAGCAAAGAATTTTTAGCGTTTTTTAAGCCCCGCGCCAAGGAAAATCCGAAGAAGTTGGGCAAGAGATTTCAAAAACGCACAGTTCGCACTTACCGTTCGAGGCGAAAGTCGAACGGCGGATTGGACCCTGCCTTCACGTCGGCCGTCAATCCGCTGGTTGACGGACTGGAATACCGTACGGGAATAGGCGACGGATTCTTCGGGATCGCTTTCTCTGGGTTCTTTCCAGCCAAGGGGATCTCGTCGGCCGACTGCAGCATGCGGCCAGGCGTCACCGTCACCGTGTACTCTCCGGCCGGCAGTCCGTCTCCCTTGTACGTCTTCACTTCATAAGTTCCGTCGTCGTTCAAGACAGCCGTTAGGGTCACGCCGAGCGTGAGATTCTCGAACGCGATGGTCGCACCTCTCACCGGTTGGTCGCCGAGAGTCACGTGCCCCCGTACGGGTCCGCGCGCGGGTCCTTCCTTGCAGCCAGACAGCATGACGCCAAGGAGGATCGCTGCCGAAAACGAGCGATTGCAAAGTGATTTCATGGAGGTCAAAGAGTGATCCTATTGGGCAAACACGTTGCCATCGTCCCGGTTGGCCATGTTGAACAGTGTCTGGAGTGACATACTCTCTTGAAGCATTCGCACGGAGCCATCGCCAAACAGGACGTTCACCCCGCCGGGATGGGCCGACTGCAGCGGGCGGTTTTGTCCGTAGTAGACATTGCTGACGCCCTGGTTCTCCCAGGTCTTATCGTTCAGGCGGTAACGAACCGTTGTCAGGTTCCAGTGGCGATTTTCTCCGGACCAGCCCGGCCCCATGGAGAACGAGTGCCCGAAGTCGCTGCGGCAATCAATTCTTGTGCCGGCCGCGTTGCGGCAGAAATCGGACTGTTCGGCAACGACGATCGTTTGCGAAGTTCCATCCGCGATGTCCGTTAGCTTCTTGGCTTCATGCGAAAGCAGTACGCCACCACGAGAGACCTGCCCCTTACCAAAGTGTTCGTAGCCCTCGCTATCCCGATTCAAAGTCGTGGCATGATCGACGGCGCCCGAGATGCCAACGTAGGTTGCCGATTGGACCCCATCGCCCGGGACGCTACCCATCAAAACCTTCTTGGGCAAGGTCGAGGATGGACAATACAGGATTTTCGACCACATTTGGCAAACCAAGGCCCCGTTGTACGTATTGGTCCCGTAGTACACGAGGCCGGTATGGACGTTGTACTGAGCCCGGAAATCGAACCGGAGGAACACGTTATCCTGCTCGATGTAAGACAGAAGGTATGTCCAGAACGAATGGCCGTATCCACCAGCCGGCGATTGTGTCCCTCCGGCGGGGAAGATGCCGTGACCTTCGTGATGGTTGTGTAAGGCAATGCCGATTTGCTTGAGATTGTTGGTGCAACTCATGCGGTTTGCGGCTTCACGGACCTTCTGCACGGCAGGCAGCAACAAGCCGATCAGGATCGCGATGATGGCAATGACCACCAGCAGTTCAATCAGCGTGAATGCCTTGCGACGAATGATCATGACGATTCACCAACCAGGATGAGGGAGAGGAAAGACTTCTGCACCGGAGCTTCTAAGTGAATATATTCAGCTTCGGATTCGGCTACAAGTCGAGACTGTAGTGGGAGTTCGCTTCTCACGCGATTCTCATTCACTACTGACGGGGTTGGCAAGCGCTTGCCGGAAACGCTCGGCCAAGGCGCTCGCAGCTCGGTCGTAAGCAGCGGAGTCTTTCCAGGCCAAGCGTGGGTCCAGCACTTCGGAAGGAACACCTGGACATGCCACGGGCATCGAGAGCCCGAAAATAGGGTCCGTGCGAAACCCGGCCCGGTCGAGTTGGCCATCCAATGCCGCGTGCAGCATCGCCCGTGTGTGAACGAGATCGAAGCGTTCGCCAACGCCGTAGCCGCCGCCGGTCCAGCCGGTATTCAGCAGCCACACCGGTGCGCCGTGAGTTTGAAGTTTCTCGTGCAAGAGTGACGCGTAACGACGAGGATGGAGAGGCAAGAACGGGGCCGCGAAACACGGGCTGAACACGGCTCTGGGTTCCTTCACGCCGACTTCCGTGCCCGCGACCTTGGCCGTGTAGCCGCACAAAAAGTAGTCCATCGCCTGCTCCGGCGTCAGCCGCGAAATCGGGGGCAGCACACCGAACGCATCGCACGTGAGAAAGAAAATGGTTTTGGGATGGCCGCCTCGTTCTGTCGGTTCGTGGTTCTCAATGAACTCGATCGGGTAGGCGACCCGAGTGTTCTCCGTGTACTGTTGGCTGTCAAAATTCGGAACGCGATTTGCCAATAACGGAACGTTTTCCAGGATGCTGCCAAACCGGATCGCATCATAAATCTGCGGTTCCTTTTCCGCGGACAGCCGAATGGTCTTGGCGTAGCAGCCCCCTTCGATGTTGAACACGCCTTCGTTCGACCAGCCATGCTCGTCGTCGCCAATCAGTCGGCGGGCAGGATCAGCAGACAGCGTCGTCTTGCCCGTACCCGAAAGGCCGAAAAACAGGGCTACGTTGCCGTCCGCTCCCAGGTTGGCGGAGCAGTGCATCGAGAACACGCCTTTCCACGGCAAGATCGCGTTCAGGATGGTGAAGATCGATTTCTTGATCTCACCGGCGTAGTGGGTGCCGGCAATCAGGATGGTCTTGCGTTCAAAACTAACCGCGATGACAGCAGGAGAATTTAGCCCTTCAGCCTTGGCGTCGAAGCGAAGGCCCGGCAAAGCCAATATCAGCCATTCCGGTTCAAAAGCCGCCAACTCGGCCGCATTGGGCCGCAGGAACAGGCACCGGGCGAAATGAGCGTGCCAGGCTTGCTCCGCGATCACGCGTACGTTCAGACGATGTTGGGGGTCGGCACAGGCCGCGGCATCCTGCACGAACAACTCGAGACCGCTGGCGTATTTTTGCGCCTGAACCAGCAATCGATCGAACGCGGCCGAACTCATCGGCTGGTTTGTGGCACCCCAATCAATTTCACGCTCGATGCTCGATTCGCGGACGAAGTACTTGTCCTTCGGCGAACGTGCGGTGCGCTCCCCCGTCAGGGCGACGAAGGATCCTGATTCGGCCAGTTGGCCCTCTCCCCGTCGAAGCGCATGTTCGACCAACTCTGCCGCCGGCAGATTCGCATGAATGGCACAGACGGGTGCCAGCCCATGACGAGACAAATCGGGAACGGGCATGAAGGCAACTCGGGGTCCGAAAATGAAATTATAGTCAGGCAGCCTATGGACGTGTCGTCTCGTTGGTGGGCTGGACCGACGGGTCGCGTTCGCGTTCTTCTCGTTCGGCAGCCGCTAGTTCTTCGGCCAGCTTGGCTCGAACGACATCCGCCTGGGCTCGCAGATCGTTGAGTGCCAGTTCCCGCTCGGCAATCTGAAGCTCGAGCGTTCGCAACTGCTTGGTTAGCGTATTGCCGGTTAGCTTGGCAACTACGCGAAGAACCAGCACCGCCCGCCAGCCCTTCATCATGAGGCCACGCAGCCGATAAATCTGCCCCATGCGCGCAAGTTGTTCGGGTGCCACCGCCCTCGTGAGCCGCAGAAGCCGGGCCAGCGGGGCCGCGTCGGCCCAGGCTCTCAGCATGAATTCCAGCATCGGCAGCAACACGATTGCCAGGTCCAGCCAGCGTTCCTTGCTGTAGACGAACGGTTTCCTGATGGCCGAGACTTTGATGATGAACTCAAACGCGAAGGCGACCCAGATCACCCCCACGCTGATCTGCAGGGCTAACTCCAAGGAGGGATTCGCCTTGACCTCATCGGCACGAAGGAACTGGAAGCCGAGTGCTGGGAGGATCAACAGCGCGAACACTAGCATCGGCTTGTGAAACCCGCGTTCCAGGCGATCTTCCAAGGGCTTGCCGCGATCGCACCAGCCCCAGAAAGGAAGCCAGAGCTTGCCTGTGAACGGGCACGGCATGCCCATTCTCATCGGCGGAACTATCGTGATGAACATGGCCCGGACGATCGTCGGCAGTAATGGACGCAGCACGCGATCGCGCAGGACGACGGCAATCCAGGTTTCAAGCGCGATGATCGTTCCCAGGATGCAATGGCAGCCAAGCATGATCGCCAATTCGATCGGTAGCTCGTCCCCGGGAGCCCCGGGCGAAATGTCCCGATGGACGATCCCGGCGATCACCAACAAGTCGAGAAAGGCGAGCCAGAACATTACCCGAGCGAGCGGGTACGTTCTCGTTTCGGTAGTGGGCAAGTGCTCGCTCATCTTTGGCTATCTTACTTGTAAAACAATCCGGGCCTACCATGCTCTCAACAGGTTATTCGCTCCTCAAGCCGGGACCTTCCACATGATTCGCATCTGCTTGCTACTCCTGTCTTTCGGTTCGCTTACCGCCGACGCGGCCGAGCCGACCATCATCGACCTTTGGCCCGGCAAACCGCCTGGCGAGACCAAGGACCTTCCTCCTGAGATCGACATCGCCAAGGATACGGACAAGCCCGTGGGCGATCGACGCATCCTGAAAATCACCAATGTCAGCAAGCCGACGCTGGCAATCTATCGACCCGAACAGAGCATCGATACGGGGGCCGCAGTCGTCATCCTTCCCGGCGGTGGGCACTACATTCTGGCTTACGATCACGAAGGAACCGAGGCGGCCGAGTGGCTCGCCAAGAACGGCGTGACCGGCATCGTGCTGAAGTATCGCGTGCCGGCACGGGACAAGGACAAGCGCTGGCTCGCGGCCGTGCAGGATACGCAACGAGCCGTGCGTGTTGTTCGCGGCAAAGCCAAGGACTGGGGCATCGACCCGAAGCGAATCGGCGTTCTCGGTTTCTCGGCCGGCGGCGAGGCGGCCGGCATCGCTGCGATCCAACATGCTCAGGATCATTATCCGATCGACGGCGAACAACTCTCTTCACGACCGGATTTCGTGGCCCTGATCTATGCCGGGGGTTTCCTGGAAAAGGATAACACCAAACTTCGCGATTACGTGAAGCCAACCAAAACCACGCCGCCCATGTTCCTGGCCCACGCGTTCGACGATGGCGTCGATGTTCGCAACAGCATTCTGATGGCCTCAGAAATGAAGGTTGTCGGCGTGCCATGTGAATTGCACGTCTACGCCACCGGCGGGCACGGCTACGGCATGAGGAACACCGGCCACCCGGTCAACGCCTGGCCGCAACGCTGCCTGGAATGGATGACCAAGCAGGGTTATCTCAAGAAATAGGCGAGCGAAATACACGAACCCCGGGCGAAAACCGGGGAGCGTGGCCGTGAACGGATTCAACATGCTGTTGTAAGACGTGGTCTCGGGCCGGTCGCAATCCTGGCTTCGCCAATCTCGCCGGTGCTTGCGGCCTCGACGACGGAGTTGGCTTACACCAACTCTTGAATGGGCTCGCCCCGACAGATGGGGAATGGCCGGCCCGATTGATCGTTCACTTCCGTATGAGGATTGATGCCGAGATGGTGGAAGATTGTCGCGAGAAGATCATGTGGATCGAGCGGGCGATCTTTCGGGCGTTCGCCGGTGCTGGTCGTCGAGCCGATTACCTGGCCCATCGGCATGCCACCGCCGGAAATTAGAATCGACATTGCGCTCGGCCAATGATCGCGGCCGATGATGCCGTCTTTCTTTTCCAGGCGAGGCGTGCGACCGAACTCGCCGGTGACGATGAGCAACACTTTCTGGTCGAGTCCACGTTCGTATAGATCGTTAATGAGGGTTGAAACCACGTGATCGTATCGCGGCATGCGGGCGAGCATGGCACCTTGCATATCCCAGTTCACGGCATGATCGTCCCAGTTGTGTGCCTTCGATCCCGGTCCGCTGCCGCGAGCACAGACGGTCACGAAACTCACGCCCGCTTCGACGAGTCGCCTGGCAGTGAGCACTTCCTGGCCTTCGCCTTCTCCGAACTTGTCGCGAGTTTTCGGGTCTTCACGCGATAGATCGAACGCCTTATGGACTTCACCAGACGACATCATCTCAAGTGCCTGGCGGCCGAAGCCATCCATCGTGTCCATCGTGCCGGTCGCGTCCAGCGAATGTCGCATCTTGTCGAAATCGCGACGGAGTGTGAGTCGATCGCCAAGCCTTCGTCCATCCACGATCGGCACGCTATCACGGATGCCGCCGTTGACGATCGGCACGCGATGGAGGGAAGGCCAATATCCCTCGGAAATGCCCGCCGCGTAATCCGGACCGTTCACGACGACTCCGTTCACGGCAAGTGCCGTCGGCATGCCCGGCTTACTTGCGGGCCGCAAGCGATTGACGATTGCCCCCACCTGCGGGTAGTGCGATTCGTAGCCCGTGCCCGATTTCAGCTTGCCGTAGCCACTCAGGAATCGGCGATGGCCCGCGAAGTGGTCGGCCTCGTCGTGCGTGACGGAACGAATCAGCGAGAAGCGGTCGGCAATCTTCGCGTGTTTGGGCAGATGCTCGCAGACCTCGATGCCGGGCACGTTGGTCTTGATCGGCTTGAACGGGCCCCGGATATCGTCCGGGGCATCGGGCTTCATATCGTAGGTTTCGAGATGACTCGGCCCTCCGTGTGCGAAGAGCAGAATGACGGCCGTATCCTTGGGTTTGGCGGATTCTTGAGCCCGTGCTCGAAGCATGTCCCCAAGCGTCAGCCCGCCGATGCCCAGGAAACCGAGCCGCATCCACTCTCGACGAGTGGGCCGCCCGAAGTTCGCTGCCGAATTTGTCTCGAGGTGAAACATCGAAGAGAGTCCCAATCTGCGATGAAGGTTCGAGAAAGAAGTATACTTCGGAATCGCTGCGGTTGCAATTCTGACAACGAGATCAATGATGATGCATATGCGAACCCTATTTGCTCTCGCGATTTGTGTAGTTCCCCTCATCGCCGCCGAGCCCATGAGTGGCTGGCGCGGAAATGGCACCGGTTTGTACCCGGAGGCCGATCCGCCCCTCGAATGGTTTCGCAAGCCCGTCGGGGCGATGGACGGAATGCGTGCTTCCGCATTGAAGCCCAAGGGCTCCGAGCATGGAGATGCCCCGTTGGTCGTGAAGGGGCTGATTCCGGAATGGCTCGCGATCGGGCCGTTCGCCGTTGCGGATTCGGTGAAGGACTTCGATCGCGATCATCTCGGTGGCGAGGTTACAATCGAGCCCGTGGCCGATGAAAAATCCGCCGAGCAAGTCTGGAAGAGTCTGATCGCCCCCAAGGACGACATGCATGTCTTCGGCACCGCAGAGATGCCGTTTTTCGATCTCGCCAAGACACTTGGCTTTAAACCGAACCAGGTCGGGTATGCCCATGCCTGGCTCTTCTCGCCACGTGGCGGCAAGGTGCGTGGCATCGTCGAACATGGCCATGGGTTCAAGGCGTGGGTGAACGGCAAGAAAGTCTATCGCTCGCCTCAACGCGGATCTGCCCTGGGTTTCTACACGGCCATCAGTCGCACGGAACTCGCCCATAGCGACCCGGAATCACCTCGATTCGAAGTCGAACTGCGACCAGGCTGGAATCGCCTGCTCGTGAAACTCAGCACCTCGAACAAGGACGATTTCAAGGACATGCGTTTCTGTTTGCGATTCATGGACCCGCCCGATGTGAAGTACGAATCGAAGAACATCGCCTGGTTGACACCGTTGCCGGGCCGCAGCACCTCGACGCCGATCATGCATGGCAACCGCCTATTCGTGATGGCCGAGCCAGATGAACTGCTCTGCCTCGACAAAACCAATGGCCGAGTGCTTTGGTCACGCTTCATCAATTACTACGAGGCCCTCACTCCCGCAGAGAAACAGGCCCAGCCTGCGTTTGCCGGGAAGGTCGATCCGCAGATCGCCAGGTTGACTCGGGAGAAGGAGCGATCGAAACGCCTCTCGTTGCGAGCTGAGTTGCACAAGACGCTTGTCGGCATCGATGCGGCTCGGTTCAAGCTGGCGGCCGACGGGCATTTTGAGTCGCATTTCGGCATCGTTGGCTTCACCATGCCGACGCCGGTTTGCGATGGCAAGCACGTTTACGTTTGGTCCGGCATGGGCGTGGCCGTATGCTTCGACCTCGAAGGCAAGCGCGAATGGATCACGCGGATTCCGGACGAGGCACTCAGTTACGGTTCCTCACCGGCACTCGTCGATGGCGTGCTGGTCGTTTTTCAACATGGCTTGTTTGGTCTCGATGCCAAGTCGGGCAAGGTGCTTTGGCAGCAGAAACGAATCAAGAACAACGTGGCCGCGTTGCAAGGAGCGATGGCGGGAGGTAAACCGGTCGTGGTCACGCAACGAGGCGATCTCATTCGGCCATCCGATGGCGAAATCCTCTATCGCCCGAAGGACAGTCAGTCGGCGGGAGATATCGGCTGGGCACCGTCAACAATTATTGGCAGCCGAATGTATCAACCGCAATACGGAGTGACCTCCGTGACCATCACGGACCTCAAGGAATTATCGCCCGCCGGCGACCCGTTGCTAGTGCAGAAGATTGCCTTGCCGGAGATGGTCTCGCGTGGTCCCGATGGCAAATCGTGGAGCGATCGCTGGACGGCCGGCTCGCCGCTTGTGTGGGGTGGGTTTCTGTATCAGGCGGACATCTACCAGGTTCTCTATGCGGTCGAGTTGGCCACGGGGAAGATGTATTATCGGCGGGAAATGCCTCTGGAAGGATTGACCCATTACAACGCGGTCGCAATGGCCGCGAGCCCGACGTTGATCGGCAAGCACCTGTTCCTTTGCGACAATCAAGGCAGCACGCTCATTGTGCAAGCGGGCTCGTCGTACCGACGGATCTCTCAGAACAAGATCGGCACAGTCATGGACCGCAAGTGGCCGATCCCAGCACAAGAGACGTTGACGTACTCGCCGCCGATTGCAGATGGCGGGCGGATCTATTTGCGTGGCGAGGGCTATATGTATTGCGTCGGGGAGAAATGAGGGAATGCGATTCGTAGAGCAAGCGTCCCGCTCGCTTCAGGGCACACAGCAAGTGGGACGCTTGCTGTACGGAACGAACCCGTCCTCAAGCCGTCGGCACCGTCTCCTGTGAAACGTGATCCGTCGGCTTCAATCGTGGCCGAACTTGTCGTAGTGCGATGCGGTTGATGACTTGCAGAAACGCCTGGGCACTGGCCTCGATCACGTTTGTGTTCACGCCGCGGCCGCTGAGTTTGCGGCCATCGAATTCGACTTCCACGACGGCTTCGCCCTGTGCATCGAGGCCACCCGTCACGCTGCGGACGCGATAGTCGCTGACTTTCAATTCGATGCCCGTGCCGCGTTGAATCGACTTGAGTACGGCATCTACCGGGCCATCACCCACGGCCGGTTCGCAAACCGTGCGGCCATCCTGATGTTTCAGCGTGACGGCTGCTGTTGGCGGTACGCCGAAACTGGCGCTGCACGAGAAGTTCACCAGCGTCCACACTTCCATCGTGCCGCTGTGGAGTTGATTCTCGACGAGAGCTTCGATGTCCGCATCGTAGATGATCTTCTTGCGGTCGGCGAGAACCTTGAAGGCCTCGAAGATGCGGAGCACCTGGGCCTCGTCGGTTTGGTAGCCGAGATCCTGAATCCGCTGTTTCAACGCATGGCGGCCAGAATGTTTGCCGAGAACGAGGTCCGTGCTGGGAATGCCGACGTCTTCCGGCTTCATGATCTCGTAGGTGCTGCGGTTCTTCAACATTCCATCCTGATGAATGCCAGCCTCGTGGGCGAAAGCATTTTGACCGACGATCGCTTTGTTCCGCTGCACGTGCATGCCGGTGACCATCGAGAGCTTGCGGCTCGTGGGCACTAAGAGTCTTGTGTTAATACCGGTGGCGAGCTTGTAAAAGTCTTGCCGCGTTTGAATCGCCATCACGATTTCTTCGAGGGCCGTGTTGCCGGCCCGTTCGCCGATGCCGTTGACGGTACACTCGACTTGGCGGGCCCCTTCCATCAGTGCCGCGAGACTGTTGGCGACGGCCAGGCCGAGATCATTATGACAGTGAACGCTGTAGACGACCTTGTCCGAGCCGCGAACGTTCTTCTTCAAGTAGCGAATGATGTCCGCGTAGTGAGAAGGAACCGCGTAGCCGACGGTGTCGGGAATGTTCAGCGTGGTCGCGCCGGCTTCGACCGCTTTCTCACAGACCTCGGCCAGGAATTCCAGTTCGGTGCGGGCCGCATCTTCGGGAGAGAACTCGACGTCGTCGCAATACCCCTTTGCCCGCTTCACGCTTTCCACTGCCCGGCGAATGATCTCGGCGGGCGTCATCTTCAACTTGAATTCGAGGTGGATCGCACTGGTCGCCAGGAAGACGTGGATGCGTTTCTTCGGCGCGTCCTTCAAGGCCTCGGCCGCCCTGTCGATGTCGGCCGCGTTACAACGCGCGAGGCCGGCGATGATCGGACCGGGAACCTCGCGGGCGATAGCCTGGACGGATTCGAAATCGCCGGGCGACGCGATCGGGAAGCCGGCCTCGATGATGTCGACGCCGAGGTCGCGCAAGGCCCGGGCCATGTCCATCTTCTCCGCGAGATTCATGGAGCAGCCGGGCGACTGCTCGCCATCACGCAGAGTCGTGTCGAAGACCAGGACGCGGTTCGGATCGGTCGGCATGTTGAAAACTCCCATCAACGAAAACGACCCCAGGACTTTTAAGGTCCCAGGGCCGGTTTAAGTTCGCTCAAGGCGGACGACGGTCGGGACCTCTAAGAAGGTGGAAGTAGAAGCGGAAGCCGAAGGAGGTCGTTCATTGGTCGCCCGAAATATCTTTCTATCACTTTAGAGGCCAATCTGAGAAAAAGCAACAGAGGTTCGATTCGGTGAGACGAGCCCTGGCGTAAGCCGCCGGGTGCAGGCACTTCACCCGGCGGCTTACGCCGCTCGGCTCGCCCTTTTCAGTTCCGAGTAACCGCTTCATGAAGATTCAAAATCACCCGGGCCACGGAAGTCCAGGCCGCCAACTCGCCCGCATCGACGCCGGTGGGTGCCGGTGCCATTCCAACGGCCAGCAGCTTTTTCGCGCTCTCCGGGTCCTTCTTGAACTCGGCGAGGTGCTTTTGCAGCAGTGTTTCCAGCACCTTGATCTCGTCCGGCTTGGCATCGCGCGAGAGGGCTCGCCGATACGCGGCATTTAGTCTCGCTGCGGAAGTAGCCCCTTCCTTCATGATGGCCGTCGCAAACACACGCGAGGCTTCCACGTAGGTGGGGTCATTCAGGAGCACCAGTGCTTGCAGAGGCGTGCTGGAGCGTGGCCGGTCGTTGGTGCATTCTTCGCGACTCGGGGCGTCGAATGCCGTCAGGCTTGGGTGCGGAAAACTGCGGCACCAGTAGGTGTATAGGCCGCGACGATATTGCTCTTCATTCTTGTCGTGCTGCCAGGTGCGTTGCGGGAAGTTCAGCATCGCCCAGTAGCCATCGGGCTGGTACGGCTTCGCACTCGGGCCGCCGACTTTGGTGTTCAACATGCCGGAAGCCGCCAACGCATTGTCGCGGATGAACTCGGCATCAATGCGGAAACGATTCTGTCGGGACAGCCAGGTGTTGCCTGGATCGCGATCGCGCATGGCCTTCGTCGTCACCGACGATTGACGATAGGCATTCGACATCACCATCAGTTTCAGCGAGCCCTTTACGTCCCACTTGGTGCGGACGAAATCCGTGGCCAGCCAGTCGAGCAACTCCGGATGCGATGGCGTGGTGCCCTGCGTTCCGAAGTCGTCCAGATTGCGAACGAGCCCTTGGCCAAAGGCAAGTTTCCAGAGTCGATTGACGAACACTCGTGCGGTGAGGGGGTTCTCCGGCGAGATCATCCACTTCGCCAGATCCATGCGTGTTGCTCGTTCTTTCTTGTCGAGTGAGCCCAGGAATTCCGGAACGCCCGGCTGCACCACTTCGCCGGTATCGTCGAGCCAGTTACCACGCGGAAGTATGCGAATCATGCGTGGGGCACCGACGACCGCGACAAGTGTCGTCGGGATTGCCTTCTGAACCGATTCGCGTTTCGCCGTGGTGGCCGCGAGTTCCTTGCGGAAGGATTCGGTTTCCGGAGCCACCTGCTCGCGGTAGTGTTGAGCGAGGACTTTCTTGTGAGCGTCCGTTCGCTTTGCGGCCTCGACGTTCAACGCGTCGGCAACCGGCTTCGGCAATCCCTTCGTGTCTTTCTTTAATGCCCCTGCCCATTTTTCGTAGGCGGTATCGAGGATCGTCGCTATTGCGATGTTGTTCTTGAGCTTTGCCGACTGTTCGTCGAGACGCTTCAACTCGGCGGACTGATCCGCACTTATGATTGGCGTTTGTGCCTGTCGACCAACGGGCACTTCGCTCACGTCCGCGAAGAACGAGGCGAATCGGTAGAAGTCCTTCTGGGTGTACGGGTCGTACTTGTGATTGTGGCATTCGGCACAGCCGAGCGTTGCGCCGAGCCAAGCGTTGGAGGCATTGCGCACGCGGTCGGCTGCATATTTGGCCGTGTACTCCTTGGCCTGGGCTCCGCCCTCCTCCGTCGTCATCAGCATCTTGTTGTAACCGGACGCGATTCGCTGTTCGTTGGTGGGATTCGGAAGCAGGTCGCCGGCCAACATTTCGACCGTGAACTGGTCGAACGGTTTGTTCTTGTTGAATGAATCGATGACGAAGTCGCGGAAGAGCCAAACGTCGCGATGGTTGTCGCTGTGGTAGCCGGCCGTGTCCGCGTAGCGCACGGCGTCCAGCCACATCAGGGCCAACCGTTCGCCAAAGTGCTTGGAAGTGAGCAAGCGATCGACGAGCTTCTCGTATGCCTCGGGCGAGTTGTCTTTCAGAAACGTCTCTAAATCGGCAGGGCTCGGCGGGAGGCCGAGCAGGTCGAACGAAAGCCGACGGATCAGCGTGACTTTATCTGCTTCGCCGGCCGGGGTGTATCCGTTCTTCCCGTGTCCATGAGCGATGAACGCGTCGATGGTGTTGCGAACCCAGGCCTGATTTTTCACCGTAGGCATCGCGGGTGCAACGGGCTTCACATACGCCCAGTGCTGATCGAACTTGGCCCCCTCGTCGATCCAGCGTGTGAGCACTTCCGCCTGTGCTGGCGTGACGGCCGGCTTCTTGGCGTGGGCCGGCGGCATGACTTCGTCGCTCTCCTTGGAGGTCACGCGTTTGACCAGCGGGCTTTCAATTCCTTTGCCAGGAACGATGGCCTTCTTGATTGCCTCCTCGCGCAGATCGAGCCGAAATTTCCCCTTGCGCGCCTTCTCGTCGGGACCGTGACAGGCGTAGCACGAGTTCAGGAGGATCGGCCGAACTTCGCGTGTGTAATCGACCGGAGGGCGCTCGGCAGCGGCCACAGGAACGGCAACGATAGCCAGGAGGAGAGAAAGTTGTTTCATGGCTGGCTCGGGAGGCAAGAGTTCAGGAACGCGAATTTCGGCGGGGCAGGATTCCGACTCAGTTTAGCGTATTCGCCATGAAGCGTCGCGGCTAACGCTTCTGCGAGTGGAGAGTAGCCGCACTCGTCAGAGTGCGGGAAACCCGCGTTCTGGCGAACGCGGCTACCCGTGCTGTTACAAAGCGAAACGATCTTTTGCTGGCGCGGACATTTGTGGACATTTTGGGACACCTCCAGACCGAACTGGCGGTCGACTGCCGAACGCAATACAGGTAATAGCGCCGCGAAGGCAAATGTAAAGCGAACTTTCTGAAAAATGTCGAAATAGCGTCGACACGAAGAGAGCCACGCTTTTCCCCGATTTGTCGTGTCTTTTGCGCCGTTCGTTGTTACTCTTCTTCTTCATGCAACCTTGCCTCTTCTCGATCAGCTACGGCGGCCTGTGGGGCCAGGCCTCCCTCGATCTACCTGCGTTTGTTGCGAAGGCGGCCGAGCTGGGCTATCGCTCCGTTATGCTCGCGGGCAAGCGCCCGCACCTGTCGCCGCTGGATTTTCCGGCCGACCGCGTAACCGAGTTGAAGGCGGTCCTTGATCATTACGATGTGACTTGCCCGGTTGTGGCCGCTTACACCGATTTCGCTGGGATGCCTGCGGCCGAGGTGCCGGCAATCGAAATGCAGATCGCCTACGTCGAATCGCTGTGCCGAATTGGCCAGGGCCTCGGAGCACATATCGTTCGCGTCTTCACTGCGTACGAGACGACCTCTCAGCCGTTGACGACGATCTGGAACCGCGTTGTTGTTGCCCTGCGAGAAGCCTGCGATCGAGCGGCCACGTTTGGCTTTACCGTCGCGATTCAGAATCATCACGATATTGGCGTGGACTCTGAGGCCTTGTTGGAATTACTCACTGAGATCGATCGGCCGAATTGCAAGCTCGGCTTCGATGCCTGGTCGCCTGCTCTGCGAGGCGAGGATGTGTACGAAGCGGCGCTCGAAATGGCTCCGCACACGGTGCTCACAACGAATGCCGACTATGTGTGTCTGCCCCGCTATCAGTATCGTCCGGAGTTTGTGAACTACGAACGCGTGGAACCTGATCTCGTACGGGCTGTGCCGTTCGGAGAAGGCTTCATCGACTACGAGGGATTCTTTGCCGGCCTGCGCGAAGGGGGCTTCGACGGCATCGCCACCTTTGAGATGTGCTCGCCTTTACGTGGTGGCGGTTCCCTCGCGAATCTGGATCGCTGTGCTTCCCAATACCTCCGCTGGCTTGCCGAGACTGGACAAACGTCATGACCAACGCGGAACGGCGAGACGATCCGGGCCTGGCCAAGACCCGACCCACGAACGTCCGCTACATGGTCGTGGCCGTGAGTGCCTTTGCCGCGATGTGGATGTACATCGACCGTGTTTGTTTTTCGACTTTGTCTCCGGCCATCGGACACGATCTCGGCATCGATCCCGCTAATATGTCCAAGGTTCTCGGGGCGTTCTTCTTCACCTACGCGTTGTTTCAAGTTCCGGTCGGCTTGTTGGCCGATCGTTTCGGCCCGCGCATCGTTCTAACCATTTGCATCATTGCCTGGTCGATTTGCACGGCGGCCACCTCACTGGCAACCGGAGCAATAGGCTTGCTCATGGTTCGCCTCTGCCTGGGGATCACGGAAGCGGGGGCGTATCCTGCTGCCGCGGGGTTGGTCCGCCGTTGGTCATCGCCAACCGAGCGAGGGCTGCTTAGTAGCATCGTCTCCTTTGGCGGCCGAGCAGGCGGAGCACTCGCTCCCATGTTGACCGTGTTCGCGGCTGTCACTTTGCTGGGAAACTCCGCGACCGGCGAGCAGAATTGGCGTGGCGTGTTTCTGCTCTATGGTGCGCTCGGGCTGGTTGCCGCCGTCCTGTTCTGGTTCATCTCGCGCGACAATCCGAGTCGCCATCCCTGGGCGAATGAAGCCGAGGCGGCCCGCGTTCCACAGGCGGAAGCCTCCCCACAAAAGAAATCTTTCGGCGGGCAACTCAACGCATTTCTGATGGGTGTGATGTCATTCATTTCCAGCCGCAACATGTGGCTCTTCGGGGCGATGCAGTTCTTTGTCAACGTGAGCTGGGTGTTTCTGATTACTAGCTTGCCGAGCTATCTCGTCGATCGATTTGCCGTGGATAAGGCGGAGGTCGGCAAGATGCAGACGGTTGCTCTCACGATCGGCTTGCTGGGCATGGGCTCAGGCGGCTTCTTCGCGGACGCCATGTTTCGATGGCTTGGTCCGCGCTGGGGCCGTTCGGTTCCCGTAGCAATCGTGATGATCCTCTGTGCCGGGACATATGCGTTGGCCACCCAGTTGCCTTCCGCCTGGGGAGTGATCATCGCACTCGGCCTGATGGCCTTCCTGGTCGATCTTGGCATTCCGACAATCTGGGCATTCGCTCAAGATGTGGGTGGAAAGAACGTCGGTGCGGCACTCGGCTGGGGGAATATGATCGGCAACTTCGGGGCGGCCGTTTCCCCCTACATGCTGCAAAAAATCCGCGAGGAGTTCGGCTGGGACGTTGCATTTTTCCTCTGCTCGGGAAGTTTCGTTCTGGCGGGTTTCTGCGGTTTGTGCCTGAATGCCACGATTCCGGTGGTGCAGGTGAAGACCGACACGCGGGCGGAGGATAATCGGGAGGTGTGATGGTACTCGGAGTACGCTTTCAGCGTAAGAACAGATTGCTCGGCGAAGCGTTTATTACCGGCAGTTACTCATTCCGTTGCCGCCAACGGATATCATCCATGTGAATCGATCACGTGGAGACAAACGATGCGTGTCGCACACTTCACTTTTCTTTCCACGG
Organism: Gemmataceae bacterium; assembly: GCA_009691845.1. GTDB lineage: Bacteria > Planctomycetota > Planctomycetia > Gemmatales > Gemmataceae > SIAJ01. The sequence continues at coordinate 24,905 of SIAJ01000018.1, forward strand.
CTGCCCTCGCGGTTTGGCTGTGCCTTGGCTTTCGAGTGGCCACCCCGAAATCGGATGCCGAAAAACCGTTCGAGAAGGAACTGCTCCAGGTTGCCAAGAATTACAAATCGTGGGGCCGAGTAGACGACGAAGCTCGTTGGGCCCCCGAGTTGTGCCGGTTGCCGAATCCTTCGGTTGCCCGATTCAGCGCCAGCAAGGATGCCAATACGCACGGGCAAAAACTGTATTCGATGTTCGCGAAGAACCGTAAAGACTACGTTTCGCCCCTCTCGAAACCGCAATCAATGGGCCAGGTGATCGTGAAAGAATCGTGGGTGCCCGAAGAGACGACCGAGGGAAAGCCGGGCGGCATCGATACCAAGAAGACGGTGAGTGGTGGCAAACGACCACGCATCGACGGCCAGCATTACCCCTACGCTACCAAGGGGGCCAAGGTCTTCAAAGCCTCGAAACTTGCGGGGCTATACATCATGATGAAGGTTGATCCGAAGTCGCCGGACGCGGACGAGGGTTGGATCTATGCCACAGTCAGTGCGGACTTGAAAACAGTCACGGCTTCCGGGAAAATCGAATCGTGCATGAAGTGCCACCAAGACGCGAAGAGCGACCGCTTGTTTGGATTGCCGAAAAAATAATGACGATCGACGAACAACTTCGAGCCCTCCGCGACATCGTGCAAGTCGACGTCGGCAACCGCGGGCTGGCACGCGATCCGAATGACAATCTCTTCACCGCCTGCCCGGATGATTTTGCTAACGCGTGCCGATCACTCACAGAGCATTCGAATCCTCATGTGGGCATTGTCACGGGTTTCATGATCCCCTCGGTCGACCCACCCACAGGCGAAACCGATGGTCCACCGGGGGCTTTGTTCCTCGCACACGTTCTGGCGAAGCTTGGAATTCGCGTCTTTCTTCAGAGTGATGATGCGGGGATGAACGCGTTGAGAGTCGCACGAGGCCAGGTGCCGCTCATTGAACTGTCGAAGAGTCTGAAGCGAGACGAGTATTTCCCGGACGACCTGACCCATCTCATCGCGATTGAACGCTGCGGGCCGACACACGAGGATGGAAGCAACCGCACCATGCGTGGCCGGGATCTCACGGATCTCACGGCTCCGGCCCACGTTCTCTTCGAGGGTCCACGAAAATACGTCACAATCGGCATCGGCGATGGTGGCAACGAGATCGGCATGGGCAAGGTGCCGCGTGCCACGATTGCCAAGAACATACCGAACGGCGACACCGTCGCTTGTCGCACGGCCACGGATTTCCTGATTGTCGCGGGCATCAGCAATTGGGGAGCGTATGCCTTGGCTGCCGGCGTGATGCTGCTTCGAGAGAAGATTGACGTTGGCTTTTTTGATCCTGGACCCGAATTGCAGTTGCTTGAACGGCTCGTGCGGGAAGGGCCCCTGGTCGACGGCGTTACCGGCCAACGGACCGCCACCGTCGATGGGCTTTCGTTTGCGGAATACGCGAAGCCACTGTCGAAGATTCGCGAGGTCTTGCTAGCTCAGGCTTCCAACTTGAGCGAATGAGTCTTGCTCAGGTTGAAATCCTGAGCTACCAAGAGTGTCTGTCCAAAAATCGGTGGACCCGCTCGCAGCTCATTCGCTACATTTCGCAACATGAACACTCTCCCACCACGGGCCTTGATGGAGCGTGTCGTTTCCAATCGCGATCGCGACTTCGACGGCGTCTTCATCGTCGCCGTGCGAACGACGGGCATCTTCTGCAAGCCTTCGTGTCCTGCACGGGCGTTGCCGAAGAATCGCGAATTCTATCCGACCGCGAGCGATGCGATACGTGCGGGCTTTCGGCCCTGCCTGCGTTGCAAGCCGTTGCTCGCGGGAGGTGCAGTGCCGGAGTGGATGGCCCGCCTGGTTGCGCGCATTGACTCGGAGCCTTCCCGATGCTGGCCGGACAAGGAACTGCGAGCGATCGGTGTCGACCCAATCATGGCTCGTCGCTACTTCCTGCAACATTTCGGCATGACGTTTCAAGCTTTCGTCCGTGGCCGTCGGCTGGGCGAGGCCCTTCGCGAACTTAAACGAGGAACCACCTTGGACACCAGCGCACTCGATCATGGCTACGAATCTCTCAGCGGCTTCCGCGATGCGTTTGGCAAAGTCTTCGGCGAGTCGACACGCCAGGCCAAGAGTGCTCCGGTTGTCGTGTCGTGGATGGAAAGCCCGATCGGTCCGCTCTTGCTGGCCGCGAGTGATTCCGGTTTGTGTGCCCTCGAATTCGTGGGCAACACGAACCTGGAAGGCCAAATGGACGCGCTGCGAAAAACGCTCGGTGCCCCGGTCGTTCCGGGAACAAACAAGTACATCGAGCAGACTCAGCGAGAATTGATCGAGTACTTCGCAGGCAAACGGCGGGAGTTCGATGTGAAGCTCGCTCCAACCGGCACGCCATTTCAGCGGGCGGTCTGGAATCAACTCCTGCGAATCCCTTATGGAGAAACCTCGTCTTACCAGGATTTGGCCCGAGCCACCAAGAAGTCGCCCACGGCCTGTCGAGCGGTGGGCCAGGCGAACGGACGCAACCGAATCGTGATTCTGATTCCGTGCCATCGCGTCATCAACAAGGATGGCAGCCTGGGGGGCTACGGTGGGGAACTGTGGCGCAAGCGATACTTGCTCGAACTGGAGCAACGCGTGCTGCGCTCAACTGAGGACTTGTGATGCCATCTCTCACTCTTGCGCCTGCCATCGCACGCTGGCTGACGGCCGAGGCCAGCTCACGCGGCGAAATTCGAATCGAGGTATCGGGTGTCACGCTCCGCGAGGCGTTCGATAATCCCTTTTTGCGACATCCCATTTTGCGCGATTACATTGTTGACCAACGGGGTGCATTACGTCATCATGTCGTGGCCTTTATCGATAACGAGTCGGTCGGCGATAAGGCTTCGCTGGCTGAGCCTCTCACACCAGCAAGCGAAATCTACGTCTTCCAGGCTCTCTCCGGAGGATAGTCGTGGCGGAATTGCTTCTCGTCTCCACGCGTAAGGGCTTGTTCGCACTCGAACGCTCCGCCTCCGGCTGGACGGTTGGCCGGCTCTCCTTCAAAGGCGAAAATTGCACACTCGCCGTCGTCGATCCACGCGATGGCGATTGGTACGTGGCGATGAATCTCGGCCATTTCGGGGTGAAACTCAAGCACTCGCCCGATCGTGGCCAAACCTGGGCAGATTTGCCCGTGCCGGCCTACCCCGAAGGCGAGACCATTCCCAGCGGCGACGGCAAGGAACCCAAGCCAGCAACCCTGAAATTGATCTGGGCATTGGAGGGGCCGGGCCTGCGAGCCAGCCGGGTCGATTGTGGGCCGGCACCGCACCTGGCGGCCTCTTCAATTCCGATGATCGCGGGCAATCCTGGGAGTTGATGCGCGGGCTGTGGGACAAGCCCGAACGGCAGAAGTGGTTCGGCGGCGGATACGAGTTCCCCGCGATTCATTCGATCTGCATCGACCCCCGCGATGCGAAGACGATCCGCGTTGCCCTCTCATGCGGCGGCGTCTGGAAGACAACGGACGACGGTCAAATCTGGGAAATCGCGTCCATCGGTATGTTTGCCGACTACATGCCGCCCAATCTGCGCGAGGATCCGAACATCCAGGATCCGCATCACATGGTGCAATGTCCCGGCTCGCCAGATCACCTTTGGGTGCAGCATCACAACGGCGTCTTTCGTTCCACGAATGGAGCGCAACGCTGGGAAGCGGTGCCAAACGTGCCCCCCTCCGTGTTCGGTTTCGGTGTGGCCGTTCATCCACGCGATCCGCTGACGGCCTGGTTCGTGCCGGCCATCAAGGACGAGTGCCGCGTGCCGTTCGATGGCAAATTCGTCGTCTCCCGAACCCGCGATGGCGGCAGGTCGTTCGACGTACTCACTCAGGGCCTGCCCGCGAGCGACAGCTACGATCTGGTCTATCGGCACGGGCTGGACATCGACGAGACGGGAGTGCGGCTGGCAATCGGCTCCACAACGGGCGGGTTGTGGATAAGCGAGAATCAAGGGGACCACTGGACCGAAATCCCCACGCGCTTTACGCCAATTCATGCGGTGCGGTTTGCCTAGAGAGTTCGTACTCGATCTGCCAGAATCCCCCGCTAATTGAGCGGGCGCTGAAATCCTCCTCGCCGTCCGCTATCATCAACTTACCTACCGCACGCCCACTTCTGCACGAGGTTCTTCCATGCGTACCCGCCTTCGGCCGCTCTGGCCGCTCTTCACGCTCATCGCCATCATTGCCCTGATCTGTCGCGAGGGGAGCATAACGGCTCAGCCGAAAGCTGCACCGGTCGCGGTCGCCCCGCAGTCGCCGACGATCAATACACCATTTCCGCTCGGCGTTCAGCGGGGACAATCGCTTGAACTTGTGCTGACCGGATCGAACCTCGCGGATCCGACCGCTCTGTTGACCAGCTTCCCGGCGAAGATCACGTTCCCGGCCGACATGAACAACGGCAAGGATGCGGCCAAGCTTCGCGTGAAGCTCGAAGTGCCGGCCGACGCGCCGATTGGCTTCCACTCGATTCGCCTGGCCACCAAGCAGGGCATCTCGAATTTGCGTATGTTCTGCGTCGATGAAGTGCCGCAACTGGACGAGGTGGCCGACAACAAGTCGATCGCCAAGGCCCAGGTCGTTCCTGTGCCCAGCGTGGTGGTCGGCCGCACGGATGCTGAGGTCAGCGATTTTTTCAAGTTCACCGTGAAGCCCGGCCAGCGATTGACCTTCGATGTGCTTGGCCGCCGGCTCGGTTCGCAACTCGATCCCGTGATCAAACTCTTCGATGCGAAGAGTGGCCGCGAACTTCCGGGACACTACAGCGACGACGAACCCGGCTTGCAGAGCGATGCACGACTCACTCAGATCTTCCCGAGCGGCGGAGACTTCGCGATCGAAATTCGCGACACCCGGCACCTGGGCGGCGCGGAATCGTATTATCGCCTACGCATTGCGGACGTTCCTGCCGCGATCACGGCGATGCCGATCGCGGTCAAGAAAGGGACCAAGGCCATGGTCAACTTCACGGGTCGATTTGTCGAAGGCGTTGCTGCCGTTGAAGTGACGATGCCTCTCGATCGAGCGGCAGTCTACGTGGCCCCGAAGGGCCCAGGCCTTTCGGGCTGGCCCGTTCCTGTATACGCATCGGACTTCGATGAACTCGTCGAGACGGAGCCGAATAACGACATTGCCAAGGCGAACCGAATTCCCGTGCCGAGCGGAATCACGGCCCGCTTCCTGGGCAAGGGGGACGTCGATCACTTCGTCTTCACAGCGAAGAAAGGTTTGAAGTATGTGATCGAAGCCGAGACATACGAGATTCTCTCGCCGGCCGAGGTTTACATGGTTGTGAAGGATGCGAAAGGCGCGGAACTCGCGAAGAGCAATCCGGCGAATACCCCGGCCCGCATCGACTTCACGCCAGCGGCCGACGGCGACTTCATCATCTACACGGAACACCTGAACTTCATGCCAGGGCCAACCGAAGTTTACCATCTCACGATCAAAGAGGCGGGCCCGGATTTCGATGTTCAACTTCAACTCGATCGCCTATCGCTTGCTCCCGGCGAAACGACCTTGATCCCCATTTCGCCAGCGATTCGCCGCGATTATGTGGGCCCGATTGAGCTAAGCGTTGTCGGACATCCTGGGTTTTCCGGCACGGTATCCCTGCCGAACGCTCCGCCACCTGCGCCGAACGTCCCGGCCCCGCCTGCGGTATTCTTGCCAATCACTTGTAAGGCCGACGTTCCCGTGGGGGCTTACAGCCTGCGCGTGATCGCGAAAGCAACCGTGGCCGGCAAGGACATCATTCGGCTCGCGACGGTCTCGGATTTGGTGAAGACGGGCTTCAACAACCTGACTTTCCCGCCGCGTGAGATGATGACCTCCTTCGGCGTCGCCGTGACCGATAAGCCGTTGTTCTCGCTCGCTCTGAAGATTGACCAGGCCGAAATCCTTCGCGGTGCCGCAGCCAATGTGACTGTCACGGCAACGCGGGCGGCAGGTTTTGCGGAAGAGATTCAACTCGCTCCCCTGACCTTGCCAGCAAATGTGGCGATTGCGGTCAAGCCGATCCCGAAAGGTGCCAACGAGGTGCAATTCCCGGTAACACCCGCCGTGGCTGCGGCCTTCGGGCCAATTCCACTCACATTTCGCGGGACCGCGAAAGCGGCAGCCAAGGACTACGCCTACTACTCCTCTGCAACCACGCTGACTGTCGTGCTTCCAGTCGAAGTGAAGGTCGATCCGGCACCGATCGCACTCAAAGCTGGGCAGAAGGTAAAGGTCAAAGTGACAATCGCCCGCAAGGGGAACTACAAGGGCCCCGTCGATGTTGAGGCGAAGAATCTACCCCCGAACGTGACGGCCCCGAAAGTGACCATCGCAATGGATAAGCTCGATGCCGAGTTAGAATTGACCGCGACCGCAGCGGCGGTGGCGGGCGATAAGCCCGACGTGCAAATCGTGGCGACGGCAACCGGTGCCGCGAACCAACAAGGTGTTTCGCCGAATTTGGTGTTGAAGGTGAGCAAGTAGAGTGGACTCAAAAATGTGGCGGTAGGCCTCCAGGCCTGCCGGAAAGATGCTGGCCTGTTCATCTAACTCAATTGGAACAGGCTTGGAGCCCCATTCCCACATAGATTCTTGCACCATATCGGAGCGAACGTCCACTATCCGACCTCGAAACGCAGGAGCCGAATGAACCTCTTCGACAAGTTCGCAATCGCGTTGCCGGTGGCTGATTTCCTTGCGAAATACGGCTCGCCCGCTCATCAGGCTCGCTGGAAGACGACCTTGGATGCGATTCAACTGAACGACGCTCAAAAGCATTTGCTTGGCTCCTTCAAACGCGATATGAATGTTCTCGTCCTGGCCGGGGCGTGGTGTGGCGACTGTTCGGGACAGTGCCCGATCTTCGATCGCTTTGCGGAAGCAGCCCCGACCCTCAAAATTCGCTACCTCGATAATGCCGACCACGAGGACGTGCAGGAAGTACTGTCCATCAACGGCGGCAAACGCGTGCCCGTGGCCGTCTTCTTTAGTGAAGATGGTTTTGAGGTACTCCGCTACGGCGAACGGCCGCTCTCCAAGTACCGACAGATGATGAAAGACAGCGCGGGCGACAGTTGCCCAACGGGCATTGGCACATCCAAGGATCCGCTGCTCGTCCAGGTGATTCAAGATTGGCTCAACGAATTCGAACGCGTGCAATGGATTCTGCGATTATCGGGCCGCTTGCGGAAAATGCACGGGGATTGACGGATGAAGCGTGTCCGGATCGGCAACGGCTGTGGCTTCTGGGGCGACAATCTCGGCGCACCCATTCGGCTCGCGCGCGACGGACGGCTCGACTATCTCACGCTGGAATACCTTGCCGAACTGACCATGTCGATTCTCGTGTTGCTCAAACAACGCGATCCCCAGGCTGGCTACGCCCACGATTTTCTTGATGTTCTAGCTCGGCTCACGCCGATTCTTCGCGAACAACCGAAGCTGCGAATTGTCACCAATGCGGGCGGCATGAACCCACTGTCGTGCGGCCAGTGTGCGAAAGCGATTCTCGCGGATGCCGGATTGAGCGACCGACCCGTGGCCATCGTTTCCGGCGACGATCTTTTGCCACGCCTCGACGAATTACTCGCAAGCGGCAATCCACTAACGAACCTGGACACCGGCGAACCGCTCGCAAAGATTCGCGATCGTGTGGTCAGTGCGAACGCCTATCTCGGGGCACGTCCGGTGGTCGATGCCCTGAGGCTGGGTGCCCACGTCGTCGTTACGGGCCGCGTGGCCGATGCCTCGCTTGCGGTTGGGCCGGCCATGTTCGAACACGGTTGGGATTGGAACGATCTCAATCGGCTTTGTGCGGCGACCGTTGCCGGGCACCTGATCGAGTGTGGAGCCCAGGCGACCGGCGGTTTGCTCTGCAACTGGAACGAAGTCCCGGACCTGGCAAAGATCGGCTATCCAATTGCGGACATTGATGCGAACGGTGATTTCCGGATTGAGAAGCCGGCCGGCACGGGCGGTGTCGTGAATATCGAGTCGATTTCGGAACAACTGCTCTACGAAGTCGGCGACCCGGCCGCGTATCTGACCCCAGATGTCGTCGCGGATTTCACGACTGTCCGCTTGAAGCAATCCACTCGCGATGTGGTCGAGGTGCTCGGCTCGAAAGGCAAGCCGGCGACGGATTCGTACAAGGTATCGATCGCCTATCGCGATGGTTTCGCGGCCAGTGGCATGTTGGTGCTGCTCGGGCCAGACGCGGAGATAAAGGCTCGCCATGCCGGCAGAGTACTGCTCGAACGCGTGAAGGATGCTGGGTTCACTCTCGAACATACACTTATCGAGTGCCTGGGCGCGGGCGCTTCCGTGCCGGGGGTTGTGAACGCGAAGGCTCCTCCTCCCGAGGTGGTTCTGCGAGTTGCGGTTCGTTCGGCCAATCGTGCCGCGGTAGAACGATTCACGAAAGAGTTTGCGCCGCTTGTGACCGCGGGTCCACCAGGCGTGACGGGCTATACGACGGGGCGTCCGCAGGTTCGTGAAGTATTTGCATATTGGCCTTCACTGGTTGCAAAGACTGTAGTCGATCCCCACGTGATGGCAACGAGGCTCTAGTGCCTCGAAATTCGGAGATTCGACCGTGCAAGCAATTTTGTTTATTATCAGAGGCGTACTCTTCTTCGGAATTTTTGTCGGCATCCCTGTTTTAATCTTCAACAAAATGAAGGCGGAAGCCGATCGCGGCAAGAAATACGGCCCGACGCTCGATGAAGTTTTGGAGGGCATTCCTCAGAAGAAGGTCATCACGTTCAAGGGCGAAAAAGTCCCGGACTGGCAGATCGTGGCCCGGCAGAAGGCGACCAAGGCGGTTCTTAAGTTTCTCGAATGCACCGACAACTGGTTCGAGAAGAAATACATCTCGGACGTTGCCGACGAAGCCTTTCGGCTCGTCAAGGAAGCGGTCGAAGCCCGCTCGGTGCGAGCAATCGAGAATCGCGTGACGCCCGATTTTCTCGAGGAAATCCGAACGGAGATCAAGAAGCTCAAGAAGGAACGCGAATTGCACATCTTCGGCCGCGTGGAAGTGACCGACGTGGACGTGTTGCAAGTGGAAGTTCCAACGGGCAAAGAGAATCAGACCTTCACGGCCCTGATCTCCGCGAGATCGCGCGATTTCTTCGAGGACGACGAGAGCGGCGAGTTGATTCGTGGCGACAAGAAAGAGTATTGCCACCAGGAATTCTGGACCTTTCGCCGCTCGGAGAATCGCTGGCTGGTCGAACTCGTCCAGCCGACTACCGACGCGGAAACGGTTCTGGCTGCAAAAAGCGTGCTGGCGATAATCGACCTTGAAGAATTTGCCAAGGACGCGAAGAAAGAACATCTGCAACATGTGGCGGCAAGGTGATCCATGTCCGTTAGCGTACCACTCTCGACAATTGCCCATGGCCGCAGCGGCGATAAAGGCAACCATTCGAATGTCGCCATCATCGCCTACACACAGGCTGGTTTCGATTGGCTTCGCGAGAATCTGACTGTTGAACGCGTGGCTGCCTACTTCGCCCCGCTTGGTTCCACCAAGGTGGAACGCTATGAGGCCGCGAACGTATTCGGTTTGAATTTCATGCTCCGCGATGCTCTGGCTGGCGGAGCCTCACGTTCGCTACGAATCGACACGCAGGGCAAGACGTATGCGTTGGCGTTGTTGCAGATGCTTGTGGAATTGCCGGACGAGCATCTCAGCATGTGCAGACCCGGCGAGCCGGGAGCGTAAGCGACCGGAGGAGAGTTCGATCATGTCCCTCGTTCGCTACGAACTTCGCTCGCCAGCCGCCGTACTCACCCTGCTGCGAGCCGACAAACGGAATGCCTTGAGCCGAGCTTTGATTGCCGATCTCGGCACGGCCATTCAACGAGCAGCGGACGACCCGGCAGTGCGTTGTGTGATTCTGACCGGCGACGGCCCGGCCTTTTGTGCGGGCATGGATTTGGAAGAACTGCGCGGCACGCTCACGGCCGATGCGGACGTCATCTGGGGCGACGCTCAACGGCTGGCCGAGTTGTACGACCGCATTTACTCCCTGCCAAAGCCGACCATAGCCGCGGTCAATGGAGCGGCCGTCGCGGGAGGAGCGGGGCTCGTGACCGTTTGCGATCTGGCCGTGGCCGTCCCGAGTGCCAAGTTCGGGTATCCGGAAGTACGGCGTGGGCTGGTCGCGGCGATGGTCCTGCCACATCTCTTGCGGCACGTCGGCGAACGGGCCGCCCGGCATCTGTTGCTTACGGGTGACGTAATCGACGCGGCCGAGGCCATGCGGGTTGGACTGATCAACAAAGTGGTCGATGCGAATGCGTTGATGGATGCAGCCCTCGAACTGGCCCGATCGTGTGCCGAGGGTGGCCCGCGTGCATTAGCAGTTACAAAAGAACTGCTGAACAAATTCTCGACGCAAGCCCTGTCGGTGGAAGAAGGGGCCAAGGCCAGTGCCGCCCCCAGGCTAGGCGACGAGTGCCGCGAAGGCCTGGCGGCATTCTTCGAAAAGCGGAAGGTGCCTTGGGCAGGATAGATGTTGCATCGCTTTGGAGTGCTGCGGTGTAGCTCAGGTTTCCGATCTGAGCATTGATCCGGATGTCTGGCTTTTGGCCCGAAGTGTTCGGCACGACCTGATTTGCTCAGGTTGGAAACCGTAGCTGCCACAGCACTTCTGCATAGAATTGTTCTCGCTGATCGTTTTGACATCAGGAGAATCCCATGCTGACAATCTTGTTTCGTTGTTCCCTCGGGTTGGCGCTTGCCGTGTGCCACACAGTCCCGGCCGCCGCACAGAGGGAACGGCCTGCCGGTGCCCCGCGTCCCGAGACGCGTGGAGTCGTCAAGGCGATCGACGTCAAAGCTGGCACCATCGTAATCACTGCAGTTCAGGGCCGGGACGTTGCTCCGGCCGAAACGACCTTTGCACTCGCTAAAGAAGTAGAAGTCGCCGTTGATCCGAGTGGAGGCACTCGCGGCCGCGCCGTCGGATTCTTGAAGGAAGGCAAACTCGCCGAGCTGACGCCCGGTACGATGGTCTCGCTGTCGCTGTCCGCCGATCAGAAAACGGTTGAAGCGATTCTCGCCGAGTCTCCAAACATTCGCGGCGTCTTTAAATCTGTGGACGCGGAGAAGTCGAGCATCACGGTCACGCTTCGACAAGGAGGCCGCGGCGAGGACGGCGACTCGGAGAAATCCTATGCAGTGGCCAAGGATGCCGAGATCGCAGTGGATGACGGCCTGGGCCGACGGACTTCCGTGAAGGAAGGCAAGTTGGTCGAACTGGCAACGGGCTGCACCGTGAGCCTGCGACTTTCCGCCGACCAGAAGACCGTCGAGAGCGTGCTCGCCGAGGGGCCAGTGCTCAACGGAATCGTTAAAGCGGTTGACTCGGCCAAGAACAGCATCACGATTGTGGTCGGGGCAGGTCGCGGCGAGGCCGAGGAAAAGACGTTGAATCTCGCCAAGGGAGCGACCATCGTGGTCGATGACGGTCGTGGCCGTCGGCTTTCGGTCAAGGAACTGAAACTGGCCGACGTTCCCCCTGGTGCGATGGTAAATGTTCGGCTTTCGGTCGATCAGAATTCGGTGACCCTACTCCGGGCCGAAGGGCCGAGTTTGGCTTGCACGATCAAGTCCGTCGATGCCGCAAAAGGAACAATCACGGTGTTGACGCGGGTGGCCCGTGGCGACGATCCTGTCGAGAAGACGCTGCCAGTTTCGAAAGAGGCTCGCGTCGTGATCGAAGGGGCGGAAGCCAAGTTCGCGGACGTCAAGCCGAGCGAAGAAGGCGGATTCGCGATGGTGCGACTCTCGCTGGATTCGAAGACGGTCCAAGGCATCAACATCGGCAGAGGGCGATGAATTGTGTAGCCGCGTTCGTCAGAACGCGGGGAACCCCGCACTCTAACGAGTGCGGCTACGATTGATCGGCTAGCCAAACCACACCGGCATCTCGCCCGCCGGTGGGAGTTTCACGATCATGATGCTCTTGATCTTTTCATGATCGCCGATGATCTTCAGCACGGCAGCCGGAGGGTCCTGATCGAGGTTGAGCACGGCAACCGCATCGCCGCCGGCCTTCATTCGGCCGAGATTCATGCTGGCGATGTTCACGCCATGCCGGCCGCACTCGGTGCCCATGAAGCCGATCAGGCCGGGGACATCCTGATGCATGAACACCATCAGAATGCCGTCGAGATAAGCGTCGAGTCGATATTCGCCGATCTGCACCAGGCGTAAATACCGGTCGCCGAAGATGGTTCCCGCCGTGATGAACTTGCCCTGTTCTGTTTCCACTTCCGTATGCAAGAGATTCGCAAAGTCCCCTTTTGATTCACTGGCCGCGGTCACGATCTCGATTCCGCGTTCGCGTGCCAGGACGGGGGCATTTACCACATTCACCGAATCGGCCATGTGCTTTTCGAGAAGCCCGGCGGTGAACGCGGCACTGAGCAGCTTGGTATTCCGCTTGGCAAGATCACCGCGGAATTGCAGCGTGGCCTTGCGGATCGAACCGACTGCCGACTGAGCCTGAAACATGCCCAGTCGGCGGGCGAGATCGACAAAGTGCCGCATCTCGTCCATCTCGGCCCGATTGACGGCCGCCATGTTCACAGCACACTGGATGACGCCGCGAGTCAGAAAATCGACCAGGAGATTCGCCGCTTCCACGGCCACGGCTTCCTGGGCCTCGACTGTGCTGGCCCCCAGATGTGGTGTGAGAACAATGTTTGGAGCTTTCAACAGCGGATTGTTCGCCGGTGTCGGCTCTTCTTCGAACACGTCGAGACCGGCACCCGCGAGGTGGCCGGTGCCCAACGCATCAGCAAGAGCTTGTTCGTTGACGATCCCGCCGCGAGCCACGTTGAGCAGTCGGGCCCCCTTCGGCATGAGGGCCAACTCGCGCTTGCCGATGAAGTCCTTGGTGTCCGGCAAAAGCGGGATATGCAAGGTGAGGAAGTCGCATTTCGGCAAGAGTTCATCCCGCGTGGCGACGGCCTTGATGCCGAACTCCGCAGCCTTCTCCGGCGTGACTAGCGGATCGAAGCCGACGACGTTCATGTCCAGCCCGACGGCCCGACGAGCGACCTCGCGACCGATGCGACCGAGGCCGATGACGCCAAGCGTCTTGCCCGCGACCTGCGTACCGAGGAACTTGCTGCGATCCCACTTGCCCGCCTTCATGGAGGCATCGGCAGCCGGAACGTGCCGGGCACTTGCCAGCAACAGGGCGATCGTATGCTCCGCTGCCGATACGGTGTTGCCGCTCGGCGTGTTCATCACGATCACGCCCCGGCGTGTGGCTGCGGGAACGTCAATGTTATCGACGCCGACGCCGGCGCGAACGACGCAGCGGAGCTTTCCAGGAGATTCGAGAAGATCGGCCGAGATGCGAGTGCCGGAACGAACGATAGCCCCATCGGCCGCGCGAAGGGCGGCAATGAGATCCGCCCCCTTGAGGCCGGGACGATTATCCAACTCGATGCCGGCAGCTTTCAGGATGTCGAGGCCCGCAGCCTCCAGCTTGTCGCAAATCAATACACGCGGCATCGAGGCTCTCGGCACTAGGGAATCAAAGATCGAAGTCCCCCATGGGGAACACTCGCGAAACGGGAATTATAGAGGATCCTGTTTCGCGAGGCGAACTCTGTCGAGAGTGCCGTTCCATCTTTCCATGGCAAGAAATGATATTTTTTGTTGCATCCGACACCGTCTTATGAGATCGTGGCCTGGGGTCGGTTTTGCAATCCCGCTAAACTTCGATTTCTGCGCAAACGATCATCACGGATTTGGGTTGTACCTTCACGGCTTGAACTGATACTAAGTTAACCACTTCCCGCTTTGGAGATTGCTCATGTTCACCAGAACTCTCGTTGCCGCGATAGCAGTGTCGTTGATTGCGAGCTTGCCCGCAGTCGCATTTCCATGGTTGTTCCCGCCCGCCAAGCAAGGCGGCGTTTTGAAGAACAATCAGGCCAAGGACGACAAGAACAAGAAACAAGCTCCTGGCCAAAACAACCAAAAAGACGACGGGCAACAGAACCAGAAAGACGACGGCCAGCAAAACCAAAAGGATGACGGCCGACAGAACCAAAAGGACGACGGCCAACAGAACCAGAACAACGGCGGCGGAAACAAGGCTGCACCGGCCCAGAAGGGCGATAATCCGAAACTGAAGGCCGTGCCCTTGCCTAAGAAAGGCGACGAGCCGAAACTGAAGGCCGTACCGAAGAAGGGCTAGTCGGCGGACTCATCTGAACGATCACAAGACAGGCCTCCCGGCCTGTCTCGATTCTGTCCCTTGATCCGCGTAGAGTGTGCCAATCCTGTCCAATTCCCTCGCGGAGTTGGACTCCGATCACACTTTATCGTGTCCCATTTCCTCAGCCATTGAGGACTCTCCCATGGCCAACGTTCGTTTACGAATCGAAGATCTGGGATCTCGAAAACTACCGTCGGCGACGCTTTTGAATGGCGTGTTGACTGTCGAGGGGAGTGACGCTCGCGATGTCATCGCGATTCGTCAGGTCGGTGATACGCTCTCGGTCCGGGGCATGAATATCGACGTTGGCGGAAATTCGGTGGTCTCCGTCAGTGCCCAAGCAATCTCCCACATCTACGTCAATGGCCTCGGCGGAAACGATCGCATCGTCCTTAGCGGAGTGAAAATTGGCGCGACCGTGTACGGGGGCGATGGGAACGATTTCATCGTCGGCGGATTTGGTGCAGACGAATTGAACGGTGACAACGGAAACGACAATGTCCAGGGCGGGAACGGGAACGACAACATTCAGGGCGGAGAAGGCAACGATCAGCTGAACGGGCAGGCCGGAAACGACGCAGTGATCGGGGACAACGGGAACGACAATGTCCAGGGCGGGGTCGGGGACGACATCATTCAGGGCGGCGAAGGTAACGATCGGCTGAACGGACAGGCCGGCAACGACGAAGTGGACGGCGACAATGGCAACGACAATCTGCTGGGCGACAACGGAGACGACATTCTCCACGGCGGCGAGGGCGACGATCAGGTGGACGGCCAATCCGGGAACGATGAAGTCAACGGGGACAATGGCAACGATGGCGTGAATGGCGGAGATGGCAACGACGAAGTGAATGGCGACAACGGGGACGACACTCTCGACGGTGGGCAGGGCGACGACGACGTCCAGGGCGGGGATGGGAACGACGAAGGGGACGGGGACAATAATGACGACGGGAACAACGAAGGGGACGGAGACAATGGCAACGACGGGAACAACGAAGGCGATGGAGACAATGGCAACGACCAATAGTTGCTTGAATCACTGGGCACGACGACGCCCTGCTCGGGTAACAGATCCGCCGGTACGACGCCCACGTTGAACAATCGAACGACGTTGGGTGACTGCGGCGCTGTCCCGCTGGGAATTTCTATCTCTGACCCGGCACCGGCGGATAAGACTGTCTCGAAGTGGCGTCGTGGAATCAGCAGATTCGTTAAACTCCCCCCATTCTTCCAGCCGATAATCTTCGATGACACGCTGCTCCGGGGAGAATCGTGCTTGGGAAGAAATCGTTCCTCGTGTTGCATCGCGGTACTGAGCCCGGTGCTGTTGGCATTGGTCGGGTGCATGAGCACGCACAGCGCGCGTGAAGATGAGGATCGAATCAAGTCGGCTGTCAGCGAACGTGTCGGTGTGGCCAGACCGGTTGACGGAGTGACAGTGCCCGGAACTGTGGACCTTGGGAATGGTCTTTCCGAAACAGAAGCAGTTCAACTTGCTCTGTGCAACAATGCCGCGTTTCAGGAATTGCTCGTCGATCTTGGGCTTGCACACTCGGACTTGATTCAGGCGGGCCTGTTGCCGAACCCGGAATTCGTCTACATCTTCGGCACCGATGCCAAGCCTTTCAAATACCTCGTTGAATTTCCGGTCGACTCGCTCGTGCTGCGACCGGTCCGCAAAAGAGCCGCGGAGGCGGATGTCGAACGGACCCGCGAACGGTTGATTCAGGCAGGCCTCGATCTCGTGCGCGATGCCCGGCTCGCCTATGCCGACTGGGTCTTCGCTCGCGATCGGGTTCAGGTTGCCGAGGAGAACCGACAGCTACGCGCTCGGATCACCAATCTGACCGAGGTGAGATTGAAAGCCGGCGATGCCACGCCGCTCGAAAGTTCCACGGCGAAGATCGACACTCTGCGTGCGAAGCAAGAGGCGACCCGGGCTAGGAACGATCTACCCGTGTTCGAGGAACGCTTGCGAAACGTGATCGGTTTAGGATTGTTTCGACCCGACCTGGCTCCTGAGAGAGCGGAGACCTTGCCGCCGACTGCCACGAACGTCGAAGCGTTGACGTCCGAGGCAATTGCTTCACGACCGGATGTGCGCTCGGCGGAACGAGCGATCGAGGCCGCGGACGCTCGTATTCGTCTCTCCAAACTCGGCTGGCTTCGCATCCTGGGCATCGGCGACGCGACGAGTGGCCAGTCCGGCAACAATTTCAGTCCCGGCTTCCGAGTAGGCATCCCGATCTTCAACTGGAATCAAGGAGCGATCGCGCGAGCACAGGCCGAGCGCGAGAAGACCGTTCGACAACTCCAGACCTTCCGCGAACGGGTGGCCCTGGAAGTTCGACAAGCCTACGCGCTGCATACTCAAGCAGCGGTGGACTATCGCCAATGGACGAACGAGATTCGTCCCGAAGTGGAACAGGCGGTCCGTCGGGCGGACAATACATACAAGGAAGGAGGGACGTCTCTGATACTCGTACTGGAGACGTCTCGCCAAATGATCGACACACGCTCGCGCGAAGCCCAACTGCGAGCGGACATGTTTAGAACCTGGGCGGAGTTGGAACGATCGGTCGGTCGCAAGTTGACTGCGAAGGAAGGCGCCTTTGCCGTGGAGCGCTAGGCGTTCATCACTCTGGAAGGTTATGGAAGAGGTGCGGAGCCCGCAGCGAAGCGAGGCGACGCCGTTCAAATCCGTGTCCTCGCTTTGCTTCGGGCTCCGCGTTCGAGACAGCGCATCGGCGGAGACGAGTTACTAGGAAACGCATGAAATTCCGTGCTGGACTCATCTCCGGAATACTGGCCACCATCGCCGTGGGTGGGTTGCTCGCGCTGGCATGGTCGGGATTCTCCAATCGGACCAAGAAAACGGAAGCGGCGAAGACCGCACCGGCCACGATCTTGAAAGAGGAAGACATCCTCACCATCACGCTCACGCCGGAAGCGGAGAAGCGTCTCGGCATCGAAGTGGGCAAAGTGAAAGAAGGCAGTGCCTTACGCACACGCACTTTTGGTGGCGATGTGACGACTCCGCCGGGACAAGCCATTCTCGTGGCCGCTCCACTGAGCGGAACGATCAAAGCTCCCGCCTCTGGCGTGCCTCGGGCCGGGACGAAAGTGACGAAAGGCCAGCCCGTTTTCCAATTGCTTCCGCTGCTCTCTCCCGACGCGAAAGCCACGCTCACGACGGCTCGCGTGGAGGCCGAGGGCCAGGTTGGCAATGCTCGCGTGGCAGTGGCGAATGCGAAGCTCATGCTCGATCGTGCCGAGCAATTATTCAACCGCGAGGCGGGCAGTCAGCGAGCAGTCGACGACGCCAAGGCTGTGTACGACACGGCTCGCAAGACGCTCGAAGCGGCTCAGGCCCGTACGGCCATTCTGGCACAAGCCGTTGGCGACGCCAACAAGGGCACGGCCGCGGCACTGAACATCGAAGCACCGACCGACGGCATCCTGCGAACCGTGAGCGTCTCTCCGGAGGAAAACGTGCCACCCGGTGCCCCGTTGTTCGACGTCGTCAATCTCGATCCGGTCTGGGTTCGCGTTCCGGTATTCGTGGGTGAAACTTCGGAACTGGTTATCGACCAGGCGTCCGTAGGGCCGTTGAATCTCAGACCGGGATCAAAGATTCAAGTCGCTCGCTCGGTGACGGCTCCGCCATCGGCAAACGCGATCGCAGGCACGGTTGATCTGTTCTTCACGCTGCCAAATAGTGATGGCAAACTTTCTCCGGGGCAACGTGTGGGCGTCACGCTAATGCTGAAGGAAGAGGCCAACGATCTGACCGTGCCCTGGAGTGCCGTGATCCACGATATCCACGGTGGATCGTGGGTCTATGTGACAACCACGCCACATGCGTATTCGCGTCGTCGTGTGCAAGTGCGGCACGTGCACGATGGCCAGGCCGTGTTGAAGACCGAGCCCGCGAAAGGGATGGGATTACGCAAGGACATGGCCGTCGTGATCGTCGGAGCCCAAGAACTCTTTGGCACCGAAGTTGGGAACGGAAAGTGAACTTTTTCCCCATTTCCTAAGAGGGAAGGGGGAACAGGGCAATCATCTCATGCTCACCTGGCTCGTAGCATCGTCGTTGAAGTTGCGGGTTGCCGTCTTGGCCATCTGCGTGGTCGTTGTCGTCGTTGGCATTCGCACGGCTGATCGCGCTCCGCTTGATGTCTTTCCGGAGTTCGCCCCACCTCTCGTTGAGATCCAAACCGAGGCCCCTGGTCTGTCTGCCACGGAAGTGGAAGAACTGGTCACGACGCCGATCGAGAACGCTCTGAATGGCACGGCCGGCGTGAAGACCATTCGCTCGAAGTCCGTTCTCGGGCTTTCACAGGTCGTGCTGCTGTTCGAACAAGATGCCGACATCATTCGGGCGCGACAACTCGTGCAGGAACGCCTCGCGACCGAGAGCCGACAGCTTCCCGCCGCGGCGAAACAGCCGATCATTTTGCAACCGCTCTCTTCGACGAGCCGAGTGATGAAGATCGGTGTCTGGTCCGAGAAGCTTTCGCAGCGTGAACTCAGCATCCTGGCGTTGTGGACGATTCGTCCGAAACTCATGTCCATCCCCGGCGTGGCCAACGTAGCGATCTGGGGACAGCGGAACAAGGAACTGCAGGTTCTCGTCGATCCCAATCGACTGCGTGCTGCGGGTGTTCCACTCGACGATGTGACGAAGGCCACGCGCGACTCGGTGATCCTCGAATCCGGTGGATTCATCGATACGCCGAATCAACGCATCGCTGTTCGGCATCTTCCCGCTGTCGCCGATCCGAGCGATCTCAATCAGACGGTCGTCGGATTCCGGGATGGCGCCCCGATCCGCCTCGGTGAGGTGGCCGAGATTGTGGAGGGCTCGCCGCCGCCGATCGGCGATGCCGTGATCAACGACGGACCTGGCCTGTTGCTCATCGTCGAAAAACATCCGTGGGGCAACACGCTCGATGTGACCCACAAGGTGGAGGAAGCACTGGCTTCGCTTGAGCCCGGCATGAAGGATGTTCACATCGACCATACCATCTTCAGGCCCGCGACGTTCATTGAGAAGTCGATCGGCAACTTGACTCATGCACTCCTGCTGGGTTGCTGTCTGGTCGCCGTCATTCTGATCGCCTTCCTCTTCGATTGGCGCACGGCCCTCATCAGCCTGACGGCCATTCCGCTCTCGTTGCTCGCGGCCTCGACCGCTTTGTACTATTCGGGAGCGAGCATCAACACGATGGTGCTGGCAGGCCTGGTCATCGCGCTTGGGGAGGTGGTCGATGACGCGATCATCGACGTGGAGAATATTTCCCGTCGACTGCGGCTGAACTGGGCACTTCCTGAACCGGAATCCGCCTTCCGCGTCGTGCTGAATGCCTCGCTGGAAGTGCGCAGTGCCGTGGTGTATGCAACGATGATCGTGGTGCTGGTGTTCTTGCCCGTCTTCTTTCTCGACGGCCTTTCAGGAACGTTCTTTCGCCCGCTTGCCAAGGCCTACGTGCTGGCGATTCTTGCTTCGCTGCTGGTGGCACTTACGGTTACGCCTGCCCTCTCGCTCATGCTGCTCGGCGGTCGTTTGCGGGCGCGAGCGGAAGCACCACTCACAACGTGGCTCAAGAGGCACTATCGCGAAGTGCTGCCCGCGTTGATCTCGCGGCCACGCTGGGCGATCGGCTTTCTGCTGGCTGCGTTGTCGGTAACTGCGGCCACCACCTTCTCGCTCGGCCAGGAGTTCTTGCCGAACTTCCGCGAGACCGATTTCCTGATGCACTGGGTCGAGAAACCAGGCACATCCATCGAAGCGAACACACGGATTACGACTCAGGCAAGCAAGGAACTCCGTTCGATTCAGGGGGTCCGAAACTTTGGTTCGCACATCGGCCGGGCGGAAGTGGCCGACGAAGTGGTCGGCCCGAACTTCACGGAACTCTGGATCAGCATCGACGACGATGTCGATTACGACGCCACGCTGGCAAAAATCGAAGCCGTTGTCAATGGGTATCCCGGCCTGTACCGCGATGTGCAGACTTATCTGAAAGAACGCATCAAGGAAGTGCTGACCGGCGCCGGGGCGAGCATCGTGGTTCGCGTCTACGGCCCGGATCTCGCAGTATTGCGGGCAAAAGCAAAAGAGGTCGAGAAGGCCATGGCCGATGTGCCCGGCGTGATGAACCTAAAAGTTGAGCCACAAGTTCTGGTTCCGCAGATCGAGGTACTCCCCAGGCCCGACGACCTTGCGAGATTCGGCCTGACTCCGGGGCATATTCGCCGCGTGACAACTCTGCTACTTCGCGGGCAGAAAGTGGGCGAAGTGTATGACGGGCCCAAGCGTTACGATGTGATGGTCTGGGGCACCCCACGTTGGCGAACCGATCTGTCCAGCGTGCAAGCGTTGCCCATCGACCTGCCGAATGGAACGCAGGTTCGCTTGAGCGACGTGGCCGATGTTGCGATCGTGCCGACGCCGAACGAGATCAAACACGAGGCGGCTTCGCGCCGCATCGACATTACCTGCAACGTGAAGGATCGCGACCTCGGTTCCGTGGCTCGCGACGTGGAGAAGAACGTCTCCGCCCTGCCGTTCGATCGCGAGTATCATCCGGAATTCCTCGGCGAATACATGGCCCGGCAGAAATCGACCCAGCGTCTCTATTGGCTGTCGTTGCTTGCACTCGCCGGTATCGCGATTCTGCTTTACACAGACTTTGGTTCGTGGCGTCTGACAGGTATCGCACTTCTCACACTGCCGTTTGCCCTCATTGGGGGCGTCGCCGGTGTGTTGCTCACGGATCGCGTACTGTCGCTCGGATCACTGGTCGGATTCGTAACGGTGCTCGGCATCGCCGCCCGCAACGGCATCATGCTCATCAGCCATTACCGGCATTTGGAGGATGTGGAAGGAATGAGATTCGGCCGAGACCTGGTGCTGAGTGGGGCCGAGGAACGATTGAGTCCGATCTTGATGACCGCGCTCGCAACCGGCCTGGCCTTGCTCCCGCTGGCCATTTCCGGGAACAAACCGGGCCACGAGATCGAATACCCGCTGGCGGTCGTGATACTCGGCGGCCTGGTCACATCAACGATGTTGAATTTGTTCTTGTTGCCGGCCTTGTATCTTCGCTACGGCAATCGAGCGCAGCCTATTTCGCGGCCTTAAGCTTCTCAAGTTCTATCTCCGCTTTGAGTCGAGCCACACGCACTCGGGTCTCCTCCGCATTGTTAGTCGCTCCATTTGCGAGACGCACGACAGCCGACATTTCGTGCTTCTTGAGACGTTGGGCCAAATCCGCCAAGACCTGGATTCGCTCGGCCTGGGTCTTAGCGAGTTCCTGCTCGGCTGCGGCCAGTTCCTCGTCAGCCCGAATGGCTTCGAGGACGCTCCCCTTTCCAACCACCAACTGTTCCGCATTCGCGTCGCAGATTGTCCGGAGAGCCTTGATCCGTTCGGTCTGCAACTCGCGCAGTCGATTGGGGCCGATTGCTGGCAGGAGCGTGGAGGGCAGTTTCACGTCGGTTCCTTCGGGGACAAACAACATGGCCACGCGATTGGCTTCGTTGAGATTTGCCGGCCGGCCCTTGTTTTGCTCGTCCAAGCAAAGAGTCAGGATGCGTCGATTCAACGAATATATCCCGTGAATCGTATTGCCTTTCGACTCGGGTGTTGGACTACTCAAAAGCGTCAAATTAATGTGGCGTGGCGAAGGCTGAAGGTCGAGCGTGAATTCTCCTGCTGTCGCGAGGCCTTGCGTCTTTGGGCGAATCGTAAATCGATTGCCTTTTAGAATCAGCTTGGTGTCCGGCATCTCCCGTCGTTCGCCGTTGACTTCGATGGCCACGCTCACCCATGTGCCCTCCAGCGCTCGACGTTCTTCGGCAATCAAGTCCTTGGCCTCTCCCGGAATCGCTCGCTTCAGGAGGATGTGTGTAAACGGCGCTCCCTTCTCCAGCCACTCGAACGACTCCGGTCGTTCGTCGAAATTCACAACGCCGAACACGATGTGCAGTTTGTCGCCCTCGAATCGATAGATCGCAGGTACATTTACCGTGATGCGTTGGTTGACATCGAGCACTTCGCGGAACTCGAAATCGATGCGCTTCTCGTCCCAGCCCGGATCAAGTTTGTAGAGTTTCTTGCGGCCTGGAAAGCGCGAAAACTTGACACTCTCGCCATCGAATGACATCTCCTCGTCGTTCCAGCTTGCCACGCCCTCTTTCGATGCCACGCCATTTCGGCGGGCCGATTCGATCATCCAGGTTCCGCGCAATCGCTCGGCATCCGCTTTCGCCGGCGTGCGTGGAGTCTCCTTGGCCGGGGGTGGTTCCGTGGACGCTTCCTTCTTAGCCGGTTGCGGATCGGTCCCACTCACCGCTGTTTGCAGAAAGCCGATGGTGCCGATTCCGACCACAACAGCGAGGGACAGGCCAATTTTGCGACGACAGACGCCAAGAACCATCGGCCCGAATCGGCGAACCAAGGCTGCGAAGGCCTGTTCGTCTCGCGATTTCGCGGAACAGCTTGCGAGTTCTCCAGCGCTAGCATCGGCAACGTCCGGGCCTAACCGCATGACGGTTCGCGAAAGTGGGTCGATCATCATTCGAGCCTCCTGTGGCTTTCTACCGATCTTGCCCGAAATCGCGGTGGCGCGTCCAAGAATCTCTTTTCCCGTTTGTAGTCCTGCCAAAAAAATTTCAGCCACGACGCGATTTTCATGCGGGCATGCTGCCAAATTTCAGCCAGAGTCACACTAGCTCGTTCTATAGTCCCACTGACTTGCGAATTTACCCAAGCCATCGAGCCAGCATCATGACCACTTTCGCTGAACCGTACACGGCGCTCGAATCAATCGAGGCGTCTCACTTCGTGGACGAGCGCCCGACGATCCTGATCGTCGACAATTCGTGGATCTCCCGGACGGATGTCCGCCGGTTGATCAAGGCCAACTGCGATTGCGACGTTCAGATGGCCGAGAACGGTAAGCTGGCCCTGAAATATTGCCGGAAATCACCGCCGGCCGGCGTGATTACCGACATGCACATGCCGGACATGAACGGCCTGGAACTCGTTGAGGCCCTCAAGGAGGATGTACCTGGTGTCCCGGTCATCCTGATGACGACCGAAGCCAGCGAAGACATCGCCCTGCGCGCTTGGCGAGCGGGAGCAGTGAACTACGTGCCCAAACACCATTTGACACGGGACCTTCCTTCGACCGTAACAAACGTTCTGAAGGCGGCACGCGTCGACCGCCGCAAACAACGCTTGCTGGATTCTCTCGGTCGTCGGGAATCCGAATTCGTTCTCGACAACGATGCGACGTTTGTTCCCTTGCTGGTTGCCATCTTCCAAGACGAATTGAGTGGGATGGGCTGGTGTACCTCCAGTACGCGAATCCGGGTTGGCGTGGCCCTGGAAGAAGCTCTGCTGAACGCAGTCTATCACGGCAATCTCGAAGTGAGTTCCGAACTGCGCCGTTACGACGATCGTGCCTATTACGAGCAAATTCAACAGCGGCGGAAGCAGTCGCCTTACAAAGATCGCCGCGTCCGTGTGACCGCGACATTTACTCGCGACGAAGCCCGATTTGTGATCCGCGACGAAGGCCCAGGCTTCGACGTTTCCAAACTGCCTGACCCTTCGGACCCCGCAAGCCTGGATAACCCAAGTGGCCGTGGCATTCTGCTCATCCGCGCGTTTATGGATGAAGCCGTTCACAACGATCGAGGGAATGAATGGACGCTGGTGAAGAGACGGTCGGCTTGAGGAATTGCTACGACAGGCGCGACACCGATTCTGCGGATTGGTGGCATACAGAATGGACAAGTTCCGGGGCCACATGAGTGAAGGTGGGCCTGGGCCACTAGTTCGCAAGCGTAGAGCAATCGCGTTCTGGACGCCCGAACGTGGTTAACATTTCATCCGAGAAGAATTCGTTGCTTCCTTGGCCGAACCTCGCTCATGATCGACTGAAATCCTGCTCTCACGAAGTTTTGTCACCATCCTCATTCTCGCATTCCTGTAACACCTTCCTTGCCCTCACCCTCCGGCTTGGGTTACAATCACAACAGGCCACCGCTTCGGTTCCTCGCCGGGGCACGCTATCGGTCCGTACCTGGGACGCCAATCATGCCTGCTGCCAAGTTGCCGACCAAACTTCATGCTCGCCTGGATGAGTTGGCTGCTCGCGTTCGCAAGTTGCGGGTGATTCACGCCGTCGGCCGCACAGCATTTCTGCTGCCCGTTGCCGCGCTCGGTTGCATACTCGCGGATGCCTATGTTGGCTTGCCTACAGTGGTCCGCGGCGGGTTGCTGATCGGCTGGGTTTTGTTGGCTGTTCGCGAAGGCTGGCGGCTCTTTCAGGCGATTACCCTGCCCGTCGATTGGGAAGCGATCGCCTCGGCCGTCGAGCAGGAGTTTCCGCGACTTGCCGAACGATTGACGACCGCCGTCGAACTCGCGGAAAGTGCCGACGAGTCGAACGGATCGCCGGCCCTCATCAACGAAGTAATCCTGGATGCCGATTCGCGAGCCCGTAAGCTCGATCTTTCAACCGCGTTCCCGACGGGCCAGGTCACCGCGTCGTGCATTAGTGCGTTGATCGTTCTCCTGTTACTCCTGATTCCCACGTTCTTCGCTCCGCGTGGCGGCGAGTATCTGCGGCGATTCTTCGTGCCCGGTTACGTCCCTTCCAAGGTCGTGAATTACGAGATCGAGGTCACTTCCAAGGAATCGGCAATCAGTAAAGGGGATCCGGTCACGTTGACGGCCATCGTGAAAGCGACCAAGCCGAACGCGGAACTGCCGAGGACGGCCACCCTCGTCGTCATCGTCGCTGGCAAGGAAGAACGCCTGGCCATGTCGAGCGACGCGGAGAATGTCTGGCACCATCGGCGAGCGGTCGCCGAGGCCGACTTCGAGTTCCGCGTCGAAGCAGGCGATGCCGTCAGCGACACGCATCATGTGTCCGTGGTCGATCCGGTCACGCTCGCCTCGGCCCGCGTCACGATCGCACCTCCCGCCTACGCAGCCCTGGTTCGCAAGCCCGATCAGCCCATCGAAGGGCTTGGCGAACTCGTTGCGTTATCGCACAGCACAATTGTGTTCGAACTCCGATTCTCCCCCAAGCCGACGTCGGCCGTGATCGAGTTCATCGGCGAAGGCGATATCGACAGCACCAAGCCGTTTCGACAACGGCATCCGTTAAAAATTGCCGACGATGGCACAACCAAGATCAGTCTGCCTGCAGCGCAAACGGGAGTATTCGCAATCAAGGCCGAGGGAGTACAGGGAGTCGCCAGCAAGATTCCGACTCAGCCGCTCAAGGTGATCGTGGATGAGGCCCCGAAGTTTCCGCGTGTCAGCGGCATCGGCGAGAAACCGCGTACCGTTCGACCGGACGAAAAGATCGCCATTCTTTGCACAGTCACGGACGATGTGGCCCTCGCAAAACTGGCTCTCGAATGGCGTGTGAACGATGGCCCCAGCCAGTTCCTCTTGCTCGATGCGCCGGGTCTGCCGACGCAACAGGTCGAGGCCAAAGCGGCACTCGCACTGAAGGATCGCGTCAAGGTTGGCCAGAAGCTCGAATGCCGTCTGGTGGCCACGGATAATCGCGACCTGCCGGGTATCAAGCTGACCCCGCAAACCACGTACTTCCCGGCCAAGGACTGGGCTGAGTTCACGATCGACGCGAATGCCGCCCCGCTGGCCGAGCAGGACATCACGGAACGCAAGACCGAAATCGAAAAGAAGCTGAAGGAGATCAAAAAGGAACTGGAAGAGGAATTTCAGGTCAGCAACCTGCTTCGTCGCGGGACGGAGAACCGCAGGACGCTCGACGCGGTCGAACAAGAGCGATTGAAGAAAGTCCGTCGCGAATTGGCGGAAACCACCGACAAGCTGGAGGAACTCACCAAAGACGTTGGCGTGACACCGGAACTCGCCAGGCTTGCGGACAGCATGCGTACACTGGCGGAACGCGAACTTCGCGATGCAGACGCGGCACTCAATCGAGCCCGCGAGGAAGCGCAAGCCAAGCCACGCACCGAGCAATTCAAGAAGGCGGAAGAGTCCCTCGATGCCGCCCGTCGCAAGATCGACGAGTTGATTCAAGAGAACGAACGCATCGCCAAGGAACGGATGGACAAGCACAAGCTCGAAGAGATCGCGCGCGAACAACAGGACCTGGCCGACGCGACCAAGAAAGCGGACCCGAAGGAAGCCGCCGAGCTGGCCAAGAAGCAGAAGGCACTTGAAGTGGAACTGGCCAAGTTGAAGGAGCTGTCGGAAGCGATCAAGAAGGCGACCGAGGCTGCCCAGGCCGAGGAAGCCAAGAAACTCGCTGATGCGGCCAAGAAGATTGCCGAGGAAATGCGCGAGTTGAACGACGCGATCAAGAAGGCCGAGAAAAACAGCGTGCAGGAACGGTTGGCCGAGCTGAAGAATAAGCAGGAGGAACTTGCGAAGAAGGCCAGGGAACTCGCCGACAAGACCGATGCAGCCAGCCGGGCATCCGAGACGCCGCCGCTGAATCCCAAGGATGCGGAAAACGCCAAGAACGCTCTCGACAAAGGCGCATTGAACGAGGCCGCCAAGGATCAAGAGAAAGCCGCCCGCGAACTGGATCGATTGGCCCGCGACCTGGAACAGGCGGCCGCGAACAGCCGCGACCCACGCGAGATGGCCAAGCAACTGGCTCGCCTTCAAGAAGACCTGCGGCAGCGTGTCGCCCAGGAAACCAAGGACAAACCGCTCGATCAACTTCCCGCCGAACGCCGGGCCGCCCTGGAAAGGCAGCAAGAAGCAATCGAAAAGGCGACTGCCAAATTGAAGACACCGCAAGGCGATCTGCCTGCCGACGTGGCCAAGCAACAAGCCGCGGCCGACGCCCGCGATGCTCGCGAGATGCTCAAGAAAGGGGCCGAGCAAGGGGCCGACAAGAAGATGCGGGAGACCAGGGAGTCCCTCGAAAAGCTGGCCGAGAAGTTGCCAACCAAGGAACAGCGACTTGCCAAGGCCAAGGCAGAACTGGCCAACCTGAAACAGCAGCAAGATGCGATCCGTCAAAAGGCCGATGCGGCCGCGAAAACCCTGGAGAACCAAGACCCCGACGCGGCCACAACACAGCAAGAATTGTCCGAGAAACTCGCGGACACCGCCAAGAAGCAGGCCGAACTCGCGGAGAAGTTGTCCAAGCTCGACGCACCGGGACAGGATGCTCGGAAAGAGAAAGCCACCGACGCCATGCAGAAAGCGGCCAACGACATGACCGCTGGCCGGCCCCAGGATGCGGTTGCGTCGCAGCAAGCCGTCAAGCGTGAACTCGATCGACTCGAGCAAGCCATGAACGGCCAAAAGACCGCCGACGAAAAGGTTGATGAACTCGCGAAGAAGCAACGCGAACTTGCTGACGAAGCCGCGAAGAACGTAGGCAAGCCGGACCGTTCGACGCAACTCGACTTGCAGAAGCGGCAGGGAGACATCGCCCGCGATCTGGAGAAGTTGCAAACGCCGGAAGCCGCGGCCGCCCAGGCCGAGGCCATCGATGCTGCAAAGAAAGCCGAGCAAGCCGGCAACAACCCCGCAATGCCGGAGGACATCGCCAAGAAGACCAAGGAGGCTTCCGACAAGCTCGACCAGTTGAACGAGCAAGTCAACGGCCAGGAATCTCCTGCCGAGGCCGCGGACCGGCTCGCCAAACGCCAGAAGGCCAATGCCGACGAACAAGAAAAACGCAAGGACGCCGCCTCGACGGCCGAAGCTCGCAAGAAGGCCGCCCAGGAACTGGATGAACTCAAGAACATGCGGGCCGGTGCCGACGCCCAGAAGGCCAAGCAGCAAGCCCAGGACGCTCTGCAACGAGCCGCCAATGCAGTTGAACCGAACAACAACGCGAAAGCTCAACAGGATGCCGCCAGCGCGATGAAGGACCTGGCCGACAAACTCACGCGCAAAGAAACGGCGAAGAGCGAGCCACAACCGAAAGACCCGGCCGATGCCGCCGACCGGTTGGCGAAGAAGCAAAAGGAACTGGCCGAAAGGACCAAGCAAGAACTGAACGAAGCGAAGAAGGTGCCAGGTGAAGCCGGTGAGAAGGCCCGCCAGGACGCTTTGGAAAAAGCTGTCAAGGAGCAGAAGGAACTTGCTCGTCAAGCCGGCGAGATGCCGGGCCAGGATTCGCCAAAAGATCGGCAGCAAGCCCAGCAGGCGATGAATCATGCCAGGGAAGAACTCGAAAAGCAGAACGCGGAAGGGGCGGCCCCCAAGCAGAAGGACGCGGCCGAGGCGCTGGAACGGATCGCCAAGAAGGCACAAGATCGTATGCAAGACCAGGCACACGGCACGAATCCGGATTTGCCGAACAAAGCCCAGGCCGAGGAAGCCCGCAAACTCGCCGGCGAGCAACGCAAGCTTCAAGAAGAAACAAGGCAAGCGGGCGACGAACTCGCCAAGGAGAACGCCCCGCGGAAAGACAATCCCGTTGAAGATATTGCCAAGCAGCAACAGGAGATTGCCAAGGAAGCTGGGGAACTGGCCAAGACTGTGAACGATCGCCAGGGCGCAAAATCCGAGCAATCGAAGCAAGCCAGCCAGGCCGCGGAGGCCGCCAAGAAGACCGCGAACGAGGTGAAGAACGGCGATCTCACTCAGGCCAGGCAATCGGGCATGCAAGCCGCCGAAGCCATGGAGAAGATGGCCCAGGACAAGGTAGGCGGCGAATCGGGTCAGAAGGCGAAAGACTTGGCCCGTCGTCAGCAGGATGTGAACCAGAAACTCGAAGAGATGTCGAAAGACCCTGGTTCAGGCAAAGCCCAGCAAGCTGCGCGGCAGCAAAAGCTCGAAGAACAAGCCCGCGAACTCGGCAACAAGCTGGACGAGATGGCCAAGGGACAATCCGGCATGGGCATGGGTGAGAAGCAAGCAGCCGCAGGCGAGAAGAGCAAGGAAGCCGGCAGTGCAGCCAAGCAATCGGGCGACAAGATGCAGTCCGCCCGCCAGCAAGGCGAGAAGGGCCAACGCGACGAGGCCAGCCTGTCCCGTGAGCAGGCCGCACTCGCGATGGAGCGAGCAGCCCGACAAGCCAACGAGGCAGCAAAGGAACTTGGTAGCGGTGAAGAGAAGGGGGGCTCACCGCAGGCGGGTGAGGCGATGAACAGGGCAAAAAAACAAATGAATCAGGCCAGCGAAAAACTTGGCAAGGGCCAGCCGGGCGAGGCCGGCAACGCGATGGAAAAAGCCGCCAAGTCATTGCAGCAAGCGGCGGGCCAACTCGGACAAGGCCCCAGCCCAAGTGAAGGCAACGACCCGAAGCCTGGTCAGGGAAACAACAGTCAGAATCCAGGTGGCAACATCGGCGGGCCCGGCGGCAAGCTTGACCTCCGCTCGTTCGACGAGGACGTTGCCAAACATTCCGGCAAAGCCTGGGGCGAACTCCCCGGCGAGATTCGCAACAAGATTATCCAGCAAATGAAAGCTCGCTACGGCGAAGAATACGCGACGAATATTCGCTACTACTTCGAACAGTTGGCGGAGCGGAAGTGATTCATCGTCCAAACGTGGCCGCGTTCGTGAGAACGCGGGTTCGCCGCACTCTTACGAGAGCGGCCACACAGTTCCTGAGTGTTGCTTTCTCATGGTAATGCGACTCCTCCCGATCCTCGTTCTGCTCTCCCTCGCGATCCCTGCGAGGGCCGAGCCTCCCAAGCGCGAAGCGTTCGAGATCGCGGTCGATAACGCGATGCATTATCTCGCCAACGCACAGAATCCAGATGGCTCCTGGCCCTCGGGCCAGTTCGGCGGTAGGGGCATCAACGGCGGTGGACGCGATCCTGCCATCACCGCCCTGTGCGTGATGGCATTTCTCTCCTCGGGCCATGTGCCGGGCGAGGGCAAGTACGGTGGGAACATTGAACGCGGCATCAAGTATGTCAGCGATTCACAACAGCAGAACGGCGTGTTCTCGGGCCAGCAGTTCGGGATGACCGTGATGTATTCGCACGGCATCTGCACGCTCATGGTCGCCGAGGTGATCGGTCTGACGTCGGACAGACAACAAGCAGCCAGGCTACGCGAGCAGCTTGCGAAGGCCGTTAAACTCATCAACTCTGCTCAATCGAGGAACGCGCCGCATACGGGCGGCTGGCGTTACTCGATCACGGCAAGCGATGCGGACATCAGCGTGACGGGCTGGCAGGTGATGGCCTTACGGGCCGCGAAAAATGTGGGCTGCGATGTGCCAGCGACCGTGATCGATCGAGCCGTCGAATACGTGAAAAGCTGTTACGATCCGGCAACCGGCGGCTACCGCTATACCACGCACAGCCATGTCACGGTGCCCTGCACGGGAGCGAGCATTCTCTCGCTGGAACTCTGCGGCAAGCAGTACCACAAATCGGAACAGTCGTTGAACGCGGCTAGTTTTTTGTGCCAAGAACGAAACTTACTCACTCAAGATCGACCACACTTCTTCTATGGCATCTATTATGCGGCACAAGCCATGTTTCAGATCGGCGGCGAATACTGGAAACTGTATCGTGGGTTCCTCCACGCCCAATTGCTCACGGAAGGCAGGAGGAGTTACCCTCAGCGCCCAGGCGGCTTCTGGGTCAGCACGTCTCCCGACGATGCGAATGCCGGCACCAACTATTGCACCGCGATGGCGGTCTTGGCCCTCACGGTCGAATACCGCTTCCTGCCGATCTATCAACGCAGCGAAGAGCCGGACGAACGTGCGGGGAAGTGAATTCGATGCAGTGACGGAGTGTGCCTACTACTTTCGTTCCGATTCCGGAATGTGAATCACGCTCAAGGCACAAGAATCCCATACGCGGCCACCGCGGCTGACGTTCCAGGTCACGTACAGCTTGTCCCCTTTGGGATCGACGGCGGAACTGAACGTGCCCTGCAGCGTGGCTCCGTATTTGTCCTTGTAAAACGGGTGAAGAAACGCAATCACCTTTTTGGTCTTCGTCTGGACGTCGAACTGCACCACGGGGGAGCCATCGACATCGCCGCCGCCGTGGGCACCAGGCACGTAGTACAGATAGCGCCCGGTCGGATCGACGTCGATCGAGGCAATGTATGCTTGCGTGCCGACGGACGCGTTGCCGAGTTTTTCAACTTGTTCGGTCTTCGTGTTGAAGGACCAAAGCATCGCCTCCGATCCCTTGCCTCCCTTTGAGACGGTGTAAACGAACCCATCGTCGGTCTCTTGCGTGGCCGCCCGCAAGCCAATGGTTGCACTGGTTTTCACGGGCGGTCCGCCTTTCTCGGGATCGAAACGCATGAGCGGACCGGAAAGACCCTCCTCCTTACCAGGCACGTAGTAAAGCCGGCCGGTGGATTTGGCGAGGATCATGTAGCGTGAAGGCCCATCCGGCCCGGAGTAGAGCAGCTTTTTCTGACGCACATCGTAGGCGAAGAACTGGATGCCATCGTTCTCGCCGCCGGTGCCGGGTGCCGTTCCGCCGTAGAAGATCAGCCGTTTCGGATCGAGCACGCTATTGGGAATGCAGTGCTTGGGGACCGGGCCGCGAACAACGATTTCAGTCTTGCCACTCTTCGGATCGCAACGGAAGATCCAGTCCCCTTCGTAGTGGTACAGGTCGGTGGTCACAGTCGTCGAACCGCGATGCGTGGCGAAGTACAGCCAACCGTCGTCGCCCATATCGAGCCGGCCGTGAATCTTGCCGGGAACATAGTGCCCGGCCGGGAGATTCAGCACCTTGGCAAGGTCCGCGAGTTGACGCAGCGTCTTCTTCTCGGGGTCATATTCGAAGACGAAGCCGGTGCCCGTATGGTCTTTGTCCCTGCCGTTCGCCGCGTGATGATCGCCAATGGACGCGTAATACTTGCCACTGTGCGCGAGGCTATCCCCCCAGTTGGACCAGGGTTTGCCCGCGTAGGTTTGGCCGGGATAAAACAGAAAGTCTATCGTCGGCGGGGTCTTGGCGATGGTTACGTCAGCCTTGAGTGTGGCAGTCGGCTTCAGAAACGCGTCGGACGTATCGGTGGCAAAAGCCTTGCCATCCGGCAACGCGGGCGTGACCCACGGCTCAGCTTTTTTCTGGGCGACGAGGGCCGCCGGAAACAGGAACGCGAGAAACAATGCGACTCTCATAGCATCCCCTATTTAATGACGATTCGACGATCCACTGCGAGGTTCTTTTCATTCATGACGCCCTTCCCGTGAGGTAACTCAAGGCGGACGTCGACGGAGTCAATCTTACCGAGGCCGAAATGAGCAATGGCGGGTTGGCCTGACGCATAACCAAAGCCGGTCGCAATCTCGCGACAGCCGATCAGAGACTTCGACTCGCCAAGCTTCCCGGCCGGATAAACCAAGATGCGAGCACCAATCCCCATTCGGTTCACGCCCATTCCACCTTCAACTTGAACTTGCAGCCAGTGACCGCCGGGAGTTTCGTTCTTGAGCAGCAACGACTTTGCTTCCGGCCACCAGCTTGCCAGGAACAGGTCGAGACGGCCATCGTTGTCGAAATCCGCCGATGGTCCCGGGGCGGAATAGAAGATTGTCTTCTCTTTCAGCACCTTCGCGAACAAATCGCCAGAGCGCCCGATTGCTCTGTCTTTGTCCGTCGGAAAGTCATTCACGGCCAGGGCTTCCTCGCGGAACTGTGGCAGGCCGTCCTTGATGCCGAGACCGCGGAAGATCACCGGATGAGGCTTGCCGTCGGCAAATTTCACGATGCTCGTGTAAATATCGGGCCAGCCGTCGTTGTCGAAGTCTTGAATCTCGACGTGCGGGGCCTTCATCGGCAACGGCTTCAGGCCCACCTTGTCAGTCACATCCTCGAAAGTCGGCAGGCCATCTTTTATCCCGCGATTCAGATACAGGCGAATCGGGACTGGGCTCTTCCACGGTGCTTCGAAATGTTGGCCGATGACGATGTCGAGCAGGCCATCGCGATTCACATCGCCCAGGCACACGCCGGCAATCATGTTGTCGCCGCCGGCCGGAATATCCCACGCGAAGAGCTTGCGTGAGCCGGGACATTCCTTGAACTTGCCCCCTTCGTTCAGAAACAGGATGTTGCCGCCGCGATGCGACGAGAGAAAGAAGTCCGGCCGGCCATCGTTGTTGACATCGCCGACTGCGACGCCAAGTCCGGGAACGTTTACGGGTAGCCCGACCTTGCGTGAGACATCCTCAAACTCAAGCTTGCCGAGATTGCGAAAGAGCCGCGAACTGGCGGTGGGCGAGCCGTTGTAATTCGCGGCCGGATCTTCGCCGACGAGTAGGTCGAGCAGGCCATCGCCATCGTAGTCGAACGCGGTCGCACTGCGACCGCCGAATGCCAGTGGGCAGGCACCGTTGTCATTCGATACGTCCGTAAACTTGCCGCCGCCATCGTTGCGGAAGAGCGAGCAGCCACGCAGCAATCGCCCGGGTTGGGGCATGCTGGCGACGTAGAGATCGAGGTCGCCATCGTTGTCGAGATCGACGAGTAGGATGCCGGTCGCTCGTGACGAGATCGCCGTCGCCGTCGGTGATTCGAGTGCGAGCTTTCCCTTGGAGTTTCGCAGAAGAAGATTGGGCTTAGTGCCTGGCTTGTGAAAGGTGCCGACGTAAAGATCGACCCAGCCATCGTTGTCGATGTCGCCCCAGGCCGCGCCGTGCCCGGCAATTCCAGTGAGAGCTGGAAAGAGGCCGGCCTCTTCGCCAACGTCCCGAAAAACAAAAGGAGGTGCTGCCAGCACTGGGATGGACGAGACAAGGCAAACGAACAGGACCAGGGTCCTACGCATCATGAAGTTCCTCTGGTCCTGACGCCTGAACGCTTCACGCTAGCTTATTTTTCACCCTTCATAGGCTTGACCGGATCAGGCGTGCCAGGCTTCACAGGCTTGACGGGATCAGGAGTGCCCGGCTTGACGGGCTTCACGGGATCGGGCGTGCCAGGTTTCACGGGCTTGACGGGATCAGGAGTGCCCGGCTTGACGGGCTTCACGGGATCGGGCGTGCCAGGTTTCACGGGCTTGACGGGATCAGCCGCACCTGGCTTCACAGGCTTGACCGGATCAGGCGTGCCAGGCTTCACAGGCTTGACGGGATCAGGAGTGCCCGGCTTGACGGGCTTCACGGGATCGGGCGTGCCAGGTTTCACGGGCTTGACGGGATCGGGCGTGCCTGGCTTCTTCACGCCTGGGTCGCCGCCCCCCTTGGCTGGCGAGAAGATGACCATTGCCAGTTCACTCTTCGCCGACAATTGGATTGCCACGCTGGCACCAGCCTTCAGGTCGGCCAGAGTCGCGGTCTTGTTTCCATTTATGACGATCTTCGCATCGTCGCTCACCTTGATCGTCTTCTCTTCGGTCTTTGCGGAGTTCTTGTCCCCCTTGATGGCGAACACGGTCACCGCGACTTTCACGGTCTTCTTGGCAGCGTCCACTTCTTTCAACTCGCCCATCAAGATTGTTCCGTCGCCGCCGTCTTTGGCGGGTGAGGAAATGACCAGTGCTCGCTCGCCATCGGCCGACACCTGCACGGCCACGCTGGACCCCGCCTTCAGGTCGGCCACTGTCGTGTTCTTCTGCCCATCCACAACGATTTTCGTGTCCTCGCCAATCTTCACTGTCTTTTCCTCGGTCTTGGCCGAGTTCTTGTCCCCCTTGATGGCGTAAACCGTGACCGTGACCTTCACCGACTTTTGATCGGATGCGACTTCCTTGAGATCACCGATCAATGTCGCGCCCTCGGAGCCGATGACAACGGCTGTGGTCTTGTCGTCGCCCAACTTCACGCTGATGCGGATGCCAGCTTTCAGGTCGGCAAGTTTTGCTTCCTTGCCATCGATCGAGACCTTGGCATCTTTTGCGAGCGGAATTGTCCGGTCGACGCTCGTATCGCCCTTGGTTGCAGTCACGGTAATCGTGCCCTTGTCCGCATCGACGCTCTTGAATGTGACGGAGAATCCCCCCGCCTTCTTTACATCCGGCTTCGCCGGCTTTTCGCCTGGCTTGACAGGCTTGACCGGATCGGCTCCGGGCTTGACCGGCTTCACCGGATCGGCACCAGGCTTGACGGGTTTGTCCGGGGCGGCCTGGACCAGCGACGATCCGTTGCCGATACCGGCGACCAGAACCCCGGCCGCAACGATGGCGGCGAAGGCGAATTTAATCTTGCTCAGGAACATGGCTTGGATCACTCCTTGGGTCAGTGCGAGAACGGGTGTGAAAACCGGAACAACTCCGGCAACTGTTTGGCTAGTCGTCAGGGCCAATCGAGAAGGCACACGGGCCGAGGCGATGCCTCGTCGCAATAGTTTTTGTCGAAGCAACTCCCAGCCACGTCCCGGTCGTTCCGGAAGCGATCGAGTGGCTTATCGTCGGTGCGTGGGGCACTGTCGGCCTTGGATCGCAAGTGCCAGAAAACCCCGCTCAAGGCTGCGGTCGCCATCGTGTTCGCTCCGTCGGCTCGTCCCGATATGTGATAGTACCCTCGGCAAGCCGGGGTTATCCAACTATTTAACACAATAGCGGAGGCTGAGTACCGGGAGGTTGTCTCCTTCGAGAACGGTAAAGCTCGCTCTGTACGCCGAGAATGGCATCCGCGAATTTTGGATCGTGAATCTGATCGACGGCTGCCTCGAAGTCTATCGCGAGCCCCAATCGAATGGCACCTACGCCAATGTGCAAAGACTTCGTTCAGGCGAGTCGATCAGTCTGCTCGCGCTGCCGATCCTGGCAGTTCCCGTCGCTTCGATACTTTAACGAAAAAAGACCCCGATGAACGGCCTTCCCTTGGCCAGTCATCCGGGTCTGGTGGCTCGTTGTGCACGAGTTTTACGCGGTCACGGGTTCGATATTCTTCAGCGTGGCCGCGATCAGTTTTCGCAGCATTTGCCCGGCTGTCAATCCTCGTTTTTCGGCTGCTTCCTCAAGTGCTTCGGCTTGCCAGCGTGGCAAGAGAAGGGCTAATTCCACGACGTCGGCGTCGATGGAGGTCATCTCGCCGGTCCCCGGCAGAGGTGCGAATAGGCCTGAGGAAAGGGGATTTGTAGGGAGCACAGCAGTGTCGCCGAGGAGGCCTTTCTTGGCCCCCTCGACCCGGCCTCAATGGCCGAAAGGGCTTTTCTATCGCTGAGTGGCAACGGTTGTGGCATTTTTCAGCGTGTCACGAATCTCGACTTCCAGCCTCTCCGACACACGATCCGCCTGTTCTGGGCGCGCACTTAATGCCAGATATACCCAACCAATCACCGTCCGACCTACAGACTCGTTATCGATCAAATGGTTCGGCACACCGGTGGTCGATTCTGAACAGCGGCCCGCTGCCAAATGTGCCAGCTGAAACCGGTCGGCTGCTTCCCTCAGCGGGAGCTTGCCATCGATTACCTGCGTGATGATTACCTGTTTTTGCTGCAAGCCAAGCATCACAGCTTTCGGAAGAGCAGGTTCCGCATTGCAGACCCCTTTCCCGACCGGATATGGATTTGCCTTGACGGACGACCCCTTGTAACCGTTGCCGATTGGGTAAGGCCTGAGTGGACTAAGATTCTGCCACGAATTTACTCGGCCCGTCGCACCGTTCATCGACTATTCCAAACCTGAGCTTCACTTAAGCAAAGGCAGTGCCAAGAGAAAATCGATGGCAAGATTCGACATAAGACGAATTAGCATAGACGTTTGCGTATTTTCAATCCAAGCGGCCAGCCTTTTTTCAGCCGCGCGTGCGAGCAACGCCCGCCCGTTCTCAGTGCATGTTTGCCCGGGACTCCTGAGAGGCCGAATGGTGATCGCGTGGTCAATTCGAGAGGTCGTTCTCGACAAACCTGCAACGCGTGCAAGGTGTTTGCTGTTTTTGGTCCGGGTCCCGATCCACTTATCGGGGTGCGACCTGGTGAACTGTTAACTGGGTGTGTTGAATCTGCTGATGTTGTGTGCCCCGAATACGCGGCGGTATTTCCGCAACGACTGGGGCGAATAGACTTTTCAAGGTCGATCCATCTTGGGAGGCAGATCATGCGTCTCGCACTCTTGGTTCTCGCCGCGATATTCGCAAGCATTTCGTCCGCTGCTCCGGCACTCCCCGAGAAGAAGGACCCGGCTCAGAAGAAGAGCCCGGCCGAGGGCGCACCCTTCGTCACGAACGCCTGGTCGAAGGATGGCGTGATCTTGATCACTCGCCAAGCAACGAATCTCGTGAATGAAGTCCGTACCAGGCAAGTCGTGGTGGACGGCATAGTCACGAACGTCAATGTGAAAGTAAATGTGCCCGTGATGAAGGTGACGACGATTCAACTCGACCCGAAAACACTCGAGGTCAAATCAGCCGATGGGAAACTGGTCGAGTCCGCCGACATTCCAAAACTGTTGAAGCAGAAGACCAAGGCGATCGTTTCGCTATCTGGAAAACCAGTCGGCGATGATCTACTCACGCAGAACAAAAACAACGTGATTATCGTGGTCAAGCCGACCAAATAGACTTCATTTCGCCTTCCGTGCCAGCGCTCGGCGAACGAGTCCCTGGATGAACTCGGGGAAGCCGTAGCCGAGCGCCTTCAACCCATCGATCAGGCCGATGCTGTTCAAGTAGGGGTTCGGATTCACTTCCAGTACGTGCGGCCGACCGTCCGGCGTCACGCGAAGATCGACTCGACCATAGTCGCGCATTCCCATCAGGCGATACGTCGTCGTGCAAACCTCGGCAACCTGTTCGAGCAGCGGGCTGGGCAGTGTCGCTCCCGTATCCAATCGGGTTTTCTTGTACTCCTCCGAAGATTCGTTCCATTTGCCCTCGTACGAGTAGATTGGCCAGATTCCGGGACCAGCCTCGAACACTAATTCCGTGGGCGGAACCACGCGTAACCGATTTTCGCCAGGTCGATTGATGGATTCCTCGAACAGATTCACATGAAACTCGCGGCCGAGCAGAAACTGCTCCACGATTGCTGGGCCGCCAAGCGTGCTGAAGATCCACTCGGCACGTTGTTCGAGTTCCTTCTGCGATGAAACAACCGAAGCCTGGTCGATGCCGACGCTCGCATCCTGATAGGCCGGCTTGACGATTGCCGGCCAGGAATGTGGCCAGGCCGGTGCGGGAAGGGAATCGATCGTGCAGAACCCAGCCGTGGGAATTCCCGCGCCTTGCAGGATGTACTTCGTCCGGATCTTGTCGCGGCCGAGTGCAATGGCCGTTGAAGGCGAGCCCGTGAACGGCACGTTCGTCCACTCGGTGACTGCGGCATGAAGAATCTCGGTCTCCGTGCGATCCGCTTCCCCTTCAAACAGGTTGAAGATTGCATCTGGCTTGAAGCGATCGATCTCTCGAAGAAAGAGCGAAGGATCGCGAGCGTAGCCGAACTTCGCGACCACGTAATGCGAGTCCGGCAGGACTTTCTCGACTTCGACGACGGTTTCGAGAATGTCCACCTCGGAGGCGTAGTCCGGGTGATCCTTGGCCAGGACCGGCTCGTTAAAAACGATCAACACGCGTGGCAACTGTCTCGACACGATCGATTCTCCCGGTGCTCGGTCTACTGTGGACGATCTCGATGATTGTCCGGACTCCGCAACTCCCGACCAGATGCTGCGCGATGTATTGCCGGAAACTCCCCTGGCTGTGCTACAAGAATAGTACACACATCTCCAGGAGGAAGGCATGTCCAAATCCGTTCCTGAAACCGATCTGGCTCCTCGTCGGCTTCAGGCGATGATCGCGGCTGATGTCATGAGTCCCAACCCGATCTCGCTGGGCGAACAATTCACGGTTCACGAGGTCTTCGTGCGCCTATTCGTGGTCGGCGTCATCACGACACTGGACATCCTGAACCGGTTGAAGCCATGAGGCAAGATTTGTGGCTTCGCCACTGAATTGCCACAAAACCCGGCCTCTTACGCGGCTCGGCCCGCCTCAATCGCGGTAGCGAACGTCTGATTTTTCCGTCAGAGGCTTGAGCGTTGTGAATTTTCCTGCTGCCGGATGCGGCACGGGCCGCGGCGGGATCTTGAACTCAGCCGCATTCGCCCCGGCACCGGGGAATGGCTGGCCTGGCACCTGCAGGATTTCCTTGCCGAATTCCTTACCGGCGCAGTTCGTATTCTTGGCCTCGGGCCCGAAGGTAATGGCATACATGTTCTTATCCCCTGCCCAGGTACCGCCCGTGAGATTGGTCACTTTGCTGCCGACGAGCACACTGTCCGTGATCTTGATTGTCCCCGCGTTCTCCCAGGCTGGCCCCACAACGGTAATGCGGCGAGCCTCGATCACGGAGTTCACCACGTTCAGCACTTTCTGCGTCGGTGGCGAGGAGATCTGAACGTTGTCGAGTCTCCAACGCGTGTCCTGTGCATTCGTGACGTTGATTGGTTCGGTTCCCGCGTGGGCGATGATAATGGCGTTGGTCATTTCGGTAACGGGTGCGTGGCCGGTCATGAATTGATGGGCGAGATTTCCCTCCAGCCGAACATTGCGGCACTTCGTCACACTGAGATTGCCGTTGGCCATGCCGGTCGAGTTGCCGACGCCCCAATAGCCGTCGATCGTCACCTCGCAAGTTTCGTGCGGGCTGATACCGTCGTCGCCACATTCATACGCAGCGATGTTCTGCAGAAGGAAGTCCCTGGTCGTGCCGTGCAAGTTGAAGCCGTCGTTGAGGACGTGGCAAACGATCAGGTCCTTGATGACCACGTTCGTCAGCGCGATTTTCGGCGAGCGAACGGCGACGCCGTTGCGACGATAGGGGGCTTCGATTTTCGCACCCGCCAGCTTGCCTATGACCTGGACGTAAAAGGCCTTCTCCCCCTCGGCATACGTCCATTCGCCTGGCTGCAAGGCAGACGGCGACTTGAACTGCCCCTCTTCCCCTCGCTGCTCCGGCCCATGTTCTGCATGACGCCATCGAATAGCAAGAAGACGCGCATCAACCTGGCTTCGTCCGTGAACTCCTCAAGTTCGGAGATAAACTTCGTGCTCTTGTACAGTCCGGGCGTGCCGGTCTCGACCCAGCCGTCGAGACGCAAGGGATCGCAGCCGGTAAGGGTCGCTCCGTGCCCTTCGATCACGATTGGCTTGCCGGGCACTCCGCCGAAGTCGTCCGCGAAACGCAAGGTCTCTCGATAGGGCTGATTGGTGACGGCGAGATGGAGCGTGTCGCCCGGTCTCAGTATCGAGACCGCTTTCGAGAGCGTTCGCACGGCCTTGTCCTTTGCGAGCCCGCTGGACTTGTCGTCTCCGGTCGCATTGTTCACGAAAAAATCACGCTTGGGACCTTCCGGTGCCCGCCGTGCAGATGCCGCAGCAATGGCCTCTTTTTCCTGTTGACGCGATCGCTCGAAGACGATCTTCTGCCGTTGGGCATACTCCGCGATACGTTTCTCCTTCTCAGAAGGGGCTGGCTTCGCGTCGGCTTTTCCGGGTTCCTTCGGCTTCTCGCCCGGCCGATCTCCGGCTGTGCGGACGCTGATTTCGGTAATCTTCTTGTCCGCGTTGAGCTTCACGCTGGCCCGCGAGTCGGCAACCAAGTCTTCGAGTTTCTTTGGCTGGCCGTTGACGCGAATCCTGGCGTCCTTCGCCACGGTGTAACTCTTGACTTCCTGGGCCTTCTCGCTTCGAACGGCCATTTTGATCGTGCCGGACTTGGCGTCGACCTCCTTGATGAGACCGACGAACGATTCCTCGGCAGCGATCGCTGAGTATTCAAGGCACACCAACACGCAGATTGAAAGAACTTGTCGTGTCCTGCCCATGCGCTTCTCCCGTGTGCATCATGTGGAAATGGCGAGCTCGGAGCGTCAGAAGCCGGAGACAATTCGCGTCGCTTCCGGTTTCTCCGGTCGCTGACGCTCCCGGCTCGCTGTTGACTTTGAACGAGCCATGTGTTCCTCGGCCGCTCGAAGTGTATCGGTCAGACAGCTCAGTGATCGCCATTGGCCCCAAGAGTCGTTTTCGTGATCGCTACGGCTTCAGCCATTTCACACACCAGTCGAGTGATTCCTTCTTCTGCTCGTCGGTGACCTTGTGGCCGACGCCTTCCGCGATCGACACCTTGAGTCGGTCTTTCGCGCCTGCTTTATCGTAAGCGTCTTCCACGGCCTTGATGGCGATCCTCGCTCCGCCGATCGGGCAGTTGCCATCTTCGGTGCCGTTGGCGATGTACAGCGGTCGGCCGGCGAAGAGTGGCAGCAGGTTCGGACAATCGAACCGATCCAAGATTCCTGGAATGACCTTGTTCCAGAGAGCCTTGCAAACCTTGGCGTTGACGGCTGGTTCGCCAATGTCCTTCGCGACGGCTTCATGAGCCGCCTTGATGGTGTTCGCCCGACCGTGCCATTTTTCGTTCTCCAGGCTCCAGCGGAAGCTTTGCACGGCGATCAACGGCAAGGCGACGGCCACGCGTTCATCGACCGAGGCCGCGAGCCAGGTTTGAATCCCGCCCATGGAGATGCCCATCATGCCAATGCGTTTTGGATCGACGTCGTCGCGTTTTTCCAGAACATCCACGAGTCGCCACAGATCCCAAACCGTGTCGTAGTAGAACGGGTGTTCCATTTTTTTGTTGGGAGCCTTCCAGGCATTCGTAATTGCAGCAACGTACGCCTGCGATCCTTTCGAGCCCCCCGATCGGTCGCCGTGGTAACGGGCATCAATGGCCACACCCATGATGCCGCGTTGAGAAAGGTCGATCAGCCACGACTTCACGCCTTCCTTGCTTCCGCCCGTTCCGTGGAGGACGATCATGACCGGATATTTCTTGGCAGTCGCGGGTCGAACGACCAGGACCGGAACTCGCTCGATCGTCCCATCGGCTTTCTTCTCGCTGGCGAAGGAGAAGGTGCTGGTACTCTGGTTGCCCGAACCGATTCCCGGCCCCTCTTTAACATCGGGATCGACCTTCGGGCGATCGAGCAGTTGCAGAAACGCTTTCCGTGTTTCGGTTGGGGTGAGAGGTCGGGTTGCCTCGTCCGCGATTGCGAAGGAAGGGAAGAGGAAGAGCAGGAATAGAAATCGCCAGAGGGTCATGGATTTGTTCTCGATGAAGGAACAGGCTTCATCCGCTAGAGTATGCGAGGCGTGCGTTGGTGTCGTCACGAACTGAGGTCGCAAGAATCAATCCGTGGCGGTAGGCCTCCAGGCCGCCGAAGTTTGAGTGTCCAGGAATCCTGGCCTTGTCCCACGACCCAAATTTGGAACAGGCCTGGAGGCCTATTCCCACGAAGATTCCGGGGAGTTCACATGCCTTCCGTTAGAAATGCCGCTTCGATCTTCGCTATTCTGCTCGCGGCCGTGCCGGCATTTGCCGACAAGGACGCGCTGGCAAAATCCATCGACGATCGTGGCGAGCAGAGTTGGGGGATGGCCAAGAAGATCTGGGATTGGGCCGAGCCAGGGTATCTGGAAAAACAGTCCTCGACGTTGCTCGCGGACGCTCTCGAAAAGGCTGGCTTCAAGGTCGAACGCGGCGTGGCCAAGATTCCGACGGCGATCACCGCGACGTTCGGCGAAGGTAAACCAGTGATCGGCATCTTGGGTGAATACGATGCGTTGCCGGAACTCGCTCAGGAGGCCGTGCCGTTTCGTCAGCAACGCGAAGGCGGCAGCGGCTACGGCCAGGCGTGTGGGCATCACCTGTTCGGCGTCGCCTCGGCATCGGCCGCAATGGCGGTCGCCGAGCAAATCAAGGCGGGCACGATCAAGGGAACCGTCCGCTTTTACGGCTGCCCGGCGGAGGAAGGGGGTGCAGCCAAAGTGTTCATGGCCCGCGCCGGCCTGTTTGCCGATTGCGACGTCTGCTTGCACTGGCATCCGGGTAGCCGCAACACGGCAGGCGATTCGTCGTGCCTCGCACGCATCGCGGTCAAGTTTCGCTTTCACGGAAAAGCGGCACATGCCAGCGGTTCGCCCGAAAAAGGACGCTCGGCCCTCGATGCATTGCTGCTCACCATGCACGCGGCCGAACTGCTTCGCGAACACACTCCGGAAGGGACTCGGCTGCATCACAGTATCACGTCCGGCGGCGGGGCGGCGAACGTGGTTCCCGAATTTGCCGAGGGTTTCTTCTACGTTCGGCATCCGAAGGCCGATACGGTCGCTCAACTCTATCCGCGATTGCTGAAGTGCGCTCAGGCTGGTGCGCTCGCGACGGAGACGACGCTCGAGGTGAACAATCTCGGCGGGACGATGGAGTTGTTGCCAAACGAATCGTTGACGAGGCTCACCCGTGCGAACCTGACCAAGTTCAACGATCTCAAGTACGACGCGGAGGAAACGAAGTTCGCACTCCGCATTCGCGAGACCTTCCCGGACAAGGCCCCGCCTCTGGATGATTTGGGCCACGTGTTCGATAGCAGCGGCAAAATCACGATGGGCTCGACGGACGTGGGCGATGTCTCCTGGCAGGTGCCGACGACCGGATTCTCGACGGCGTGCTGGGTGCCGGGTACGCCGGGGCATTCGTGGCAGGCGGTCGCGTGTGGCGGCACGACCATCGGCAAGAAGGGAATGCAACTGGCGGCCAAAGTTCTCGCAGCCACGGCGTGGGACCTGTACCAGGATCCGAAAGCGGTGGCCGAGGCGAAGGGAGAGTTCAAGCGGAGACTCGATGGCCGCGTTTACAAACCGATGCTCGAAAAGGACCAGCCGCCGCCGCTCGATTACCGCTTGCCCCCGAAGCGACGCACGGCCGAATAACCAGCGCAGCTGAATTCGGAAGAATTCAGAGATCCCACGCCCAAAGCTGAATTCTCACGAATTCAGCTACGAATGGCCTTACTTGTCGAAGAACGGGAACAGGCGTCGCAGTTCCGCCCCGTCGGGCTGACGGCCGTACTCGCAGACTTCGAATGCTTCGGCGAATTCGACCTTTGCCCCTCGATCCGCCCCGTAGAGGTCGTTGAGTTTTTCGCGGAATTGCTTGGCGGCTGCTCGATCGCGATTCTGCAAGGCATTGCGTACGTCGGCCCGCCGTTTCGCTTGTGCCTGCGGATCGTCCGGCACCATCTCTGGCCCACCAATGGCACCCCCCTCGTAGAACTGCGACTGCATGCGTTCGAGGGCTGCGATCTTCCTGGCTTGGACGGTGTCGGTGGCAACGACCACGTCCGCCTTGAAAGGATTCGGCTTCAAAAACCGGTCCGAGTAGAAGAGGAAGACCGGGTTCCGCTTCAAGACGGCTACCTCGGGCATGAACCTGGGGACGGCCACCATGAACGCGGCATCTTGAACCAATACGCCGGTGTAGCGATGATCCGGGTGATAATCGTTCGGTCGATGGGACATGACGATGTCCGCTTTCCATTCGCGGATGAGGCGCGTGACCGTTCGACGATTGGCGAGTGTCGGTTCCAGTTCGCCGTCGTGAATGTCGAGAATCTCGGTCGTGATGCCCAGCGACTTGTCGGCCGCTTCGACTTCGACCTTCCGGCGGCGAGCGAGTGCAGGTCCGGATTCCCGCCAGTGGCCGATGTCGCCGTTGGTCACGGAGACAAACTTGACGTGGTGACCCTTGGCAGCCCACATGGCACCGACGCCTGCCGCCTTCAGTTCGCAGTCGTCCGGATGGGCACCAAAGCAGATGATGCGAAGCGGTTCATCGGCCGAGTGCAGGGCCGGGGTGGCGAGGACTGCCAGCAAGGATGCGAATAGCCAACGCATGATAATTCTCCGATGGATCAAGAGGAGA
Source organism: Gemmataceae bacterium (assembly GCA_009691845.1). Classification (GTDB taxonomy): domain Bacteria; phylum Planctomycetota; class Planctomycetia; order Gemmatales; family Gemmataceae; genus SIAJ01. The sequence continues at coordinate 69,864 of SIAJ01000018.1, forward strand.
GACATGTATACTCAGACGAGACGCAAGCGTCTCCACGGAGCTTATTGATGTTTGATTCAGCGCCGAGTGTCCGTGTCCGTTTCTTCGTAGCCTTGCTGCTGGCAACTGTCTGCTCGCCTCTGTGTGCTGAGACGCCAGCCGCTCGCAAGCCGAATGTCGTCGTGATCTTGGCCGACGATCTCGGCCATTGCGACCTGAGTTGTTTTGGTAACACCAAGTTCAAGACGCCGCATCTGGATCAACTGGCGAAAGAGGGAGCACGTCTCACCAGCTTTTATTCGCCCGTCCCGTATTGTGCTCCGACTCGTGCCTCGCTGCTCACGGGCCGCTATCCACCGCGTTGCGGGCTGACCGGCAATCCAGTTCCCAAGGAAGACCTGGGCGGTGCAAGAAACGCGGACGAAATGGGGCTGCCACTTACGGAGATCACCCTGGCCGACTTGATGCGCAAGGCGGGCTATGCCACGGCGTGTGTCGGCAAGTGGCACCTGGGCCATCAGCCCCGGTTCCTGCCGACGAAGCGTGGCTTCGATGAGTATCTCGGCGTGCCCTATTCGAACGACATGCATCCCGTCGAACTTCTCGATGGCGACAAGCGGCTCGAGTATCCCATCGACCAGAACACGCTCACGCGCAAACTGACCGAACGAGCCGTGAAGTTCATCGATACGAACAAGTCGAAGCCATTTTTCCTGTATCTCCCACATGCCATGCCGCACAAACCGCTGGCCGCCTCCGACTCCTTTCGCGGCAAGAGCGGGGCCGGGCTGTATGGAGACGCAGTGCAAGAAATGGACTGGGGCGTAGGCCAGGTGCTCGCGAAATTGAAAGAACTCAAGCTGGAAGAAAGCACACTCGTGATCTTCACCAGCGACAACGGCCCCTGGTATGGCGGCAGCACTGGTGGCCTGCGCGGCATGAAAGGTGTGTCGTGGGAAGGCGGCATTCGCGTGCCGTTCATCGCTCGTTTGCCGGGCGTTATTCCACCGGGCCGGTCGAGTGCCGAGCCCGCGGTGATGCCGGACATCTTTGCGACGATGTGTGCGTTTGCCGACGTCAGGCTGCCGGAGGGCAAGACGATCGATGGCCAAAACCTTTTGCCGCTGCTGACCAAGGAAGCGAAAGGCCCACACGAATTCGTACTCAGCACGCGAGCCGACAAGGTGGCCACGGTGCGTAGTGGGCAGTGGAAACTGCACGTTCTATCGCCTGGCGGAAAGAAGAAGGACTTCAAGCCCGACGATCCGTGGACCGACCCGCGAGCGCCGGATGGCAAGCGAATCATCGCCCCGAAAGAGCAGGCCCACCCGAGCCAGTTCCCTGGCGTGCAAACTGGAGTAGAACCCAAGGCGGGCTTGCTGTTCGATCTGAAGGCAGATCCGAGCGAGCAGAAGGATGTGGCCGAGACAAATCCGGACGTCGTGAAGCGATTGCTGGCCGCCGCCAAGGAGTTCGAGGATCGGCTTAGATAATGATCTAACTCTGAGCGCGTTTTGGGGAGATCGAGATCAGGTCGACCACTGAAATCGGGTTTGTGAGTATGTCGTGTGGCGAGCACTCGACCGCGAGATCGACTGGTTCGTCCTGCGCGGATCGCAATTCAAAAAACTCGTTCCCGGCGCAGACGATTTCCGCCGATAGAACCAAAACTTATTGACGGCATTCCTTCACCGAGAGTATCATGACTCCTATCTGATCCAACCTCGCCGGCTTGCCCGCCTTTCCTTCCAGTGGCTTCTCTATGCCGTTTCGGTTTCTGATTTTGACGCTGGGGATGTGTGCTGCCTTACAGGCATCCGCACAAGCTGCCGCGATTGTCTCGCCTGTTTCGGTTCGTCTGGATAGCCCGGAGGCCACTCAGCAACTCTTGGTCACGCAAACGGGGGCCAACGGCCTGCCGGTTGATCGAACTCGATTGGCGAAGTACGCCGTTGCAAACCCGGCCGTCGCAAGTATCGATGCAACCGGGCTCGTCTCACCGAAGGGCGAGGGCAAGACGGAAGTTGTCATTCAGACCGATGGCGAAGTTCACAAGATCCCGGTTGAGGTTGTCGGACTTGTGAGTCCTCGGCCAATCTCTTTTGCGAACGATGTCATCCCCATTCTCACGAAGGCAACCTGCAACTCGGGCGGATGCCACGGCAAAGCGGAAGGGCAAAATGGCTTCAAGTTGTCCGTGTTCGGCTACGACCCGCCTGCCGACTACGCTGCCATCACGAAGGAAGCACGCGGTCGACGCGTGTTTGCTACGGCAACGGAATCGAGCCTGTTGCTTCTGAAAGGCACTGGCCGCATTCCGCATGGCGGCGGCAAGAAACTCGATACCCACAGTCTGCGTTATCGTCGACTGGCGCGCTGGCTGAATGATGGATCTCAGTACGGCCCGAGCGATTTGCCGGAAGTAGTCTCGTTGGAAGTGGAGCCTGGCCAGCGAACGCTTTCGCTCAAGGGCGCGCAGCAGATTCGCGTGACCGCCATCGATGCCAAGGGCGAACGACATTGCGTGACCGCCGAGGCCGAGTATGAATCGAATGCCCCGATCATCGCCGACGTGGATAAACGTGGCTACATCGAGGCCGGCGAGAACCCAGGTGAGGCCGCGATTCTCGTGCGCTATCTGGGCCACGTGGCCGTTTCTCGAATCACGTTGCCACGACCGGGCGTCACCTTCCCTCGGCCGACAGAAGCGAACTTCGTTGATACCCTCGTCTGGAACAAACTGACAAACCTCGGCATTCCGCCGAGTGGCCTGGCCGACGACGCGGAGTTCCTGCGGCGAGTGTATCTCGACACGATTGGCACGTTGCCGACAGCGGCCGAGGCCCGCACCTTCCTGGCCAGCACCGACGCGAAGAAGCGGGCCAAGCTAATCGACCAACTGCTCGAACGACCCGAGTATGCCGATTACTGGTCAATGAAGTGGGCCGACCTGCTGCGCGTCGATCGCGACACGGTGACGCCAAAAGCCGCGGTCGCCATCACACGCTGGCTACGAACGCAATTCGCGGAGAATCAGCCTTTCGACAAGTTCGCGCGTGAGGTTCTCACCGCTCGCGGCAACACCGCCAAGGAGGGGCCTGCCGCCCTGTACGCGGCCGTCGTGAGCGCCGAGGAATTGAGCCGATCCGTCGCCCAGCTTTTCTGTGGCATCCGTATCGCCTGTGCGCAGTGCCATCATCACCCTTCCGCCCAGTGGGGCCAGGACGACTACTTCGCCCTGGCCGGGTTCTTCTCCGGCGTGACACGCAAGCCTCTCCCAGGCGGTGCGACTGCCATCATGGATGGACCGGGAACCGATCTCAAGAATCCGCGTACAGGCCTCGTGGTTCCCGCCCGAGCACTCGGAGCAACGCTCCCTGCGAAGTTCGTTCCGGTTGCCGATCGCCGGGCGGTGTTTGCCGACTGGATGACCGGGCCCACGAACCCCTACTTCGCCCCATCCATCGCGAACCGCATTTGGGCCCACTACTTTGGCCACGGACTCGTCGAGCCGCTCGACGACTTCCGGCCAACCAACCCGGCCACAAACGAGCCTCTGCTCGCCGAACTTTCGAAGCACCTTCGCGGTGTGAAGTACGACCTCAAGGCGTTCACGCGGACGCTCTTGAACTCGCGAGCCTATCAGTTGACCTCAAGCTCGATTGCCGGGAATGCGGACGACGCACAGAATTTTTCGCACGCGGCCGCCAAGGCTCTCCCGGCCGAGGTTCTGCTCGATGCGATCAGCCAGACCACGGGGATTCCCGAGAAGTTCAACGGTATCCCCGAAGGCGTCCGGGCGATTCAGCTTTGGGACAACCGGATCCCGACCTATTTCTTCCGCATCTTCGGCCGGCCGCTGCGGGCCAGCGTCTGTGAGTGCGAACGGAGCAACGAGCCAAGCATCACACAGGCCCTGCATTTAATGAACTCAAGCGAAATTGGTGATAAGATTCGTTCGAAGGCTGGCACGGCTCATCGGCTGGCCGATTCGAAGAAAACGACGGCTGAGGTGGTCGAAGAGTTGTATCTGACAACGTTGGCTCGATTACCGACGGAAGCCGAGAAGACGACCATGCTGAAGGTATTCGCGGATTCGGGGACCGATCGCCGAGCCGCTGCCGAAGATGTTTTGTGGACTTTGTTGAATTCGAAAGAGTTCTTGTTTAATCATTGATGTGGTAGGCACGCTCCGTGTGCCTACTACTATGGAAAGCCGGAGAACCACAATGCGCACAACTCGTCGTGGAATCCTGAAGCTCGGAGCCACCGGCCTGATCGGCGGCCTGAGCCTTCCTCGCTTGTTGCAAATGCAGGCCCAGGCATCGACGCCCGTGCCGGCCAAGGCGAAGGCTTGCATCTTCCTGTTCCTGGAAGGGGGACCTTCGCATATCGACATGTTCGATATGAAACCCGATGCAGCCAAGGAAATTCGCGGGCCATACAAGCCGGTCGCGACCAGCGTGAACGGCATTCAGATTTGCGAGCACCTGCCGCAGATCGCCAAGCTCGCGCACAAGTACACGATTCTCCGCAGTCACAGCCACAACGATAACGGGCACGGCACCGGCTACCACTACGTGATGACCGGCTACAAGGCCGACTTCCCGGATGGCAACACCAAGGTTCCCAACAACCACCTGTATCCGTCGATTGGCTCGATCATCACGCGCGAACTTGGCTCGAAGACGCAGATCCCCCCTTACATCGCCATGCCGCACCCCTTAGCTGGCGGCGGCCCCGGATTTTACGGATCGGAATATGCCCCCTTCGTGATCGAGGCCGATCCCTCGCAGCCCGACTTCGAGGTTCGCGACCTGAAAGCCTCCGATTCGATTGATGCCAAGCGGCAAGAACGTCGCCGCAAGCTTCTGGCCGAGGCCGAGAAGACGACCGCCAAGGGCAAGCCGGAAACGATGTCCACGTACTATCGCCAAGCTCAGGAATTGATCACGTCGCCGGAAGCCCGCAAGGCGTTCGATATTTCCGCGGAGCCCGCCAGCGTTCGCGAACGGTACGGCCACACCTCGCTAGGCCAGTGTGCGTTGCTCGCTCGGCGACTGGTCGAGTCCGGCTGTCGATTCGTCGGCGTCGATCATAGCGGTTGGGACCATCACTTCACGATCTTCCCGAGCCTTGAGAAAGACATGTTCCCGCACGTGGATCGAGCTTACAGCGCCTTACTCGAAGACCTGGATAAGCGTGGCATGCTCGACAGCACGCTCGTGGTGCTCATGGGCGAAATGGGCCGCACGCCACGGGTGAACAACGACGCGGGCCGCGATCACTGGTCGATGGCCCAGAGCGTTTTGTTCGCGGGCGGCGGCATCAAACCGGGCCAGGTCATCGGTGCGACTGACAAGACAGCAGCGGCCCCGACCACGGAGCCGGTCGGCGTTCCCGATCTTTTGCGAACGATCTTCCACCAAATGGGAGTCGATACCACGAAGGTTTACAACACGCCCCAAGGCCGCCCGGTGCCGATTGTGGATGGTGGGAAGTTGATCAAGGATTTGATTTGAGAATGGATTGTCGCCTTTCGCGGAGCGAAAGGCGACAATAGTTGAACCCCATTGTTGACGACCTTACTGTGTCGTACCACCGTGAAAACGCATGCGATCACCTCTCGCGATCAGCGGCCTTCTTTTCCTGACTGTTTCGGCCACCGCTCAAATCGCCCCTGAGATCGGCTACGTCTATCCACCCGGCGGAAAAGCCGGCACCACGGTCAACGTCCAAATCGGCGGGTCCGAGTGGACGCCGGACATGGAGTTCTTTGTTCACGATCAGCGCGTGAAACTCGAAGTCCTTGGCCCGCCGGGAGACTTGTTGATTCCGCCGCCGCCATACTGGTATGGGGCGAAGGGCCGGCTCGGTTCGTTGCCCCTCTTGCGTGAGCGGCTCGCCCGATTTGTGCTCCCAGCCGGTTTGCCGTCGGGACCAATTCGCTGGCAGGCTGCGAATGCGAACGGGGCCACTTCAACCGGGTTGTTCATCGTTGGCAATGGGATTGAATTGATCGAAGACGAGAAACGCAACGGATCTCAACTGCTTCCAACCTTGCCGGTCACAGTTTCCGGCCGCTTGCTCAAGAACGAGGAAGTCGATCGTTACCGATTCAGTGTGGCGAAAGCTGGCCCGGTGACGTGCGAGTTGACCGCTCGACGGCTCGGGTCGAATTTCAATGGCGTCCTGGAAGTGGTCGATGCCCAGAATCGAGTTCTCGCTGAATGCGTGGACACCGAGGGTAACGACCCGATTTTGACGTTCCTGGCCACGGCTGGCACCGAATACACGATTGCCGTGCGCGACATCGATCATGCGGGCGACCGGTCCTACACCTACCGACTTTCGCTTTCGCCTGGGTCCCGAATGGTCGCCACCATCCCGGCCGTCGGCAGACGGGGAGAGACCCGCGAGTTCGAGTTTTTCGGGATCGGCATCGCGACCGGAGCAAACAAGCTCGAATCGGTTCGCCGGGTTGTCGCGCTTCCTGCCGGCGTGTTGTCGACATTTGAGTATCGTTTGGAAACTCCGCTCGGTGTGATTCCACACGCGTTCACGCTCAGCGACATGGCCGAGGCCGTGGTTTCAACGGGGATGCAGCCCTTTCCGGCGACACTGCCGGCAGCCGTGACGGGGGTTCTCGACGAACCGAACACCGAAGGACGATTCGTGCTGTCCGGCAAAAAAGGGGATCGCTGGTTGATCGCGGCCGAGGCTCGACGGTTCGGCTCGCCGCTCGATCTCAGTTTGAAAGTGCTGGGTGCGGATGGCAAGCAACTTGCGATCAACGACGATCTGCCCGGCACCACGGACGCAGGCCTCGATTTCACGCTTCCGGTTGATGGAGCTTACCAACTGGTCGTATCGGACAGTTCCGGTTCGGAAGGCTCTCGCAATGCGATTTACCGCCTGTCCGTTCGGCCGCAGACCGACGGCTTCACGTTGCATGTGCCCGTGCAGAAATTGATCGTGCCTCTCGGCTCAAAGACTCCGCTCAACCTCAAGGCAACCCGCACGGGCAATTTCAAAGGCCCGATTGCCATCACGATCGCGGGCTTGCCGCCGGGAATTACCGCCCCGCCCGCACTGGTGATTCCCGCCGACAAGGCCGATCTTGCGATCACGCTGGAAGGTCGGCTAGATTCTGCTGTGACCGCCTCGCTCGTCACGATTACTGGGACCGCTCCTGGTCTGACCCGAACCGCGATCGCTTCGACAACCGCGAACCTTGCTCTTCGTTCGCCTGAAGAAAACGAAGTGACAAGCCTGCTGATCGCCATGACCATGAAGCCACGCGTGAAAGGGGAACCGGTCGATAAAGATACGGGGCGCAAAGTGCCTCGCGGCTCCACCCACCCGGCCGACGTGACGCTGCAACGTCTCGAAGGCTACGCGGGCGAAATCGTGTTGCGGCAAGCGGCCCGGCAGTCTTACCAGGTGCAAGGAATCACAGGCCGCGATCACATCGTTCCGCCCGGCGTTGCCAAGACCGCGTTCCCGTGCTTCATGCCAGAGTGGTTGGAGACCAGCCGCACCTCACGCATGGGCATCATGGCCGAAGTAAAAGTGCCCGACCCGAAAGGCAACGTTCGCCATCTGATCGCCCCCATCGCCGGGTTCGTGACTATGACGATGGAAGGGGCGCTCCTGAAGTTGTCTTCCATCGAGGAAGAGGTCCTCGCACGAGTCGGGGAGCCGATCCTGGTGAAAGTGAGGCTTGCTCGTTCGCCGCGACTGACGGACGCGGTCAAACTGGAACTGCGTGTGAGCGATGAATTCGCATCTTCTTTGAAAGCACAACCCATGGTCGTCGCACCGGGTCAAGCAGAAGCGGAGTTCAAGATCGAATGGGTGCCCGGCAGTAAACCAATCAGCGGCGAGCACGTGCTGACGATCCGTGGGACAACCATGCTATCGGGCAATCTGCCTGTAATCTCCGAGACGATGGTTCGGCTCGTATTTGCGAACGCCAGCAAGCCTTAGAGCGTCGGGACTCAGAGCCGCTTACTCCGCTGCGCTACGTGCACGGCTCGGATGGAGCGATGAGAAGCAAGTCCACTCGTTTGACTCGGTCCCATCTGCCATATCCGCGCTAATTCGATATTTCTCTTCTTAAGCCGCACTCGCACGTTTTCGGAGCAATCATGGATCGAATTTCCGTCGCCGTTTCCCGCACCCCGGAAGCCGTGGGTCGCCAGGTGCGCCTGCATGGTTGGGTCCGCACGCGTCGCGATTCCAAGGGAGGATTCTCGTTCATCGAACTCAACGACGGTTCGTGCCAGGGGAACGTGCAAATCGTCGCTCCGGGCGAACTCGTGAATTACGAGAGCGTCGTCAAGCATTTGCACACCGGGGCGAGCATCATCGTCGAGGGCGAAGTGAAAGCTTCGCCGGCAAAGGGGCAGCCGACTGAGATTCATGCTGCCAAGATCGAGTTGATTGGCGACGCCCCCGTCGATACGTACCCGCTGCAAAAGAAAGGGCACACATTCGAGTTTTTGCGGACCATCGCTCACCTGCGGCCACGCACCAACACGTTCGGGGCTGTCGCTCGGTTGCGCAATCAGGTGTCGAAGTCGATCCACGATTTCTTTCAGGAACGCGGCTTCCTCTACATCCACACGCCGATCATCACGGCTAGCGACTGCGAAGGGGCAGGTGAGTTGTTCCGTGTCTCGACCATCGATCCGGAGGCTCCGCCCAAGGTCGACGGCAAGGTCGATTACACCAAGGATTTCTTCGGCAAGCCCGCGTTCTTGACCGTCAGCGGACAACTTCAGGTCGAAACCTTCGCCTGCTCGCTCGGCAACGTCTACACCTTCGGTCCGACATTTCGGGCCGAGAACTCGAACACACCACGCCACCTGGCCGAGTTCTGGATGGTCGAGCCGGAAATGGTTTTCTTCGATCTGCTCGACAACATGACCATGGCCGAGTCATTCCTGAAGCGCATTATCAAGGACGCTCTTGAGAAGTGCTCGGAAGATCTGAAATTCTTCCAGGAGCGGATCGACAAGGAACTCTTCACGCGTCTGGAGAACGTGCTGAACAATCCGTTCAAGCGCGTGCCGTACACGGAGGCGGTCGAGATTCTGGAAAAGTCCGGCAGGACCTGGGAATACCCGGTTGCCTGGGGCAACGACTTACAAAGCGAACACGAACGGTATCTGGTTGAACAACACTTCAAGTGCCCGGTGATCCTGTTCGACTACCCGCGAACGTTGAAGCCGTTCTACATGCGCGTGAACGACGACGGCAAAACCGTTCGGGCAATGGACGTGCTGGTTCCCGGCGTGGGCGAGATCATCGGCGGCAGCCAGCGTGAAGAGCGATACGACATTCTCGAAACGCGGATGAAGGAGCAGGGCCTCGATCCGCAGCATTACTCGTGGTATCTCGATCTGCG
>SIAJ01000082.1 GCA_009691845.1 Gemmataceae bacterium
GAGGTGCCAACCACGGATCATTCGCGTGAACACATCCATCAGCACGGCCAGGTATATGAATACGTTGTGGAGTCGAATGTAAGTGATGTCAGCAACCCAAACTTGGTCTGGACGCCGTACGTTCAAGTCTGAAACGCGATTCGGGTAACGGGGAAACGCATGTTGGCTGTTGGTGGTTCGTGTGCGGCGAGCGGGCGCTTCGCCGCACAATCCGAGTTCGTCCATCCAGCGGCGGACCCGCTTGGCATTGACCGGCCAAGTCGAGCAGCCGACAGAGCAGACGAAGCGGATACTCATCGGCGAGGCTCAACACGACCTGCCGTTTTTCGTCGAGGGACCACTCAGCAGCCGCGATGCTTTTTTTAGGACATCGAGTTAGTAGGCCTGGCGGCCGACGAGCTGTTCGAGTTCGGCGATGCGGACGCGTTCGGCCTCGAAGACGGTGTGCAGCCGATCGAGAACAGCGGCTTTCCAGTTGGCGATGAGGTTGGGTTTGAGATGATGCTTGCGGCACAGTTCGGCCGGACTGGCTTCACCGCTCAGGTACTGCAACACGACCTGAGCTTTGAACTCAGCCGAGAAGGACCGACGAATACGAGACTGGTCCAGCGCCAGGAGCGCACTTTAACCATCTCTGGAGCGGACGATCTGGAGAAGTGGTTTCTGCTCGTTCCAAATACGGCGGCAGGCGAGAAGGTTGCCTTACTTGTGTCGCACGATACGCCGGGAGGCCAGGTCCTTAACACATCACGCTCCAATGAAGTCACGTTTTGTAGGGAACTGCGCCTCCGACCTACCGACGTCCGCGAAGCTGTGCGCTATTACCGCGAGTCCTATGAAGAGCGCTCGCATCGCCCCGCACCCTCTCCACACGCTCGGTTCGATGTCGTCGAATGGCTTCCACTAGATGTGTGAGCGTGTCACGCAATCACACATCACACTTCCAGGCTCCCCTGCGTCTGCGCCCATACCGCTTCCAATCGCCGCCTCTCCCGAACTGCAGGCCACCCGCAGCAAATCAGCCTGGTAGCCGGCCTCGCCGTCGAGGGCGACGATGCGGCCTTCCGGCACGGAGCCAGACATCGACCAGAGTTTTTCGATCACGCCCACTTGCTGGTTCGGAATGTACCGATTTGAGGGCCAGGATAGGAACAGCGGCACGAGTGAGAGAGCACCAAGTGCGATCAGCCCTCAGGCCCTAACGAAGCGACGGCCAGGACGCCAAGAATGGGGAACATGATTGACACGAAGGGTCAGAGACACGGGGCTCCTCTTGAATTTCCCGTCAGGACTTGGTCGGCAGATGAGAATTGTCCAAGTTGGTTGACGGTAGCAGTAGAGGAGTGGCTCCAGCTTCAACTCCGGGTGAGGTTCCGATCGCTCTGTCCAGTGCCGCCCGCCTTCGACGGGCCTCGGCGATGAGTTCCAATTGACGTTCGCGAAGTTCAACGAGATTTCGCTGAGCTTCGATAAGATTCAGAAAAGGAACCTTGCCCGTGGCATATGCTGCACGAGCAAGTCTGACATTCTCTCGAGCGGCAGGCAATGCCGATTCTTCGTAGAGCTTCAGTGAACGCTCTGTTTCTTTGGCCTGCTCGTAAGCTTCTTGCACCTGCAAGCCGATTGCCGAGATCAGTCGAGCCAGTTCTGCACGCCGCTGGGCGACACGAGCCTGACCCTCAGCGACTGCCGCATCGCGACGGCCCATCTGAACCGGCAAGTTGAGTCGGAACCCGACCATCGGGCGTAAGTCCTGTTCAGGCCGTTGCCAGAAGGCGTCGTAGGCGGCCATCACTTCGAAGTCCGGATAATACTCCTTGAGCGCGAGAGCAACTCTCGATTCATCGGCCGCCGTCCTGGCTCTCATTGCTGTAATATCTGGACGATGTTCAATCGCGGACTCACGCAACTCGTTGGCTGGCCGAAGAAGGGGGATAGGAGGAAGATCCTTGGGCGGTGCAGGCAAGGCATGATCCGGAGTACGGTTCAGCAATGTGTTGATTCTTGCCTGGGCGATCCGTTGCACGCGCTCCAGTGTCGAGGCTTTTTCCTGTTGACGGGCAATTGCAACATCGGCCTGAAGCACGTCTTGCTGTTCTCCTTGGCCGTTCCGATATCGCGTGGCCGCATTGTCGCGAATTTCACGCAGGAGCTTCAGTCCCTCCTCGTTTACCTCTTTCGCTCGAGCCACCTGGAAGTAGTCAATGAATGCGTTCCGAGCGGATTCCGTTAGCTGAAGGAGCGTGTCGTCCAGGTCGGCACCTGCGGCAGCCGCCTCGCGCAGGGCACTCTCTCCACGTAGGCCGAGCTTGCCTGGAAACGGAATAGCCTGGGATATTTCGAGCCGATACGCGAATTCGACATTCGGACTGCCGATCGACGCTGGGCCCACCGTCGCGCCAGCCCGTGGATCTTCCCAGGAAGCGACCTGCGGGTAGCGGGCTGTTGCCGCTTTCACCGCTGCGGTCATCTGTGCGACCGTCGGGTTACGCAAGCGGACTTGACGAACGAATTCGTCCTCGGAAAGTCGCTCCATTCCGGCAAAAAGGTCGTCGTTGCGTGTACTCGATGGCTTCATCTCGGCACTGCCTGCAGTTACAACTTGAGTGGGCAGGCCACTACCGGGAGGCGCTGGCGGGCGAACCGTCATTCCAGGTGGAAGAGCCTGAGTAGGTGGTGTGTCGATTGCTTGTGGGTCAGCGGAGACACAACCCACCAAGAAGAAGGCAATTGCCGGCATGCAACGCGATCGGCGTTTCCAGGTGATGGTTCGTGACGATTTGGTTTCGATCCGGCTCATACCTACCTCGGACCGCGATCCTTCCGGAATCTGTCCTGCGGAGAAAGGGTCATTGGGACTCGACATATTATCGGGCAAACTCTTGTCCCAACTTGATTGATAGTCAATTCGATCGCTGTAATCGCGTCAATCAATCGGAGATTGAGCACCGGCCAACGCTCGTCGACGCTGGATCTTCAGCCAGCGGGCTCGACGGACCCAGTAGAAACGTACCGGCAAGAAGATGTCCACAACTTCGTCCGAAATGAGCAGTCCGCCAAGCACCGGTAGTGCCATGGGTACGAGCACTTCGGCACCGACGCCGGTTGCGTAGACCATCGGGAAAATGGCAATAATCGCCACGCCTTCGGTCAGAAGTTTTGGCCGCAGGCGATGGACAGCCCCTTCGATTACCGCCTGCTTCAATTCTTCCTCGGACTTGATGTTTTCCAGACCTCCACGTTTGTCGATCGCTTGACGCAGGTAGACGAGCATGATGATGCCAGTCTCGGTCGCCATCCCGAAACAGGCGATGAAGCCGACCCAGACGGCAACGCTGAAATCGAGCGGTGGAGAGTTGTCGATGATGGGGAACAGGAACAGGAAGAACGCTCCGCCGGCCAATGCCTCCGGCACGGCAAGCATCATGAGCCCGGCATCGACGAGGTCGTGGTAGGTCAGGTAGAGGACAACGAAGATGATCAGCAAGACGGCGGGAAACACCCAACGCAGCGTTCGTGCCGCACGCTCTTGATGCTCATACTCGCCGCTCCACTGAATGTGGACGCCTTCGGGCAGCGTGACTTGCTGAGCGACGACCCGACGAGCCTCTTCCACGAAACCCACTGCATCGCGACCACGAACGTTGAGTGTCACATAATTCAGCAGTCGGCCGTTCTCGCTCTTGATGGCAGCGGGTCCTTCAGTTATCCGAATGTCGGCCACGGCCGTGATCGGAATCAATCTCTTTCCGCCGGCTGCGTGCTCGGCTACTTCCGCATGTGGGCCCAAACGGAATGCTCCTTCTGGCATTCGCCGCACATCACTCTTCGAGGACATGCCCGCAGGAATCAGCAGTCGCTTGATGGCCTCCTCGTCCTCGCGCTGGGCTCGAGCGTAGCGAACACGAACCGGGTAACGATCACGGCGTTCCACGGTGGAAGTAACAATTCTGCCGCCCAACGCCGTCTCGATCTCAGTCTGAACATCTTCGACCGAGATACCGTATCGAGCCGCTCGTACTCGATCGATCGTAATATCCAGATAGCCTTTGCCCATGATGGGTGCGGCTACCACGTCCCGAGCGCCACGGACGGGCTTGACCGCCCGCTCGATTTCTTGGCACACCCGATTCACCGTTTCCAGGTCCGGCCCAAAGACCTTGATGCCGATGTCCGTTCGCACGCCGGTCGAGAGCATCTCGATCCGATTGATGATCGGCTGGGTGAAAATATTGCTCCAGCCGGGCACTTGCAGAACGCGGCCCATTTCGTCGTCGACCAAATCGCCTCTCGGCCCACCCGTGCGTGGCCAGAGGAAGACACGCTCGCGGAATGGTGCGACTAGTTGATCCCGCATTGCAACGAATCCTTCAAGGCCCGAAGGATCGGTCGGTCTGCCGAGTTGGGCATTGGCCGTCTCCGCAGCCAGGCGTGCCAGTGGTTCGCCGACCGCCGAAGTTCCCGCACCCTTTGCAAGCTCCTCCAGGGCTAGCCAGGTGAAGGCTTCCGTTCCGTAATCGAAGAGTTCGAAGTTCACGGTCTTGACCAGGATATCCCAGCGACGCATTCGCTCGGCCACAACGGCCCGAAGCGTCTCGGTGGTCAGCGTGCGCCGCTCAAAACCAAACGCCTGTTCGAAAAGGTCGCCCGCTTTTTCCGTGGCACTCGCCTTGCGGGTCAGGTTTGCCGCATCTTCAAGATGGCCCCGAGCCGCAAGTTGCTCGGCCAGGCTTGCCTGAAGTTGCGCGATCATCTCGCGACTCGGGTTCCGAGCCAGCAATTCGAGCCTGACGGAACCGCCAATCTCCCCCGCGAGTTCCTCAACGAGTCGATCGTTCGAGTCGAGCCTGGCCTGTTTCAACGAATCGGCAATGGCCAAGCGTAGGAGCGTGGGACCGAGTTCCAGCTCGTGCTCCTTGTACCGTCGCAGGGCCAGTTCACGCATGACCTCATCGAAACGCTCCAGTGCTTTCTGCGTCGAATTGTTGAGCAAATTGTCGCGATCCTCCGCCTTGGACCAAGGAGCCAAGTAGCCTTTTGCTTCCAGTGCCGCGAGTGAGTCCCGCACCTGAGGCAGTGCGTCGTTGAAACGAAGGACCCGTCGAGGCCAGTGTTCGCGGGGCCGGAAATTGACGAATGTTTCGACCATGTCGAGCGGTGCGGGATCGGTTGCGGTATCGGCACGACCGGCCTTGCCGATTACTGACTCGACCTCGGGGAACCCCCGAATCAGGGCATCGCGTGCCTTAAGATCGTCGGCAGCCTGGGTGACACTCGCACGAGGAACTGTGACCGGCATGTCCAGCGTGGTGCCTTCGTCGAGCATCGGCATAAACGAGACGCCGATTTTGGGAAAGTGCCAGGCAACTATTGCGATCACCACCAGCGATGCAAGCGATAGGAGCATCCATTCCGCACCGCGTGTGAACGCAACGGTAAAGGTGGTCACGCACGCCGCGATGACAATGTAGAACGCCTGCCAATAGCGGATCTCGGCACCGAACCCAAGTAGAGCCTGGACCGGGAAGAGGCCAGCCGCGAGGATCAACAACACACCGAACATCCACATGACGATGTTTCTGTGCGGCAGAAACCAGGTGAGTATCGGCTTGTAAATCGCGATGAAACTCCGAACGATCCTGTTTTCCTGTTCGCTGCGTAAACGACCACGGATGAAGGTTGGAATCAAAGCTGGCACCACCGTCACCGAAACCAAGGCCACGCCGATGAGGGCGAAGCTTTTCGTTAGCGCCAGCGGATGGAACAGCTTGCCCTCGCGACCAGAAAGCATGAACACCGGAACAAAAGAGAGCAACATAATAAGGACCGAGAAAAAGATCGGTCGGCCGACCGTGCGTAGGGCCGGCAAGACAAGTTCGCGAGTGTCGCCGCGCACTTCGGCTTTGCCGAAGTGATCCTTCAGGTGATGGCTGGCATTCTCGACCATCACGATGGCCTGATCGACCAGAATGCCGATTGAAATCGTGATCCCGGCCAGCGACATGATGTTGGCCTGAACATCGATGATCCCGAAGCGGCGCAAGAGCCACATCAAGCTAAACGAAAACAGCACACTCAATGGCAGCGTGACGCAAATGACGAACGCGCTGCGGACATGGCCCAGGATCAACAGAATGGCCAGTGTCGCGATCACCATCTCGTGCCACATCACCGTGCCGAGCGTGTGAATTGCTCCTCGAATTAGCCGGGTCCGATCGTAGGCGGGAACAACTTGTACTCCCGGCGGTAGACCAGGCTGTAGCTCCTGGATCTTCTCCTGGACGTTGCGAGTGACGCGGAGGGGATTTTCGCCGTGCCGCATCAACACCACGCCGCCCGTGACCTCGTTGCCGTCTTTCTCGAAAATTCCTCGTCGATATTGCGTGCCGAGTTGCACCTTCGCGATGGTCTTCACGTAAATGGGAGTGCCGTTCACCTCTTTGATCACCGTGTTCTCGATGTCGGTTGTGTCCCGAAGCCAACCGACGCCGCGGACGATGTACTCGGCATTGTTTTTCTGAATCACGCCTCCGGCTGCCGGCAGATTGCTGCGACTCACGGCCGAGAACAGTTCACCGAGCGTGATACCGTACGCTCGCAACACTTCGGGTTGCACGTCGATCTGGTATTCGAGCGGCATACCGCCGACGACCGCAACCTCGGACACGCCGGAGGCGGCGTTCAATTGCGGTGCAACATAGAACTTGTTGACCGCCCAAAGCCGGCCGGGATCGATCGGCTGCTTGGGATCAGGTTCGAGCGTATACCAGAAAATCTGGCCCAAGGCCGTCGCATCAGGAGCGAGGTACGGCGTGACTCCTGCGGGCAGGAAGGTTCCCGATTGGGACAGGCGCTCGGTGACGCGTTGACGGGCGAAATAGAAATCGACACCGTCCTCGAAGATGACGGTGATCATCGAGAAATTGAACTCGCTCGAGGAACGAACAGCCTTCACTCCAGCCAGACCCTGCAACTTGCGCGATAACGGATAGGAGATTTGGTCTTCGATCTCGCGAGGTGAACGCCCCGGCCAATCGGTGAAGACAATGACCTGATTCTCGCTCAGGTCTGGAACGGCATCGACGGGCGTATCCAGCACGGCGTACACGCCGAACACCGCCAAACCGGCCGCGAGCACGAATACAACGAATCGGTTCCGTACCGACCATTCGATGAGCCGTTCAATCATGACATGCTTCCGTTGCGAGAATCCGAGTGACTATTTCGACTTTCCGGCTTGTGCTTTCAACTCGCCAACCTTTTGAAGGGTCTTGTCCAGATCTTTTTTGGCACTCTTCTCGCACGACTTGCAGCAGATGAATACGGGTTGGTCGTTGATCATCAGTTTGATGGGAACACCCATGGTGCCGAGCGCTTCGTCGGTAATCGGACAGTTCTTTTGGGACACGGCGATCTTTCGATCTTCCGCCGATAGTTTGCCGAGGTTGGTCTGCACGGACGCATCGCCTGATTTCGTTGGTTCGCCTGGAGGGGCCGTCGACGGCTTGACTTCATTACAGCCGCTCGCAATGATCGCTACGGCAACAAACAACAGTGTGAAACGATTCATCCCGATTCTCCTAGTGTGTAGAAGTTATTTTTTGGGCGAGAGACTCTTCTTGAGTTGTTCGACTTTCCGGAGTATTTCATCCGGCTTTTCCAGTACCTGATCGTCGCAGCCTTTGCAGCAAACGAACACGGGTTGACCCTTAACCATCATCTTGATTGGAACGCCCATCGAACCGAGTGGCTCGTCGGCCACCGGGCAAATCTTCTGTGCTTCTGCGAGCAGGCGGTCCGCAGGTGAGAGTTGTGCCAGTGCCTCGCGAATTTTCTCTTCCTTGCCGGTCGTCATGCCATTTAGCTTGGGTGGCGATTTCTTCAATTCCTCCACCCGTTTCAAAGTCTTGGCCGCATCTTCCTGCGCCTCCTTCACGCAGCCCTTGCAGCAAACAAACACAGGTTGGCCATCCAGGATGAGCTTGATGGGTACACCCATCGAGCCAAGGCGACTGCCCTCGATGATCGGGCAAAATCGCTGAGGTGCTGCCAGGGCACGATCGGCGGGTGCGAGTTTCGCCAGCGCCGCGTGGATCTTGGTGTCGGCGTCTTCCTGAGTGGATGGGCGAACCGTCGCACCCGCCTTGCCGCCGCTGCTACCGCCGATGTAGATCGAGCCGGCCGCAGGATTGAGCCGCGTCTCGGCATCGATCAGGAATGACCCGGCTGTTACGATTACGTCACCGGGTTCGAGCCCTTTCAACACGGCGAAGTAGGGTGCGCTGTCTGGCCCGACCAGGCGTGGGCCGAGTTCTACCAACATGCCGTCAAACGTGTTCGGGAGCGATTCGCGATAGACGACCTGATGCCGGCCGGTGTCGATCACAGCCGATTCCGGGACGGCAAGAATTTTGCCCTTGTCCATGCGCACCCGCCGTCCGGCCGGAAGTTCCAGCAACTCTTCGCCTGCCACCCGCAGGCTCACCGTTGTGGACATGCCGGGCCGTAGTTCGTGATCCGGATTATCGACATCGAAGCGCACGGTCAGTGTGCGGCTCTCCGGATCGACATGTGGAAACAGGAACGATAAAGTCCCCATGAACTTCTCGCCGGGCAGAGCGCGAGTCGACGCCTCGACAGGCATTGGCCGCTTCGGCAAACCCGTTTTGGAAGCGTGTGCCGATTTTGGAAGAAACGGCAGGTCCTCTTCGTAAAGCTGGGCCTGGATCCACACCGTTGTCAGGTCAGCGACATCAAACAGCGGGCCCCCTTCCTCGACGTACTGACCTTCGCGCGGATACTTCTTGATAACGTGACCATCGATGGGGGAACGAATGGTGAGGTGCGTGATCGGCTTGCCTGCCTTCAGGATCTCATCAATCTGGGCCGCGTCGATGCCCCAGAGCAGCAGGCGTTCGCGGGAGATCTTCTCGCCATCGGCATTGTTGGCCCGCCGAGCATCGAGCAAGTTCTGCACCGTCACGACGAGGTCCGGACTATAAAGTGACGCGAGCTTGTCTCCTTTTTTCACGGCCTGGCCGGTTTGATTGACGAACAGTTCGTCGATGCGAGCCTTGAACCGTGCAGAGATATTTCGCAAGCCGCGCTCGTCGAATTCGACCGTGCCAACCGTCGTAATCTCGCGGTGCAACGAGTGATACTCGACCGGCGTTGTCCGCACTCCGGCCAAAACGATTCGGTACGGCGAAAGCTGCACGCGAGCAACCGTACCCGACGGCAGTGCTTCGTCGCTCGATTCGCCCTTCATCCTTTTCGACAGCGGCATGAAGCAGATCGGGCATTTCTCTTTGTTGTTCTCCCGAACCACGGCCGGATGCATAGGACAGAAGTACTCAGTACCATCAGTGGCAGACGACGAATCAGCCGATCGGGTCCAACGCTGGTAGTAAGCGTTGACGAGGTCCCATTGCGAGATGACCACTCCAATTACACCCAGGATGAACAGAAAACGCAGTCGCGCCAGCGGGACGAGCGCGACCCAGCGGAGCCGCCGCCAGAGCGATGGGGATGGTGTTTGCGATTGCGACATGCGAAATACCTTCAGCTAAGGACCTTCGAACAAAGCAAATTGGAACGAACAGCCGTGCTGTTGCGAACAGGGCGTACGAGGAGAGCCTCAAGAACGGATTCGGCCTAGCAGGTCAGGCGAGAAAGTGAAATGACGAGATTGGAAGGAGGGGTTCGAGATGGCGATGCCCACCGCTGCGGTTCGCGATCGTTACCAATCGAACCGAGTGTACTTACAAGGCCGACTACTGTAGTGACTAGCAAATCACTCGCTTTGACGACGCCGTCAAGCGTTGTGGGGGCAACGGGATCCGGCCTATTCGGTATGAACTTCGGACACGAGCACTGCCGCTGGTCCTCGTAAGCTATCGCGGAAGTTTGGGGGTCGATTGGCTCTGCCTGGCTGCAGCAACCCGATCTGGATTCTGCCCCTGCCTTGGGAGGACAGCACGAGCATGGGTGGGAGGCCAAGGATACTTCCGCCGACCCGTCGGAGCCTGAATGCCCAGCCCATCCAAGACTACACGCAAAAACACCGCACGGACAAACGGGACCGGAATTTGGCCAGGACGCAGCAAGTACACAAGCCGCCAAAATTACTTGGAGGAAGCGATTGCCTGGTGAAAGTCGTCGTCTCAGCATGATTGTTTTGGGTGTGGGAATAATCCCTGCCCCCTCAACAACGAGGGTACATGATATCTAGGACCATTTCAATAGCAGGCGAATGAAATGAATCAAGCCGGCCAGGTCTCAGCAATCTAAAGTCCAACTGTGGGGCGTGACTTGCAAAAACCAAAAAACTCCCCCAAATCGACTCCAGTTTTACCACTCTCCGAAATACCGACTGGGTGCGCAATCGTGCCCAGGGCCAGGAACGGAAGGAGATGTCTGCAAATGTCCCACCTGGACGGTTCCCGACAAACGAACAACAGTGCGACTTTCGGCGACTTCCACGGCGGAGCAGGTGACGATACGATCATCGATGCGACGAACAACAACGGTGGCACGCCGAAGTCCGGTCCGGCAGGCGGCATCCTGCTCGAAGGCGAAGCGGGCTCGCATACACTCACCAACGGAAATTGGCCCATCACGTTTGGATCGACCTTCGAAACGGCGAATTAGGTTGATGATTTCCATGAGAGCCCAGCGACGGGTGTCATTGGGCTTTTGCTTGCGCAAATAAAAAAACGGTTGCCTACATCTCCCCAAGGGATAACTTGTTCACGTCGCCATCTCTCACCAGTAGATGCCCGTGAAATACCTTCTCTCCTTGTTTGTAATCTCCCTACTTGCTGGAGCAGTCTACTCCGCCGAGCGACTCAATGTCGTGCTCGTCGTGGCCGATGATCTCGGCTGGGCCGATCTCGGCTGCTATGGCAGTACCTACCACAAGACGCCGAATCTTGATCGGCTGGCCTCCGAGGGGCTGCGATTCACGCACGGCTACGCGGCCTGCCCCGTTTGCTCGCCGACGCGGGCTTCGATCATGACTGGCAAATACCCGCAACGGATGGGCATCACGGATTGGCTGCCGGGACGACCGGATCGACCCGATTCGAAGTTGAAGCGTCCGCAACTCGTGAACGATCTGCCCGTGAGCGAAACCACGATTGCGGCCGCGTTCAAGAAAGCCGGGTATGTGACGGGCCTCATCGGCAAGTGGCATCTCGGCGGCAAGGATGCGACGCCTGAGAAGCATGGCTTCGACGTCAACATCGGCGGCGATCATACCGGGACGCCGCTCAGCTACTTCGCACCATTCGTGGGCAAGAAAGATAATCGCGCGATGCCAGGGCTGGAGACCGCACCCGCAGGCGAGTATCTCACGGATCGTTTCGCGGCCGAGGCCGAGAAATTTATCGACCACAACAAGGAAAAGCCCTTCTTCTTGTACTTGCCGCACAACGCACCGCACACGCCGTTGCGGGCGAAGGCCGAGGTGATCGCCAAATACAAGGAGCGACCGTTCGGCCAACAAGGAAACCCGATCTACGCAGCGATGCTGGAAAGTCTGGACGAAGCGGTCGGCCGAGTGCTGAAAAAACTCGACGACCTGAAGCTGACCGAACGGACGATCGTAATCTTCACCTCGGACAACGGTGGACTCGCCACGCTGGAAGGGATGCCTGCCCCCGCGACGATCAACTCGCCGCTTCGCGAAGGCAAAGGCTATCTGTACGAAGGGGGCATTCGCGTGCCGCTGATCGTGAAGTGGCCAGGCAGCGTGAAGTCCGGCACGACCACGAGCGTGCCCGCTTGCAGTATCGACTTTTTTTCCACGCTGCTCTCGGCCTGTGCGGTGACATCGGAAGCGAAGACGGACGGCATCGATCTTGTTTCCGTACTGAAAGGCGGCAAGATGGAACGCGAGGCCATCTACTGGCACTATCCGCACTACGCGAACCAGGGGAGCAAGCCGGGCGGTGCGATTCGCGCGGGCAATTTTAAACTGATCGAGTTCTACGAAAACGATCGTCGCGAACTATTCGATGTTGTGGCGGATGTGGGCGAAGGCCGTAATCTCGCTGCCGAGAAGCCGGACATGGTCAAGAAGCTAGCGGATCAACTGGCAGCTTGGCGAACAAGTGTTGGGGCCAAGATGCCGACGCCAAATCCGGATTACGTCCCCAACCCGCAGGCGAAGGACGGCACGATCGTGATGCCCGCTCGTACGGCCGAGGTGTTCGGCACCATGCTCCGTTTCGAACCGCTGCCGCACAAGAACACCCTCGGCTACTGGGTGAACAAGGACGACTGGGCCTCCTTCCCGTTTACCGTTTCGCGTGGGGGCAAATTCACGGTCGAAGTGCTTCAAGGCTGCGGCAAGGGCCATGGGGGTAGCGAAGTCGAGGTGGCCATCGGCGAGCAATCGCTCAAGTTCATCGTGGAAGACACAGGGCACTTTCAGAACTTCAAGCCCCGCGACATCGGCGAGATTTCGATTGAAAAGCCGGGCCTTTACACGTTGACGATCAAGCCGAAGATGAAGAAGGCCGCGGCCGTGATGGATGTTCGCGAGGTGAGATTGAAACCGGTGAAGTAAGCTTGGCGGACAGGTGGAGCCCGAAGCGGAGCGAGGCAATTGTTTTCGACCGGGCCTCGCTTCGGGCTCCTCAGCAATGGATGCATTTATATTACGCCACGTACAACGCCGTAAAGTTGGACCACTTCCGGAACTCGTCCCAGTTCATCGTGACGATACCGTCATTTTGGAGGATCGCACCGGGGGCTTTGTCCATCAGTTGGCCATCGCCGCAATCGGTGCCGAGCGGATTGCAAAGTTCGACCCAGCGTCGGCCCGTGGCATCGGTGAAGAGGCGACGGACGACGTACTCGGTGTCTCCCATCACTCCGGCGGAATTGGCGGTGCGCTTCGTGGAACGGGAAATTAAGGCGATGGCGGAGGCCCCACCTTCAATACGAGTTTTCAGCGTGTTGAAATCGACACTGTAAGGATTCAGCCAGGCGACACTTCGCCCGGTAAACTGCCGGAGTGCGCTAGCCGCATCGTAAAGCCGACCACCTGTCCGCAGGTTCTGCTTGTCCCATTCCTCATTCGTGTAGCGCCGATCGGGATCGATGCCGAATGAAATCAGGCGGGCTCGGTTGAGCAGAATCAAAGCAAACGACGGATTGGACGCGGCCGCGGGTTTCGGATCGTTGTCGTTCCAGGTGCCATCGAAATTCATGCGGATTGTTCGGCGATCTCCCGGCAATGTGACATCAAACACGCCCTTGGCGACAACGCGAATAGCTTTCTTGACATCGGCCTCGGACAAGCTGGCGAGTGCTGCCAGGTAGCCCGGGTCGTCCAGTTCACCCTTGCGAATGGGGGAACTGCTCCAGGTCGCGATCGGTCGCCACAGGTCGAATTCATCTTGGTAGGTGTCGAAGTTCCGCTCGGCGTCCGCTGCTCCCATGCCGAAGCCGTGCCCATCGAAATCGTCGGCTCCGCTTCCGCCGATGAGCGTGTCCTTTCCTTCACCGCCGCTCAACGAGTCGTCGCCTGAATCTCCGAAAATTCGATCGGCACCGTTGTCGCCGCTGATCCAGTCGCCGCCGGACCCGCCCCAAATCTGGTCGTTGCCTTCGCCGCCCACGAGCCAATCATTCCCCGAGGCCCCAGGATCGTGTCGTTTCCCTGGTCGCCGTAAGCGATATCGTTGCCGCCGTAGATGCGGTCGTTCCCCTGGCCTCCCCAAACCATCGCGTTGACCTTGAGGGTCGCAATGTTGATCGTGTCGTCCCCACTCTGGGCCCGAACGATGACTGTTGAAACTCGCGTTGTTGGCAGCACAGACTCGGTGCGGTAGCCGACACGGATTGGCGTGCCATCCACGGAAATGCTGCTGCCGTCCTGACGGACGACAAGCGTTTCACTCTCATTTGTGCCATCGACGATGAGACTCGAACCATACAGCGTAGCGATGGCCGGGACTTCGCGGGCTTCGAGCGATTCGACGTTAAGTGTTCGCGGTATTGGCTTCCGTGCCTTGCGCATCCTGGCGGAACCCCCTGGCCCGTGACCGTGCCGGCAATTTCAGCTCGAAATGAAACGAGTAGACGGGAAGTCATATCGGGTTTGCGCGCGAAACTGTCAACTAAAAAAGAGAGGTGTTCTCGGATTCTGATAACGCCTCCTTTAGCCCCGGCTTGTCGCGGAAAGGCAGGCAGCTCCTGCAAGCCGGGGGCTAACTGAGACACGAACCGGATTCTCACGCACGGACAATCAAGGCGACTTCCTCAATATCGCAGCGGCCCGACTTCTTGAACGGTCGCGGCATCGGCTGGGCTTTGCCCTTCGCGTCGATCGTGCGGCATCGTAACGTGTACTCGCCAGCCTCTAGACCAGGAAGCAACGCTGCCCAATGTGCCTTGGATAATCGCATCGGCCACGTCTTGGGCTGCCCCTTGACATCGAAGCCGAGCGTGTCGGCGGGAACAGCATCCTGCGCCAGCTTGCCACCCCACTTCTCCGGTGGTCCGAGGATCGTTCCGTCAACCCATGGGGCCTGAGTGAAATAGGGATCGTCGGCAGGCCAGCCTTTCCCTTTTGGTTGAACCCAGACTTGCACTTTCGTGAGTCCCGAAATTCCAACCTGTGCATAGCCCGTGATCGGAATCGGCTGCTTCGGCTTGTTGATGGGAACCGAAAGCGTGGCCGCGAATGTTTTCAGCGCGGAATCCACATCGTTGTTGCCGTCAATGTACGTGTCGTTCGCGAAGGCCAGATTCGAGAGCGAGATTTGCGTGAGCCACTTGATCGACTTGAAGCCGTAGGCCTCCGGTACGACGACCCGCACCGGCGCTCCCCGTTGCGGAGTCAGGAATTCGCCGTTCAGCTTGTAGCACAAGATCACCGGCGGCAAATCTTCGGGATCCTCCAGCACGCGGCCAACCGGCAGCGAACTGCGAAAAAGCTGTTTGGGATCGTCGTTGTGGTAGCCGTGATAGAACACGCGGCGAAGATTTTCTTTCGGCTCCGTTCGCCAGAGAACCTCGCGAAGCGGTACGCCTTCCCAGATGCCCGTACCCAGCGGGCAGCCGATATTCAGGCACGTCATCACCTTCGCAAAGCGGACCGCATGGCGTTCGCCGAGTTTGAGCAAGCCCTCGAAATCCAGAGCGTTGCCGTCCTTCTTCGTGAATTGCTTGCCGAGCTTGGCCGGTTTGTCGGGATCGGCAATGACTTCCAGTTTCCATGTCTCGCGCGTGAGACCGACTTCCTTCTTCTTGTCGGCAGGTAAGGAGTGTGGAACTGGTTTGCCGCGCGAGACATCGCGGAAATCTTCCTGCGTGGTGAAATAGGTCTCCAGCTTGGCGATGGCCTTCTCCAGATCCGGCGGCAGCGGTTCGCCGTGTGCCTGGGTCAGACTCCAACCCGCCGCCACGGATGTGACGCCGGCCCGCAAAAAGAATCGCCGGGATAGCTCGGCATGACGGGCGAGAAAGCGTTCGGCTTCGTTCATGGGGTGAGTTTCCAAGAGTAGTCGGCACACTCCGTGTGCCGACCTCCAAGACGGAGAGCTTGTCAAGAAAGATCGACACTATGTGGCACGACGCTCCAAACCTGTGCGAGAATCTTAGCGGGTACAGGCCTCCTGGCCTGTACCCATGTAACTCGTGTGACTTGGCCGCGTTTGCTGGACCTTTGCTCCAGGCAGGCCGGGAGGCCTGCCGCCACGTTTGGATTCTTGCACAAGGTCGGAGCGTCGTGCCACATTCACTTCCGCACGCGGAGTGCGCGGGCTACTATCGCCATCAAGAAAATTCGGGGATCGGCCGGCCATCTTCCGTGACGATCGAAATCGGCCGGCCTTGGGGATTCACCCACTGCGATTCGAGTGGAATATCGAGGTGCTTGAACACCGTAGCGCCCAGGTCCGAGGGGGACACACGTCCGCTCTTGATCGCTCCGCCCTTTGAATCCGTGCTACCAATCACTGTGCCGGCCGGCGAGTTTCCGCCTGCGGTAAGCATGGACATGACGGGCACCCAATGCTCTCGACCACGATCTTTCGTCATCACCGGTGAGCGACCGAACTCGCCCATCATGAGCACAAGAGTGGACGCCAATAACCCACGTGCATCCAGATCTTCCACTAGCGCGGACATCGCCCGATCGATCGTCGGCAAAATCGGCGTGAGACCTTTTTGAATCCCACCCCATGGCGGCACATCGTCTCCGTGATGATCGAAGTAGCCCCAGCGACCACTGACCACGACGAAAGTCGTTCCGGCCTCAACCAACCGGCGTGCGAGCAACGCCTTCTCCCCGACACTAGAGCGACCGTAGTTATCGCGTAGCCGATCCGTTTCGTTTTGCAGTTCGAACGCCTGCCGGACGGCCGGCGAACTCACCATGTCGAGGGCCATGCCGGAATAACGGTCGATGTGCTGCGCTTGTGCCGACACATCCAGATCGCGCTGAAATCGATCGAACTCCTTGCGCAGGTCGCCACGCTCCCGGAGGGTGGGAACGCTGATGCCGGGGGGCAATGCCAGCCGTCCCGGCAACTCGTTCCCTTTTACCGGCTCGAAGGAGGGCCCGAGTTCTCCCGCACCCCAGACATCTGCTTTCCAGGAGTCCGCAAGGCCAATGAACGCCGGCATCGTTGGCACGTTCGGCCCCCGGAACTTCGCGGCCACGGAACCCATCGATGGGTAGCCCCCGCCATCGCGGCCCTTATCCGTTCGGCGGGCAAGTGGATTTCCAGCCTGCATCGTGATAGGCGTGTGATTGCTGGAGGATGAATCCACCGAGCGAATGACCGTCAACTTGTGAGCGATCCGTGCTTGCAGCGGCAGATGTTCGCAGAAGCGAACGCCGGGCACGCTCGTGGGAATTGTGGCATATGGCCCACGAACTTCTGGCGGCGCGTCCGGTTTTGGGTCCCACGTGTCGATCTGACTCGGTCCGCCGGATAGCCAAAAGAGAATCACGGATTTGCGTTCGCGAGTCTTCTCTTGCGGCGTCTGAGCGCGAAGCAAGTTCGGCAGGGAGAGCCCACCGATTCCTGCAAGACCGGTTTGAAGAAACCAGCGTCGCGAACCCACGCGAATGTGATCGCTGGCAGAGAACAGCGAGCGCACGCTACCGGCACGATGTTCATTCTCATGCGGATTGAGACTACGGCTGAGCATAGCGAGCTATCCAAATGGGTTGCATTCCCAACCAATTGAGTATCGCAGAGCCATCGGTTCGAGGCTATCAAATTTTTCAATTCAGGCTTGCGAGATACTCGATCATCGCCTTGAAGTCCTCGTCATTAATCTTGCTCTTGAATGCAGGCATCCGCGAGGAGGAGTATTTAGACTTGGGATCGCGAACGAAATCCGCGAGCCACTCGGAGGTGTGCTCCGGGTCTTTTGCAACGCTGGCCAGATCCGGGCCCTGCGTTTTCCCTCCCTTGCCTTGCTTGGCGGGGCCGGAGGCATCTGCTCCGATCGTGTGGCAATTCCTGCATCCTTGCGTGTTGAACACTCGTTTCCCAGCGGCATGTGGTCCGGACTCGTCTAGGGCCACGCCGGCCCCGGGAACGGGAGCCGGAACCGGAGTGGCCGTTTCCTCCGATGGCTTACAGCCAATCGCGAGGAGGAGCATAGCGCATGCGAGGAATCGTTTCATGGAAGAACCGAAAAAAGAGAAAGATTCAGGGAGAATAAGCGAGAGGAATGTAGTTTGCAACGGGAGAGTTTGAGATTGAGACGTGCTGGTGACCACCGCGTTCAAGCAAACAAACCCCTCAGCGGCTCGCCGTCAGCCAAGCGATAAGGTCGGCCGGTCAGGTCCTTGATCTCGGTTTCGGTATCGAGGCCGAACCGCCAGAATAATGTTGCCGCGAGATCGCCCGAAGAGACTGGGTCCAGGGCCGGGTAGGCACCGATGCGGTCGCTGGCCCCATGTACCATTCCGCCCTTGATTCCTCCGCCGGCCATGACGACGCTGAAACAGTCGGGCCAATGGTCGCGGCCACCTTTGTTGCCGTTGATCTTCGGCGTCCGCCCGAACTCCGCGAGTGCCACCACGAGCGTCGTTTCGAGCAGGCCGCGAGCATCGAGATCTTCGATCAGAGCCGAGAAAGCCAAATCTGAGGGTGGCAGCAGGTCGTTCTTTAGCCGGCCAAAGTTGTTTTCGTGGCTGTCCCAGTTCGCGGCCTGGCCATTGTTGAATTTGTCGTTGACATTGACGAAGCGCACTCCCCCCTCGACGAGGCGACGGGCCAGGAGGAGGCTTTGGCCGAGCGTGTCGCGGCCGTAGCGATCGCGTGTCCGCTGGCTTTCCCGCGACAGATCGAAGGCACGCCTCACTTCATCGGAGGCAAGAATGTCGAAAGCCCGATCCTGATGAACGGCCAGGCCGCGCCCGGCCAGCCGTCGTTCCACCCCGCGTGTCTGGCTCTCGACGATCGAAAGCAGTTCGCGGCGGTCGTCCATGCGAGCCGGAGAGAGATCAGCAGGCAGCGTCAATTCATGGACGCGGAAATCGGAACGTGTCAGGTCGCCATTGACCTGGAATGGATTGTGTTTGGCTCCGAGGAATCCGGCCGTCTGACCTGGGAGCCGAACGACATTGTACATCGGTTGTGGCAGGGCGACGTGCGTGGGAACATTGTGCCGGCCCGGATTCAGAAAATTCAGGGCGGCACCGTAGCAGGGAAAACTGTTCGCGTCGTCGTTGAGTAGCTCTTGGTCTCCCCCCAGGGGAGTACGCCCACATAATGCCTCGACGGCAGCCGCATTGTGGTTGCGCATCGGATGATGCACGGAGCGAACGATGGCCAGTTTTTCCACGATCCGAGAACTTCGCGGCATGTGTTCGCAGATTCGAATTCCCGGAACCTTCGTGGCGATGGATTGAAACTCGCCGCGCACTTCCTTCGGCGCGTTCGGCTTCATGTCCCAGGTGTCAAGGTGACTTGGTCCGCCGTAATAGTAAAGCAGAATGCACGAACGGATCGATCCCGAGCCACGACTCGTTTCCGCCCGCAACAATCGGGGCAGGTCCAGCCCCAGTAAGCCGAGCGTACCTGCTTGCAATAGCCGGCGACGCGTCAGCATCGGCGGAGCATATGCGGCATGAGTGGAGGAGTGATTCAGGAGGGTGTCCCCGGCAGACGTTTGAAGCACCAGTCCCGCCGAGCTGCGGACTCGCGGGGGTGAGAAGGATTATCTCAGCTTCGTATCGAATCGCAACTGGATTTCAGACTTTTACAAGTGTTGATGCAGATACTCGTGGGGGCAGAACTCCGCTTCTGCCCCAAATGACGCGACAGAAGCGGAGTTCTGTCGCCACGAGTCACGAGCCGCGCAACTCAACCCCCTGCACGCCTTCGATGCGATTCAAATCGGCGACGAGCGCAAATGCGCTGCCCGATGGTCGCATGCGTACCTGATAATTCAGTTCGATGGCGGCCCCTTGCTTGGCGGTACTGCTCCCTACGAGCCTTTGTTCGGTGAGATGTTGCGAAAGAATCGTGCCGAGTAAGGTTTCCGGGTCGAGTCCCAGGCCAATCTTGACGGAGAGAGTGCCACGCGTGCCTCTCGCGGCCGTATCGTGAACACCATAGCGCATGATGAGCGCGGCAAACAGAATGGCCGGCATGCCCACGAACCCCAGCAATCCATAGCCGGCCCCGATGGCCATGCCCACCGCGACTGCGAAGATCACGAAGGCCGTGTCACGCGTGTCCTCGACAACCGTGCGGAAACGGACGATCGAGAGTGCGCCAACCAGCCCGAAAGCTCGGGCCACGCTGTTGCCGATCACCAGCGTGACCATTGCTATGACAATCGTAAGCAAGACGAGCGTAGTTGGGAGAGTGGCCGACTCGTCCTTGCGCCGACCCAGGCCAACGGTATAGACGCCGGCAACGAAGAACCCAGCCACCCAGGACAACACCAGGCGAGAGCAGATCGTGTCCAGGGTTGGTGCTTCCCCTCCAGCTCCGCCAATCGCCTCTTTGAACCAATCAGGCATTCCGCAGTTCTCCAGATTCAAGACAACGAATTACTTGGATACAGAACGCGCCGAGAGTTTCATCGCCTGCGCGAAGGCTGGATTCCGCCAGGACGCTTACTGTTTCGGAAACTTGGGCGGTTCTTTTCCGGGACCTCCAGGACCGCCGGGCCGGGATTCGCGGATGCGTTTGAGGGTCGCTCGCTGTTCTTCAGTCAAAAGCTCTTCCACTTGCTTGTCAACACCTTTCTGAATCTCTGCTAGTTTCTTTCGCTGTTCGGGAGTTAGGCGAAGCATGTCTTGTGCCGGGCCGGGAAGAATGTCGCCAATCCTCGGCGGTGGTCCAGCGGGGCCGCCCGGGCCACCCGGCGGGGGGCCGCCGAAATTCGGCATGGCCGGAGGAATCTGTCCCTTGCTCTTGCCTTCGAGCTGGGACGTCACGGATGCAATGCGTTTGTCGACGAACGTCCGCAAGTCGGGTACGCGAGAGAACGCACTAAAGTCGATGCCAGCCGCTTCCTTCCGGGCTGCGGTCGTTTTCGTCTCACGGGCAATGATCTCCTTGGTCGCCCCCTCCAGGACCTCGATGTCTTTTATCAATCGTTCCTTGGTGAAGCAGGTCTTGGCGATGTCCTTCAGCACTTTCTGATAGGCCTCGCTCACGTCTTTGATGGCCAGCAGGCGGTCGGCCAGCTTGCATTCTCCCGGGTATGGATGCGAGAGGCTCAAGTCGATTTGAACTTCCGGACTGAAAATAAATGGGAAGCCCGCAAGCGCAAGATCGAGGTCCCAGGGCATAAACACGAACTTGTTGGTCTTCGGATTCAGGTACATGTAGTAGTTGTGTCCGAGCGAGAAGAAGCTATCCATGTTGGACAGCATGGCCGTCACGCCCATGTAGCGTAAGAACTGATCGACGTCGAGGTAGGAGCCGATTTCCTTGTTGAATTGGGCATCGTCGCCAACATTGACGAGCTTGACGAAGTCGATGGTCCGTTTCGCCTGTTCCTTGGTTGCCTCGTGTTTTGGGTTGTAGTTGGCCTTGTATTTGTCCCAGTCGTCGCCGAGGTAATCCAGGCCACGCATTCGCTCGGGCTTCAAGAGCAAACCGGTCCCATCCTTGAAATGGTTCTTGAGAAAGGCACGGTCCACCTGCTCGATCACCGTATAGAGACCGAGGTACTCCTTGTCCCATTTGCCTTCGGCAGTCAGCGTGACCTCGGCAAACGCGGTTCGCGGTGCGGCAACCCCGGCATCGCGATAGATGCCGAAGCCGATCGCCTCGCGAAGCCTCGTCGGGTCTACGGCCGACGCATTCAGGTTGATAGTTTTGTGCCCGTGAAAGCGCTGGTCATCGCTATAGCGATCGAGTTCCACTTTGAAATTGCGCTTGAGCTTGGTCATGGTCGGCAGATAGCTGCCATTGCCCTTGTAGCGCATAGCGACGTCCTTGTATGTCTTACCCTCGGCTGAGAACTCTCCCTTGGCGATTGGGAAATCCATGTTGAACACGCTCTTGTGAACGTCGCGATTCGGGTCGCTTGCTTTGGGCGGGGGTGCCGGTTGCTTGGGTGGCCCGCCGGGCGGTCCGCCGAATCCGCCAAAGAAGCCGCCGGCGGCAGGCTGCATGGCTTCGAATTCTTTGGCAGATAGGCTCAGATGGAACTGCCAGACCTTCGTCTGCCCAAAAATGTCCTTGGCAGGAGCAGGTTTTGTTTTCTCATCGGCCGCGAACGTGGCAGCGAATGGGATGAGCGCGAGACACAACGCGAGGCGTGAAGGCATCAGTCAATCCACCTGAGTATAACCGCGCGATGTGGGAGCGATATTCACGCTCCCACATCTCATCGCGGTTTTCGGTTATCGAGTCGGCTCTTTGTAGTCCATCAAGTATTTTCGCCGGGCATCCGCGAAAGCTCGCAGGCTGATTTCGCGGCCTCGCGGCGGGCCGGCTTCTGCAGTGTCGGCCGTCGCACGCATGAAGCCTTCCGTCGATTCGAGCTTGCGGGTGTCGATCGCAACTTCTTTTTCCATTAGCTTGCGATACGACGCAACGGTGGGGCCGAGCTTGCTCCAATCGAGTTGGTCCTCGGCAATCTTCTTGACGTTCTCCAGGTACTTCTTTTTCAGGCTCGGCACCGCGAACAGCTTGCTTCGCAATGGCATGCGCGTCGAAGTGAGGCCGACTAGCGGATCAAGATTCAAGCCACCGCCACCCATGCCGCCGCCCGGTCCTCCCGGCCCTCCTGGGAATCCGCCCGGACCACCTGGAGGACCGCCGGGGCCTCCCGGAGGGCCGCCCGGTCCACCCGGAAATCCACCGGGCCCGCCAGGACCTCCTGGGGGACCAAAGTTAGCCATCGCGTCGCGCATTTGCTTGAACTGAGCCCGTTGCTCTTCGGTCATGACTTTTTCAAGCTTGGCGTCCACTTCCTTCTGCAACTCGGCCAGTTGCTTCTTCTGGGCCTCGGTCATTCGCAGCATGTCTTGCAGCGGCGGCCCAAGAACTTCGCCCGGCTTCGCCATCGCAAACATTCGCGGCCCGCCGCCGCCCATGCCCGGCCCGCCCGCTGGACGGAATGCCTCGTTCATATCGTGCGGGATCAGGTTGAATTTCCCTTTTTCGTCCAGGTAGATGCTGTAATCGCTCGAACGGACCCAATAGCCATCGCAATTGATCAGGGCCACGTCGAGCGCCAGGAACCACAGGATGTTGTCAATGTTCGCGATCGGCTTGAGTGCTTCTTCGAGCTTGTCGGGCGGGGTCTTGTTCAACACCTTGCAGAAGTTGATCAGGGCCTTCCACGCTTTTTCGTCCTCGCCGGACTTGATCTCGTACTTGCGCTTGTAATCTTCCACGTTGTCGCCCGTGTATTCCAGGCCGCTTTGAGCGCCCGGGTTGCCACTGACCTTCCAGCGAGTGCCCTTTTCAGTCTTGTAGTTCTCTTTCAGAAAGACTTTGTCGAACTGCTGCACGTTGCAATACAGGCCCCAGCTTTCGCCGTTAATGACGACTTTGACCATGTTGGCCTTCGGTGCGGGGATGTAGTTGCGAGCGATGTGTGAATAGAGAACAGGATTCAGCATCGAAGCGTCTTCGTGAGCGTTCAGCAGATTCAGCGTCTTCGCTCCGTAGAGCCTCTGCTTCGAATCGGCGAGATCGAACGAGACATTTAGCGATCGCTTGAAGCCCGCCGAAACTCCACCGTAGGACGACATGCCGCGAAAGTGGAAGCCGACGCTCGGGTATTTCTTGCCATCAACGGTGACTGTGGCCGGTACTTCGACGTCCGTGCCGTGGAAATCTTCCATCTCGGATTCCCAGTCGGCGTTTTCGAAGTCGATGAAGATCGTTCGCAGCACGTTGGGATCGTAAAGTGGCTTGCCCGGATAGTTCTGAACTTCATTCGGTTTCACCTTTGGCCCCGGCTTCGGGGGCTCTTGTTTGCCACGGCCGAATCCACCAGGAGGTCCGAAGCCACCCTTGCCGCCACGCCCGCCACTCTTGGCAACTTCGCGCGCTTCCTTGCGTTCCTCGGCATTTAGCCAGCCGTTCTTGTCCTTGTCGAAGTCCTTGAGAATCTTGCGCGTCTGGCCTCCGGGAGGGCCGAATCCGAACCCCCCTTTGCCCCCCGGACCTTTCTTGTCGAACTCGTTCCTTGGATCGGGTTGGCCGAAGCCTTCGGATGTTGCGAGGCAGACGAAGCCAAGCACCAGCACCGAGAACGAAAGCAGTTTCAACTTCTTCATGGATGTTTCGCCGTAAAGGAACAAAGACGAGTCTCTGAGAGGAAGGTAACGACGGCGTTCGTAAACCGTCATGAAATCTTCACAATTTCTTGACAAAAGAAAAGGCCACCGGTTTGTCCCGGTGGCCTTTCTCATTCGTTGTTAATTATCTTTCTTAGGCGGTGGGTTGCCCGCACCCGGGCGGCCGCCTGGGAGACCGCCGCCTGGCCGACCGAAACCACCTGGACCGCGTTCGCCCATTTCCTTGAGTTGCTTCTGCTGATCTTCGCTGAGAATCTTGGTGAGCTTCTCATCCACCATCTTCTGAAGGGCTTCGAGTTCCTTCTTCTGATCGGCCGT
>SIAJ01000083.1 GCA_009691845.1 Gemmataceae bacterium
TGCCCGCCGTAGAAACCGATCTGGCAGATTTCCGGATGAGCTTCCGCGACGAATTTTAGGTAATCCTCGTCGGCGTACTCGGCCCAGTGCGCGATCAGGCGAGTGAACTCGGTGCGGCCGGCTTTCGGTTCGGCGAATGCGGGGAAAGAGACCGCGAGGAGAATGAGTGTTGCGAAGGAATGTCGCATGTTTGTTTGCTCCTTGGTAAGGTGGGTGGAGGCTTTGCGGAACCCACCAGTCGTACGCGGTGAGTTCCGCAAAGCCTCCACCCACCCCACAAGATGGTTGAAACTCGCTCGGCTACCGGCTAGAGTCTCGCCATCAGCATATTCCTTCTTTCGCGAGTGTGTGACATGCAATCTCTCCTTTCCCGTCGTTTCTTTCTCCAGGCTGGTGCGGCCTCGGTTCTCACCGCATCCAGTTATTCGCGTGTTTTCGGGGCGAACGAAAAGCTTCGCGTCGCGTCCGTCGGCGTTGGCGGCAAGGGTTGGGACGACATCACGCAAATAGCGAAAAGTCCGAACGTCTCCGTCGTCGCTCTGTGCGACATCGACGAATCGAAGCCTTTTCTCGGCCGCGCTGCCGAGCGATTCCCGGACGCGGCACGATTCACCGACTGGCGAAAAGTCCTCGACAAGCCCAAGGAATTCGACGCGATTGTCGTTTCGACCCCCGACCATATGCACGCTCCGGTCGCCTTGCCGGCGATGCAACTCGGCAAGCACGTGCATTGTCAGAAGCCGTTGACGCACACCGTTCATGAAGCCTGGCAGATGCGACTCGCCGCGAAGAAATACGGCGTGGTCACGCAAATGGGCAATCAGATTCAGTCGCATGAAGCCTATCGCACGGCCGTGAAACTCGTTCACGACGGCGTCATCGGCAAGGTGAAAGAAGTGCATTCCTGGCAGTCCGGCAAGATGGGTTGGATCCTCGTCGACGATCGACCTAAAGGTGCGGACAAGATTCCACCGACCGTTCACTGGGACGAGTGGCTCGGTGTCGCCGACGAACGCCCGTTCAAGGAAAAGATCTACCACTCGTTCAACTGGCGCGCCTGGCAGGATTATTCGAATGGCCAGCTCGGAGATTTCGGTTGCCACATTCTCGACCCAGTGTTCATGGCCCTCGGCCTGACCGCACCACTGAGTGTGCAAGCAGAAGCCGCGGAGATGAACAAGGAAATCTGGTACAAATGGTCGACGGTGAA
The DNA here is from genome assembly GCA_009691845.1 of Gemmataceae bacterium. Lineage (GTDB taxonomy): Bacteria > Planctomycetota > Planctomycetia > Gemmatales > Gemmataceae > SIAJ01. Next base: position 1,211 of record SIAJ01000083.1, read on the forward strand.
ATATGTGTTCCCCGGTACGGAACGGACGGAAGGGAAAATGCTGCCCCTCACGTGGTACGACGGCGAAGGAAAACTGCCGCCGCTTGAAAAGCTGGGACTGCCGACAGGGTACAAGCTGCCTGGCTCCGGCTCGATTCTGATTGGCGAGAAGGCATCACTGCTGATCCCCCATGTGGCGATGCCAAAACTACTGCCGGAAGAGAAATTTGCGGACTTCAAGATCGAGAAGGTCCCCTCGGTCGATCACTACACCGGCTGGGCAGACGCCTGCCGAGGCGTGGGCAAGACGACATCGAACTTCGATTATTCGGGACCACTGACCGAGGCAGTCCTACTCGGCACCGTCGCGATTCGCATGGCCGGCAAGAAGATTGAATGGAATGCGGAGAAAATGATTGCGATAAATGACGTGAAGGCGGATTCGTTCCTTCGGAAAAATTACCGCAAGGGCTGGGAGCCGAGTTGGATTTCGTAATTTAAGAACGCCAATCGGAAGATTGGCGTTCTCGGCCCTCGTTAAACCTTCTGTCGCCGACGTGCATCCACGGCATACAGGCCGACAGCACCCAGTCCGCCGAGTAGCGATAGGCCGATGCCGACGGATGCCTCCGCGGTGGAAGGCGGCCCGGCACTGTTCAGTCCGTCAAGCAACATCATTCCCCCGATTGCCGTAAGCGAGGAACCCGCGGCGGCGACGATCATGATCGTCGGTCCGTGATCTTCCCAACGACCGGGAACGATTACTTTGATAACAATCGAGATGGCCGTCGCGAGAAGCACCCAAACAAATCCGATCAACAGCATGGCTGAACTCCGCAATCTTCTTGGAAAGTAGTATTTGCTTTACGCAGAGCGACGCTTCCGTCAACGATCGCCCTCTCAAGGTCGCAAGGAAACACGGCCCCCTTCCGCAAACGTCTTCAAACTCACGCCGTCCGCATCCATGATCTTCACACTACTCTTTTCGCCGTTGAAGTAGCCGAAGGCGATCCGTTTGCCGTCTTTCGCCCACGAGGCATTCGGATTGGATGCCCCCTCAATTCGTGATCTGTTTGTTGTCTTTGCCATCCGGCGACCACATCGGAGACAGATGATTCCCTACGCCGCTCGTGAGTTTATCGGGTGCCGTGCCGTCCAACTTCACGACGTCAATAGTGCCGATCGTTGTCATCGCCGGAGACATACGGGATGCGATCCTCGTTCGGCTTCAAGGCCGGGGCAGAAAAGGCGAGCACACTGAAGGAAAGGTAGAATCACGACATGAACGACTCCCAAGGCGGTGAAGTCGGGGGCATTCTGTCAAAGGTCGGACTTCGTGGCAAGACGCGATGAGCCGCAGTGTCACAACCTACTGCAAATCTTTGGCGTTTTCGCCAATCGGAGATACAGTCATCCCTAACCAACCTTTCGCATCTGGATTTACATGACCATCACACGCTTGCTTGCCAGTCTCGTCGCGTTAATCGCATTTGTTCCCGCTTATGCGAAGGACGGGGACAAAATCGCGATACGCGGCATGCCAATCTCGGTCGCACCGGCTACCGACGACGAAAAGAAAGCAGGCATTGTCGGCACCATGCTTGTGGAAGGCGCCAAAGCCAAGGACACCGAGTACGACAAGGCTTTCATCAAGATCACCAAGGCGACCAAGATTTTCATGATGTCCGGCAAGGACCTCAAGCCCGCCAAGTTCGAGGACTTGAAAGGCGGCCAGAAGATGGAGGTTCAGTTCGTGGGCCCGGTAGCGGAGTCGTTTCCGGTTCAGGCAACTGCTGGCAAGATTGTGATTTTTCCTCGATAGAGTTCTACCTCGCATGACCTTGGACCTTGCTCGTCGTGACTTTCTCTTCCGCTCTGGCGGCGGCCTTGGCGGAATAGCACTTTCGTGGCTCATGCAACGAGAGGCCGCCCTCGCTGACGCCTCGGGCTCGTCCTTGGTTGCGAAGAAGCCGCACTTCGAGGCCAAGGCCAAGAGCGTCATCTTCATGTTCATGGTCGGTGGGCCTTCTCCGCTCGATTTGTTCGACCCGAAGCCGGAATTGGAAAAGTGGCGCGGCAAGCCACTCCCCGAGAGTATTGGCAAGTTTCCCAGCCAATTCACGAAGGGGGATTCGAACCTTCTTCCCAGCACCCGCAAGTTCAAGCAGCACGGCAAGAGCGGCATGTGGGTCAGCGATCTCATGCCGCAATTCGCGGAGTGCGTGGACGACGTGGCCTATCTACGAGGCTGTTGGGCAAACTCGGCCATTCACGCACCGGCCATGTACGAACTGCACACGGGCCGCACGTTGATGGGCCATCCGTCGCTTGGCTCGTGGGTCACTTATGGCCTGGGTTCCGTGAGCGAGAATTTGCCGGCCTATTGCGTGATGCTGCAACCAGAAGGCACGCCCGAAGGCGGCGCACCCTGTTGGGGCCCTGGTTATTTGCCTGCCGTCTATCAGGGCACGCTGTTCCGCAAGGGGGCCTCGCCGATTCTGAATCTCAAGCCGCCGGCCAGCGTTGGTTCCGAACAACAGAAGCGAACCTTCGACCTGATCGGGCAGATGAACAAGAAGGATCTCGGTCCGGAAGACACCGATCTCGCCGCCCGCATTGCGAGCTACGAACTGGCCTTCAAGATGCAGAAGCATGCACCCGAGGCCGTCGATCTCGGCAAGGAGACGGAGAAAACACGCGAGGATTATGGGCTCAATCGCAAGGAAACGGCCGATTTTGGAACGCGACTTTTGCTCGCGCGAAGGCTTGTTGAGCGCGGCGTTCGCTTCGTGCAAGTCTATAGTGGCGGCGGTCCGCTGGTGACGCAGTGGGATGCGCACGACGACATCAACGGCAATCACGAGAAGATGTGTGGACACGTCGATCGGCCGATTGCCGCATTGCTCAAGGACCTCAAACAGCGGAGCTTGCTGAACGATACCCTGGTGGTCTGGTGCAGCGAGTTCGGGCGAACGCCATTCTCGCAGGGCGGACGTGGCCGCGATCACAATCCCTGGGGTTTCACCATGTGGATGGCCGGCGGTGGCGTGAAAGGCGGCCGAGCGATCGGTGCGACCGACGAGTTCGGCATGAGGGCCGTGAAACGCAAGGTGAGCGTGAACGACTTCCACGCGACCATTCTGCACATGCTTGGCATTGATCATGAGAAACTGACGTTCCGGCACAGTGGACGAGATGAGCGATTAACCGACGTGGCCGGCGAGGTCGTCGATGAGATTCTCTAAATGGACGTGTTGGAAGTGAAGCAAGTGTCTCGATATGAGTCCGAGCGACCAATGTGGCACGACGCTCCGCGTCGTGAAAAAACCTGGCCGCCCATTGTCGCCTTGCGCTCCGCGAAAGTGCGGGCCGCCTATCGAGATGGCATTCAGCGCACTTGGGAGGCCTGCTTCGCACTTTCGCGAAGCGAATGGCGACATTCACGACGCGAAGCGTCGTGCCACAATCTGGCGCGCTGGCTCCTCGTTCTCGTCGCTTGTATCGCCGTGGCTCACGGCTGTCATCGCGGTGGGCACGGGGAAGAAGACCTGCTCATCCAGCAAATCATGGCCTGGGGATCATCGCCGGCAGCGGCTTTTCCATGAATGTTTCAAGCACCTGGCCCGATTCCTTGTCCGTGACTCTGAAGCTCCTAAGGGCTTCGAGATTAGCCTTGAGTTGCGGATCCTCCTGGCTGTCGTATTCACCCACACACAAGAAACTCTCGAATCGAGTGTGTAACACATAGGCTTCGAAAGGACCTGGCTTCTTCTTCATCGAGCGCAGCATTTCAGCCATGAGATGAGCATGCTGTGCGGATCGCTCCAGGAGTGCCCCATCAGAACGTCCGGCGACCGTGGTCACCTCTCCAGGTTTTTGCAACTGACCGGCACTCGTTCCGTAGGTTTTGACGACAAGCGTGTATTTCTTTTTCGTATTGTGAATCAGGCTGTTCGGCTTGCCGGCATTCAGGCTCATCAGGAAATCGTCCGCCTTCGGACGTTCCATAGTGACTTCCTTCTTGGGCAGAGTCGTATTGCGGCCCGGCATGGCCATCGGGAATGGATTCTTGGGTTCGCCCTTTTGGCGAGCGAGATCCTGAGCGGATCCAACCACGAGTGAATCGCAAAATTCCGCTGGAGGGGCCTTGAGCCTGCGAACGTACTTCGCGAAATCGAGAGCTTCGTCCATGTTCTTCAGGCTGCCCTTTCCGGGTGCCACAAAGACCGAATACTCGTCCGGGATGCGGGCCATCTTCAGCATTTTGCGAAGTTCTTTGTCGATCTCGGCCGGCGAATGGCCCTGTGAGGCATAATACTTCCGTGCCTCCACCTCCATCGCGTCTTTTTCCTTCTTGCGTTGCTGCCGTTGCGGCCAGCCGCTTTCATAGATGTACGCGTAGAGCTTGCATTCGGTGCGAATGTATTCGACTAGCCCCTCGGCCAATTCACGCGCGAGGCCAGATTGATCGCTGGCAAATTTGCCCTGAAACGATTTCACGAAGACCAGGAACTCGCCGTGTTCCGGCTTGAGTTCGTAGTTGTATTTTAGTTTCGGGTCCGCAATTTCTTCACGCGGAATGATTGTGGGGATGGAAGGATTTCTTCCCGTGATCGGTATGTCGAATCCCGTTTTTCCAGGCTGTGGGCGCGAAACCGGCGGGTACTCTTGCGCCATCGTCATCGATCCAAACAGCATGGCGGCGAAGGCCGCGAGCAACAGTTGGCGCATAACCAGAACCCCCCTTAAAGAGCGTGCAGCAAGCGAGCCCATAGCCAATCTCACACAGCAATTCCAGTGGAGTTTCAATCGAGCATGTAGCTGAATTCGTGAGGATTCAGTTTTAGACGGCGAATTGTGGGTTGCACCAATCTGGTGGAGCTGGGCTGAATTCTTACGGATTCAGCTACATGAACGATGCGAAACGTTCCCCCAGTTGCTCTTGCCCGAACGTGTGTCCCTCGCCTATAGTCGCAAACTTCTCTTTCGGCATGGAGGCCGTGATGTCCCAGAGTCCCGCTTTGACCCCGTCTACCCGTCCACGGCGGATCGTCCGTATTTTGCGTGCCTGCTTGCCGGTGCTGATGTTGGTCATCGTGGCGGGCATTTGGCAGCGCGAGCGGCTATGGGTCTGGTACTGCGCGGAGCGATTGGAACGTGCCGCCGATGATCGGCGTTCGGAATGGGCCGACAAGCTGGCAGACGCCGGCGAACCTGCCGTGCCGACGTTACTGGTTCTGCTTCGGCACGACAATCCTGGCGTTTGCACATCGTCAAAGACCGCACTCGCAAAAATGGTCGAGTCCTGGCCAAAGGACGACGAGCGGCGGACGGCATTTGCACGAAACTTTGTCGAGGAAGAACCGCGGTTCAGTACCCCTGGCCGTTCGGCCGCGTTGGACTTGCTGCCGCTGGTGCTCTCGACGAACGATCGCAACATCGCGTTGCAGGCAAAGAAGATGGTCGCCTCGGCCGCGAAGAGCGAATCGGTCGAGGTTCGTATTCAAGCCATCGCGGCCGCACTTCGGCCAGAGGTCGATTGCCTGGAAGAGATCGCACCGCTGTTGCAAGACCCTGATGTGGAAGTTAGACGCGTGGCCGTTCTCGCGCTCGGCCCGGTTCGCGATGGCAGCCAGCCGGCCGTGAATGACGATGGCCTGCTTCGCTGTTTGCACGATAGCGATAGCGAAGTTCGCCGCCTGGCGGAAATGGGATTACGCAGCCGGGGCCGTTCGCCTAGGGATATTCGACTGGGCCGACGATACGCCGCCCCCGAACCCGCCGAGCGACAGAAACTGCTCATCGACCTTGCATATGAAGAAGAACTCGACGTTTCCGTGTGGCTCGAACGTCTTACGACCGATGCCGATCCGGCCGTTCGAGCTGGTGCCGCTCGTCTAGCCGCCGAACGCAAAACCAACTTGGGTGGACGCTTGGAGCAAATGGGCCGATCCGATCCGGATGCAACGGTGCGGCAGATCGCGGAATACTACAGGCGCAAAATGTTGACCTCGCGTTGAGAGTTTTTCAAGTCAACTCAGGGCTGGCGGAATCCTTTGCGGGAGTCCGCCAGCTCTTTTTTCGTTCAAAACCGCGAATAGTTCGACGGAAATCGATCCTCAGAGCGTCAAACGACGTATAAATAAATAGTTTAGCGATTATCAGAATGTCAGGAAAAAATGGATAAAGATTGATCTAGTGCCTTGACGAGTCGGAAAAATACCTTTAGCGTGGCAAATGAAGGTTGATTGGCGCGCGAGTTGATATGCGACAGCCACACCTGCTGGCAACCACGCCATCGAGGAAACATCAATCAGAATATGTGCGGACGCGGGCTGCACGAACGGTCGTCAAACCAACTGGAACGACCGATTTCCTCCCGTGGTAACTTACGAATTGGAAGGATACACAGCCATGCTCGTTCTGTCCAGGAAGAAAAACGAGAGTATCGTGATCAATAACGATATTGTAATCACGATTGTGGAGATTCGTGGGGATAAAGTTCGACTGGGGATCGTCGCCCCGAAGGACGTTCCCGTGCATCGCCAGGAAGTCTACGAGGCCATCCACGGTCACCTGCCGGAAGCCTCTCCCACCGCCTTGGTAGTCAATCAGGACGCTTCCGGCCGGCCGTGAAGCCCTGTCCGGAGTCCTGACACGTCTTCGCACCGTTTCTCTTCGGTGTGCCCTTCTGCTATTAAGAATTGCTCTCATTACAGCTGGCTCCAGACTGTCCAATAAACCAAATACCAGGTGTCCGCGACGTTGAAGTGGCCCCAGTGCCGGGTTATACTCGCGCTGGCACGAAATGCGTGTCGGCTCGAAAACGAAGTACCTGGCTACGGCTCTTGTACATTGCGGGATTTCCATGACGCTCGACGAGATTAAGCAACGGTTAGTCGAAGAGATCCGCGCACGTGGCCGCGACGACAAATACATCGACACGAACGAAGAGCGGGAAATCCTCCAAATTGCCATCCATCGAGGCATCGAGATCAATCAAGCTCTTGCCGCACTGGCTGAAGTCTGTGTAAGCGAGGGCTTCACTCAAGAAAACGATCTACGATCGCGAACCCGCGAGTTGTGCCGGGCCGCGATCGAAAAGGATGGCTTCATCCAGCGAAGTATGTTCGAGCAGATATTTCGGAGTGTCCTCACGGCTGCCCAGGGCCGGGTGCTCGAAAAGGACGTGAAAAAGCTCATCGTCACCGTGATGGAAGATCATGCCCTGAACAAGGTGAAGTCGGGCTGGTTCGTGAACTGGTACTCGTCCGTGAAACGCGATGTCGGCCTGGCGTGAGCTTCTTGCTATCATTTCCACGTCCCACCAACTCCGAAGGAGCCACTGTGAAACGGTTCGTTCTAACCCTGGCGATCGCGCTCATGACCACCATCACCTCGCAGTCCGAAGAAAAGCCGACGACTGATACTCGCGTCTTCGAGATGCGCACGTACTACGCCCATCCCGGCAAGATGAAGGCGATGCACGCCCGCTTCCGCGACCACACCTGCAAGCTGTTCGAAAAGCACGGCATCACGATCATCGGCTTCTGGACGCCGACCGACAAGGAGAAGGCCGAAGAAGTGCTGGTCTACATCCTCGCTTACCCAAGCAGAGACGCGGCCAACAAATCCTGGGACGCCTTCCGCAAGGACACCGACTGGATCAAGGCCAAAGCCGACAGCGAGAAGGATGGGCCAATCGTCAAGAAAGCGGACAGCATGTTCTTGACGGGGACGGATTATTCGAAGTTGAAGTAGTGGTTCGCCGACTGCGGCGAAGAACATCGCGCCCTTCGGCCCGGATGCCGAGTCGCGGAGTTTACAAATGAAGTGTGTGGTGCCTGACCGTAACCACGACATTGAGCGAATCGCCATGTGGCTGCCCTCCTCCGCACGCCTAATGGGCAAGGCCGAGGACGTGCGGGCTGTGCCGCACCATGATGGATCAGGCAATCGCTGGGGACGGCGAGTATACTGACGACGAGTTCCCTTCGTTGGTAGGGCGGCTCGCGTCCCAATGGGACGAGAGCGAGAGATGGTCTCGCCACGGCCACGATTATAGACGGTGTAGTGCGAAGTACCGGCGAGCCTTACGCGGACGGCACCCCGCGCCTCGAAATCCACGTCCCGACCGAGCGGTCGGCAGGTCTACCGCACTGTCCGGGCCAACGGGTGCCCGTGCGGTTGCGCGTAGCAGGAGCGGAGTACAGCGCGGGGCTCCGGTCCACGACCAAGAACAAGTATGTCTGGGTCTCCCCCACCATCATGGCGTCGGGTGGGGCAATTACCAGACTCGGCCGTGTGCTGGCGGACGCAGGGTACTCGGTCAACGAGAGGGTAAAGTTGCACGTCAAGGGCACGTCGCTTGAATTGCGACGGCCAGAGCAGGCATAGCCACCAATCACTTCTTCTTTGCCATCGCCGCCTTCACAGCCGACCCCAAATCGGCCGGAGTCGGGGCCACTTCAATACCAGCTTTCTTCAACGCAGCGATCTTGTCCTGGGCCGAGCCGCTGCCGCCTGAGATGATGGCACCGGCGTGGCCCATGCGTCTTCCTGGCGGGGCCGTTTGACCGGCGATGAACGCGGCCACCGGCTTGGTCACATTCTTGGCGATGTACTCGGCCGCTCGTTCCTCGGCCGTGCCGCCAATCTCGCCGATCATCAGGATCGCTTCCGTGCCTGGATCTTCCTGGAACAGTTTGAGCAGGTCGATTTGGTTCGTGCCGATGACCGGATCGCCGCCGATGCCGACGCAGGTCGATTGACCGAGCCCGAGAGCCGTGAGTTGAAACACTGCCTCGTAGGTCAACGTTCCCGACCGGCTGATCACGCCAACTGTGCCGGGCTTGTGAATGTAGCCAGGCATGATGCCGATCTTGCACTGGCCAGGCGTAATGATGCCCGGACAGTTGGGGCCGATCAGGCGCACCCCAGGCTTCGTGTCGAGGAACCGCTTCACCTTGGCCATGTCGAGGACGGGAATGCCCTCGGTGATCGCGACGATGACCTTGATGCCCGCGTCGGCGGCTTCCATGATCGCGTCCGCCGCACCCGAGGGAGGAACGAACACCATACTGGCATTCGCACCGGTTTTAGCGACGGCCTCGGCCACCGTGTTGAAGAGCGGAAAGCCCTCCTTGACGGTTCCGCCCTTGCCAGGCGAGATGCCGCCGACCATCTGCGTGCCGTATTCCCGGCACTGGATAGCGTGAAACGTGCCGGCCTTGCCGAGGCCCTGACAGATCACCTTAGTATTGCGGTCTACAAGAATGCTCATGAGAGATTGTCGTGGTTGGTTAGTGTTCAGTGCCGAATCATTTCGAAAACGCTTCAAGGAGCCATTGGCCATTGACGTTTTTGGCTTTGACGGTGTACGGCGTCTTTTTGGTGCCGGCATCCATCTCGACCGTGAACGTCGCTGCGTCCTTCGTTCCGTTCAATTCCGAACTCTTGATCGTGTAACCGACGAAGTCACCGTCCCAGCTTTTCCAGGTACGCATTTTCTGTGTCAAAAAACCTAGGTCTTCGCCTGCCACGGATTTCTTCCACTCGAAGGTCATCAGGGTTTGAGCCTGGCGAAGGCTCCCGCCGAGCAATACATCCAGGAAGTTTCGCGCCGTGTCCTGGGCGGCCGCCAGGTCTGAGTCCGCCGGTGCGGAGATTCCGCTGCTCATGCGGCTGGAGCGATGGAGCCAATCGACCTTAAGGGAATCGCCTTCCTTGGTCAGGCGGAGCGTGAACGAATCCTTCGCAGGCTCCGCTCGACCGCGTAGGACGATGCTGTTGCCGAACTTGGTTTCCTCGCCGACAACGAACGTCGTTCCCTTGAAATCCGCGAGCCAGTCGGCGGCGTCCACTTCAGCAATAAGCCTGGAAGTTTGTTTCTTGAACCATGCCGTGAATTGATCGGGTGAGGCTTTGCCTTCAGTCAAGTTTTTGAGGAACGCATCGGCCGACTGACGAGCATTCGGCCCTGAAGATGGGGCAAGACCCGCGGTCGTGCTTTCGCTCGTGGAGCCTTTGCCCATCGGTTTGCTGTCGCAACCGGTGAGCGCGAAAATGGCGAGCAGTGTCGCTGCCGCCCATCGCTTCTCCGTCTTTGGCCGCATGTTATTCCTCATGTGCAAATCGTGGACGCGGGGAGACAGTCCGGTTGTTGCTTGGGTTCGATCGATGACTAAGCCTTCGCCGCCGCGACAACCATCTTCGCCGCTTCCGTCAAACCCGCTGCGGACTGGATCATCGGCAACTCGCGTTTCACGCCGTTCAGGATTTCGCGGGCTTTGTCAACGTTCGTCCCTTCGAGACGCACGACGACGGGGACCTTGAAGCCCACTTCGCGGCCAGCCTTTACCAGGGCTTCCGCGATCAGATCGCACTTGGCGATGCCGCCGAAAATGTTGACGAGAATCCCCTTCACCTTTGAATCGGAGAGGATGATTCGGAATGCCTCGATAGCCGCCTCGGGGGTAACTCCGCCACCGACATCGAGAAAGTTCGCTGGCTCGCCGCCGTGATACTTGATGATGTCCATCGTTCCCATGGCCAGGCCGGCCCCATTGACCAGGCAGCCAATGTTGCCATCGAGCTGGATGAAATTGAGGTTCGCGTTGGCGGCTCGGACCTCAACCGGGTTCTCTTCGCCTAAATCTCGAAGTGCCTCAATGTCCTTGTGGCGGAATAGGGCGTTATCGTCGAAGTCGATCTTGGCATCGAGAACGACCACGTCACCCTTTTTCGTGATGGCGAGCGGGTTAATCTCCGCCAGGCTCGCGTCCTTTTCCAGAAAGACCTTGGAGAGAGCCAGCATGATTTTTTCGACCTTTTCGACCTGATCGCCGGTGAAGCCGAGATCGAAAGCGAGTCGCCGGGCCTGATAGGTCTGCAAGCCAGTTTCGGGGCTAACGGGTACTCGGAGGATTTTCTCGGGAGTCTCGTGGGCCACTTTCTCGATGTCCATGCCGCCGGCTGCACTGGCCATCATCACTGGCACGCCGAGAGCACGATCGAGAGTCATCGCCAGGTAGTATTCTTTGTCGGGCTCGGCATCGGCCTGCAAAATCAGCGTCTTGATTGGCTGGCCTTCGGGGCCGGTTTGAATCGTGACCAGCGAATGTGCGAGCATGGCGGCCGCGATGCTCTTGGCCTTCTCACGCGACGAGACGAACTTCACCCCGCCCAGTTTCTCCGCGTACCCCTTGAGTTGCCCGGCTCCGCGTCCGCCCGCGTGAATCTGGGCTTTGACCATCGCACCTTTCCCGCCAAGTTGATCGAAGGCGGCGGCGGCTTCATCGGGGGTCTTAACGACGATGTGTTTGGGCGTGTTCGCGCCGGCGGCCGCGAACAACTCCTTGGCCTGATATTCGTGAATCTTCATCGGGACGGATACTCGGAGAAGGATGCAACGGTATGCAGGGCGTTATATTGCCAACGTGTGCGGGAGCAAAGCCGGGAGATTAAGGAGAATTGCGGGCCGCGACTGCAACATCAGCACATTCGAGGCTCGCTTCTGGTCGCCAAATGCCTTGCCGATGTAGACAGTCGTGCCACGCACGAAATTGCCGATACCACCTAACTAGACAGTGCGGGAGGCGTGTCCTACTTCAGCCCAAGCACCTTGTCCATGCGTTCGGCAATGTCGCGCAGGTGCTTCTCGCCGCCGCCGCCGACTTCGGAGGTCGCCCAGCCGTTGTAGCCGACTTCGCCGAGGGCCTTCAGCACCTCGGGCCAATTCTCGTCTCCTTCGCCGATGGGGCACCAACTCTTGGTCTTGCTGTAACCCTTGAAGTCGAACTTCACCATTCGCTTGCCTAGCTTGCGAATCCAGTCGGCCGGGGCGACGCCGTACTTGATCATGTTCGAGATATCGAAGTAGGCCGTCACCCATTCGGACTTGAAATCATCCACGTACTGAACGAGTTGCTCCGGCTTGGTGATGAATTCGTTCCACACGGTTTCGATGGCGATCTTGACCTTGGCCTTTTCCGCTTCGGGAAGGGCTTTTTTCACTTCTGCCTGGGAACGTTCGTAGCACTCTTGATAGCTGACAGTCTTGTTGACAACGCCGGGAACGAGCAGTACGGTGTCGGCCCCGACCGTTTTCGCGTCCTTGATCGCACCGATCAGAGCGGCGAGGCCTTTTGCCCGCACCTTCTCGTCGGGATGGGACAGCGTGTCCCGCCAGTGAACCGAGTCGATGACGCCATGAATCTTGATGCCGGTCTTCTTCTGGGCTTCGTTGGCCTCTTCGAGATTTAATCCCGAGGGGCTATCGATCTCGACCCCCTCGAAGCCAAGCTTCTTGACCAGTTCGAACTTGTCGAGGACGGTCTTGCCCTCGCCAATCATCCCATATTTGACGGCCTTCTTGAGGATCGGTTTCTTGACCTCGTCGGCCCCGATTGCGGAACCCGCGAGAGCGATGCTTGCGGAGGTAGAAAGGAAAGTTCGGCGGTTCATTTTGAACTCCGGTTCAGAATCTTGAAGTACGAGGTAGGTATTGTCGTCCGTGAATCACAGCAACGACTTCGACAGAATCTTCATGAACGCGATAAAGGATTCGAAAGGGAGGTTCAATCAACTCCCGTCATTTGTTGTCGGAGTATTCTTGAACCGATGCTCCCAAGTATGGGTTCAACTCGAGAGCTTCGGTTTTCTTGTAGATTCGTCGAATCACATCCTCAACATGAAGCGACTTTTACCTGCGACGTATTCCCTTACCTTCCCAACATGGCAGATTGCTCTCTCGCTCCACTTCACACTCATTCTGGAATTCCTAGTCGCTTGCGCACTTCATCCAGCGATACAAGTCGTGCCTCACGGCAATCGTTTAGACCCGCTTCGATTTCTCGAGTTGCATTGATCTCGTACAACACATCATCCCACGTTGCATCGTCGGAAAGATGGTTCGCCAATCGCAGAAGCTCATTTTTCGCAGTCAACGTCGCCGTCATGTTCTTCTCCTCAATTGCTCAGCAATTGCGACCATTCTACACGAACTTCGTCACGCCTGGCACCGCAGGCGGAGCATACTTCAACGGTCCCCAATCGTAGCTCGGCGGGCTCAGATCTTCCTTCGACTTCATCGCCATGTCCCAGGTAACCTTTAGCCCGGTGTAGGTTGCCATGCGGCCCATGATCGACATCATCGTGCTCTTGGCACCTTCCTCGCCATTGTTGATGGGCTCGCCGGCACGCAGGCCCGCGAAGAACTCGATGTGCTCCTGGTCGTACATGTCGGAGCCGGGGCCGTCGAACTCCCAGGTTTTTCCGCCGTTGACGATCACGTGCTTCATCAGTTCCGCTCGACCTTTCGAACCGTAGACATGGTCGGTCACCTCGTTGTAGATGCCCGGACCACTCATTTGCCGGCACATCGAGATCACCTTGGCACCACTCTTGTAATCGTAGACCACCGTGTGATGGTCGAAAATGTTGCCAAACTTTGGATCAGTTCGCTTCTGCCGGCCTCCGGCACCGTACGCGGAGATAGGATACTCTCCCTTCAACACCCAGGCGGCCTTGTCGTGGTTGTGGCAATGCTGCTCGACGATATGATCGCCGGAGAGCCAGGTGTAGTAGTACCACATCCGCATCTGGTACTCCATCGTGTCGTAGGGCTTCTTGATGGAGCGATCCCACAACTCGCCCGTCAGGTAGTTCACATGAATCATGGAGACGTCGCCAATGGCCCCGTCGTGAATCCGCTTCACGGTTTCACGCTTGGCGAAGTCCCAGCGATAACAGTAACCCACGAGCAGGCCGAGCTTTTTCTCTTTCGCCTTCGCAACGGTTTCGATCACGCTGCGTACACCCGGAGCATCGACGGCCAACGGTTTCTCGGCGAACACGTGCTTGCCGGCCTCCACGGCGGCCTTCAACTGCATGGGCCGAAAGTGAGGTGGCGTAGTCAGCAGCACGACGTCGCTGGCGTCGATGACTTTCTTGTATGCATCGAATCCCGTGAAGCACATGTCGGGCTTAACATCGATCTTGCTTGCAATCTCCTTGTTGCGCTGAAGCTGACCGAGCGAGGACTTGAGCTGATCCTCGAACACATCCCCCATCGCGACCAGCTTGACGTTTGAGTCGGCCTTAAGCGCATTCTTGGCGGCCGCCGTTCCACGTCCACCGCAGCCGATCAGGCCGATCCTGAGGGCCGTGTTTTGGGCGGCATACAGGCTCGGTGCAAAGGCAAGCCCGCCGGCGATGGCGGAGGTGGTCAGAAAATCACGGCGGGTTGTATTCGTTTCCGGGTTCATGCGGAGGGACTCCGGGAGAGGTTGCGTAGGAGGGCAGGTTCAAGTATTGTGGCGGTTCGCAGCCGAAATGTCACGCTGAATTTAAAGTAGTCGGCACACTTCGAGTGCCTACTACTATGGAAGGCTACATCACCCGATCTTCTGCCCAGGTGTGTCGCCGGCCGGTGTTGAACTCCTTGTATTCGGCCGTGGTCGGTTCCAGGATCGTCTGCGGGTCGAAGGCCGTGTTCACGGCTTGCAGCAAGGACACGATTTCGTCGTGCGTGTAGCCGATGCCCTGAATCTCGAAATAATCTTTATTCACATCGAGGATCTGCATGCGATCCTTCCAGACGCGGACTTTCCGCAACTCGCGCAATTCCCAGCGCGTTCGCTTCAGAAACTCCAGGGCCAAGGTCAGGTCTTCGTTGAATTCGTGAATCGCGAGTGGATCGCCCATGAGTGGTCCTCAATCGAATCCCGTTTCGGCCATTATCCCGGAACTTGGGAATGAGTTCAATCCTCCGTCTTGCTTGCGGCCAAGAATGTGACATCCCCCACTAACCCGACGCGTGAGTGAGGGAAACCAGCTACGTCCCTCGCTTACGCGTCGGGTTAGTCTGATTTTGCACGGCGAGCATAACAAACCGCGAATCGCTCTACCTTTGATACGCCCCAAGCCAGTACAATAACCTGCCGCCGGTTTCGCTTTCTGCTCGTGCCTTTTCTCGGGAATCCGCAATGTCCGAACCTCAGGGCCCGCCGGTTGATCGGCGTGACTTTCTTCGTTCCACCGCATCCGTGGGGACCGCCCTATCGCTCTCGGCCGCGAGCTATGCGGGGATTTCCGGGTCGAACGAGCGTCTTGGCATTGCCTTCTTGGGTTGCGGCGGGCGAGCGCAGGCGCACATTCATGCTGTCCTCAAGTTGAAGCAGGACGGCCAATCGATTCTGCCTGCCGGCGTTTGCGATGTGTGGGACGGACAGGAAGATTCCTACGACCATGAGTTTCCGCCGGGCCAATTCACGCGGCGAAACTACTCGCAAGGCCTGTTTCCTTCCGCCAAGAAGTGCGGGCTGAACATTAACGATTCGACACGCGTGACCAAGGACTATCGCCGGCTGCTCGATGCCAAAGGTGTTGATCTCGTCTGCGTTTCCACGCCGGATCACTGGCACGGACGCATGACGCTGGACGCCCTGGCCGCGGGCAAAGATGTGTTCGTTGAAAAGCCGATGACGCGCACGGCCAGCGAGGCCCAGGCCGTCATCGATGCGGCCAACAAATACAACCGTGTCGTCGTGGTGGGCGTGCAGTCGATGGCCGACTCGTCCTGGCTGAAGGCCAACGAGTTCATTCGTTCGAACCGAATCGGGCCGGTCGTGCAGGCGCAAACGGGCGTGCATCGCAACGACGTGCGTGGCCAGTGGCGTTACTATCGCCTCACGGCGAAGATGTCGCCGAAGGCCATCGACTGGGATCTGTTTCTCGGCCACCAGTTCGAAGTCAACGGCGAACCTCTTGGCCCAAAGGATTTGCCCTTCGACCGTGCCGCGTTCGCTCAATGGCGTTGCTATGCCCCGTTCTCCGGCGGCGTGTTCACCGATCTTTTGACGCACAAGGCAACGCAGTTGCTGGCCGCCACGGGATTGCGTTATCCACGCCGCGTGGCTGGGCTAGGCGGCCTCTATTGGGAACACGATGGCCGCGAGGTGCCCGATGTGGCCACGCTCGTCGCCGACTTCGACGAGGGGGCTCAGTTCGTGTTCACTTCCACCACCGTGAGTGCTTATCCCGTCGAAGAAGTAATCCGCGGCCGATTGGGTGCGATCAAGTTCGTGAAGGGTGGCCTGCAACTTCTGCGCGACGATCCCACACGGGCTTCCGGCCTGCCGGGCCGACTGGAGAAGTCGATCGACCCGACGGAAACCGTTGATGTCTCGCCACCCGCGAATGAGACGGTCAGCATGTGGGAACATTTCCTGGGCTGTGTCCGCGACCGCAATCGAGCGACGCTGTGCCCGCCGGAACTCGGAGCAGCCGCCGTCACGATTGCCGCGATGGGCGTGCAAAGTTATCGCACCGGCCAGGTGCTGATGTGGGACAAGGAACATCGCCGCGTGGTGAATGCCGATGGAACCTGGGCCGATAAATGGGACGCCCGCAGCCTAGCCAGGGAACGATTCGCGGGAATGCAGCCGCCGAAGTATATGGAGTTGGGTGGGGCGATGGATGAAGGGAAGAAGAGTTAGTCGTCGGGTTTCGAGTACCTTCACGATCGCAGAAAAGGCCCACCGAATGCCTTCCCGCTCGAAATTCGCGAGCCGATCCAGGAACTCGGCGATCTGTGATAAGGATCTCGTCGGCTGGTCATGCTCGATCGGCGTCAATCGTAAACGACATCAAATGCACGTGAGGTCGCACGTTCCAACCGAGGTGCTTCCAAAAGTGTAGCCCTTCCACGTTGTCAGCGTTCACCAGGATGTGACAGCGGCCCAACCCGACCTTCTTGAACTCTTCGAGGCACCATTCGACCATCGCCCGGCCAATGCCACGCAGACGCAAGCCGGGCACAACTGCGACGTGATGCAGGTAGCCTCGCCGTCCGTCGTGACCGCCCATCGAGGCCCCGACAAGTTTGCCATCCAGAATGGCCACCACGTTAAGGTTCTGATTGCGTTCGAGGTACTTCGTGATGCCTTCGATCGAGTCCGAAGGGAACAAACTGATCCCCGGCATGCCGTTCCACATGGCCAGGGCGTTCGGGATATCGGCAACGGTCATCGGCCGGAGTTCGAGCACAGAGATTCCCGCGAGCGTATCGGTCCCTGATAAGTTCACGCGGGGCAAGAGCGAACTTGCGCACGATCAGCGTGCCGAGCGGCGTAAGCCGCATGGTTTTGTGCGTAATGTCACTACCCGGCGGCTTACGCCGTTCCGCTCGCCGGTTTCGGTTCCTCGAATTGAATCGGTTTGGAGGCATCGATCAGCATCCAAGCTCCCACGCCTAGAAAGTAAACCAGCCCGTAGAGCGTGAACAGAACTACATATCCCTGCGATTCGATGTTGCCGTTAACCGTGTAAGCCTTGAGGATTCGACCAGTCACCTGAATGCCGAGCACCGCCCCCAGGTTGCCGACCATATTCATCGTCCCCGACACGATCGCCGAGTAGCGTTGGCCAACATCCTGGCACGCCGCCCAGCTGGGGCCCATGATCCAGTCATTGAAGAAGCCAACCATCATCACGCAGATTGCGAACACCCACAAGCTCTCTGTGAACTGGGCGGCCGTGAGATAACAAACGCCCGCCATTCCGTACCCGAACATCGCGAAGATCCGCCGGCCCCACTTCCGGTCCCCTGTGCGGCGAATGTATCGGTCCGTTAGGATTCCGCCGAGCAGGCAGCCGGCCATGCCGACGAGCATCGGTGCACCGCCGAGCAAGGCCAGCATGATCTTTCCGCCATCCGACTGGTTCCAACTCGGGAACTGTCCTTTGAATGTCCCCGGCAGGTAGTACATGATGAAGTACCAGTTGAAATTCGTGACCATGTACATGGCACACAGAGCCAGAACGTTGCGGTTCGTGAAAATCTTGCGCCACGGCACTCCTTCGTGCGCCACGTGCGCGGCCCGGCCGGCGTCGATCAGGTCGCGCTCGGCCTGGTTGGTCGCAGGGTGCTCGTGTGGGTGGTTGCGGAACCAAAAAAAGAACACCAGGCACCACACCGCCGCGAATGCAGCAAACAGCCAGAAGGCTTGTCGCCAGGAGAGCCCGCCGAGTTCAACCAGCAGAACCCAAGTAAGTGGGGTGAGCCCACCCATGAAACGGGCGGATAACCAAATTGTCCCCTGGGCAATTCCGCGCTGGCTGGACGGGAACCAGTTGTAGAGTGCACGCGTGATGTTCGGGAACGCACCGGCCTCCCCGACTCCGAACATGAACTCGGCAAAGATAAGCAACAGAAACGCGATAAAAATCGATGCGCCAAACACGGTGATCGATGGCGGAAAAATGAGTCCGATCAGCGGGTTGAGGAGCATAAAACACGTCCACCAGATGACCAGTCGCAAGATCGTCTTGCGTGGACCGAAGCGATCACCCAGGTAGCCGGTCGGGATTTCGAAACAGGCGTAAGCAATCTGGAACGCCGTTAACACCCAGAAAAAATCTTCGACCGGGCGGTCGACCGCCGCCATGATGTCGTTTTTGGCGATGCCGTTGGTTGCCCGATCCAGGTATGTGATCATGGCCATCACGCAAAGCATGGCCAGGATGGAATAGCGGACGCGAGTCGGACTCGAAGAATTGTTCATGCGATGGCGGGAGAGAATGAGGGAGCGGACTGGCGTAATCTACCGTATCTCCACGAGAAAGTCGAACAGAGACTTACTCCCCTCCCCGTTTCGGGGGGAGGGGAGAAAAACCTACTTCTTCTCTTCCTTCGGCTCCGGCTTCTTGCCGACGATCTCCTTGAGTTCACGAATCCAGATGTTGCGGAACTTCACCGGGTCGCCGTGGAACTGGATGTTGATCGGAGCCCTCGGACCGTGAGCGGCGTAGGCGGCCGGGCGGTCGTAGTAGGTGCCGCCAATCAGCTCGAAATGGTTCTGCACAACGATGCCATTTTGCAGGACGGTGATGATACATGGCCGTGTCACCTTCTTCTCCGCGTCGAACCGAGGGGCCTCGAAAATAATGTCGTAGGATTGCCATTCGCCGGGCTTGCGGCAAGCGTTCACGAGTGGCGGGTGTTGCTTGTAAATCGAGGCACACTGACCATCGAAATAGGTCTTGCTCTCGAATGAATCGAGGATTTGTACTTCGTATTTTCCCATGAAGTAAACACCGCTGTTACCACGCCCTTGCCCGTTCCCTTTCACTTCCGCAGGCGATGCAAATTCCAGGTGGAACTGGCAATCGCCAAAGCTGTCCTTGGTAGTAATGCCCGATTTCGCGGCAGTCGCAACGCCATCCGCGATGATCCATTTGTCGCCGCCGTTCCATTTGGAAAGGTTCGTACCGTCGAACAATACCACGGCATCCGATGGCGGGCCATTGTCCTTGCCGGGCGTGACGACTTCTGGTTCTGGCCAGACGATGCCCGATTTGTATTCGACCTGAGCGTCGGCCCGATCGCGTAGCAAGAGTACGGCCGTCACGCTGACGGCACTGGCCACGGCACACAAAATCCAGGTGCGGAGAGACTTCATTGCAAGCATTCCTCGAGAAGGGTGAACGAGGTTTATGATGCGAGAACGGGCGACGAATTGCAAAGGAGAAATCCGGACGCTTGCCCGACACGCAATCCGGCGCAGAATAGGCACATGGCTTCACCTTCGCGCGATCGTGTCAATCTGCTCTTGCTTTGGTTGGCGGTGACATCTCAAGCCAGTGCCTTCACGATCGTGGCGACGCACACGTTGATGACTTTACAGCGAAACAGTTTTTCCACATTCGACGCACCCGCCATCGCAAGTTGGCTCGGTTTCGCATGTTTACCTGCCCTACTGCTCTCCCCGTTGATCGCGTGTCTGGCTGGTTCCTGTCGAGCCTGGCACACGATGATCGGCTCGAGCGTCCTGTCCATCGGCGTATTGTCCTGGGCATCGTTCGTCCCACAGGCGTCGCCCTTGAGCGTCTTTGGCGTCCTCGCACTCTCCACCGCCTTTTTCGTCGCGGCCGCGGTTCGTCTAGTTTGGGCGGCGATTTCGAAAGCTGGATGGGAATCAACCACGCTGATCGTCTTGTGGACCTTCTGTCTCCTCCTCGTCTCGCGATCTGTTTTTGAGATTGGATTCCCTTTGCGCGAGGTCTCGAGGTCGGGGGTGGGTTTCTTTCCGCAGCATGCGCTGCTACCCGCCGTTCTCGCGATTGTGTCGACCATCTTCGCTCCATCGCGCCCGGTCGAGTTCGTCCGCTTTTCGGAAGGACTGATTGGTCCGTTCCTCCGCGGCACACGGGACGTGTTCCGCCATCGGCTCGCGAGAAATTCACTCCTTGGCCTGTGGGTCTGGGCATTCGTGGCTATGACGATTCTGGTTGTCTTGATCCGTCTGCAGCGAGCACGCGAGCCGGACGTGATCGCACATACCATGTCGTTTGGCCTGGGTGCGCTGGTAGGCATCGTCTTGGCGGCGATCAATCGTCACTCGTACCGGTTCGGATGGACCATTGCCTATGCTGCAACCGGGCTGGTCCTGCAATTCTTTCTGCTGGGAATAAACGATTCCATTCAATGGCCAATGATCTGCATGGGAATCTGCCTCGGGATCGTATTCCCCCCTCTGGTGCATTATCTCTTCACCTGGACGAGTCCCAAGTATCACGGCGTCGGCATTGCACTCATGATTGCAGGTTGGTGTGCGGCAGGGCTTGCCGTGGCTGGATTAGCCATGTCACTTGACGGCAGCAATGTTCTTGAACAAGACCGAGTCGTCAACGTGCTTCTCATTGTCTGTGGGCTGAGTACGCTCGCCGCCTGGCTCGGCTTCTTCCGGCCTTGCATGGAGGGAACCTTCGAGTTTCTACTTTGGCCGATTTATCGATTTCGCTCGCGTGGCCCCGGTTGCCAGAACTTGCCCACTCGTGGCCCATCGCTAGTGATCGCCAATCACTCGGCCTGGCTCGATCCGCTCTTCATGGCCAAGGTCCTGCCGCTGCCGATCATTCCCATGATGACCAGCAAGTTCTACGACCTGCCCGTGATCTCCTTTCTGATGCGTCGAGTCATTGGTACGATTCGCGTGCCTGAGGCGAGCTACCGACACGAAGCCCCGGAGTTGAAGGAAGCGGTTGCCGCCCTGGATCGTGGCGAATGCGTTGTGATCTTTCCCGAGGGCTTCCTGAGACGAAAGGAAGAACAGCCGCTGCGCCGTTTCGGCCGAGGCATCTGGGCGATTCTCTCGGAAAGACCGCAAACCCCGGTCTTCGCCTGCTGGATCGAAGGCAACTGGGGTAGTTACTTCTCGTACCGCGGTGGCCCTCCGACCAAGGGCAAACGGATCGACTTTTGGAAACACATCGACATCGGCATCGTCGGACCCGTGTCCGTCGATCCCGCAATACTGCCAGATCACCTGGCCGTGCGCTCGTACTTGATGCACCAGGTCGCAGATGCTCGAGCCTCCCTTGGGCTCGGGACTCTTGAACTTCCAACCGCACCAGCTGAAGGAGAGAAGGAATGATCTCCGTCTCAGTTGCCAGTCCGCAGGAACTTGTCGAGCTGGAATATCCTCGCCTCAAGGATTGCGCACGCGCGGTTCTTGCCGGCGAAAAGATCAAGGAAGCCAAAATCGTCTTGGCGTTCGTGGACGACGCGACCATTGTATCTCTGAACAAACGCTTTCTCGAACATGAAGGCCCGACGGACGTCATCACCTTTCCTTACAGTGGTGCCAAGGCGCGCAAGCTGGAGGGCGAAGTAGTCATCGGCGTCGAGGTTGCACAACGCGAAAGTGCCGAGCGCGGGCACGACGTCAACACGGAACTTTGCCTGTACGTCATCCATGGCACTCTGCACCTCTGCGGTTACGGAGATCGATCGCAACGAGACGCGGCCGAGATGCGAAAAAAAGAACGTATCTATCTGAAGCAGATGAATCTACCCGACATTGCGGACGAGTAATATGCCTAAACAAATTCATCCTGAGACAGTGGCAAAGAAGCTCGAAGCCGGAGATCCGGTCTACTTGCTCGATGTCCGCGAACCTTGGGAACACGAGTATTGCCGACTGGAGAACTGCGTGTTGATTCCCCTCGGCGAACTCATGGACAGAGTGTCTGAAGTCGAAGTTCCGCCGAATTGGACCATCGTCGTCTATTGTCACCACGGCGTCCGGAGTTTGTCCGGTGCGGCCATCCTTGAAATGAACGGATTCAAGGACGCCTATTCACTCGCAGGCGGGGTTGAAGCGTGGAGTGTGCTGATCGATCCCAAGGTGCCGAGGTACTGACCATAGTAGTCGGCACACTCCAGCCGTGTGAATAAGACGAATCCATCTAACGCTCTCTGCGTGCCAACAATCCGCACGCTCCGAGCTTGTGAATGTTTAGGTCGAGCCTATCGAGGGTCACTCGCGGATGGGGAGCGGTGCGTAATTCTTCTTATGGAAGCGGCCTTTCCTCGCAGGATGCGCCCCTTGGATGACATTGTTCCCAAAGCCGAGTCCGCCCCTCGGCTGCGACTTGCCGAACGTTCGCAGGGCCGGATGATCACCGAGTCTTTCGACCAACGTCTCGGCGCCGACCATCCCGTTCGCAACGTTTGGGCCTTTGTCGAGCAACTCGACCTGTCGCCGCTTCACGACCGCATCCGAGCCGTTCGCGGACACGTTGGCCGCAATGCCAACGACCCGCGCCTCCTTGTGACTGTACGCCAGCATCGAAGGGGCCCGGATGGGCTTGCCCGAAGCGAAAGCGATGTACATGCTGCGAGTTCGGGGACTGCAGCAGGTGCAGGCGGTGTTGTTGATGTTTGCCCTGGCTCACAACCTACACAGAGCGGGAGTACTGCGTGCCGAGAGGCGGAAAGAGGGAAATCCGGTCCAAGAATCTTGGAATCAAGCTCCACGAGGAGCTAAAAATAGCTCGCGACCGCCC